>NZ_JBBOYD010000001.1:3702500-4302500 GCF_038007965.1 Niallia sp. FSL W8-0635 | reverse complement strand
GTCAGGAAATGGTTAAGACAAGAGAACAGGTAAAAGAAGAACGGAAAGAGCAGAAAAATACAGAAGAAAATGCCTCTTCTAAGCAAAGGGTTAGAGTTCGTCTGTTTCCTATTTGGCTACGAATTATAGTCATCATTTTAATAATGGCTGTCAGCCTTCTAGCTGGAGCAGTTATCGGGTATAGTGTAATGGGAGACGGAAAAGCAAGTGATACCTTTAAAAAAGATACATGGACGCATATTGTAAATTTAATAAATGAAGAGTAACTAAGAGGGGAATTTGTAAAGATAATATACAACTTCCCTTTTTTTATAATCTGTATTTTTTATTATTTTTTATGCTGTAGGCGAAAAATTAACACGTTCAAAAAAACATCTAAAAAAAGGAAGGGATATCCCTTCCTTTTTTATAGGATTATTTAGTACAATAATATATAACCACATATTAGTAGGAGGTCACAAAATGTTAGATATCAATCAAATTAAAGAAATTATTCCTCATCGTTATCCCTTTTTATTAGTAGATAGAATTTTAGAAGTGGAAGAAGGTAAAAAGGCAGTTGGGATTAAAAATGTTTCCGCAAATGAAGAGTATTTTAATGGACATTTCCCAGAGTATCCTGTAATGCCAGGTGTACTGATTGTAGAAGCATTAGCTCAGGTTGGAGCAGTTGCTATGTTGATTAAGGAAGAAAATAAAGGGAGACTTGCATTCTTCGCTGGGGTAGATAGCTGTCGCTTTAAAAAGCAAGTTTATCCAGGAGATCAACTTCGTCTAGAAGTAGAAATGACAAGAGTTCGTGGAAACTTTGGAAAGGGAAAATGCGTTGCTACAGTTGATGGCGAAATTGCTTGTGAAGCAGAAATCATGTTTGCCCTAGGAGATAAAAAAGAAGCATAAAAAGTAGGAAGAGGGATAGGAAACCATATAGGAGTTCCGTCTCTTTTTTTGTATAATGAAGCTTTACATCTTTGTTTATTATTGGAATTAAGGAATAAGGCGTAATAATTTTCTTTTCTTGGATAACCTAATTATTGACCCAATTAAAGGTCATGATACTTATCAAGAAAAGGGGTATAACGAATGAATAAATGGATAAAGTTATTAGGTATTTCAGCGTTATCTGCAATGCTTTTGACAGCTTGTGGTGACAATGATGATCAAAGTCCAGCACCAGATGACGATACAACAATTGAAGATACAGATTTAGATACGGACGATGTGGTTCCAGATACAGATTTAGATAATGATAACGAAACAGATGTGCCAGATGAAAATACAGATGAGGATTTAGATCCAACTACCGATGATAATGATCCTGGCGAAGATATGATTGAAGATAAAAATGATGCTAATGACAAAGATGACGTAGACGAGTAATAAGTCTACATCGCTAATTCAAGGTTTCATTCTTACCTGAACTAATACTAGGTTCAGGTAAGAACGAACCTGTAAAATCTAAGTAGTCCTAACGTCCAATTGCAGCACCATCGCTTCTTGGATCGACTCCACCATATAAGAAACCTTGGCTATCAATGCGAATGGCATTGGCATGGCCCATGATATCATCAAAGTCTTTTACACATTTCACTAGATGACCGGACTGTTTTAGTTTATCTCTTACTTCCTTTGAGACACGACCTTCTATTTTTAATTCTTCCGTTGTATTTCCCCAAGTTCTGCCCCAGACAAATCTTGGTTCATTAATGGCTGTTTGAGGATCTACACCATAATCGAGCATTCTTGTAATGATGGCTGTTTGCGTTTGTGGTTGTCCTTCTCCGCCTTGTGTCCCGTATAACACAATTGGTTTTCCATCTTTAAAGGACATAGCAGGCATTAAAGTATGAAAAGTACGCTTGTTTGGTTCTAAACAATTGACATGATTCTCGTCAAGGGAAAAGAAAGATCCTCTATTTTGCAAAATAATCCCAGTGTCTTTTGCAACAATTCCAGACCCAAATTCAAAATAAATGCTTTGAATAAAGGAAACGGCATTTCCTTGTCCATCAACGACTGCCGCATATGCAGTATCATTGCCAACACTTTGGGTAGTAATGGCATTGGTATGATCCAAACAAATAGTATCTGCCAATTCCTTTGCATAAGATTTGCTTAATAAGCGATCCAATGGAATTTCATGAAAATCCGGATCAGTTAAATATTTGTTGCGATCTTGGAAGCTTAGCTTTAGTGATTCAATAAGTAAATGATAGTACTGATACGAATGAAGTGGGATAGAAGGTAGTTCAAAGTTTTCAAGAATATTTAATGCCATTAATCCAACAAATCCTTGTGAATTTGGGGGAACTTGATACATGGTGTATTCCCTATAAGTAGAAGAGATAGGCTCCGTCCAGTTACCATAATGATTGGAAAAATCTTCTTTTGTTAATAATCCACCTTTGCTTTGTAAACTGGATACAATTTTTTCTGCTAATGTTCCTTTATAAAATTCATTACGCCCTTTTTGCGCAATTTCTTTTAAGGAACTGGCAAGATCCTTTTGAACAAATTTGTCATTCCTTTTAGGTACTTCATTTTCCTTGAGGAAAATGGCTGCAATATCTTCATCTTCTTGCAGAATGTCCATATTCTTAAACGTATTTTTAATTTGATCGTTTGAAACGGGAAATCCAAATTCTGCATAATGGATCGCTGGAGCAAAGACTTCGGATAATGTCATTGTACCGTACCTCTCCAATACAGCAGCCCAGCTATCTACCATACCTGGAACGGTAAGAATACTTCTTATCCCTCTAAAAGGAATAGCATCTTCACCTGAAAAATGAGCGCGAGTAATGTTAGCTCCTGAGCGGCCACTCCCATTATAAGCGTCTAGCTTATTCTCTTTCGCATTGTACATTAACCAAAAGGAATCACCACCAAGTCCTGTCATATGTGGATAGACAACCGCTAGACAAGCACTAACAGCTACTGCCGCATCAAAGGCATTTCCTCCTTTTTCTAATATGGAATTTCCTGCAGAAGATGCTAGATAATGAGGACTTACAACCATGGATTTTGTCCCAACTATTGACTGTTTCATGTCTATTCCCCCCTATGTAGTTTCAGTCTGTAATTAGTTTTTTAAGAATGGACTTATTTCTTCTATGAGAATCCAGCTTAATAAGGAAACTCATCCATGATAAATCAAAGATGAGTTTGTGATTCTTCATGATTGGAAGGAGTAGTTTTTACCTTCCCATTTTTGTTTAATTGAATAATTGTGAAAATAATGGATCCAACAGCAAGAATCAAGAAAACAAGAGAGATTGGTCTTGTGAAAAACGGTAAGATGCTGGGGTCCATTTGATAAGCTCTCGTCATTTCCTTTTCCAATGTTGGTCCTAAAATTAGTCCCAGAATAATCGGCGATAAAGGAACATCTATTTTATGAAAAATAAAGCCAATTAATCCAAAAATGAATACAAGCATGACATCGAATAGCTGGTTATTAAGAGCAAAAGCGCCGACAGTACTGATAACCAAAATACAAGGTACCATTAACGATTTAGGAATAGCTGTAATTTTTGTGAAGACAGGCAACAGCAATGTTTGGATGAAAAAGATGGAAATGGCACTAAGGATAATAACAACATAGATGGAATTTACTAAAATAGGCTGTTGGGTAAATAATGCCGGTCCAGGATTAATTCCATGCAAAATTAATGCACCAATCATTACTGCTTGTGCGACATCACCAGGTATCCCTAAAGTGATTGTTGGAATAAAGGCTCCGCCAGCAACCGCATTATTACAGCTTTCCGAAGCGACGATTCCACCAGGATGACCTTTCCCAAATTTCGCTTTATTCTTTCCAAACTTTTTAGCTTGATCATAACTAATAAAGGTAGCAGATTCTGCTCCAGCAGCAGGAAGGCATCCGATAAAGCAGCCAATGACAGAGGAACGAAGCACATTCCATTTTTCCTGAAAAATATCAACAAATACTTGCCCGTAAGGAATGCGGATTAATTTCTTCATGTTGGAAGTAGCTTGATTTGTAGGAATAGCGCTTTTCAACTCTTCTACATTCATTAGTAACTGGGAGATGGCAAATAAACCAATTAGAACAGGTAAGGTTGAAAATCCTGAGGAAAGTTCAGGGATTCCAAAATCAAATCGAACCGTTCCAGTTGGAGATACACCAACAGTTCCAATTAAAAGGCCAATACAGCCAGCGATTAACCCTTTAAGCATAGATTTACCACTTAAGCCAGCGATAAGAGTGAGTGCAAAAACAACGAGAGAGAATATTTCCCATGGTCCGAAAAGAAGACTCCCCTTAGCAATGATTGGTCCTAATAGAAATAAAATAATCGCACCAATAATGGTTCCAATAACAGAAGAGACGATGCCTACTCCGAGTGCTCGTGGTGCTTCTCCATTCTTTGTCATTGGATAGCCGTCAAAGGTGGTAACGACAGAGGAAGGAGTACCAGGAATTCCTAAAAGTATGGAAGAAATCAACCCTCCAGAAAGTCCGCCAATATAAATGCCGATCATAACGGCTAAACCTTGAATTGGTTCCATTCCAAAGGTGAATGGAAAAGCTAAAATAAGGGCCATTGTAAAGGTGAACCCTGGGATTGCACCAGCTATAATCCCAACCAAAACGCCGATAACGATAGATAGAATCATCATAGGATGTAATACTTCTTGAAAAGCTGCTAAAACCATTGAAAGATCCAACTTAATCACGCTCCATTATGGTAGATAAATATGTAATACTTGTTCAAACACAAGCAGTACGATAACAGGAAAAGCCACTGACAAAATAATATTTGTAGTCATGTATTTTTTTTGGAAAGGTCGTAAGATAATCGTAGAAATGAATAAAAAAACAATCGAACAAATTAAGAATCCTACTATATTTAAGAAAATGACATAAAGAAGGAATAAGAACAGTATCAACAAAACACGAAAATGCGTTGAGATATAAGTCTTTATTGTCTCTAAAGAGACGGAATCCTTTTCTTTCTTTAGGAAACTTTTTATCAGTAAGCAAATAGCTAAAACCATCATTAAAGCAATGATAACTCTAGGAAAAAACGAGGGGGCAAAAGTCTGCACCCCTGATTTTTCGGAAAATCCATTGGAGTTTATAAAAAAGATACTGCCTACAATTAAAATAAATATGGAGAATAATCGATTAACCAATTTTATTCAGCCCCCTTATTAAAACTCCATTTTAGGAGCAAGTTTACCCATTTCACTATCTAATTCATTAACATGGTTAGAGTACTCTTCAGAAGTCATGTAATGAGGGAAACTTCCTAATTCCTCAATTTTTTTCTGCAATTCTGGATCCTCTAACGCTTTTTTAAATGCATCGTTAATAACTTTGATTCGATCAGGATCAGTTCCTTTAGGAGCAAGAATACCTCTATCTACTGAAACGGAGAAATCGATTCCTTGTTCTTTTAATGTCGGTACATCTGGTAAGAAAGGATTACGTTCATCAAAAACCATTCCAAGTGGTACAAGAGTTCCATCATCATAATATCCTTTTCCTGATGCATAGTCGGCAATCATCCCATCCGCTTGATTAGCTAGGATTGCAGCATATTGAGGTCCAGTTCCATCATAATGAATATAATTTAATGATTTAGGATCTACGCCAGCGGCATCCAGCATAGCAGCGATAGAATAATGGTCCTCAGAAGCAACCGTATAAGCCCAATTCACTTTATTGCCCGCTTTTACATATTCAATAAAATCATTCATTGTTTTGATATTGTGTTCTTCGCTAAATTTTTTACTAATAGATGGAATATGGGGAGTAGAAGTCATTAGCACAACTGGATCAAAAGCAGAGAAACCATAGTCTACAACTCCTGTATGTTCAGCTGTTGCAACAACTTGGTGTGTACCTAATATTGTATACCCATCTGGTTCAGCATCCTTTACAAAACGGGAACCAACAGTAGAAGTAGCACCAGCCATATTTGTAGGTACAATAGTCTGGCCTAAATGTTTTTCAGCATATTGAGCAACTAAACGAAATAATACGTCTGTTCCACCACCTGGAGGATAAGGAATAACTAATTTTACCGGTTTTGTTGGAAATTCTTCTGATTTAGATGATGAGCTACTAGAAGAACTGCAGGCTGCTAAACTTACAATTAAAATAATAGAAATAATGCTAATTAAATATTTTTTCACTTTGTTTCCTCCTATTTTTAAAAATTATTGTATTTTTGATTAAAGATTATGATTTTTCTGAAAAATAAACTTAAAAAAATAGACAGCAAAATATATATTGTTATTCTAATTTTGCCATTTCCTCTATAATCGCATCACAAGTTATTTGGATATGCTCCAGAATAAGAGAGGTCAAATCATCTAATTGCTCTTCTTTGATTAATTCTAACATTTTATAGTGTTCTGCCTGGGCGGAAGAAAGGTGTTCAGAGGAAGAATAAATATTCATATAGGACTCTACTCTTCCCCATAGCTGGTGTAATAGCTCTGATAACGGTTTAGAATGTGCGTGTGAATATAATTCGAAATGGAATGTTTTATTTAGTCGTCTCCATTCAAAAGGAGAATGAATATTCTCATCCATTTCTTTTATTATGTTTTCAAGTAATACTAAATCAGAAGGACGAATATTAGGTGTAGCCCATTCAACCGCTTGCTTTTCAAGTAATTTTCTAATGGCAAATATTTCGATTAGTTCTTTGGTAGAAAGTTGATTCACGATGATGCTTCTTCTATCAAATTGAACAAAACCTTCTGATTCAAGCTTAGATAAAGCCTCTCTAACAGGCATTGTACTAACTCCGTATAATTCAGCTAATTTTCTTATGGAAAGCTTTTGTCCTGGTGCAAATTCTCCTCTAATGATCTGGTTGCGAATAGCTTTATACACTTCTTGAGCTACAGTAGGGACGACAATCGCAGAATTCTTCAATCTGATATACACCTCCAAGCTAGTGATATTTGTGATCACATATTTGATATCTCATAGCTGCATTCTATCTATTAAAAAAAGCATAAACAAGTAACTTGTCAGATTTTATAACAAGGTTTATTTATGACTAAATGAAAGATAGGAGGGAGAAAAGGCTTAATAACATGAATGGAAACGTTTGTATTCTTACGCGATTTTTTTAAAAGAATTATCAGTTAAACATAAATAATAAGGACATTCGATTCGGCTTTAAGTCCTACTTAAAACAAAAAATTTCACAAAAACAGCCAATAAAAAAAGAACTTTGCGATTAAAGTTCTTTTTCCGATAGTAATTTATTTCGCTTCTATCTAGCAGAAACACCTCTCAACGCTACAATTTCTTTTCCAAAAACGTTTGTGGTTTACTTTGCATCAGCTCGGTAAATTTAGTTGTTAACTTATTTCCTTCATACCCTTCCTCAATTAAATATTGGAGCAGCAATTCTGCATAGTCTTTTCTATCTCTTTTTAATGTTCCTTCTAACATAATACTTGCTTTGTCTCCAAACTTTTGGATAGATAGAATGGTTACTTCAAAAGGCGCAGGATCATTTTCTTTTTTTGTAATAACAGCTTGAACAAGCAAATCATCCTTCTTATTAAAGGCTTCATCAAGAAAGTCGATAGAAGAAAAATCCGTATAAACCTCGATAAGCCAATGATTATAATCATCTTCCTTATTGATAATCAATCCATCGATTAATTTAATTGGTATCAGCTTTTCCTTCGCTAGAATCTGTAAAGAAATCAACTTAAAGGTTTTCAACGGTAGCCCTCCCGTGGTAAATTCACCATTTTCTTTTATTATACCTTACCTGAAACATTTCATCTAAACTCAATGAAGAGTAAAGTTTTATTTTGTAACCAAATAAAACCTACATCTATATTACAAAAATGTTCTTTCACCGCCTCTTGTTTCAGGATATACCGCAAAAATATATATTAAAATTATATTAATAAAGGATTGTTCTATATTGTTCATTATTTATTCGGTAGATTTGCATCAAGGCGACCTAATATTTCATTACTTTTGGATTAGGAGTCAACTGCCACTTCCTCAATTAATAGGCATCTCAAATAGAACCTTCCAGTATTGGGTTATCCCTAAAAATGGTAGAAAAGTAGAATAACGTCAGCTTGTGACGAATAAAGAATAAAATTGCGATATTTACTGACTAAATTACTAGCATTGTTATGGAAGATACGGTACTTTTGTCACTTAATAAATGAAAGAATATTATGATATTTTTATATAGTTCGATATATTCGGAAAATATAGAAGGTTCAGAGGGGAGTTTTACCGTGAAGAAAAGTAAAGTGTTTGTTCTAGTGATTATGCTCTTTATGCTATTCTCGAATAGTGTATCGGCAGCGACAGTACCAGACAAAGTAATCACTTCGAAAGGAAAAGAAAATCAGCTCCAAGTGCAAACGATTAAGGTGGACGAGCTAGAGACAGCTTATAAAGAAACAGATACGGTTCGTGTAGTGGTAGAAATGAATACAGAGCCAACTGTCCAATATGCTCAAGCACAGGCAAAACAAGTAAAGGAATTACCAAAAGCAACGACAGAAAAATTAAAAAGTGAAAAATTAGCGGAACAGAAAAAAGTAAAAGATAAAGTAAAAGCAAAAAAAGTAAAATTTAAAGAATTAGAGAATTTTACAACAATCTTTAATGGATTTAGTGGAGAAATGAAGTACGGTGATATTGAAAAAATGGAGGAACTTCCAGAAGTAGCGAAAGTACATATCGCAACAGCATATGAAAGACCAGAAGAAGAAACTGACATGATTTATAGTAAAGAACTTGTACAAGCTCAAGATGCATGGCGTGACTATGGATTTAAAGGGGAAGGTATGATTGTTGGGGTAATTGATACAGGGATTGACCCTAATCATAAGGATATGGTTCTTTCAGAAGAAACAGAAGAGGAATTAACAAAGGATGAAATTTCTCAATATAAAGAAGCCAATGGACTAAAAGGGAAATTTTATAGCGAAAAAGTACCTTATGGATATAACTACATGGATGAAAATGATATTATCCAAGATATTGCAGAAGGGGCAAGTATGCATGGGATGCATGTTGCTGGTACTGTTGGAGCAAATGGTGATGAAGATAATAATGGAATCAAAGGGGTTGCTCCTGAAGCACAGCTTCTCGCTTTAAAGGTTTTTGGAAATGACCCAAGTGTTTCCACTACTTGGGGAGATATTTACATTAAAGCAATTGATGATGCCATTGTGCTCGGGGCAGATGTACTTAATATGAGTTTAGGATCTGCAGCTGGATTTGTGGCTGGAGATGCTCCGGAACAGCAAGCGATTGAACGCGCGGTAGAAAATGGTATTATGATGTCCATTTCTGCAGGAAACTCTGCTCATTTCGGAAACGGCTTTGCAAATCCGTCTAGCTCTAATCCAGACATCGGGGTTACTGGATCACCAGGTGTAGCATATGATAGCTTACAAGTTGCATCTATTGAAAATAGTTTCATAGATATTGATGCTCTTTCCTATCAATATGGTGAAACGACTGGACAAGCGGGGTTCTTATCTGAAAGCAGTGTCCATCCAAATACAGTAGAAGAAAAAACATTCCAAATTGTTTATGCTGGATTAGGAACACCAGAAGAATTAGCAGCAGTGGATGTAAAGGATAACTATGCATTAATTCAAAGAGGCGACATTGGCTTTGTTGATAAAGCAATCAATGCACAGCAGGCCGGAGCAGCAGGTGTCATTATTTATAATAATACTGATGGCTTTGTTAGCATGGCAACAGATACAAGTATTAAAATCCCTCAGCTTTTCTTATTAAAAACGGACGGGGATAAATTAGCAGCAGCTCTTCAAGATGGAGAAAATATCTCGATTACATTTGAAGGCAAGAAAACAACTTCAGCAAATCCTGAGGCTGGAAAAATGAGTTCCTTTACTTCTTGGGGGTTAACTACAAACTTAGATTTTAAACCAGAAATTACAGCTCCAGGTGGGCAAATTTATTCTACACTAGAGAATAATCAATATGGAATGAAGAGTGGTACCTCGATGGCAGCTCCACATGTATCTGGAGGTTCAGCACTAGTATTAGAACGTGTAGATAATGAATTTGATGTATCAGGATTTGATCGAGTAAACATTGCGAAAAACCTATTGATGAACACTGCGAAACCAGTGACAGATATTGGAACGGTAAACAGTGCCTTTGAATGGGAGGTTCCTTATTCTCCACGTCGCCAAGGTGCAGGTCTCATGCAGTTGCACGCGGCATTGCAATCACCAGTTATTGTAACAGAGAAAAAGACACAAGAAGGGAAAGTGGCTTTAAAAGAAGTAGGAAATACTTTCACCTTTACGTTAGAAGCGAAAAACTATAGTGATAAAAAAGTTAAATATGATGTTGCAGCAAATATTCAAACAGATTTCGCAGCTTACGGGGAGCTAGGTTATTCTGCAAATCTATTAGAAGCACAGCAAATCTTAGATGCAACAATCAAAGTAAATGATAGCGAAAAAACAACGATTACTATTCCGGCAAATAAAAGTAAAAAAATAAAAGTATCTGTTGATTTAACTAATGCAAAAGTAATTGATCCTTCTCTAACAGGCAGCTGGGAAACTCCTGTTGCGATTGATCGTGTATTTGAAAATGGCTATTTTGTCGAAGGGTTTGTAACCTTAACAGATCCAACGGAAACAAATGCGACATTAACCGTTCCTTATGTTGGGTTTAAAGGAGATTGGAACAAAGCGCCAATTTTAGATGGCATGAAATACGATGAAACATCTTTTTATGGCATGGCTGGAGCAGTGACAAAGGAAGGGGAAGATTTCCTTTACCTAGGTTATAATCCGATTAAAAATACATTTACAAAAGAAGGAATTGCTATTTCACCAAATAGTGATGGGGTACAGGAAGAGATTATTCCGATTCTATCCTTCCTTAGAAATGCAAAAAAGGTGCAGTATTCTATTGTTGACAGTAACGGAAAAGCGGTGAGAACGCTGCTTACACAAGAAGAAATCAGAAAAAATTACTATGATGGCGGTAGAGGAACAAGATATGTCCTTGATTCTAAATGGGCATGGGATGGGAAAGTGAACGGAAAATTAGTAGAGGGTCAATATTACTATCGTATTAGTGCTACCCTTGATTATCCAGGCGCAAAACCACAAGTTGTAGATATACCAGTTATCGTTGATACAGTGAGTCCGTCTGTTGAAGTAGCTTTAGTAGAGGATAATAAAGCATTGGAATTTGCTGCATCAGATAATGAAAATGGATCTGGCGTTTCATATTTAGATATTTTAGTAGATGGGAAATCTGTTCTAGATACGCCAATGAGTGGTGACACAACAGAATTTACATTGCCAAATGAAGTAGAGGAAGGCACAGCTGTAACAGTAGTTGCCTATGACTATGCAGGAAATAAGCAGGAGACAAGTGTGACAGCGGAAGAAGTGAAGAAGGATACAACAATTCCAGTAGTCACTTTACAGACACCTGAAGCATTAGAGGTATATGGAGCGAAGGAAGTAGCATTTAGTGGAACAATCAAGGATGAGTCATCCATAAAAGAGTTTACGATTGATGGACAAAAGGTGGACGCAGTCTATGATGAAGAAAAAGAGCAATACACCTTTAACACATCGATTTCCTTTGATAATGGTGTTCATTCAGTTGAAATAAAAGCTACAGACGATGCAGATAATACTGCCGTATTTAAACGCAGCTTTATCGTAGATGCAAAAGCACCTAGCATTTCGTTCAATGGACTCTCTGGAAATCGTATCGTGAATAGTAATGGTAAAAATCCATCTGTTCATGTAACAGTAAAGGATAACTTTGATGAAATACAGCTAGCGTTAAATGGAAGTGAACTGTATTATCAAACATTTAAACAGCCTTATGCAATGAGAAGTCTAGAAAAAACAGTGAAAAAAGTGGAATTGAATTTAGAAGAAGGCTTAAATGAATTTGAGTTCACAGCAACCGATTTAGCTGGTCATAAAACAACTAAAACAGTTTACTTCTATAAGATGAGTAAAAAAGAAAAACGCAAAGATATTGAGATTCCTAAGGATAAATAAGTAAGTAACATTATTAGGTATTTATAAAAACAAAAAGACCGTACTTTTTTGATTGTTAAAAATAGTACGGTCTTTTTTTAATAAATCCATTTATAGAAGAAACAATTGCTTTAATAAATGGAGTAATCATATAATGGATGAAAAAAAGGTGTGTATCATGCCGATTAATTCTTTTGAAAACTATCCGATGAGCTGGAAACCATCGATTAATAAAACGATAAAACCTATATATAAAGAACTGGCGAGACATTTGGAAAAGGATATATTAGAGGGGATTTTAATATCGGGAACCAAGCTTCCTCCACAGCGAGAATTGGCTGATTATTTGGATTTAAATGTAAGTACCATTTCAAAGGCCTTTAAAGTTTGTGAGTTGAAGGGTTTGTTAAGTGCAACTGTAGGAAGCGGTACATATGTATCGTATGATGCGTTATCAAATGTATATTTACTGGAGGATACAAAGCCGGAGCATTTAATTGAAATGGGGGCAACATTACCAGATAATGATTCATTTGAACCACTGATCATCCAGCTTAAAAGCATGCTACAAGAAACAGATTATGCAAAATGGTTTGGATATGGTCGTGCGGGTGAAAGCCAATGGCAAAAAGATGCAGCTATTAAGCTTATTCGAAGAGGGGGTTTTGAAACAACCGCTGACCACATCTTATTTGCAAATGGGGGGCAAAATGCGATTGCAGCAACATTGGCAAGTCTTTGTAAGCCAGGTGATAGAATTGGGGTGGATGAACATACGTATCCAGGTTTAAAAACAGTTGCAGCGATGCTAAGTGTCCAAATAATTCCGATAAAATCTGAGAACGATGAGATGAGCCCAACAGCCTTTGAGGATGCCTGTAAAAATGATAATATTAAAGGCATTTATATAATCCCGGATTACCATAACCCTACAGCTACATGTATGTCGGTGGAGAATCGGAAAAGTATTGCCGAAATTGCTATTAAGTATAAACAGTTTGTGATTGAGGATGCATCATACCATCTTCTGGGGCAAATACCACGTCCTGCTGTAGCCTCCTTTGCCCCAGAAGAAGTCATTTACATTGCCAGTTTATCTAAATCATTGGCGCCAGGTCTCCGACTTGCTTATGTAGCTGTGCCGAGTCAATTTAAGGAGTTGATTTCAAAGGCTCTTTATAATTTAAATATAGCGGTATCGCCTTTATTAGCAGAGCTTACAGCAAGAATGATTGTATCCAATCAATTTGAAGACTTAATCTGGAGGCATCAAGAACAAAATATTCTTAGAAATCAGATGCTCGATCACTATTTGTCGGACTATATATGCCTTGGTGATAGGATAGGGATCTTTCGATGGTTGTTATTACCTGGCAAGATAACAGGTGCCGAATTTGAATGGTTGGCTGCACAGAATGGGGTGCAGCTTTATGCAGCAGAACGTTTTGTAGTAGGAAATAGTTGTCCAGATAGGGCAGTAAGGATTGCAGTATGTGCACCAAGAACACTTGAAGAACTCGAACGGGGATTAATCATCATCAAAAGCTTAGTAGACTCTATTACTTAAAATTGTTCGCCATACAATTATCATATTGTATGGTTTTTTTATGCGTGTTATGATGACTTAAAATCTTAAATGTTAAAGTATTAGCTAGCATTCATTTTGGAGAGGAAGGTTAGTAAATGTGTTAGACGCTCAATCAGATCGCATACAAAGTTATATGGATTCATCAGAAAAGCTAAAATTATTATACAAACGCACTTTAATGATTGTGAGTATTTCGCAAATCTTTGGTGGAGCAGGACTAGCAGCGGGAGTTACAGTTGGGGCACTTCTTGCACAGCAAATGCTTGGTACAGATGCATTTGCAGGGGTACCTACAGCTTTATTTACGCTAGGTTCAGCAGGATCAGCTTTATTAGTGGGGAGACTTTCACACCGCTATGGTCGTCGTACAGGTCTGACTGCTGGATTTATAATTGGAGGAATTGGAGCAATAGGGGTCATCATTTCAGCTATAGTAAATAGTATTGTCCTTTTATTTATTGCTCTTCTTATATATGGTGCAGGGACAGCGACAAATTTACAAGCAAGATATGCAGGTACTGACTTAGCTAATAGTAAACAGCGGGCCACTGCTATTAGTACGACAATGGTTTTTACAACCTTTGGTGCAGTTGCAGGACCCAATTTAGTAAATGTGATGGGGGATTTTGCTTCTTCTATTAATGTTCCATCACTCGCTGGTCCATTCATTTTAGCAGCAGTTGCGTATATTTCAGCAGGGCTTGTCCTTTTCGTCATGCTCCGTCCAGACCCTTTAGTAATCGGAAGAAGGATGGAAGCAGAAACACATAAATCTAAAGGCAATGGGGAATCAGCAGTAATAGAATATACAGAAGATAAAAGAGGAATTATCGTTGGTGCAACGATTATGGTTCTTACGCAAATTGTTATGATAGCCATTATGACAATGACGCCTGTTCATATGACACATCATGGACATGGCTTGGGTGCTGTCGGTTTAGTAATTGGGTTCCATATTGGTGCAATGTATCTCCCTTCCCTAATTACAGGAATTCTCGTTGACAAGTTAGGGCGAGTTACGATGGCAATTGCCTCTGGAATGACCTTGCTTATTGCAGGTTTACTTTCTGCTTTTGCACCGGGAGATTCTTTGGTTCTTCTAATTATTGCTCTTTCTTTACTTGGATTAGGGTGGAATTTTGGCTTAATAAGTGGGACTGCTTTGATTGTTGATTCAACCGAACCCTCCACACGAGCAAAAAGACAAGGGGCCGTTGATGTTCTAATTGCTTTGTCGGGTGCTGCTGGTGGGGCTTTATCTGGAATGGTTGTTGCAGGTTCAAGTTATCTAACTTTGTCGTTAATAGGAGGAATTATGTCCTTAATTCTAATTCCGGTGGTAATATGGTCTCGCGGAAATAAAAAATAAATGATTATAAATAAAAAAGAGGGGCGTAATGAGACTCAATAGCAGACTCATTTACCCTCTTTTTCCTTACAGACAGACCATTTAAATTTCCGTTAATGAAACTAAATCCTTCAATTCATCCGTTGTTAGCTCTGTCATCCAGTTTTCATTTTGGATAATTTGATCATTTAACGATTGCTTCTTCTCAAGCATCGCATCGATTTTTTCTTCTAGTGTCCCCGTACAAATAAGCTTATGCACGTGAACGAAACGTGTTTGGCCAATCCGATATGCACGGTCAGTCGCCTGGTTTTCAACAGCTGGATTCCACCAGCGGTCATAATGGATAACATGGTTGGCTGCTGTTAAGTTTAATCCAGTTCCTCCTGCCTTTAAGGAAAGAAGGAATATTGGGAATTCACCATCCTGGAACTGTTCAATAAGGCGATCGCGCTGCTGTTTGGACATACTACCATTTAGGAAGGGAACATCAACCTTGAATTTCTTCTTCATCATTTGTTGAATCATATGTCCCATTTCAATATATTGAGTGAATATGAGGCAACTTTCTCCTCTTTCCAAAATCGTATCAGTTAGCTCTGCTAATTTCTCCATTTTCACAGACCGATCCAGTAAACTTGTTGGCGTCTGTTCCTTTAAATAAAGGGCAGGGTGATTGCATAGCTGTTTTAACTTACTTAACATTTGCAAAACAAGCCCTTTTCGCTCAAACCCAGATAGCTGTTCAATTTGTATAAATGTATCGGTTACTAATTGTTCATATAAGGCAGCCTGCTCTGTTGTAAGAGGACAATATTCCTTTTGCTCTAGCTTGTCAGGCAGATTTAATGCAACATCTTCGTCCTTTTTCGTTCTTCTCAGTAAGAATGGACGAATAAGCGTCTGTAATTGCTGAATTTGTTCCGGTTTATTTTCTTTTTCAATCGGAATCACAAATCGTTTTTGGAATTGACCAAGACTGCCTAAATAGCCGTGATTGGTAAAATCAAAAATGGACCATAGCTCATTCAGTCGGTTTTCCATCGGTGTTCCAGATAGGGCAATATAATGGGTGCCTTTTAACTTTCTAACGGCTCTGGATTGCTTTGTCTGCGCATTTTTTATATTTTGTGCTTCATCAATTGCAATCGTGCTCCAAGTGATTTCTTCAAAACTTTGCAAATCAATATGAGTTAATCCATAGGAGGTTAACACCACATCTGATTCCTGTGCTTTTTGCATAAAAGCATCATCCTTTAAACGATTCGCTCCATAATGAAGATATACGTTTAAATCTGGAGCAAACCGTTCTAATTCCTTTTGCCAATTGCCGAGTACAGAAGTAGGACAAATAATAAGGGCAGGTGTGGTTTGTTCCTTTTCGATTTCTTTCACCTTTAAGAGATAGGAGATTAGCTGTACCGTTTTTCCAAGTCCCATATCATCTGCTAAAATCGCGCCAAAGCCATACTTTCTTAGGAAAAGAAGCCAACTCATACCAAGCACCTGGTAAGCTCGTAAATCTCCTAAGAAGCTTTGCGGAACGTCCTCTAATGGAAGATTCTTCACTTCTTTTAATTGATGAATCATCGTTCGCCATTGTCTATTTAGCTCAATTTGGATTTTGGCAAATGTTTTTGGATTCTCTAGCTCATCATTTTGTTGTTCTTCTGCCTGCATTAATTCCTGTTCGATAATATCACGAACATGCAAACCTTCTTTTTCCGCTTTCTTCATTAAATCCTGTATTTGCCGAATAAAGGCAGGATCTAATTTTATCCAACGGCCTTTAATAAAGACAAGGCGACGTTTCTCTTCTACTAGCTTATTGAATTCATCCTCCGAAAGGGTAACGCCATTCATGGAAAAACGCCAATTATAGTCAAGCATCGCCTGTAGACCTACGAAGGATGGACGGTGACTAGTGCTAGAAACCTTTGCTTTTACCTTCAGATTGGCTGCTTTCATTGCTTGCCACCAGGAAGGAAGGAGAATATCTACACCAAGTGCAAGGAATGTTTCACTTGCTTCTGATAAGAAAAGCCATGCCTCTTCCTCTGTTAATTGGTTTGTTATGCCATTCTTCCCTTTTAGCCATGGAAAAAGAAGGAGCCAGCGTTCCTGTTCTTCCTCGATATAGGAAGTATAATTTAGCCATTTCTTCGGCATATTGCCCTCATCATGAATATCTACTACAAGCTCTGGATTCTCCTTGGATTTTAAAAATAAATCCAAATCCCAGGTTGTATCAATTTCAGTCGGTTCATCTAAACGAATTCCTAATGTAAAGGGATAGTCGTTCTCTTTTAAGCCCATCCATTCCTGCCATTTATCTTCCGTAAAATAAGCGGAAAGCTGCTCTGCTGGAATATTTGCGTTCTTTAATGTATCCATCTGTTCGTGGAAACTCTGTTTTGTCTCTTGATGCCCATCTAAATATTGATTAAGGGACTGCTGAAACCATTGATAAATAAAGTCATTATTTGTTTGCCCTTCTAACTCATCATGAAGCTCCATTTCCCAGAAGCTTGGATCAAATTCTTCTATTACACGATGAGGAAGAGACCATTGGAAATTCCCGATTTCCCATTGACTGAAATCTGGTATCCATTCTTTATGGGTAATGGCTTCAAGAATACTTGGTGCAGCAGCAAGACAAACCTGCGCTGTATCGTTCCAATCCCATTCGATATATCGATTAAATCCCTCGGTAGCAAGTAGAGTGACCAATTGCCACCCGCTTACTAATATTCCTTCTATCCCGTCTATTGTTACAGTATCTATAACCGTACCGTAATAACTTTCCTGATGCTGTTGAAAAAGAAGCCTTTTCCAATAGTTTGGATAAAGATAATGATCCTCTATTTCACCTGTTAAAAAAAATCCTTTATTCTCATAATAATGAACATTTATTTTTAAATAATTAGTTTTCAACATGGATTAGCTTTCCCTTTCTACATTCTTCATGAAAGGCTCTTAATCGTCTCGTACGCTCTAAGATAACCAGTAAGAATTGCTCGAATTCGGTTTGCTTTTTCATTTTTTTGTAAAGGGTACGCAATTTCTTTAATTGCCGGACAGCGATTCGATAATGGTCCCTATTTTTCCCCTCAATATGCTCTTGAATAGAACGGTGATATAAAGAAAGCAGTAAAGAATAATCGTAATCCTGCAATAATTTTATCTGCTCTTTATGTAGATTATCTAGTCCGTATCCCATCATTGTAAATAGATCGATCCATTTATCAAACTGTTTTTTCTCAAACAAGAAATCCTCATATTTGCGATAGCTGTATGGAAGGGTATGAATATACGCTTTTTCCAGTAAATCTTCTTTATTCATTGTCATGCAATAAGGAGAAATTGCTCGTAACGCCATTTGCGTAAATTCATAGCAATACTCATCATCCTCATCTTCAGATAAGTAAGTTTTCAATTCTTGAATAAACGCTGGAACGTATAAGTCCATTCGTTTCCATGATTTCCGACTCGACAAATAGTCAATCCAATAAAGCATATAGGTAGTAACCTGAGAATCAAGAGACTGAATCACCCTAAGGGCATCCACATCTTTTTCGAGCAGAATTTCCAAATGGATAATAGCAACATTTTCAGAAAATGTCGGATTTTCATTAGCTAATAGCTGTTCCAATTCATCTTGTCTCCAGTTCTTAATAGCAAAGAGATTTGTCCACATAAGCCGATAAAGCTGAATACATTCAAATGTTAAATTTGGTTGAATAGTGAGAATCGCACTCAGGTCGTTCTTTAAACGAACTAAAAAGTTATCAAAAGCAAATGGAAAGGTGAAGTTCGATAGTTTATAAAGATTATCCTCAATACTGTTCATTAAATCTTGAAAAAGATGTCGATAATAGCGATTAATGGTTTGTGTATTATGATCCAGCGTTTTGCTTAGTGTTAATAATTGTTTAAAAGTGTATACTTGGGCGATCACTAAATAAAGGAGCTTCCACTCTGTTTGAAGAGGGGTGGCTGCTTTTATTTTTCGCATATAAATATAATACGTTTCTGCGATCATATATGGTTTATTTTCATTTGATGGCATAAGCGATTGAAAACTCTTATCAAAGGTTTCCATCCAGTCTTCGTAATTTGGCTCTTTATCCTCGGATTCCTTCAATAAGTCGCTTGCTCGCATAATGCCGAGATTTTTTAGCATTTCCGTATTTTTAATTGGTTTTCTCCAAGCCTCTAACCAAGTCGACACCTTTCCAACTTGAGCAAGTAAATAGAAAAACAAAGCAAGCTGATGGCGACAAAAACCTTCCGCATGACAAGTACAAGAGCTGTATTGAATATAATCCAAATCCAATGTTGCCTTTACTGGCGTAACATCCTGGATCATTCCAGAAACTATTTCATTGGAAAATTTGACTTGATAGACAAAGCTTTGCCTATATAAAAGAAGTCCCTTTTCTACAATGTTTTTCATTCGGGGATCATTTGCATCCAATAAATTCATTAAGTTTTCTGCACAAAAATTCAATGGCTCTAAATATTTTTCTTGAAGCATAATGTATCCCTCCCAAGAACATTTATTAGTTTATTGATTCCGTATTATGCTTTTTTGCGCTTCATAAATAACGTTGAAAAATGACGCGCGAAAAAAGTCCATTCATTAATTATAACGCTTTTTGTGAGGAGATGGTAGAGGACATAAGAAAGGAAGAAAAAGAGAAGGGGAAGTAGCATCTATATTAATTGGGCAATAGGGTAATGAACGAGAAAAAAAGTAAATTTAGTGGAAAGGGGGAAGGGGAAAATGAAATCAGGTAAAGCAGCAGGGATGTCAGTTGAAAAAGGGAAATGGGAGCCAGAGCAACAAGGATATCAGCTGAAAAAGGGAAATCGGAGCTAAAGTAGCAAGGATATCAGCTAAAGCAGCAGGGATATCAGCCAAACCAGCAAGGATATCAGCCAAAGCAGCAGGGATATCAGCCAAAAAAGAAGTATATCAGCCAAAGCAACAGGTATATCAGCCAAAAAAGAGGTATATCAGCCAAAGCAGCAAGAATATCAGCCAAACCCCAACCACCAAACCACAAAAAAGGCTGTCCAATTAGACAGCCCCTCATTTCAATCACAATCTATTAATATAATCGTTTAAAACTATCAAAATGCTCTTTGTAATAAGAGTTATCTAAACTTGTCACTCGAACACCACTTGAATCAGCATGAATAAATTCATTATTGCCAATGTAAATTCCTAAATGAGAGATACCCTGTTTGTAAGTATTTTTAAAATATACAATATCCCCAATAGATGGAATATCGACATAATAGCTGCGATCATAGTATCCTTCAGCAGAATAACGTGCAATGGATTTTCCACTTTGATTTAAGACGTAGTAAACAAATCCGCTGCAGTCAAATCCAGCAGTTGTGGAACCGCCCCAAACATATGGAAGACCAATAAGACTTTTGGATGCAGAAACTATTTTAGAAGTATAGGATTGTCCGCTATTTCCAGTAGAAATAAAGGTTGGATTACTAGCATTAGAAGTGGAATTAGTATTCCCAGTATTCGTTACCTTTTCAGAAGCACTAACCTTTAGTTTTTGTCCTGGGAAAATTAAATCGGATTTCAAATTATTTAATTGCTTAAGCTGACTTACAGACATTTTATATGTAGAAGCAATCTTGCTTAACGTATCACCACTTTTAATGGTATAAGTGCCTGTAGATGTAGCGGTATTCTCTTTAACTACCGTACTGCTGCTACCATTAGTATTACTGGAATTTCCAGATGAACTCGGCGCAGGAGTATTGGAAGAAGTAGATCCAGGCTTAGAAACATTTAAAATATCTCCAGGATAAATAAGAGTGGAAGTTAGATTATTCCATTGTTTTAATTCAGCTAAAGAAATAGAATGCTTATTTGCTATTTTAATAAGGGAATCCCCTGAAACAACTTTATATGTTTTTGCAGCAGAGCTTGTCTGTGTGGAAGAGCTGCTTTTTGTAGCTGTAGTCGTTTTATTGCTTGTAGACTTGGCACTATCTGCAATCGTTAATTTTTGATTGATCAGAATTAGGTCTGATGAAAGGTTATTAATCGACTTTAACTCATTAACAGTAGTATTGTAAGTCTTCGCAATCTGTCCTAGTGTATCCCCTTTTTTTACTACATAAGTACTAGCTGAGGCGTTCGCTGCAAAAGTGGTTGACAGAATCGCGGTAGTTGCCAATACTGTGACTTTCTTCTTCATTTTTTATCACTCACTCCTAATGAATATACTATAGTATACCTATATTACCATATCCTATCAGACTATTGACCTTTAATTTTGGAGAAAAAGATAGAATTATAGGAAAATAGGTAAATTTTCATAGATAATTAAGAATGGGATGTAAGTTATCGATGAAAAGAACCAATGGTTGACAAAGGTACGAACTTACCGGGTCTATAGGAGGGAGCGGAATAAAAAAAGATTGTTCTCCAAACATCATCTTCACACTAATAATGTGTGTAATAGATGGGAGAGACAATCCTTAAAAACATATTATTTTTGCCAATTATTTATTTTATTTTGGATATAATCTATATAACGGTTATCCTTTACTAACTGAAAAATCATTAGTGCATCTTTCATATATTGTGTAGCTAGGTCAAAATCCTTTTGTAATTCATAGTTATATCCGATATGATAGTGAAAGTGAGCAAACAGATAAAGGTTATCCTGTTGGATGGCCCAATCAATCGCTTCCTTACAATAAGCAATGGAAGTATCATATTGTGACTGATCTGTTAATGATTTAGCAATATTAAAATATAATCTACTTTTAATCGTATCATCTTGCAAATAGGGAATCTGATTAATCGCTTTAAATGCTCGTTCATAAATCGTTAGGGAATCATCGATGAGGCCTTCCTCATAGTAAAAAATCCCTTTGCTAATATAGATTTCTAACTCTCTTTCGGTGAAGACGGTATCAAAAGTAAGCTCAATCGCTTCATTAATCAGCTTGATGGCTCGATTAAAATCACGGTCGATTTCAAATAGATAGATTGCTTTATGCCAAAGTAGTATTTGATAGTTTTTCTTATGGTGGGTAAATAAAGGATTATTTTCTTCTGCTTTTACAATTTGCTTTAGTGTATGATAGTCGGTATTTCTTCGCGCCGCCTTTAATTGACGAAAGGTTTCATCCACATAATCTAGTCGCGGGGTCGTGCCAATATCGAAAAAATAATTCACATCCACTCCCAATCGACTAGAGATGAGATAAAGAGTAGAAGATAATGGAAGTACTTCTCCTTTTTCAATCTTACTTATCTGCGCCTGTGTACATATATTATGGGAAAGCTCTTTTTGGGATAAGCCCATTTGCTTTCGTAGTTCCTTGATTTTTTCTCCAACCGCTGAAAAATCCAATCGCTCCACTCCTACTTAGAAAAACCTGCCTATTTTTATGAATATTCCTAAAGTTATATTTTTCTGTGATTTTTGAAGAAAACAGTGTGAAATGCCGTAAAATGGCGAAATATACTTAAAAACCAAGAATTCATCTATCTATATAATATGATTTAATTAATTTTACCGCAATATATTAAGAATATTTTTGCTATTTTTAGAAGTGCCCACCTACGCCTTCTGAAAGTTTAGCGAGATATAACTTAATTGAGCATTTTTAATAGAAATCGTGATTTCTATTAAACCCCAATATTTGTTTTACGAGTAGTCCTTTTATCTCCAATTTTCTGCCGTTTTCTGATGAGAAAGCGGTCTTTTTTGTTTATTTTTGAAAAAAGGGTACAGAGAACCTCGTAGTCAAAGCAAGTATGTACTATAAAAAACGCTTCTTCATCTCTTCTGTCGGAAGCATACAGGATTCCTGTTTACCAAACCATTTATATCGATTTCTAGCAATATAGCGATAAAGAGGATTTCTTATGAAGGAAGGAATTATTTTTAAAATAGTAAGCAACTTCCAGCCATTGGAAAGGTGACGGCATATTTCTAAAGCTGCATTAGATTCTAGATAGCATTTATTCTTTTTAATAAGGACAACACTATTTACATCAGAAAGATGATGTTTTTCTAGCAAACTTTTCCCGACATCGCTTTGCAAAGAAGCAAAGGAAAATTGTTCTTTTGGATCCCTCTTTATAATAAATTGCACACTCCAAGTGCATAAATTACAAACCCCATCAAATAAGATAATCATAAGTTTTCCTCCTACAAAAGGTGGCTATCATTTGCATGTATTGTAGCAAATTTTAATAAAAAAGTGTGTAATATATACTTGAAACTTTTACTATTCATTAACGTAATAGAGTTATTATTTTTTTAGGATGATAATAATATACAGGTAGTAGCAGACAATAAAAATATAAAGTTTTCAGGTAATTCTTTTTCCGTTTTTGTGAAAAAATGGTACGCTAGTAGTAGTAGATTAGAAGGGGAGATAGGAATGAAAAAAAGATGGATTTTTTTACTGATATTAATACTGGTAGCAGTTGCAACAGGATGTAATAAAAACGAGCCTACCCCAGATGAACGGCTATCACAATATATAAAATTGTGGAATGATCAGAAATTTAAAGAGATGTATGCTTATCTTTCAACAGAGGCAAAAGAAAACATTTCCGAGGAAGATTTTGTTTCCAGATACGAAAAAATCTACAAGGACTTAAACATCAATGATTTAGACATAACATATACGAAGCCATCCGAGGACGAGAAGTTTGATAAAGTAGAGAAAACAGACATTCCATTTTCGGTAAAAATGAATAGCATGGCAGGAGAAATCAGCTTTGACAATGAGGCTACGCTTGTAAAAGAAGAAAGAGAGAAAGAAGAAAACTGGTATATAAATTGGGATACTACTTATATTTTTTCCGAGTTAGGTCCTGATGACAAAATTTCCGTTAGCACCATTCAAGCAGAACGCGGCAGCATTGTGGATACGAATGAAAACCCTCTAGCAATGAATGGCGTTATCTATGAAATTGGACTTGTTCCAGAGCAAATGGGGGACAATCCAGATACAGTAATCAATGATTTGGCAAAGCTTCTAGATATCAAAAAAGAAACCATTGAAAAGGCGTTAAATGCAGACTGGATACAGCCAAGCTTTTTTGTTCCAATAAAAAAGGTTGCCACAGGTGACAGTGCTTATTTAGAGAAACTTTTTGCATTACCTGGCGTGCAAAAACAAGATACAAAAGGCAGAATTTATCCATTTGGAGAAAGTGCTGCTCATTTAATCGGCTACATTGGTAGCATTACTGCAGAAGAGCTAGAGAAAAATGAGGGCAAAGGCTATTCAAGCACAGATGTAATTGGAAAAAGAGGCTTAGAACAAGTACTAGAAGAGCGATTAAAAGGCTCCAATGGAGAACAAATTTTAATCAAAAAGGCAGACGGCAGTACCGTTACTTTAGCGAAAAAAGAAGTGCAAAATGGAGAAAATATTAAACTGACGATAAATGCAGATTTACAAAAGGAAATATATGAAAAAATGGATGGAGAAGCAGGTTCCGCAGCTGCTATTAATCCATCAACAGGAGAAACGCTAGCACTAGTTAGCAGTCCAGCATTTGATCCAAATAAGATGATTGTTGGCCTAACAACGTCTGAGAAAGAAGCGTATGATAATAATAAGCTAGATCCTTTTACGAATCGTTTTAAAAACAAATACGCACCTGGTTCTGTAATGAAGCCTCTTGTGGCAGCTGCTGCATTAACTGAGGGAGTCATTACTCCGGAACAGGAAAGAAAGATTACAACAAAACAGTGGCAAAAGGATAAATCATGGGGCGGTTATTATGTAACAAGAGTGCATAGCAGTTCGGCACCAGTAAATCTCGCGGATGCTCTTCTTTACAGTGACAATATTTACTTTGCACAAACAGCACTAGATTTAGGGAAAGATAAATTTGCGAATGAGCTAAAGAAATTTGGCTTTGAAGAATCATTTCCATACGCTTTCCCGATTGAAAAATCCACATATGGCGACTTAGATACAGAAATTTTATTAGCAGACTCCGGCTATGGTCAAGGACATGTGGAAATGAGTGTGATTCATCTTGCTACAGCTTATACCCCATTTGTTACTGGTGGAAACCTCGTGACGCCAGTATTATTGGATAGCGAAGAGAAGGGCAAGGTATGGAAAGAAAAAATCATGGACGAATCAGTTGCCAATACTATTTCTAATGATTTGCAACAGGTTATTGAAAATCCAAATGGTACAGCACGCGCTGGAAAAATAAGTGGCAAAACGTTTGCCGGAAAAACAGGCACAGCCGAATTAAAAGCGAAACAAGGCGAAAAAGGAACAGAAAACGGCTGGTATGTTACCTATGATAAAGACAAAAAAGACCTTTTGATTGCAATGATGATGGAAAGCGTTGAAAACAAAGGAAGCTCCGGCTATGTCGTGAAAAAAGTGAAAGAGATAATAGAATAAAGGGAAAAGGAGTGTTCGAAGAGAATGCTCCTTTTCTTTTTGGGGGAAAGTTGGTGATTGGAAGGTAGGCTTTGTGGAAATTTGTGTTCATAAAGGAAATGAACGCCAAAAGGCAGAGCAACAAAGGGAAAAGTGGCGTTCATCAAAGCGATGACATTCAAAATAGCAGAGCAACAAAGCAAAAAACACCAACAACCAAGATTCGTTCCTTTATTTTGCTTCCTATTAAATAAAACCAACAATCTAACGCAATTTCTATCTAATTTACTCATGATTCACTTTTTCCTTTCATACATTAGTTTAAACGGTGAAAGGAGAGAGCGGAATGAATGAGGTAGAACAAAAGGAATTAGAATATGCCATTGACGAAATTACCGAGATTGCTTCTGGATTTGGACTAGACTTTTATCCAATGAGATATGAAATTTGTCCTGCGGATATCATTTATACATTCGGTGCATACGGAATGCCTACTCGATTTTCCCATTGGAGTTTTGGAAAGCAGTTTCATAAAATGAAGCTGCATTATGATTTAGGTTTATCTAAAATATATGAATTAGTGATAAATTCAAATCCGTGCTATGCTTTCTTGCTTGATAGTAACTCGTTAATAAATAATAAACTAATTGTTGCCCATGTTTTAGCGCACTGTGATTTCTTTAAAAATAATGTTCGTTTTCAAAATACGAAACGAGAAATGGTCGAAAGTATGGCTGCAACCGCTGATCGGATTCGCCAATATGAAATCAAATATGGAAAGCATGAAGTGGAAACCTTTTTGGACGCAGTATTAGCGATTGATGAACATATAGATCCGAGCTTGATGCGACCAAAATTAGCGTGGTCGATGGATGATGTGGAGTTTGTGGAGGAAGAAGAAACAACGAGTACTCCGTATGATGAATTATGGGGATTAGATGATCGGAATAAACCGAAAAAGCCGAAGAAAAAGGTAGCAAAGAAGTTCCCGCCACAGCCAGAGAAGGATTTACTGCTTTTTATCGAAAACTTTAGTAGAGAGCTTACGGATTGGCAAAGGGACGTCTTAACGATGATGCGGGAGGAGATGCTCTATTTCTGGCCACAATTAGAAACAAAGATTATGAATGAAGGCTGGGCATCTTATTGGCATCAACGAATTGTCAGGGAATTAGATTTAACAAGTGGAGAAGCAATCGAATTTGCAAAGCTGAATGCAGGTGTAGTACAGCCATCCAAAACTGGGATTAATCCCTATTATCTAGGATTAAAGATATTTGAAGATATTGAAGATCGTTATAATAATCCGACCGAAGAAATGAAGAAAAGGGGAGTTAAACCAGGATCAGGGCGGGAAAAAATGTTTGAAGTACGTGAAATAGAATCAGATATTTCCTTCTTACGAAATTATTTAACAAAGGATCTTGTAATGAGAGAAGATATGTATCTTTTCCAAAAGCAGGGCAGAGATTATAAAATTGTCGATAAAGCTTGGGAACAAGTACGCGATCAATTAGTGAGCATGCGGGTTAATGGTGGTTTCCCATATATTACAGTTAATGATGGGGATTATAATAAAAATGGAGAATTATACTTAAAGCATGGATATGAGGGAATTGAATTAGACTTAAAATATTTAGAAAAAGTGCTCCCATATATCCATCAATTATGGGGGAGAGGCGTCCATATTGAAACGGTAGTTGAAGACAAACAGCTTCTTTATACCTATGATGGCAAAGCCTTGCATCGAAAATATTTATAATAGGAGATAGACCTACAGTGCTTTATAGCGCTGCAGGTCTGTCTCCTATTAAGTCTTCGGAAAGATATTGGAGGGAATGGACAATAGTTGAGAAAAAATACAAAGGGTTCAGAAAAATTTTCTCATAATGGAGGAAATGCTTAGGAAAAAGAAGAAAACTATAACCATCATGATAACAAGGAAAGGAATAAAGATGGGATGAAGCAAAGAAAAATAATCATTACCGGATATGGGACAGTTGCCAAAGAATTTATCAAATTGCTAGATCAGAAAAAGAAAGAGCTTATCGAAAAATATCATACAGAATTTAAAGTAGTTGGAATCATCGGATCAATTGGGATGACTTATGAATCAGAGGGCTTAAACTTAGCTGTCTTACATAACTTGCCACAAGGGTCTTTAGGAATTTCGCAATATGCTAGTATGAAAGATTTAACTGTTGAAAAACCATCTCTAAAAGGAGATATTCTACTGGAATGTACACCTACAAATTTAGAAACAGGAGAACCTGCCCTTTCTTATATGAAACAAGCCATCGAGGCAAAAATGGATATTGTTTCTGTCAGCAAAGGAGCACTTGTTCAATCCTTACCTGAATTACTAGCGATGGCAAAGACAAAAGGATGCCAAATAAAATACAGTGGAGCAACAGCGGCAGCATTGCCGACATTAGACATTGGTGAATTTAGCTTGGCAGGAAGTAACATTCAGTCGATACAAGGAATTTTAAACGGTACCTCTAATTTTATTTTAACAAGTATGTCAGAGGGGAATATAACCTTTGAAGAGGCATTACAGCAGGCACAAAAGAAGGGGATAGCAGAGAAAAATCCTAATCTAGATATTAAAGGGCTAGACAGTGCCTGCAAAATCTTACTTTTGGCAAATGGTTTATTTCATACGAATCTAACATTTGGTGATATAGAGATAGAGGGTATTGAGAAGATTACTAAAGCAGATATGCAGCGGGCAAAAATAAATGGGTGTGAGTGGAAGCTTATTGCAGCAGCCAAAAAACAAGGGGACAAGCTTATTTTACAAGTGAAACCAGAAATTCTTCCTCCTGAAAATCCATTGATTCATGTAAAAGGAACAAATAAAGGAATATTGTTTGAAACAGAGGAGATGGGAACGATTTGCTGTGTGGGTGGTGCCTCTCATCCTAAAGGAGCGGCGGCTGCGGCTTTGAAAGATGTAATTAACCTCATTCGCTAATTTATTTTAGCTGGAATGATTGTTTTAAAGTGGAGTGGAAGAGATTGGAGAATATGTATCTACTTCTGTGCTATCTTTTTTTGATACATGATAATATATGTATCTAGCAGTTCACTTATTTGGATGGTATTAGGATCATTTAATCCTTTTTCAATCCCATATTTCAGCAATTCGGTTTTTAAAAGATCGATTGTGTCCAATAGTTCACAAACATTATCGATATTCGCTCGGGAAAGTGCCATTGTTATTATGCTCCTACCTTTTTTAGATTGCTTTTACTATTCTATCAAATATAATTGGGAATATTAAGTGCTTTTTTAATAAAATTTACAAAAATGTAGGTAGATGGCTTAGAGGATGTTTTTAGAGCGATTAAACATCCCCTAAAAAGTCCATCTAAACATAGGAGTCTGGAGGATACGATGATTTTCTGAGACGTTGCTGCCAATTGAGATAGATTCTAATCCCCTCGGATAATGTAGACAGTTGTCCCTATCTTGAGGTGGAAATCATCGTATCATTCAGATTATTTTTCCGAAACAAGGCTAAATAAATATTCAAGGTAGGATTCTAATTCAAATTTATCTTTGTCAATAAAATCAGTCACCGCAGAATTTGTTTGTATTTTCATTGTAATCCTCTCCTTTTGAAAATAATTGATTTTCTTATTCAGTAGTATTTGTCTATAATATTCCCAAACTATTAAACTTTTATACATAGTTTGTAAAAATAATTTGGAAAAAATACTTTTTTGGAAAATACCAGAAAGGAGAATTGCTTAAATGAAGGGATGGTACGGGCATCTATATGATGATTTCCCCTTTGAATTATTTTCAATATCCCATCTAGCTATGATAGGCATTCTTCTCATGGGGGGAGTTTTGCTTGCTATTTTTCGACATTACATCCAAATGCGAAGCGGTGTTTTTCGGTCTGTTATTTTTGGATTATTATTTGGTTTAGAGGCAATGTACCATTATTGGATGTATAAGGATTGCTTATGGGATGCTTCTGTTATGCTGCCGTTCCATCTTTGTTCCATCAGTTTAATCCTTTGTTTGCTGCTTCTGATTACTAAATGGGAGCTTGTATTTCAAGTGGTTTATTTTATCGGTATTATTGGCGCATTAATGGCCGTTATCACACCTGAATTATTTTTAGGTTATCCCCATTTCCGCTATTTCCATTTTTTTGTGACGCACATTCTTATTATATGGACTTGTCTGTACTTTGTGCTTGTCCATCAGTATAAACCGACAAAAAAAGGACTGCTTCTGGCAGTTATTTTTTTAAATAGCAGTGCAGTACTGACGTGGATAGTCAATCGTGTAACAGGTGGAAATTATATGTTTTTAGCATATAAGCCAGCAAACAGTTCGCTATTAGATTATTTAGGACCATATCCTTATTATTTATTGGTTCTGGAAATAGTGGCACTTGCTTTGTTTTATATTTTGCTTATTCCTTTTCAGCTTCGGAGAAAAAAATAAAGGCTTGCTTCCCAACTTGAGAAGCAGCCCTTTATTTTTTAAGAATTAACTTGCTCTTTTTTCAAAAGCTCTAAAAATTGTTGCTCGTTAATCATTTCAATCGGCTTTCCTTTTGCTTGTAAATCAAATGCTTTTTTCTCTTTGGAACTAATCCCTTCAGAGCCAACAAGCTTTTGATCCTGTACACCTACAACTAAATAATCGGTTTTGCTGCTTACACTACTTTTAATGACACCGCCAACGTCTACCACTTGTTGCATGGCATCTTTCCGTTCAAGTGTTTGTAAGTCTCCCGTAAAGACAAGGTTCTTTTGATAGAGTGGATGATTTTCATCAAAGGAATCAGTAGTTGGCGTAATTTCTCCTATCGAAACGGAAGGAAATTTCTTGACTGGCTTTCTTTTCGAAAAAGGAGTAATTCTTCCAAAAGTGGTTTGTGGCTTTAAGTCAGAAAACTGTTTAATAGGAAGAGTAGGATAAGAAGAACAGTATTTAGTCAATGAATCTTTTTTTCTTGACTCAATACAAGCAATTACTAGCTCAGCACATGCCCTCGCATCTGAACCTGCATGGTGATGCTCTTCCATCGAGATGCCAAAGTAAGATGTTCGATCCTTCAAAGACTGCCCCACCTTTGCTCCTCTTGTTGCTCTGTTACTAATAGGGATACTACAAATATAGGAAAAGTCTGGCTTATCCAATTGATATTTTTCCAAACAGCAATAAAGTACACTCATATCAAACTGCGCATTATGGGCGATGATGGTATGGGTAGAAATGTCTTCTTTTATCATTTCCCATATTTCCGGAAAACTTTTCGCATCAGCAACATCTTTTTCCGTTATCCCATGAACCGCTGTAAACTTTGGATCAAATGATAGACTTGGAGGTTTTATTAAAAAATATTGCTCTTTTATAATGGCGTTATTTTCTACATAAGCTAGTCCAATCGAACAAGCACTAGCCATATCAGCATTTGCTATTTCAAAATCGATAGCAATAAAATCCACTGTCTACACGCTCCCTCTTTTTTTTCTACTAGTATATCATGTTACGTCACTTCCTTCGCAAAATTAGCATTGGTTGAAAAAGAAGATAATGGAATAGGAAGAATATTATTCTTATATAGTATTGTCATCGAATTGTAATCTAATTTGTATATAGATGTAACCTAATTATCTGAATAATATGAGAAGATAGAATTGTTGATAGAAGGAAGCCTTGTGAACATAATCTTACGCAAATGAGGTCACTAGATGAAAAAGGTTATTGTCTTGTCACTCCTGTCATTTGGATTGTTTTTTAGCGGCGTATTTGGTACGCATGAAGCAAGTGCTGCTTCAAAGAAGTCCGTCGTTACCGTTGCAAAAAACTATATTGATACACCTTATAAATATGGAGGAACTACTCCAAAAGGGTTTGATTGCTCCGGCTTTGTTGGCTATAGTTATAAAAAAGTAGGTAAATCATTACCTAGAACTGCTGCGAGCATGTATAAAAAAGGGAAAAAAGTAAATAAAGCGAACTTAAAAAAAGGAGATTTAATCTTCTTTGAAACATATAAAAAAGGTGCATCCCATGTTGGTATATACATAGGAAGTAATAAGTTTATTCATAGCTCCTCATCAAAAGGGGTAAAAGTGGACAAGCTATCCAACTCATATTGGAAAACAAAATATTATGGTGCAAAAAGAATTTAACCCTTTCCTTTTGGAAGGGTTTTTTGTGTTGATGGGAGTTTTGCGGTTTGGATGATATGATGTGTAGTTTGGACAATAAACCAGAAGTTTGGATCATATGTGGTAGAGTTTGGACAATAAAATAAAAATTTGGATCATATACCTCAAAGTTTGGACAATAAAACAAATCCAGCAAAAATATCCTCATGATTTCACTTCTGAGTTTAATAGAATTTACAAAATTAACTGAAAAAAGGCAATCTATCATATTTATTAAAGCTAATATTTTCTATATGATAGAGAAATAGGCAACTTGAAAACAGCTTTGGAGGAAAATGATGAACGCAACAATGAAATTTGCATTATCGATGGCGATATTTGGTTCGATTGGCTATTTTTCCGCTAAAACGAATTTGCCATCTATTGAACTGGTCTTTATTCGGTGTATTTGTGCATGTGTGGTGTTAAGTATTGTCTATCTTTTTTCAAGGGGGAAAAAGGAAGAGGTCGAGAAAAAAGAGATTGGCTATAGTATTCTGTGTGGCGTATTTCTTGTCGTGAACTGGGTATTTTTCTTTCGTTCCTTTGAGCATATGTCTGTAACGGTTGCAGTTTCTATCTATCATTTGGCGCCAGTCCTTGTCGTTTTATTAGGGAGCTTTCTTTATCGAGAAAGGATTACGTTTAAATTAATGCTTACCGTTATTATTTGTTTTGTTGGAACGTTGTTGGTAGGGGGGATACAGGATTATCTGTCTATCGATGATCTTATGTCAGCGGGATTGCCATGGGCGTTTGGTGCTGCGTTATTTTATGCGTTAACGACATTGACAGGAAAGAAAATTGCCAAGCTTAATCCGATCTTAACGACGATTATTCAAACAGGTGTCGGTATCATTATGCTTATGCCCTTTGTAAAATGGGACTATTTTAATCATCTAACAGGGGAAAACTGGTTTTATATTTTGCTAACAGGAATTATCCATACTGGCTTCGTTTATTATTTATTTTTTAGCAGTTTGCCGAAGTTATCTTCAGGCACAATCGCGGTTCTTGTATTTATTGATCCAGCTGTTGCTATTTTTATGGATATTGTGTTAACAGCATATCGTCCAGATATTTTTCAAATCATCGGTATTCTGCTTATTTTTTGGGGACAAACTCGAGCTGCCTTTAAACGGAAAATGAATGAACCGGTGAATTAGGATGGGAAACCCTATTTGATAAATGAAAAGGCATTCTCCAATAGTACAAACATTGCTATTGGGGAATGCCTATATGCTTAAACTGTATTTTCAAACCTTTGGATAATGCAATTCATAAATTGGCTTTTTATAATATGGTGGCTTTATCGTTGTTTTTGGCATAGACCATTTATGATTGATATAGGTCATGTTAACTGTATCCTTCGAATGCTTTTGCAGCAATAATTTTAGCTTTGGATTAAATTCATATCTCATCAAAAGAACCCTCCTTCATTTCCTTCTTTTAGCGTATTCATTCCCACCAAAAGAGAGTTAGTCCTAAGATAATTAGGCACCAAATAATGATAACTACATAGGATACTTTACAACTATTAATGGAGGGATTCGTATGTCCTTATATGTAAATGATCCGAGAGATCCGATGTATCAAGTTCCAGAAGTGTACTTTGAATTATTAGAAACGCGAAACCATCAATCGGAAATGCTTATCCAGATGACAGAAATGCAAGAGCTTTTTGAAGCAAATAAGAAGACAGATCCGTATCCGTTATATCCTAATTATGGAAAAGTAACAAAGTATGAGGAAATCCCAGTTAATTTTCCAGAGAATAGACAGCTTCGTCAGCCAGGATTAGAAAGCTATATGGTTCCAAAACCAATTATCGAAAATGACCACTACATAGGAAGTGGAAAACTAAAGGGAAAAGTGGCATTAATTACAGGGGGCGATAGTGGCATTGGTGCAGCTGCTGCGATTGCCTTTGCAAAAGAAGGGGCAGATGTGGCTATTGCTTATTTGGATGAGCATGAGGATGCAAACCGTACGAAAAATAGAATTGAAGAGTTAGGACAACGATGTCTTTTGTTGCCAGGTGATTTACGTAAGAAAAAGCAGTGTATCGACATTGTGGATAAAACGGTAAAGACGTTTGGAAAGCTTGATATTCTTTGTAACCATGTCGGTATTCAATTTCAACAGGCGAAATTAACGGATATTACCGATGAACAATTTGATGATACATTTAAGGTTAATATTTACGCTCATTTTTACACAACAAGAGCAGCACTTCCTCATTTAAAGCCGGGAAGCAGCATTATTAATACGGCTTCCGTTGTTGCCTATGCAGGGGAACCACTGCTTATTGATTATGTTGCCACAAAAGCTGCAAATGTTGGTTTCACTCGTGCCCTTGCAAGAAGCGTGGTTAAAGATGGAATACGTGTTAACGCAGTCGCACCAGGGCGGATTTGGACCCCTTTAATTCCGGCAAGCTTTTCTTCCGACCAAGTTGCTATTTTCGGTACAGATAACCCAATGCAAAGAGCGGCACAGCCATTTGAATTAGCTCCAACCTTTGTCTACTTGGCTTCCGATGATTCTCGATTTGTAACAGGGCAAGTCCTCCATGTTAATGGGGGAGAAACAGTAAGCTCGTAATTATTGGGAATGGGCTAGTTGCTAGCCCATTTCCTATTTATTAACCAAGCAACTTTACAAATTTTCTTTTTCCTACTTGGATAATTAATTCATGATGGATTGTTACTTCAAGCTCTATATCCTCAACCTTCTCCCCGTTAATCCGAACACCACCATTTTGGATCATCCTCTTTGCCTCGCTTTTAGAGGTTAATAGATGTAAGTCTACTAGAAGCTGGACGAGCGATTCAGGGTTTTTTCCAGTCCATTGGATAGTTGGAATGTCCGCTGGTAAATCCCCTTTTTGAAAAATAGTGATGAAATGCTGCTCCGCTTTTTCGGCTTCTGATTCCCCATGGTACATGCGCACAATTGTTTTGGCTAATAGCATTTTCGCATCTCGAGGATGAAGGGAGCCAGCATGTAAATCCTTCTTAATTTGTGCTATTTCAGCAGGCTCTAGGTCTGTAATAAGCTCAAAGTATTTGCTCATTAATGGGTCAGGAATAGACATTGCTTTTCCATACATTTCATTTGGATGTTCATCAATTCCAATGTAATTTTTCTTCGACTTCGACATTTTCTCCACGCCGTCTAATCCTTCTAGAAGAGGCATTAATATCGCAATTTGCTTTTCTTTTCCAAACTTCTCTTGGTAATGACGTCCCATTAAAATATTAAAATGCTGATCTGTTCCGCCAAGCTCAATATCAGCTTCTAGCATAACGGAATCATAGCCCTGCATTAATGGGTAGAAAAATTCATGCAAGGAAATGGATTTGCCATATGCTAATCGCTCTTCAAAATCATCACGCTCTAATAAGCGAGCAACAGTTATTTTTCCAGCAAGCCCAATGACATCTTCGAAGGAAAGGGAAGAGAGCCATTTAGAGTTATAATGAAGTTCGACCTTTTCCATGTCCAAGACTTTTCCGAATTGCTCAAAATACGTTTTCGCATTCTCCTTCACTTCTTCATCCGTCAGTTGCTTTCGCACGGAAGATTTTCCAGTTGGGTCGCCAATTTTTCCAGTAAAGTCACCGATAATCAGTTGAATCGTATGCCCGTTTTCTTGGAATTGGCGCAGTTTATTCAGTACAACAGTATGACCAAGGTGAACATCTGGCGCAGATGGATCAAGGCCGAGCTTTACTTTTAACGGGGTATTTGTCACAATCGATTTGGCGATTTTTTCTGCGAGTTCTTCTGTCGGGATAATATCTTGCACGCCTTGACGATAGATAGCTAGCTGCCTCTTCATTTCTTTTTCTTGGTCACTCGTTAACTGTTCAATAAATGGACTCATCATTCTTTCTCCTTTCGTATTTTTTATAACAAAAAAACCACGCCCCTAATAAAAGGGACGTGGTTGCTTTTAAGCACGTGGTACCACCCTAATTGAAGAATATAGAATATTCCTCCACTCATTATGGGTAACGGCTCATCCGTTCTTTGCTAATCGAAAAAATCTTTCACAAAGAATGCTCCTGGAGGTAATTCGCGTCTATTTTTGTGTCAATTTGCACCAACCATTGACTCTCTAATAACAGGGAAATAGGCACTACTGATTCCAATCAAAGCATATATATTTAAAGACATAATTTATAATATTATTACGTTAGCGCTAACTTGATAAAGATACTAACAGATAAAATTAGGAAATTCAAGAGAGAATTTTCTTTTCTTTTGAAAATAATTAGTAGGCTACAATCCCTTATTCGTTAATAAACAGCGATGCTTTCAACATTTTTAAGCCATTCAGTTGCTTTGCTGCCATCTGGATTGGCCATCCATACATTTCGTTTATTATCGATGAGAGAAGTACCTCTGAACCAAATGATTTTTTGAATAGACGGAATGAATTTCGGCTGATAGTCCCCATAGCCCTTAGCCGGATTTGTTATTTTCTTTTGGCTGTTGTTTTTTATTAAAATGGTATAAAGCGTGGGGCGTGGCTGTTTCGTTAGATCATTATTCCATTCCGCCTCTGGAATTCTTGACACAACAAGGGATTCATTATCCAGCCAATCAAAGTCTAAATCTGCATAATGCTTTGGAGTAAAGACGCCACTTACTGGCATATCCTTTGTTTTTAACTTTTTATTATTTAATCCAAAAACGAGTCTACCCCCGCCTTCAATATAGGCAAGTGTATCCTTAGAAGGAGCCCATTTCGGTTTTCCTACTTGCCAAATGATTTCATCCACTACCTCGAATTTTTTTCCATCCATCGAGAGAATGCAGAGCATATTGCTGTCCATTGCAATACTTGCCGTTGTGGATGCGATAAACGATATCCATTTGCTGCTTAGTGAGAACGTAAAATCAGAAGCATTTATCGGAATAATTTTGCTTTCTCCGACCCCGACCTCTTTAGGAAGGGTGAAAAAGGGTGTACTTGTAGCAGTATGAATATTTTTATACGGCGATTGTATCGATTTTTTATTAAGTTTAGCACTCTTCCAGCCATCTGCTTCTAAATTTCCACTAGTTGATAAAATAAACCCATTACCATCTGGGAACCATTGAAAGGAATCTACTCCAAGCTCGATGTTAAAGAAACCCTTTAAATCGGATAGATCAAGGGTGCGATAATCCGTAAAGGCAAGGATATTTTTTTTAGGTGCCCAAGAGGGAGAATAGCCATTATGAAAATTTTTTTGTTTTTTGTCTTTTTTCACATCGTAAATCCAGATTTCGATTTCTTGCTGATTCTCGGTTAGCTCATCAGGACCAGTTGTTTGATAAGCTACATATTGTCCATCATAGGACCATTGTGGTTCGCCAATTACCTTACCTGATTTTGTAATTTTCTTCTCTTTTTCATGAAGGTATATCCATATATTTCCTTCTCTAATAAAGGCGGCTTTCACGTCCTTTAGTGGTGCTGCAAAGCTTGTTATATTCGGAAAAATAAACATAAAAATGATGGTTAATCCAATAAATTTTTTCATCTTTTTTCTCGCTCCTATTAGGAATGGTTATCCATAATATCCTTCTAAAAGAACAGGAATATGTAAGCAGATTTCCTTGACCTTTTTTATCGGATAATTTACTATATATGTAATATTTAAGAGCTATGAGGAAGAAGAGTAAGCAGTTGAAAGGTTTAAGAGAGCTGATGGTTGGTGGGAATCAGTACGGATTAATTGCTGAATGGGCTTCGGAGCTGCAAGGCTGAACTAATAGTAGGCTGCGCGGAATGTCTTACCGTTAAAAAAGACAAAGTATAAGAAACAGCTATGTTTCTGTACGGATAAGTGCGTTTATTTTTTATAAACGAATGAAGGTGGCACCACGGGTTACTCGTCCTTATTTACAGGATGGGTAGCCCTTTTTGTGTTTCTTTAAAAATAAAAGGGAGGACCAGAAAATGAAAAAAATCGTATTAACTGGAATTAAGCCAACTGGCCAGATTCATTTAGGAAATTATATCGGCGCAATTAAGCCTGCTTTAAAGCTTGCGGAAAATAGCGAGTATCAGGCAGCTTATTTTATCGCGGATTATCATGGATTAACGAAAATCCATGATCGAGAAGAGTTTCGAACGTTGACATATGGAGTCGCAGCAACATGGTTAGCACTTGGATTAGATCCTGAGAAAGTAATCTTTTATCGCCAATCCAATGTACCGGAAATCTTTGAGCTGAACTGGATTTTAGCTTGTTTTTCTCCAAAGGGTTTAATGAACCGTGCCCATGCCTATAAAGGAATTGTCGACAGCAATAAACAAGCAGGGAAAGAAGTAGATGAAGGGGTTAACATGGGGTTATTTACGTACCCAATCTTAATGGCTGCTGATATACTTGCCTTTCAAGCAAATATGGTACCTGTGGGAAAAGATCAAATCCAACATGTAGAAATTGCAAGAGATATTGCCGAAAGCTTTAATCATCAATACGGGGAAACTTTTGTATTGCCAGAATATATAGTAGACGAAGACACAAGCATCTTGCCAGGCTTAGATGGTCGAAAAATGAGCAAAAGCTATCATAATACGATTCCTCTTTTTGAAGAGCCAGCAAAATTACAGAAGCTTATTAATAAAATCAAAACAGATTCACTTCCTCCAGAAGCGCCAAAAGATACAGAAACGTCTATTCTATTTACTCTGTATAAGGAATTTGCCAGTGCAGAAGAAATTGCACAAATGCGTGTAAGATACGAAAATGGCATCGGATGGGGAGAAGTCAAAAAAGAATTGTTCCATGTCATGAATCGCTTCTTAGAGGAACCGCGAAAGAAATACAATGAATTAATGGCCAATCCGGAGCAAATAGATATCATTCTTGCACAAGGAGCAGAAAAAGCGCGGGCACGAACCTTGCCGTTTTTGGAAGAGGTAAGAAAGCAGATTGGAGTTTCACGTTGAGAAAGTGAGGGGGGAGTTTGCGTGTGGGAGTTGGGGAGATGAGTGGGGAAGTTGCAAGTAAGAGTTTGGAAGTTGCAAGTAAAAGTGCGGAAGTCACAAGTAAAAGTGTGGAAGTCGCAAGTAAGAGTACGGAAGTCGCAAGTAAGAGTGGGAGTTGCGAGTAAAAGCGTGAAAGTCGCAAGTAAAAGTGAGAAAGTTGCAAGTAAGAGTGTGGAAGTCGCAAGTAAGAGTGGGAGTTGCAAGTAAAAGTGTGAAAGTCGCAAGTAAAAGTGTGAAAGTCGCAAGTAAGAGTGTGGAAGTCGCAAGTAAGAGTGTGGAAGTCGCAAGTAAGAGTGGGAGTTGCAAGTAAGAGTGTGAAAGTCGCAAGTAAAAGTGAGAAAGTTGCAAGTAAAAGTGTGAAAGTCGCAAGAAAGAATGGGAGTTGCAAGAAAGAGTGTGGAAGTTGCAAGTAAAAGTGCGGAAGTCACAAGTAAAAGTGTGGAAGTCGCAAGTAAAAATGCCAAAGTCGCAAATAAGCGTGCCAAAGCCACAAGTAAAAGTGCGAAAGTCGCAAATAAGCATACCAAAGTCGCAAGCAAATAGCCAACTCTCCTTGTTTTTTCAACAGGATATTCTGTATTTTTAAACGAAGTATTTATTCTAAAAGGTAGGATTGTTAATTTTTTGAATAAAATTCCATTTGGAAGTAAATAGTATAGGTAAAAATACTAAGAGGTGTACGTAATGGCACATAAGATGGAAGCGCTTCTCGATTATATTAAAACGAGATTTGACTCAGAACCGAAGTCGCAACTTCATATTGGAGAGGCAATGGGCTGCTGGACATATCAGGCTGCACTCGCCGATGAAATTCCTGTATTAGAAATGGCACTCAATACAACGACAGATAATGTTTTAATAAAGTTGATTAACGAAGCTTATGAATTAGCCAGTGAACAACGTAAAATAATTGAGGAATTTATGTTAAAAGAAGGAGTTCCTCTCTCGAATTCTGCTGAATCAAAGCCTAAATCGGATCCGAATGCTATTCCTTTAGGGGCAAAGTCTACTGATATGGAAATCGCTAATTTATTAGCCGCGAAAGTAACAGGTAATATTGTTATGTGTTCCACAAACATTACACAAAGTGTCCGCAGTGATGTTGGATTGATGTGGATTCGGTTCCATGCAGAGAAAAGTATATATGGGATGGAACTAAAAACGAGAATGAGGGAGCATGGATGGATCAAGATGCCGCCAAGCTTCTATCCGCCCGGTGCACCGCATCAGTAATTCACAATTTTTCCGACCTATGCTATAGTAATAAAAGAATGCCTCTCCCAATCAAAAGAGTGTAGGAAAGGCATTCCATCTAATAAAAAATTAAGTTTCACACAAATCTAGTGTTGCGAGCACTAGATTTTTTCTTTTTCAGAAAAAGTACATGCTTCATGTAATAGCCACCTTTACACAAGTTCCATCCTTTAAACGAATATCAACAAGTGGTTCAGGAAGTGACACATCTTTAAGTTCTTTGCTTAAAGCTTTCAATAAAAACTGGATTTCCTCTACATTCGTATAGATGGCATCGACTGTTTTGTCCTTCGCTTGATGGTGAATAAACTTCCATAATCGTTTGGACAAGCCGATATGGATGAATGGACCTAACAGAAAATGAGGGACAATAAAAGTAAATCGCTTCTGTTTATCTGTTTGGATAAATACCCTTACCAACGTCTTCCACCACTATTCCACATAGACATTAATACTGTCGCCATTTGCTAATTTAGCATTCACAATTTCTCCAACTAGTTCGCTATCAATCGCAGCCAGCAATAATTCTACATCGACATTTTCCGTATAGGTTTGGGCTTGAGGAATTTTCGATGCAATTCCAATTCCCGTTTGAAGAAGTACCTTCACAAGTCTAATCGGAACATTTACATCAATATTGTCATTTGTTTCCGAATGCACACGTAACTTAAGAATTCGATTTAGATAAGGACTGTCTTCAAGCAGGGGCTTCTTTTCTATTTTTCCCTCAAATGAATCGATTAGTACAGCTGCTTGATCTGATGTCAATTTACCGTTTTCCACCATGGTTAATATTCGTTTCATTTCGTCATTCATGCTTCATATCCTCCTTAAAGATCCTTCATTAATCGGATGGCCTCGTCCGCTGTTATTTCGTTATTCTCTAGTTTTTCTAAAATATCTGCTTTTCTTTCAACGCTTTTGTTACTTGCTTTTCCTTCTGTTGCTTCGCCCTCTGTCATAATCTGAATAATATCATCCAGTTTTCCTCGGACAGTTGGATAAGAAATACCAAGCTTCTTTTCCACTTCCTTAATGCTTCCTCTTGAAAGAATAAAGGTCTCAATAAAATGCATTTGCTCCTCTGAAAAAGAGTGCCATTTGGACAGATGGAATCGATTTTCAATCGTCGTATGACAATGACCGCATTCAAGCCTTGTTACATGCAGTTCTTGATGACAGACAGGACAATCATTAATAACTGGATAATGCATACCTAATATCTACCTCCCTTCTATGTTAGGTTAATTACATTTATTAAAAAAGTCAATTATTAAATGGATAAATTTAAATAAATTGATTTTTTTGTTTAAGATTATTAAGTTTTGATTCAACTTCATTTGATTTTATCAAAAACAGGATATTGGATGAAAAGAACAGATGAAACCTTTTAGTTAATAGAAACGTAATAACTGCTATATTATGAACAAAGGAAAAATTCTTATAAAGGGGGATGTTCAATGGGAGACTTTTTTCTTGGTGGAGGTATTTTATTTGCTATTGTACCAATATTTATCGTAATTATATTTGCTATCATTATCTTAAGTATTACAAAGGGAATTTTTCAATGGGGTAAAAATAATACGCAGCCACGTCTTTCTGCATCTGCAAAGGTAGTGGCGAAGAGAACAAGTATTCAAGGTGGGGGAAATACACGGGCGTATAATCATTATTATGTTACATTCGAATTTCCGAGTGGCGATCGTACGGAATTTCAATTAAATGGAGAACAATTTGGCATGCTTGTAGAAGGAGATAACGGAGAACTGCAATTTCAAGGAACAAGATATCTTGGTTTTACTAGAAATAAGCACATAGGAGAAAATATACAATGAGCTATTCTTTGCAAAAGATGACAGAACAAGCAGCAAGGGAAATTCTTAGCTGGATATATCCTCCTCCCTATGACTTATATAATGGAGAAGTAACAGAGGAAGCATTACAGGAGTTTGCGGAAAATCCGTATTATGCTATTTGCAAAGAGGGGGCATTAGTTGGATTCTATTGCACAGGCTATGTAGCGCAAGTTCCAATCGGCTATCTTTTTCAAGCATATCCAGAAGGGTACTTGGATATTGGCCTAGGCATGCGGCCAGATTTAACCGGACAAGGACAGGGAACCAGCTTTCTCCAATTTATAATGGATTCCATTGAAACAAATCAGCCTTTACGCCTAACCGTAGCAGCCTTCAATAAACGGGCTATTGCCTTATATGAAAAATTTGGATTTTGTAAAGTATCGTCATTTACAAATGCGAATGATGTAGAGTTTTTGATTATGATAAGAGAAGAATAGAAGATTTAGGCTCTGGCTGATAACCAGAGCTTTATAATTAACGACTTTATTATTATTGATTGTTGATGCTCTATTAGTATGAGAATTCATAAGCGGAGAATTTCCGGTTAATGTATACAGAGTGAGCTTAAGTAGCGGATATAAACGGAGACATTCCGCTTAACTGTTGAAAATAAGACGAAATTTGAAGAAATTAGTTCGATAAACGGAAAAACCTCCCTTATTTTTAAGGAAATATGTGTATTTCCCAATTTAAGCGGAATTGTTTCGTTTATTTTTTAAAGAAAGTAAAATCAACATTCAGTTATAACAGTGTCTTTTGAAAAAAATGACATTTGTCACCTAATATTTCAGCAGAAGAAGGCAGTAAAGATGTATCTTTTTCAAGTAAACAGGGAGAAATGGAGGCCATTGCAGAAGCGAAGCAGAATGGCTGGTTATAAACTATAAACGCCTCTTGCTTCGCTCCTCTTATTCCTTACCTTCCACTTCGAATAAAATGCAAATGCCATCTCGTATAAACCAATGCAACTGCATAATAAACTCCTGAATACCATAAGCTCCATTCGCTATAGGTAATAAAACCGAAGTAAATAAGAGCAGACTCAAAAAGAATAGAGTAGATAAGCCAACCGAAAAAATAAGGAATATATTTTTTAACATCAAGGGGCATAAAATTTAAGTAAATGATTCCGTGGGTAGAACCAAGTGTTAGTTCAATAAAATGAACAGTAAGCTGCACGCCCTTTGGTCCAAGCTCATACAGATGAAAAACTAAACTCAATATAATATCAGAGCTTAAATTAATTAAAGCAACCACAAACCAGGTCACATATATCTCCACTTTTGTAAGACGCTTTGGCATGAACCAAATGATGATTAGAGTAACAAGGAAACAAATATAAGGAAACCAAGTCATAATTTCACTCCCGAAAGATACATAAGATAAGTATGACCTAGTTGGTAATATTTAAAACGAGAAGGATTAGGAAAAAAGGAATCATCTATTTATTAAAAGCATATAAAAACAATAATCGAATTTAAATCATTTAATATTTTTTCAAGTTTTTAACAATTCATTTCCTAATTTTGATAGAATGATAGTTAATATCCTTTGGGAGGAACAAATATGGTAGATAGTCAGAATGTCCGTAGGGGAATGCAATACGCCTTAATAAAACTAGCAGGAGCAGGATTTGCTGCCACACTCTTTTTTTGCTATATGTTTCTATCCAGTTTCGATTTGTATTTATTTTCCCATGAAATTAAAAATCCCATCTTTTGGATAGCCTTTTTTGGTGTGGGGATTCTTGTTTCTATGTTAATTGATCGTATAGCAAAATATTATCCGAAACTAGAAATCTTGTTGTATTTATTAGCGGGACTTTGTCTGTTTTTACCGATTGTTTGGAATGTACTCCCTCTAATAGCTGCAACCATTGGCTTGATTTGCTCGTTATTATTCTATATAGGAATTAAATTAGCGACGAAGCTAAGTGGATTTAAATGGACATTTGCTTTTACGCCTATTGTCTTTCTTTTGTTAACGATTCCTGATTTTACAGTGAAAAAAGAATGGAATACGGTCCGAGGCGACCAGTCTTATGAAGCTTATTTTTCCTATTTTAACGGAGAAGACCAAATCCCGATTAAAGCGAAAAAAGGAGAAAATGTAATCATCGACATTGATTTTACCAATCGCAATGGCGGTGGATTTGGCTATTATTTAATAGATGAAAAAAATCGCAGAATTGGATTGAGCAATGAAGAAAAGTCGACCTTAACTTTTGAAGCGAAAAAAACAGAAACCTATACACTCATTGTTACTGGAGACGGATTACAAGGTGGGTTTGAGGTGAGCTGGAAGAAAGAGTGAAGTAGAATGAAAAAAAGAATGTTAATAGTTGGTATAAGCATATGCATTCTTATGCTCTTTTCCTACTACCAAAATAATAGTCTATCTACCTCAACCTTTACGCTTTCGTCTGAAAAAATAACAGAACCGATAAAAGTAGTGCAGCTATCGGATTTACATAGTAAACAATTTGGAAAGAATCAAAACCAGTTAGTCAAGCAAGTAAAAAAGCTAAAACCAGATATTATTGCCTTCACCGGTGATCTAGTTGATTCGGAAACCTATGATGAACAGAAAAGCATAACGTTAATGGAAGAGCTCGTACAAATAGCACCAACCTATTATGTAACTGGAAATCATGAATCCTGGTCAGGGAAATTTCCTGCATTAGAAGAGAAATTGTTAGAAGCAGGTATTTACGTCTTACGAAATGAACAGACACTAGTGAATATTGGAGAGGAAACGATAAATCTTATCGGGGTGGATGATCCAACCTTTTTATCAGGTGAGGAGGAACTAGCAGAAATAGTAGATAGTCTCTCTCATAAAGAACATTTCAATTTACTACTATCCCATCGACCCGAGTTGTTTTCCCTCTATGAAAAAATGGATTTAGTTTTAACAGGCCACGCACACGGTGGTCAAGTAAGATTACCATTTATCGGTGGCATAGTAGCACCAGATCAAGGATTTATGCCCAAATACACAGCCGGCATGTATAAAAAAGAAGATATGGTAATGATAGTTAACAGAGGTTTAGGAAATAGCATTATTCCCCAGCGAATTTTTAATAGACCAGAGATTGTGGAAGTAGTGATAAACGGAGGAGCATTCTGAGAAGAAGTTTTAATATCTCAGAATGCTCTTTTTTTATATTATGCTTTACCTGTCATCCGATATACCGTGAAAAAGTCGGCATAGTCTACTAGATGATAGTCAGCAATTTCACACTCGTTTTGGAACATACAGCTTTGAATCCCTAATTTATTGGCTGGAATTAAATCCAGCTCTCTGTCCCCAATCGCCAAATCAATGGAATACTTCGTATGTAAATAGTGATAGGAATCTACTGCAGGCTTCCGAGGAAACCCATTTTCTAAAGTGACTATTTCTGTAAAATATTTCTCCCATCCATAATGCCGAAGAAAATTGGTAACACCTGCATAGCTTTTATGTGTCATAATCACATTCGTATCTGCTGCTTTTAAAATCTCCTCAACCCCAGGAAAAGGCAATACATCCTTCGCATCAATAGCTTTATTCATAGCCTTAATCTCCCTTACTTGCTGTTCCGTTAGCTGGAAAAATTGAATCGCATGAGAAAAAGAAATTTTTAACTCTTTATATATAGCCTCTTTATCTACTTGTTCTCCAAGTACCTTGTAAAGAATATCGGTATAAGCAGGATACGTATCAAATAACGTTCCATCAAAATCCCAAAGAATATTCATATAGAATCCTCCATCAATGTTGTTTCTTCTATGTTAATATACTTATTTTGGTAAGTCTATTGGGAGATTACTAGAGAGGGAGGAAGTGGGATGAACGCTAAAAAGGAAAGTAACGAATTGAAAAGTGGTGTTCATGAAGAGAATGAATGCCAAAAAGCCAAGCCGTATAGCAAAAAGTGGCGTTCATCAAATTAATAAAAGCCAAAGTCCCCCCACAAAAATGCCAAAACCCAGCCACCCAAAAGCAATCCCCACCCCAAAAAACATTGACGATTAACCAAAACTCACTTATTATATAACTAACAAAAATAAAATTTGTTTATAAAATAACAAACAAAATAAAGAGGTGTTTGTTTTAATGGATGTTTCATCTTCTTTTCAACATGCGACAATCGATGAATTAAAAAGGGGGTATATAGAGGAAACTGAAAGTTATCTTTGTCTTTTATGTGGGGAGCAGGTAGAGAAAGGCGTTATTTATCCGCAGGATGGGAAATTATATGAGGCGGAGAAGTTTATGAAGGGCCATATTGAAGCTGTTCATCAATCTGTTTTTCATTATTTGATTGGTCTGGATAAAAAGATGACGGGGTTAACGGAGCATCAGACGAAATTGCTGGAGCTTTTTTATCAAGGGAAAAGTGATGCAGAGGTGAAGAAGGAGCTGGATATTGGCAGTGCTTCAACGATTAGGCATCATCGTTTTGCTTTGAAGGAAAAAGAGAGGCAAGCAAGAAATTTTCTGGCGATTATGGAGTTAATGAAGGAAAAGGACAATTATGCGCCTAGTTTTGTACCTGTCCATAAAACGGCAACGATGGTAGATGACCGATATAATATTACGGCAGAAGAACAGGAAGAAATAGTGGCTAAATATTTCAACGCTGGGGTCTTGAGTAAATTTCCGATTAAACAAAAGCAAAAGTTGATGGTGCTTCGTGAAATAGCAAAGCGATTAGAGGTACAGGAAAGCTACTCGGAAAAGGAACTAAATCAGCTTTTAATGACTATTTATGATGACTATGTTGTAATCAGAAGATATTTAATTGAATACGGATTTCTTGATCGCAAGGCAGATGGAAGTCTTTATTGGCTAAAAAAATGAGAGAAGGGAAAAAATATGGACCGCAAAAAAGAGCTAAAACAGCAATATCGAGAAATTCCGATTGAGGCTGGTATTTATACGATAACAAATACTAAGAATGGTAAAGTTTGTGTAGTTAGCACACGAAATTTTAAAACAATCAATGGAGTTAAATTCTCCTTAGAAAATGGCGGATATGCCAATAAAAAATTAGTGGATGAATGGAAGGGATATGGGAAGGATGCATTTTCCTTCGAGATAGTAGAGGTGTTAAAGCCGAAAGAGGATCCTTATTATAATGAAAAAGAAGAGCTAGCAAAGCTAGAAGAAAAGTGGCTAGATAAACTCGAGCCATTTGGAGATAAAGGCTATAATAGCCAGAAAAAGTAAGAGATGTCAGCTAAAATGGCATCTTTTTTTTTATAAAAATGTTACCCTCCTCTAATAAAAAATACTTTCATTTTTCTCCACGAATTGGTATCTTACTTAATAAGATTATAAAGTTTTGATGGAATTTTTCCAATAGTAGAAAAAAGGGGATATAGCGATGATCCGAGAGATGAAGGAAACAGATTTAGGAGAGGTTTTAGAAATATATAATGATGCAATCTTACATACAACGGCTGTATATGATTATCGTGCGCATTCCTTGGAAGATAGAAAAGTGTGGTTTAACCAGAAAACGGAGGGGGGATATCCTCTTTTTGTTTTTGAGGAGGATGGGAAAGTGCTTGGGTTTGCTACATATGGTCCATTTCGGGCATGGCCAGCATACAAGTATTCCATTGAGCATTCTGTGTATGTCCATAAAGAGGCACGAAAAAAAGGAATTGGCACAAAGCTATTAAAAGTACTAATCGAGCGTGCAGAAGAGGAGAGCTACGCAACGCTTATTGCGGGTATCGACAGTACGAATCAAGGCAGTATTTTCATTCATGAGAAACTAGGCTTTACTTATTCAGGCACGATTAAAAAAGCAGGCTATAAATTTGAGAAATGGCTAGATTTGGCTTTTTATCAGCTAGAATTAAAAGGACCAGAATCCCCTAAAGAAGGATAAGGAGGAATAAAGATGACTATACCAGCAATTACGGATTATCCAGAACATTATAGAGGTTACGTAGGCTTAGTTCCAGCAGGAAACATCATTGAAATCCTTGCTTCTCAGCTAGAGGAAACGATTGCATATGTGAAGGCAAAGGAAGATCGCAAGGATTTTCGTTATGCGGAAGGCAAGTGGTCTCTTATTGAAGTGATTGGTCATATTATCGACACGGAAAGAATTCAGGCTTATCGCTTACTGCGAATCGCAAGGGGAGATCAAACGCAGTTAGCAGGCTATGATGATGAAAGCTATGTGGAGAATGCTAATTTTTCGACAAGAACAATAGATGATCTTCTTCAAGAGTTCGCAACGGTTCGTGCGTCTAGCGTTGCTTTGATAAAAGGTCTTTCAGAGGATGCCTGGGAAAAAAGAGGCTTTGCTAATAATGGAGAATTTACGGTGAATGCCCTTGCCTATATTATTGCAGGTCATGAACGCCATCATTTGAAATTGATAAAAGAAAGATATACGGTTTAAGCATATAGAGAGATTCCATTAAAAGGAGTCTCTTTTTAGTCGGTCAGAAAGAGGGTTGCTACCTTTTTGATCGTCCTAACAACAAGAACAACATAATCCACTTTAAAATGAGAGAAACTAATCAAAGCAAACTTCAAGGAGACGACAAAATGGATCTGCTAATTACAATTATTTTACTATTATTTTGTTTACTAATATCCAATATTGTTAGCCATTATATCCCGTCCATTCCCACTGCGCTTACGCAAATTGCTTTTGGAGTTGTGATGGCCCTTTTATTTTCTGAATTTGAGTTCGAGCTAGAGGCAGAGTGGTTTTTACTACTCTTCGTTGCTCCGTTGCTTTATAACGATGGCAGACATTTTCCAAGAGAAGAACTATGGAAAATGCGCACGTCCATTCTCGGGAATGCGATTATTTTGGTGTTGCTGACAACGATTGTTGGGGGATACTTTATTCATTGGCTTATTCCAAGTATTCCGTTGGCTGCAGCCTTTGCATTAGCAGCGATTCTTTCCCCGACAGATCCAGTTGCAGTAAATGGGATTGCGAAGCGAATTCATATTCCGGCAAAAGTGCTCAACCTAGTGAGAGGGGAATCGCTTATCAATGATGCTTCAGGATTAGTAGCCTTTAATTATGCGGTTGCGGCTGTGGTTACAGGCTATTTCTCGATTACAGAGGCGATTACTGATTTTACGTACACCTTTTTCATAGGGGCAGTTGCAGGATTAGTTTTGAGTCTTCTTATTATCATGATTCGTTTTATTTTACGAAAACAAGGGATACAGGATGTTACCTTTCACTCTTTATTACAGGTGTTGACTCCCTTCTTAATCTTTATTGTTGCAGAGGAAATGCTTCATGCTTCTGGTGTTATTGCTGTAGTGGTCGGTGGGATTATTCATTCATTAGTAAGTGAGAGAACAGAGACAATGCTTGCGGAGGAACAGGTTTTAACAGAAAACATTTGGTCCATCGTTATATTTATTCTCAATGGCATAGTTTTCTTATTATTAGGCTTAAATATCCCTTCTTCCATTGTAGATACGGTAGAAGATCCGTCCTTGAGCAATTGGTTAATTATCGGTTATGTCCTTTTAATCGGGATTGTCATACTTGGTATCCGCTTTTGTTGGTCGTATTTATTTTCCATTTATGAATATAAGATGGATCAAACGAATGAAATGGAGAAGCCAAGTATAAAGCATACACTAATTGTTAGTTTGACGGGAGTTCGAGGTGCAGTAACTATGGCAGGGGTTCTATCCATCCCATTTGTTATCCATACTGGACAAGGATTTCCTGAACGATCATTAATTCTCTTTCTTGCTGCAGGTGTTATTCTCTTTACTTTACTTGCAGCGACGATATTCTTGCCATATCTTAGTAAAAATAGTGGTACATTCGAAATGGATGATGAGGATTTATTAATCACTACCAAGAAAAGGATTATGCTGGCAACCATTGATAAGCTATATCTAGAAATGACGGAAGAAAATAGCGCAGCAGCTTATGAATTAATCGATGAATATAAACGCCGCATTCGGCAGTTAAATCACGTGGCAGGAACAGAGGAAGAAGAGACTAATCTAAGAACAATGACAGAAATAAGATTGCGCGCTTTAAAGCAAGAACGAAACTATATTCACCAATTATTCGATGAGCATAAAATGACAGAAGAAGTGTTTGAAGTATTTGAAAAATCATTGGATTATCGGGAAGAGGCACTTTCCACAAATGTTCAGGCGGGAACGAGGTTTCTCTTTGGAAAAGTGATGAGAAGCTGGGGTCGCATCATGCGAAAGAATCGTAGTACAAAGATGGATAGAAGAGAGCAAGTTCGCATCGGAAAAGAAATTCAGTTAAACTCGATGAAATCCGCCATATCATATCTAGAAAAAGGGAAAGAATCATCGGAGCAAAAGCAGCAAATACAAGTAGTCATTCTAGAGTATCAACGAATGGTCGATCGCTGGGAAAAACCAAGTGAAGCCTTTAATGAGAAAATGCAGGAACAGAAGGAGGAACTACGTTTACACATCGTTGATCAACAGCGTGCTTCCATTCAGCAAATGTATGAAAAAGGGGAGTTAAATCGAGAGCAGGCAAAAGACTTGCGCCGATTTATTAACTATATTGAAAGTGCCACATTATATGAATATGAAGAATAAGAGAAGGGACAGTTCTTAACTGCATTAAAGCAGTTAAGAACTGTCCCTTTAATTTTTATGGAAAAACAAAAATGAGCCGAATTGTCGGAAATTTCCGTGCTATAATAAAAGGATATTAAACTTATAAAGAAAGTTGGGGGTTTTTAATGGCTGTATATACTCCTCAGACAAGGTTTCATCCAGAGATTGCTCTTACAAATCTCTCTGATATGACTTATGGCGCCCATATCATGTACATAACAAACAACGAAGATACATACATAACGAATGCAGCGTCCTTCATTAAAGCTGGTCTGCTTTTGGAGCAAAAAGTTGTCTTTGTAGATCAGAAGGAAATATGGCCACTAATAATCAAAAAGCTGGAAGAAAGAGGGTTGAATAAGGAAAAAATTAGTCGGATTTATTTTGTAGATAGTGAAGAGGTCTACCATAGTAGTGGAAATCTTCATTTAGCTAATATTATAGAAGCAATTAGTGGCTCGATTGATTCTAGTTATTTTTTCAATAGGGATATAACGATTCGTTTTTGGGGAAAAGCCCCCATTCTCTCCAATCAAGACAAAATCATGGACCACCTCCTTCAATATGAGAATGAAGTGGACGAGTACATAAGGGACTATCATAATTATGCGGTATGTGTCTATGATGGGACACAATTATCTGCAAGCAATTATATCGATTTAAAAAACTACCATCCATATGTGATGACAGATACGGAATTTTCATTATCTAATGGTTATACAAAAGAAATAAAGGTTCCTTCCCCAATAAGAAATGGCAAATACGAAGAAACGATTGCCAATCTTCAGCTAGCACAAACCTACTATTCCCGACTAGTAGAAGACATGCTGGATGCGGTCTTCATTACTTCCAATAATATTATTATGTATGCAAATAAAGCAGCTGAAAAACTATTAGAAACCGAAGACATTGTTGGAAAGTCAGCTTATGAGATTATGGAACCAGATTTCTTAGAAAAGTATCTAGAAAAAGAAGAGCTTATTTGGGGAGGAGAAATAGCCGCTCCCTACGAAATGGAGCTTATTACCTCTAAGGGAAAAATAGTAGAGGTAGAGATTTTAGCATATCCTTTTCTCTTCGAGGATTTAAGCTCAACAATTATTATCATCGCCAGAGATATAAGTGTTAGAAAAGAAAATCAACAGCTTCAGATTAAGAATGAAAAACTAGGAATCGCGGGTCAATTAGCAGCAAGTATTGCCCATGAAATTAGAAATCCTCTTACTGCTATTAAAGGGTTCCTAAAGCTCGCATACGAAGGAGCAATGAAATTAGAAGATATCTATCCAATCCTTGATATCGAAATTAATCGGATCGAAACCATTGCCAGCGAGTTAATGTTTCTAGGAAAGCCAGTTACGTCAGAAATTAAAGAAATAAATATTGGGAAGATTCTCCTGGATGTCTATACATTAATGCAGTCACAAGCCAATCTAGATAATGTGGCCATTAATTTAGATACATATGATAATAATTTATATGCTTTATGTAATGTTGATCAAATGAAACAGGTTTTTATCAATCTGGTCAAAAATGCAATTGAAGCAATGGATAATGGCGGCATTATCAATATGGAAGCAAGACTGGATGGGGAATGGATTGTCGTCACCATTAAGGACAATGGAAAAGGAATTCCCAATGAAATAAAGAATAAACTTGGCGAACCTTTTTATACAACAAAAGAAAAAGGAACAGGTCTCGGATTAGTCATCTGCTATAATATTATCGCAGAACATAAAGGCGAAATCGATTTCGTATCAGAAAATGGTGTCGGCACAACCTTCATCATTCGATTACCTTTAGCCAATTAATGGTTTTTGTATGTTTAAAAAATCCTCTAGAGTGAAAGAATTCATAATAGAGGAGGTAGAAAATGAAAAGTAGACATGTTTATATCGCTGCTATTTTCTGCGTATTGCTATTGTTCTATGGCTGTTCAACTGCTGAAGAAAATAGTGACAAGGAATCAAGTCACACCGAGCATGAGCATCAAGAATCTGGCTCTACAGATATTCCCGACGGACTAGAGCCTGCAGAAGATCCCACCTATAAGGAAGGTAGTCAAGTGATCTTAAAAGCGGATCACATGGAAGGGATGGACGGAGCAGATGCGACTGTATTAAATGCGTTCGATACCATTGCCTATCAAGTGACTTACACTCCAACGACAGGAGGAGACCCAGTCAAGCATCATAAATGGGTAATTCAGGATGAAATAAAGGATGCTGGAAGTGAAATGCTTGAGAAAGGGACAGAGGTTACCCTGGAAGCAGATCATATGGAAGGCATGAAAGGCGCAAAGGCAACCATTGAATCCGCTGAGAACACAACCGTGTATATGGTAGATTACCAACCAACAACAGGCGGCGAGATGGTAACCAATCACAAATGGGTTACAGAGGAAGAAGTATTTGCTGAATAATGTTGTAAAAAAAGGGTTGTAATTACAGCTCTTTTTTTGTATGCTTAAATAAAGTTTTCTGAATATTCAACATATAAAAAGGAGGGCTATTTGACAAAATATTTCAAGAAGTGATAAGTTTAATTAAAAATACATATATAACTATTTTCAAAGATATGAAAAAGTGATACGATAGACGTACGTTATTAAGAACGATATTATGTTTGGAATCTAGTATTTTCTTTTTTTCGGACATAATATAGAACACTATTCTATTAAATGTGTAATAATTTTACAAAAATGAAATACGGATTAGAGTTCCTTTTTAGCAAAAAAATGGTATAATCATAAAGTGAATTGCCTAAAGGAGGAAATAACTTGAAAAAAGTAAGAAAAGCGATCATTCCAGCCGCTGGTCTAGGAACTAGATTTTTGCCAGCAACGAAAGCAATGCCGAAAGAAATGTTACCAATTGTCGATAAACCTACTATTCAATATATTGTAGAAGAAGCAATTGCTTCTGGTATTGAAGATATTATTATTGTTACTGGTAAAGGAAAAAGAGCGATTGAAGATCACTTCGATTACGCCCACGAATTAGAACAAAACCTTCGTGATAAGAAGAAATTTGATTTACTTGAAAAAGTTCAATACTCTTCTAATCTTGCAGATATTCATTATATTAGACAAAAAGAGCCTAAAGGCTTAGGACATGCCGTTTGGTGTGCGAAAAGCTTTATTGGCGATGAGCCTTTTGCTGTTTTACTTGGTGATGATATCGTACAAAGCGATACACCTTGCCTAAAACAATTAATTGACCAATATGAAGAAACACATGCTTCTGTTATTGGTGTTCAATCAGTACCAGACAACGAAACACATCGTTACGGAATTGTAGATCCAAGCGATAGCGAAGGAAGAAGATACCAGGTTAACAATTTCATTGAAAAACCAGCACCTGGAACAGCTCCATCTAACCTAGCAATCATGGGTCGCTATGTCCTAACACCAGAAATCTTCATGTACTTAGAAAAGCAACAAACAGGCGCAGGCGGAGAAATCCAATTAACAGACGCTATCCAACAATTAAACCAAATTCAACGCGTATTTGCATATGATTTCGCAGGAGATCGTTACGATGTTGGCGAAACGCTAGGATTCGTAAAAACAACATTAGAATTTGCGTTACAACGTGATGAAATGAAAGAAGAAATTCTTGAATATATGAAAGAAGTACTTGATAAAGCTGATTTAGCAAAAATCAAAGTATTATAAGAAGAAACACCTTTTGAGTGTAGGGAAATCTACATTTGAGAGGTGTTTTTTTTGTTGGTTTTGGGGAGAGGGGGATGGGGAAAGCGGTTTTCATTTGTTAATTTTTACTGCTTTTTACGCTGGCCCTTAATTAAAGAGTAGTAGGGGATACGTTTGGACAATAAACAAAAATTTTGGATCATAAATCAGGAACTTTGGACAATAAACCCGAAATTTTGGATCATAAAGCAATAACTTTGGACAATAAAACCAAACTTTCAGCTCACAACCCAAAGCCTTAGAAAATAAACCTCAACTTCCAAATCATAACCCCCAACTTCTCTCCCAAATTCCCAACAACAAAAAAGCTCTACCACTCGTCCAAAACACAAGCAGTAAAGCTTACTCATAACCCAAAACCCAAGACCCAACAAAGTGCTAGTTAACTTCGCTCTTCTGGGCTGTGCGACTTTTCTTTTGCCAAAATTCCTTCACTTTGGCAATCGCATCCTCTGTATTTTTCACGTATAAATCAATTGTTTGTTCATCTTTGTATTGCATTGCTGTTCTTTCATAGAGTGGATCGTAGTAATAGGTTAGCAGCAAGGTGACGGCTTCGGCGTAATTTTCGGTCTGCAATGCATCTTCTATTTTTGCGGCAGCAGGTGTGTGAATGCGTCGCTTAATTAACTGGAATGCTTCTACACATTCGTCGTGATGATCCCATGGAGAATAGTCTGCTAATATATGCTGGACTCTCTCCTCAATTGGCATATGGATAAAGAGCTGCACGCCATTCTCCTTTTTTTTCAAAAGAAAGTCTGGCATCAATACTTTTCCGATGCGCTTGCTTTCTCCCTCCATTAAAAAATAGGGAGAAGAGGGGAGCTTTTCGATTTCGCCGACAAGTAAGGAATCAAATGTCTTCTGATTGTTAGGCTTCAGGCCAATTTGTCCGAAGATCGACCCACGGTGATTCGCCATTCCTTCCAATTCAAGAATAGGAAGTCCTTCTTGTTTTAATTGCTGTAGAATCACTGTTTTATTGGAACCAGTGTAGCCATTTAACACAATCGCATCTTGTGCCATTTCCATCGTATCTAATTTATGAATGACCCATTGGCGATACGTACGGAATCCGCCTTGCAAGCGGTAGCTATGCACACCCATTAAATCAATAAGCGTTGCCGCTGTTTTACTACGCATTCCACCGCGCCAGCAGAATACCACTACATCCCTAGATAATTCCTGGAAGGATTGGATGAAAGCAGGAAGTTTGGCAGAAACAATTTCCAAGCCGCGAGCCTTTGCAGCGTCTACGCTGACTTGTTTATAAATCGTTCCCACCTCTGCTCTTTCTTCATCTGTAAAAAGTGGAATATTAATACTGCCTGGAATAGAGTGCTCATGAAATTCAGAGGGAGAACGAACGTCCACTAAAGAAAATTCTTTTTTCTCCCGTAATTCAAATAATCGTTCAATCGTTATATCTTGAAACAAGGTAGCTCCGCCTTTCTCTTACCCAACAAAAATATGACCAGGCTGTTCTTCTGTGACGTCACCAATGATGGCAGCTTCTACACCAGCGCCAACTAATTCCTGTAATAATGCATCTGCTTGATCGCCTTTAACGGAGATGAGCAATCCACCAGAGGTTACAGCATCGCATAAAATCAATTGATCGATTTCATCCAATTCAGAAGAGAAAGTAACATCGCCTTCTAAATGTGCAAAGTTATTTTTCGTACCACCAGGAATAACGCCTTCTTGTGCAAGTTCTTTTACACGAGGAAGAACAGGAACCTGCTTGGACGCGATTTTAATAGTGGTATTGCTTCCTTTCGCCATTTCAGAAGCATGTCCAAGAAGTCCAAATCCAGTGACATCCGTACAAGCATGGACGTCATAAGCATTCATTACTTCGGCAGCCTTCTTATTCAGTGTAGCCATAACTGTCGTAACACGATCAATTTCTTCTGTTGTCAAAAGTCCTCTTTTAATAGAAGTAGTTAATATGCCGACACCTATTGGTTTGGTTAAAATTAATTTATCAGTCGGCTTAGCTCCGGCATTTGTACGTACTTTATCTGGATGAATCGTACCAGTGACAGCAAGACCAAATTTAGGCTCTTTATCATCAATGGAATGACCGCCAACAAGAGTAGCTCCAGCTTCCTTTACTTTATCGCCAGCACCACGCATAATATCAGCCAGAATTTCTTTTTCCAATACAGAAATAGGGAAAGCAACGATATTTAAGGCAGTTAATGGTTTTCCACCCATTGCATATATATCACTTAAGGCATTCGCCGCAGCAATTTGTCCGAATGAATAGGGATCATCCACAATCGGTGTGAAAAAATCAACGGTTTGGACAATCGCTAAATCATCTGTAAGCTTGTATACGCCAGCGTCATCGCTTGTATCTAAGCCAACAAGAAGATTTGGATTTTTTTCAGCTGGGGGAAGAGTACGAATCACTTCCGATAAATCAGCAGGTCCAATTTTACAACCGCAGCCTCCTTTTGAGGATAAAGATGTAAGTTTAACGGAATAAGACTGTGTCATATGACACCAACCTTCTTTCTAGTAAAATAAATATTTTTTTTATAAGCTTCATTCTCTATTATAAAGCAGTTAGCAGGACAATGCATGTTAAGTAGATTGCTTGGGAAAAAAAGGAGGGTAAATCTTTTTCGAGTGTCTAAAAATAAATATGTGATATAATTTAAACGCACTTAATTTAATGATATCGAAGGTGAAAGAGATGAGTACATTAACAGAGGAGCAATCAAGCCAAAAAAGGACGTTTTGGTTCGCTTTTCTATTTATAGTAGTTACGGTAATTGGTCTTACTTATGTGAAATGGTGGCCATATTATCATAAAGCAATCCTTTCTTTTCAAACACATTCTATCGGAGATTCCATTCTCCAAGATCAGCTTGCAAACTCTTTTACATGGAGTGCGGCAGTAGATTATACTGTTGTCTACTTCCAATCTGTATGGAAAGCAGCTGTATTAGGTATTCTCCTAGGATCACTTGTTCAAGTACTTTTGCCGTCGGGGTGGTTGCTGAAGGTTCTGGGGAAAACTAGCTTTGGCAGTACAGCTGCAGCTGGACTTGCATCCATTCCGGGAATGATGTGTACTTGCTGTGCCGCGCCAGTTGCTGTTGGACTTCGCAAAAAGAATGCTTCTGTCGGCGCAAGCTTAGCTTTTTGGATTGGAAACCCGACAATCAATCCCGCAACCTTAATTTTCATGACCTTTGTCCTTTCTTGGAAGTTTACATTACTACGACTTGTGATTGGACTAATCTTAACCTTTGGCATTAGCTATCTCGCTAATCGCTTTGTAAAAGATACACCAGCTGTATCGGTTGATAAATTACTAGAAGATGCCGAAGAGGATAAGCGTTCTTTTATGAAAAGATGGCTTACTTCTTTAGGAAGCATGGTTCTTTATGTCATTCCGGCGTATGTTCTGTCTGTTTTAATTTTAGGAGCTGCACGTTTTTGGATTTTTCCTCAATTAAGTGACAGCATGTCAAATAGTTTGATTGCTATTCTGATTTTTGCCATTGCTGGAATGCTTTTCGTTATTCCGACAGCCGCAGAAATCCCAATTATTCAAACACTAATGCTGATGGGACTTGGAGCAGGACCAGCTGCTGCCTTGCTTATTACCTTACCAAGCATTAGCTTGCCATCCTTATTGATGGTCGCTAAATCCTTCCCGAGGAAAGTACTCGTATTTGTCAGTCTTTCCGTCGTTGTTTTAGGGATTATTAGTGGATTAATAGGAAAAGTCTTATTATAGTAGACAAGAATCCGCAGGTGTTAGAACACTGCGGATTTGTTCTTTTTTCCGATGTCGGTGGAAGAACGTACGATTAATTCTGGTTCATAGATAGTAGATGAATCGAGTTCTTTACCCTCAACTGCTGCAATAATGAATTTTGCGGCATCGATTCCCATACGGTTTTTTGGATGGGCAATGGTTGTTAGGTTTATTTCCTCGGCTAAAGACGAATCATCAAAACCGATAAGGGAGACATCCTCGGGTACGGATAATTGTAATTTTTGTAAAACCTTTAATGCGGATTGTGCGACGAGATCGTTGTAACAAACAATTGCAGTGGGCATCGTCTTTTTGTTTGTAAGCGTATTCAATAATTTCTCCTCAAAATCATCGCTTAATTGTTCCGTCGTAAAGGTTACCATAAGCTCCGGAACAATCGAAAGCTTCCCATTTCGCATCGCCTGTAAAAAACCTTTCATCCGATGAACGCCCTGCAAATCATCCGACTTAAAGATTCCTAGAATTTGTTCATGACCAAGCTGAATCAAATGCTCAGTTGCCATATACCCACCCTTGACATCATCCATAATGAAATGAAAAGGAGAGAGCTGCGAATAATATTGATTAATCATCACATATGGAATATTACGTTCCTCTAGCTCGAGATAATAGTCCATATTGGGATTGAATTGACTACTTTTAGTCGGCTCTAAAATAAGTCCATCCATTTGCAAATCAAGGAGGTTTCGAATACATAACCGCTCTTTGGCATGATTATTTTCCGTACAGACTACGGTTAAGGAATAGCCTCTATCCGTCAAATAGCTCTCCATTCCACGAATGATGGAGGGGAAAATATAATCGGAAATATATGTAGTCATCACGCCAATATTTTTCCCATTCGTTCGGTTATCCCCCTTTTTACTAGCAAAAGGCTCCCCACAAAAAGTGCCAACACCTGGCTCCCGATAAAGCCAACCATCATCCACAAGCTCCCCAATCGCTAAGCGAACCGTATGCCTGCTCACATCAAACAGTTTAGAAAGCTCATACTCCGAATAAATCCGCTCCCCCGGCTTCACTCTCCCATCCATCACCCAATCCTTTACCGCCTCAACCACCATCAACTTCTTCGAAAGTCGCCCCATCATTAACTCCCCCTTTAAATGAAAAACTGTTACTTCTAAGAAATGCTGACAATTCAGAAGATATACATTAATTCCAGTTTTTTCTTGAAGTTTATTAGATTTTTATTGTGTGGAGGGAGTTGCGAGTAAAGATGGAGGAGTTGCAAGTAAAGGAGTGGGAGTTGCAAGTAAAGGAGTGGGAGTTGCAAGTAAAGGAGTGGGAGTTGCAAGTAAAAGTGTGGAAGTCGCAAGTAAAGGAGTGGGAGTTGCAAGTAAAGGTGTAGAATTCGCAAGTAAAAGCCCAAAAACCGCAAACAAACTCCAAGCCACCATAATCCAAATCGCAATCCCCCTTATACCACAACTACAATTTTCATAAAATGAAAATTAATCTAGACATTTACTTTTTTAAGTATATACATTATAATGAAAACGATAACAGAATAAAATAATTTACTAGATTAGAAGACTTAACGACAAAAGATAAAGGAGATAGGAGAATGAAGAAATTTCCGGAGAATTTTTGGTGGGGTGCAGCTACGTCTGGACCGCAAAGTGAAGGTCGTTTTAATAAACAGCATGCGAACGTATTTGATTACTGGTATGAAGTAGAGCCAGAAGTATTTTATAAACAAGTTGGACCAGACACAGCATCGAATTTTTATAATAGCTATGTAGAAGATATTGCGCTAATGAAAGAGATTAACTTAAACTCTGTTCGTACTTCGATTCAATGGACGCGTTTGATTGATGATTTCGAGACAGCTAGTTTAAATGAGGATGGCGTAAATTTTTACAATAATGTCATTGATGAATTTATTAAGCAAGGAATAACGCCTGTATTTAACCTGCATCATTTTGATTTGCCAGCAGAGCTTTATCATAAATATGGTGGCTGGGAGTCTAAGCATGTTGTGGATCTTTTTGCAAAATTTGCGCGTCGTTGCTTTGAATTATTCGGCGATCGAGTGAAACATTGGTTTACTTTTAACGAGCCAATGGTCATCGTGGAGGGTCAATATTTATATCAATTCCATTATCCAAAACTAGTAGATGGGAAAAAAGCAGTGCAGGTAGCGTACAATTTAAATCTTGCTTCTGCAAAAGCAATTAAAGAATTCCGCGACCTGAAGCTGAATGAAACAGGAGCGAAAATCGGAACTATCCTAAACCTAACGCCTTCTTATCCAGCAAGTGATAAGCCTGAAGACGTGGAGGCTGGTCGAATTGCTGATTTATGGCGTAATGAACTGTTCCTGCATGCTGCTGTTTATGGGGAATTCCCACCTGCATTAGTAGAGCTTTTAACAAAAGATAAAGCAATTTGGGAATCCACTGAAGAAGAGCTTGCGATTTTGAAAGAAAATACGATTGATACACTTGGAGTGAATTTCTATCATCCATCCCGTGTAAAAGCACCAGATGTTGCGCCGAATAGTGTTGGGGACTGGATGCCTGACCGTTACTATGATAACTATGATATGCCTGGTCGTCGCATGAACTTAGATAAAGGCTGGGAAATCTATCCGAAGGCACTATATGATATCGCCCTTAATATCCGCGATAATTATAAAAATATTGAGTGGTTCGTTTCTGAAAATGGAATGGGCGTTTCCCGAGAAGAACGCTTCTTAAATGAAGAAGGTGTAATCGAAGATGATTACCGCATCGAATTTATCCAAGAGCATTTAGAGTGGGTTCATAAAGGAATTGAAGAAGGCTCCAATTGCTACGGCTACCATTTATGGACGCCAATTGATTGCTGGAGCTGGATGAATGCGTATCGCAATCGTTATGGATTTATTTCCAACAACATTCATACACAGGTGAAGACAATTAAGAAATCCGGTCATTGGATCAAGGAAGTAAGTGCCAATAACGGGTTTGAATAATATTTTAAGAAGATCATCGCACATTCTTTGCGGTGGTCTTTTACTACAGGCTATAATAAGGTTGAAAGCGTAAACATAAATGGGTGGTGATGTTAACTTGTCTTTATTAGTAATGGATATAGGCGGATCTTCCGTAAAGTTCGCTATATGGGAAAAAGAACAGCTAGTGGATAAAGGCTCTTTTGTTACACCGAAATCATGGGAAGAGCTGAAACAAGAAATGCTCCAGCTAAAAAAAAGGATGGCGAAGAAATACACAATTGATGGCGTTGCATTCAGTGCTCCAGGTGCAGTAAACCAATCAAAAGGTGTAATTGAAGGAGCAAGTGCCCTTCCATATATTCACCACTTCCCCATTTTTTTCGAGCTAGAAGAATTGTTGGATTGTCCTGTTACGATCGAAAATGATGCAAACTGTGCAGGGCTTGCAGAGGTCTGGCGGGGAGCTGCATCTGGATTGAAGAATGTGCTATTTGTAGTCATCGGCACTGGAATAGGCGGCGCAGTCATCGTAGATGGGAAAATTCAACACGGCAAGCATTTATTTGGTGGCGAGTTCGGCTTTATGCTCCTAAAAGAGGATCAAACATTCAGTGACCTTGCTACACCTGTCAAAATGGCAAAGCGATATTCCAAGCGAATGGAATTAGAAACCGAATTAAGCGGTAAAGAAGTATTTGAGCTCGCAGAACAAGGTGATGCGGTAGCAAAAGAGGAAGTAGAAACGTTCTATCACTATTTAGCAACAGGCATCTACAATCTTCAATACAGCTTTGACCCAGAGAAAATCATCATTGGCGGTGGAATTTCTAGCAAAGAAGGCTTAATCGACGAGTTAAATATCCACCTTGAAAAAGTAGTCAAAAGCGTTAAAGTTGCCTCCTTTCTTCCAGAAGTGGAATTATGCCAATTCAGGAACGATGCCAATTTAATTGGAGCTGTTTATAATTATCAGCTGTCGTTTGGGGAGTAGAAGGAAGTTGGAATTGTTGGGGGGCAAGGTGGAGAGGTGGAGTTGCAAGTAAGAGTGGAGAAACCGCAAGTAAAAATGGTGAAGTTGCAAGTAAAAGAGCGGGAGTTGCAAGTAAAGGAGTGAGAGTCGCAAGTAAAAGAGCGGAAGTTGCAAGTAAAGGAGTTGGTCGCAAGTAAATGTGGCTAACTCGCAAATAAAAGCAGCTAACTCACAAGTAAAAATGACAAAGTCGCAAATAAAAGCCACAGACTCGCAAATAAACTTGCCGTTACACAAACAAAATGGGTTTATCCGCAAAAGAATCAGCATAAATCTAGTAAATCGTACATCCCATTCACCAAGAACTACATAAATATTTGTTAATAACCAATAAATAAAGAGAAAAGAGGGAAATCATGTATATTGCAGATGAAAATAGATATGAAAAGATGATGTACAATCGTGTTGGAAAGAGTGGCTTGAAATTATCGGCGTTATCCTTAGGATTATGGCATAATTTCGGGGAGGTAGATCTTTTTGAAAATGGGCGTGCTTTGGTGAGAAGAGCATTTGACTTAGGGATCACTCATTTTGATTTAGCGAATAACTATGGTCCACCTGCTGGTAGTGCGGAGGAGAATTTCGCGAAGATTTTAGACAAGGATTTAAAGCCTTATCGAGATGAGCTTGTTATTTCTACGAAAGCAGGTTTTCCAATGTGGAAAGGTCCTTATGGCGATGGCGGCTCGAAAAAGTATTTAGTCTCTAGCCTTGACCAAAGCTTAAAGCGTATGGGACTAGATTATGTGGACATTTATTATCACCATCGTCCAGATGAAGAAACACCATTAGAGGAAACAGCGGAGGCATTGGATCTATTAGTGCGACAAGGAAAGGCGCTATATGTTGGGGTTTCTAACTACACTCCAGAGCAAACAAGGGAAATGGCAGACATTTTTGAAGCGAAAAAAACGCCATTCATCATTCACCAGCCATCCTACAGCATGTTTAATCGTTGGATTGAAGATGGATTAAAGGACGTATTAATGGAAAAACAACTTGGCGCGATTGCCTATAGCCCCCTTGCTCAAGGCTTATTGACGGACCGCTATCTAAATGGCATTCCAAAAGATTCCCGAGCAAATCGAGAAACGGGACGTTGGCTACATAAGGAAAATGTGGAGCAGACGATTGAAAAAGTAAAAGCACTAAACAATATTGCCAAGGACCGCGGACAGACGCTTGCGGAAATGGCAGTTGCTTGGATTCTTCGCGACGGTATTGTAACAAGTGTTCTTATCGGCGCAAGTAAAGTAAGTCAAATCGAAGACAATGTCAAAGCATTAGATAATATTCATTTCAGCACAGAAGAACTTACAGCAATTGATCGTGTATTAAAAGGCTAAACAAAAGAAACACTACAACTTTTCCAAGGTTGTGGTGTTTTTTGTAAAGCGATTTATAAATGAAAGGTATTCTTTTTCAAACGGGAAACGATATACTCCGCCTGCACCATCATGAAAAGTAAAAATAATGGAATAGCAAGCACTACAAGCTTACGATGCCAATGCAAATTACGATGGAGTAAATAGGAAGAAAATAAATTTGTCAGCAGCATGTTCAACAAGTTGGTCATAAAGATTCCCCCTTTTTTTCTCTTAGTTTGATAAGAAAAGAAATTCTTATTCAAGTGCTTATATGGAATAGTGCTAAAGAATATCTTTTTATATAGATAGGAAAACTCCTTTCCTGTCTTTTTGCTGACTTTTTTTCTATATAAAAGAAAAAAGGAGTGGTTGAGATGACATTAGGATTTGATTGTGCGACGAAATTAACGGAGAAAATGGCGAGGGATTTAAAGGGGGCAGGCTTCGAATATGCAGCACGTTATTTAGGCGAAAGCTGGAAGTCTTTTGATAAAAAAGAGGCGGAAATCATTCAAAAGGCAGGAATCAAGCTGATTAGTATTTTTCAAAAAAGTGCTAATAAGCTTTCATATTTTACCGAAAAGCAAGGAAGCATGGATGGAAAAGACGCGGAAAAGTGGGCGAAAGCAGTTGGTCAGCCAGAGGGAACAGCGATCTATTTCGCAGTCGATTGTGATATGACTGGTAAGCAAATGTCTACCATTCAATCGTATTTTTTAGCGGTGAAAAAGCAGTTGCCGTCCTACAAGGTCGGGATATACGGTTCTTATGCTGTGATGTATGCGATGGAGAATTATGCTGATTATTTTTGGCAAACCTATGCATGGTCTCGCGGGGAAGTCGCCCCATTTATTCATATGTACCAACACGAAAATAATATTATTATCGAAGGAGTCAATATCGACCGAAATCGGGTAATGCAAAGTCCAGGGCATTGGGGTTCGGAAACAACAAAGATTAATAAGTACACTGTTCAACAGGAATTAGGTGCTTTTATGACGGCAACGGATGCGAAAGTTGGCAATAATCAAAAGGGAATCGTCAAGCCAGGAACCTACTCTATTTTTAATACCTCTCAAGGAATGATAAATGTTACGAAGGAAGAAGGGAAACCTGGATCATGGATTAATCCTCATCAGGAAACAGTCCATATCGTATCCAGTGGCGAAACCTTAACGAAAATTGCGAAAACCTATAGCACTACCATTCAAGCAATTCAAGCAAAGAATCCTCAGATAAAAAATATTAATTTAATCTATGCAGGGCAAGTGATAAAAATATAATTTGACTAGACAAATTTTAATAATAATAAAGGGTTTTCAAGAGGCAAGCACGAATGAATAAGGGAGGTGAATACAAAGGATGAAATCATTTGAAAAGGAAGTACGATGGGGAATAATTGGCTGTGGAGATGTAACAGAAGTCAAGAGCGGACCAGGCTTTCAACTAGCGGAAAATTCCAAGCTAGTGGCGGTAATGAGACGGAATGGAGAATTGGTGAAGGACTATGCTGAACGACATCACGTTCCGAAATGGTATGACGATGCCGCAGCGCTTATTAATGATCCAGAAGTGGACGCTGTTTATATCGCTACCCCTCCAGCTTTTCATAAAGAATACACCATTCTTGCAGCGAAAGCAGGCAAACCGGTGTATGTCGAAAAGCCAATGGCAAGAAATTACCAAGAATGCCTCGAGATGATTGAAGCATGTAAACAAGCAGAGGTTCCTTTATTTGTTGCTTATTACCGACGAGCATTACCTCGTTTTTTGAAAATAAAAGAACTTATCGACAGCGGCATATTAGGCGATATTCGATTTGTGCGGACGATGCAGTATCAGCCGGTGTTAAAAGACGATCAAGCATGGAGAGTCCAGCCCGAACTTGCTGGAGGTGGACTTTTCCTTGATTTAGCTAGTCATACATTAGATATTCTTGACTTCCTGCTAGGTCCAATTAAAGAAGCAAAAGGATTCGCATCCAATCAAAATGGCAGCTACCAAGCAGAAGATATCGTAACCGGCACCTACCTATTTGAGTCAGGCATTCATGGGACAGGCACATGGTGCTTCAGCGCCCACGACCATATCGACGAAAACGAAATCGTCGGAAGCAAAGGCAAAATTACCTTCGCAACCTTTGGCAATGGGCCAATTAGGTTAACCACTGGAGAGTCAACTGAAGAGTGGGTAATCGAAAATCCCCGCCACATCCAACAGCATTTGATTCAATTAATGGTGGATGAGTTAACTGGAAAAGGAACTAGTCCAAGCACCGGCGTAAGTGGAGCAAGAACAAACTGGGTGATGGATCAGCTGATTAAGGGGTATTATCAATGATAGCTGGGAGAAGCACTTCTTTTAGGGAGTGTTTCTTTTTATTGGGGGGAAGTGTGAAAGTGTAAGGGGGAAGAACTGCTGAAGTTATTAGATGAATTTGAAAGATGAGGCTTTGATGGAGGAAGAGTCTAAAAGGCCGGTTTGGTTTGAGGAGAAGAGGACTCTGAGCCCGAAAGCAAGAAAAAGAAGAGGAAAAGGTAACAGAGAAGCGTTCTCTGAGCCCGAAAGCAAGAAAAAGAAGAGGAGAAGGTAACAGAGAAGCCGTCTCTGAGCCCGAAAGCAAGAAAAAGAAGAGGAAAAGGTAACAGAGAAGCGTTCTCTGAGCCCGAAAGCAAGAAAAAGAAGAGGAGAAGGTAACAGAGAAGCGTTCTCTGAGCCCGAAAGCAAGAAAAAGAAGAGGAAAAGGTAACAGAGAAGCGTTCTCTGAGCCCGAAAGCAAGAAAAAGAAGAGGAGAAGGTAACAGAGAAGCGTTCTCTGTGCCCGAAAGCAAGAAAAAGAAGAGGAAAAGGTAACAGAGAAGCGTTCTCTGAGCCCGAAAGCAGGAAAAAGAAGAGGAGAAGGTAACAGAGAAGCCGTCTCTGTGCCCGAAAGCAAGAAAAAGAAGAGGAGAAGGTAATAGAGAAGCCGTCTCTGAGCCCGAAAGCAAGAAAAAGAAGAGGAAAAGGTAACAGAGAAGCGTTCCTCTGTGCCCGAAAGCAAAAAAGAAGGTAACAGAGGTTATAGAAAAAAAGATGTTCATCAAAGAAATGAACCCCACATTCCTCATCCCCACAAAAAAAATCCCAGAGCAACTACTATGCTCTAGGATGGAAACACTGCCTTTATTAACTATCTTTAGAACTGGTTGTGGCTCTACGGATAAACAGGGAAAGTACCAGTGCTACGCTGGCGATAATGGTTGCGACGAGAAAGGCGTCGTTTATTCCGCTGATGGTAGATGCTTGTGCTGCTTTTCCGTAGATGGTGGAGATGGCTAGTGTTTGGCCAGCTCCTGTTGGTAGCCCAGTTAGACCTGCTAAACCTTGCCCCAACTGTGCAAACTTTTCTGCGATATATGGATTGGCAGAAGAGATGATGTTGTTATAGTTATCTAAATGAAATGCTGTACGATTGGTCATGACGGTAATTAAGAAGGCAGTCCCGATACTTCCGGCAACGGTTCTTGCTGTATTGGAAACAGCCGTGCCGTGGCTTGTTAAGCTTAATGGGAGCTGATTCATTCCTTCTGTCATGACGGTCATCATAATAAAGGACATACCAAACATCCGGAAAATATAGAGCATCATCAAATGAGAATAGGATGTTTGCATCGTTAATTGGGTGAATCCATATGTTGTGAGAACCGTGATAATTAAGCCGATGATGGCGAGTGGTCTTGCACCAAATCGGTCAAACAGCTTTCCGGCAATCGGAGACATGATTCCCATGATGATGGCACCTGGTAACATTAATAGTCCAGAATCCAAAGCAGTAAAGCCGCGGATATTTTGCAAGTAAATAGGCAGAAGCAGCATTGCCGCAAACATGGCCATATTTACTATCATGCTTATTAGGGTTGTTAAGGTAAAGATACTGTATTTGAATACACGCAAGTCAACCATAGGTGCTTCAGTTGTAAGCTCTCTCCAGACAAACAGGATTAAGAAGATAACACCAATTAATAAAGAAAGAACAACTACTTTGCTATCCCAGCCGTTATTCCCCGCTTCACTAAATCCGTAAAGCAAGGTGCCTAGGCCGACGGTACAAGTGATAAAGCCAATCGTATCAAAGACAGGATTCGAAACTTTTGTTACATCCTTCATCCACATAATGGCGATAATTAAATCGAGAATGCCAATTGGGATAACTAGATCGAATAGTACGCGCCAAGAATAATGGCCAATTAGCCAGCCGGATAAAGTTGGACCGATGGCAGGGGCGAAAATCATGACAACACCCATGATTCCCATCGCTGTTCCACGTTTTTCTGGCGGGAAAATAATTAAAAAGACGGTCATTAAAAGTGGCATTAATAAACCTGCACCTGCTGCTTGGATGATACGTCCAATTAATAGCATGGAAAATCCAATAGAGGTGGCGCACACAATCGAACCGATGGTAAAGGCAGAAATCGCTCCAATAAGCAATTTCCTTGTTCCCAATTTATTAATTAAAAATGGAGTGATTGGGATAAACACACCATTTGTTAGCATATATCCAGTGGATAGCCATTGGACGGTGCTTGTTGAAACATTTAAGTCGTTCATAATATGTGGAATGGCCACATTTAATAAGGTCTGGTTCAGAATCGCAACAAATGCGCCGAGCATCAGCGCAACAATTACCTTGCCACGGTTGATTTCTTCGGCAGTTTCCAATGGTTTATAAGGAGCTTTCGGTTTATTGGATTCCTTTGTTTGCAAGAGGTCCTCTTCTTCTACTTTTTCAAAAGGAGCCTCCGCTTTATTAGAATCAGGCGATTCGGCTAGATCTTCTTCTCTGCTAGCCTCTACCTGTTCAAAAGGAGCTTCCACATCCGATTCCTTAGACGCTTCTGCATGTACAGCTAGATCCGATTTTTCAAGGGATGGCTGAATGTCATTATTCCGCTTTCCATCATCTAGGACGTTTGCTTGTTTACCTACTGTCTTCTTTTTTCGTAAAAAAAGATTGATGAGGAGTAGCAGGAGTATGCTTCCGATAATATAGCTTGTGATGTATGTGGTCATTTGCATCACCTACTTATGAATTCTTACGGAAACGTTCATACCTGGAATTAGTTTTAGGCCGCCGTAATTGTCAATGGAGATGGTTACGGGAATGACTTGTGTTTCTTTTGTGTAGTTTCCTGAGCTGTTGTTGCTTGGTAGTAGGGAGAAGGTACCTGCTGTTGCAAGTCCTAGGCTGTCTACTTTGCCTGTTAGTACGGTATCTGGATAGGAATCTACGTATAAATCTACTTCTTGGCCGACTTTTACTTTGTTGATGTCTGTTTCGTCGACGTTTGCTGTTACCCAAAGGTTTTCTAGGTCATAGCTTTTTGCTAGGGATGTTCCTGCTGCGATAAAGGTGTTTGGTACAGCGCTTGATTGTACGATAGTGCTATTTTCTGGAACGGTAATATCCATATCAGTTGTGCCTGATTCTGTTACAACTTCGACAGTTCCGATTTTTTGGTTTTTAGTAAAAGAGGTACCTGTTTCGCCTTTCCATTCTTTTAGTTTCCCTGTTGTAGGTGAAGCGATGCTGATTTGTTGGCCGGCAATTTGGGCATTGTCTGTTTTAATATAGGAAATCGATTGGTCGTAAAAGTAATAGCCGGCAAATCCTCCGCCTACTAACACGATTAATAGGATAATATTTAATAAAATCATGCGTTTATTATTCATCATTGTTCCTCCTCCATGTCACTTAAAATGGCTAGTATTTTTCCATTTAGTTCTAGTATTTTGTTTATTTCTTCTTCTGGAAGTGCCATTACTTCATTAATTTTTTTCGATAGGATGGACGTTCCAGCGAAGTATTGTTGCATGATGCTGTGTCCTTCTTCTGTTAACTGGATGTTTACCGCTCGACGATTGTCTTCAGGAATGGTTCGTTCGATTAATTGTCGTTGGGATAGTCGATCGATAATTCCGCTAACGGTGCTTTTTGTTAAAGATAGTTGCGTGGCTAGTTCTCCGATTCCGATATCGGGTTGGAAGTAGATCCTATACAGTGTTTTAAGCTGTACGGCTGTTAAATCTAACCTTTTTGCATCCATTTGGACTAGGTTGTTATAGGCCTTGTTGATGCGGGAATAGGAGCGGATTAATTCGTTGTTTAACGACCCGTTCATCTGAATTTTTCTCCCTTTCTGTTGTTTTTATAAGAACTGTTCGTATGCGAACTATTGGATTGTCGCATATTTTTTTATTTTCGTCAATTGTTTTGGTGTAGTAGATGTTGGGAGAGAAAAATCACCAACACCCACCTATTTTCTTCTGTTTCTAAAAGGATTACTCTCATCTTCAAATAAAGATAGAAATGCATCGACTACAATTGGATCGAATTGTTTGCCTTTGTTGCATTTTATTTCTTCGAGGATGTGGTCTAATTGGAGTTCTTTTCGATAGACGCGCTGGGAGGACATAGCGTCAAAGCTGTCAGCTACTGCAACGATGCGAGCGACTAATGGAATTTCTTCTCCTTTTAACCCTTTCGGATATCCCTTCCCATCAAAGCGCTCATGGTGATGTAGGACAATATCCAATATGCCATTGTTTTTATATTGCTTAACATGTTTAATGATTTCGTAGCCCTTTTTCGGATGCGTTTTTATTAATTCATATTCTTCCTCGGTTAATTTTCCGGGCTTAGTTAATAAGCATTCTGGTATGCCGATTTTTCCAATATCATGAAGTAGCCCTCCAATATGAATAACATCGCATAAAGAAGAGGGTAAATTCATTTCCTCTGCAATTTCCATGGCGTATTTAGCGACATTTTTAGAATGATGCATTGTATAAGAATCTCTTGAATCAAGTGCATTGGAAAGTACTTTTGTTAATGCTAAGTTATCTTCAAGCACCCTTTGGACACGAGACATAAAGCCAACAGAAATAAGGGTAATGAGAAGATAGGTGAATAAATAGACGGTGAAATTAGATAAAGTGACCGGCTGATCTTGGATGAAAAACGATCTACAGGCAACTACCAAGCAAGTAAGCAAGAATATAATCCATCTTGGGCTTTTATAGAAGCCAATTCCAAGCAAAATGGAACATAGGATATAAAGAATAAAATAGTTATCATGATTTTCATGAAAATATCGATTCAGTAGGACACTAACAAATAAGAGAATAAAGAAAAAATACCGGAAATAGATAGGATTATTCCATAGTTGATGATGCATATAGTACCCCCAGTGCTGATCTTGTAACTCAATCGGAAGAAGCCCCTTTTAATTGAAGCATGCCCCATTCTTCTTAATTAATAAGCGATGGGATAGAGAAATATTTTCTAAAAAATAGTCCATACTAAAAAATATGACGGAGGTGATTGGATGAATGACCAACAACGATCTTTTTTTGATCGATTAGTTTCCATACAAGAGAAGTATACAAAAGAGGCCCAAGAGTATTGGAGTATGTATTCCGGTTTAGATACATGGCAATTTTGGGTGATTTTGCTTATGTTAGTAGTTCCGCTAATCATCTTATATTTTGTTATAGATCGAAAGCGCATTTTTATTATTGGTTTCTTTGGGTTTGCTGTCCATATGTTATTTTCATATGCAGATGCAATCGGTATTCGCTTTGGATTATGGTCTTACCCATATCAAATACTGCCATTCTTGCCAAGTTTTTCGCTAGATGGATCGATTATTCCAGTAGCGATTATGCTAGTATTTCAATGGACCTTAAAGCATGATAAAAACTATTATCTTTATGCAACGCTTTTAGCGCTTGTATTTGGTTTTGGATTTAAGCCACTGTTAACGGCAATCGGCTTATTTCAAAGCTATAAATGGGTCAATTATTTCCATATCTTTTTAATCTATCTGCTTCTATACATTGGAGGATATTTATTAACAAGATTATTTATGAAATGGCAGGAATCTGATAGAGAATTCGAGTAATTTCTCTATTTTTGGCAAGGATAAGAATGGACAAGCCAATATAGACAGGAGTCATTTTATGTTCTTTCTTATCGTTATGGTCATTCTATTTAATACTATTGCTTATTTTATTCCTAAAAGGCTAACTCCTATTGAAATACTGACAACGACATTGTTTGCCACATTACTTCAGTTGCTAACAGATACTTATCTTAGTTTGAAATATGACTATTATGGTTATTTCGAAAAAGGGCCTGATTGGGAGACTATTATCTACATTTTCGGTATCTATCCTGCAATCAATGTTATTTTTCTAAATTTCTTTCCATATAAAAATAGCCTTATGAAAAAGATAGTCTACATTTTTATTTGGGGATTCATTGCAATGGTTTATGAAACCTTCTTTATTTGGACTGGTACCTTTTATTTAAATGGATGGAAACAAGCCTATTCTATTTTTACGTATCCTGTTCTTTATGTAATCCTGATGCTTTTTCATAAATTTATGGTAGAAATGCTTGATAAAAGTAAGAGGATAAGAAAAGATTAATCATCCTATTTTTGGTATAATGATGGAATATCGGATATTAGGATGGTTTATCATGACAATACTTATTTTTTTATTAGCTGGTTTAGCCGAAATCGGTGGAGGCTATCTCATTTGGCAATGGCTTCGTGAGGGAAAGTCTTATTATTGGGGGATTTTTGGCGGAATATCGCTCGTTCTATATGGTATTATTGCAACCTTTCAATCGTTTATGTCGTTTGGAAGAGTATATGCTGCCTATGGAGGCATCTTTATCATTCTCTCTGTTCTATGGGGCTGGGGAATGGATCGAAAAACGCCAGATATGTATGACTGGATAGGTGCTGGAATTTGCCTAGTAGGAGTAGGCGTCATGCTGTTTGCCCCGAGACAATAAAAAAAGACAATTCTATCTGTCGAGTAAACGAGAGAGAATTGTCCTCTTATAAATGAAGTTAAATGGTTTACTTCTGAGATTCATTTGCAAAGACCGATTCTAATTCTTTCATTAATAACGCTGCGCCTTCTTTACTTAACACAAGCTTGCCGTTACCAACCGTGATATTATCTGGTGATACTTCCCCAGTAATAGCACATTCCTCAAAGGCTTTATACTTTTGGAAGACGATTTTTTCCCCTTCTACAAAAATTTCTAAAGGATCCTTAATTTCAATTCCCAACGTTCTTCGCAACTCTCTTGGAATAACAATACGACCCAATTCATCCACTTTCCGAACAATTCCTGTACTTTTCATCCTTTTCCCTCCCTATACAGTTTTTAATATATATTCTATATTTTAACATATCAAATAGGTAATGAAAGAAAAATGTTTTGAAGTAAAGATAATTTAATATAGCAAATAAAAGCATATCAGTAGAATTCGTGAGCCGCTATCCTCTATACTTTTAAGAGGAGGAAATCTTTTCCTAATATAACGAAGGAGGATATATTCATGAACACAACGATTCCGCAAATCACGCTAAATGATGGTCTTGTTATTCCTGCCATTGGTCTTGGTACATACAATTTACGAGGTGCCTCTGGTGTTCAGGCAATGACATCAGCAATTGACATGGGCTATCGCTTGCTCGACTCTGCTTTCAACTACGAAAATGAAGGAGCAGTTGGAGAAGCGATTCGCCGCAGCTCAGTCAGCAGAGATCAATTGCTTATTACATCCAAGCTTCCAGGCAGACACCATCAATACGACAAAGCCATCTATACCATCCAAGAATCACTCTACCGCACCAAGCTAGATTATTACGATTTATTCCTTATTCACTGGCCAAACCCAAAAACAGATTTATACGTAGAAGCATGGCAAGCATTAATCGACGCCCAAAAATGGGGACTCATTCGCTCCATCGGCGTGTGCAACTTCTTACCAGAGCATCTCGATCGCTTGAAAAAAGAAACAGGCGTATTGCCGAGCATTAACCAAGTAGAATTACATCCATATTTCTCCCAAAAAGAGCAATTAGCCTACGACAAAGAAAACGGAATTATAACCGAATCATGGAGCCCACTCGGTCGCGCAAACAACGTCCTAGAAAACGAAACCATTCAACAAATAGCAGAAGCACACAGCAAAACAATATCCCAAGTCATCCTAAGATGGCACACCCAACTAGGAGCCTTGCCAATCCCAAAATCAAGCTCCCCACAAAGACAACAAGAAAACCTAGAAATATTCGATTTTCAGTTAACAGAAGAACAAATGCAGCAAATTTCTGGGCTAACGCGTGTTGATGGGCGGATTGCGGATCAAGATCCAGCTGTTTATGAGGAGTTTTGAGTGGAAAGAAGTTAATTAAGCTTAAGGAGCGGGCGAATTGGGTGAGAGAAGATGAATGCTAGTAGGAAAATGGAGATATCAGCCAAGGTAGAGAGGAAATCAGCCAAAGTGAGAAGATATCAGCCAAAGCAGGAAGGAAATCAGCCAAAGTGAGAAGATATCAGCCAAACTACAAAGATATCAGCCAAACCCAAATTTCGCTCCCCCTCCAAAAAGGGATTTTAAGCTATCAAATAGAATACTAATAGAAAACAAGAAAGGAAGTGGAAAATTGTTCTTAAACGAAATTTGCAAGAGTGATCGATTGAAATCCACCGAGTTGCTCATCATTAGGTTAAAAGAAACGCATAAACTTAGACCGAATGTAATGGAAGATTTAAGGAAACTATTAGCTGGTTTTCGTGGAGAAAAAGAAATGAAGTATTATCTGCAGTTTCTGCCGGAAAAAGATTGTCTCATCATTCATAATCTCCGTCTTTACGATGGAAAAACATATTTTCAGATAGACTACCTCATTCTCACACAGAGATTTGCCCTCATTTTAGAATGCAAAAACTATTATGGAGAGGTTCACTTTGACTCCAACTTTAATCAGTTAATTCGCAAAGTCGATGAAAAGGAAGAAGGATTTTCTGATCCAATTTCGCAAGCGAAAAGGCACCAACGCCAATTACAAACATACTTCAAGCTACACAACCTCCCACCAATTCCCATCGAATTCTTAGTCATTTTTAGTAATCCATCAACAATCATAAAAGGAAATCCCGCCATTAAAGACAAAGTCATCCACAGCCACAGTTTTTTAGAAAAATGGGAACAAATGCATCTAAAATATAAAGTGATCGTGATGGATAGGAAGATGCTACGCAAAGTATCGAAAAACTTCATGAAAAATAACACCACAGAAACCGTTGATTTACTAAAAAAATATGGACTACAACCAAGTGATCTTATCACAGGAGTCCAATGCCCAGCATGTGAAAAATTTGCAATGCAGCGGAAGAAACGGAAATGGTTTTGTCCTCATTGTAACAGCTATGATACAGCTGCCCATCAAAAGGCTGTTATAGATTACCTTTTATTAATAAAACCCACTATCACAAATAAGGAATTTCGCGAATTTGCCCACATTACCTCGCGTGAAACAGCTGCAAAGATGCTAGTAAGGATGAAATTGCCAAGTACAGGAGAAAATAAGGGTAGAAAGTACCATAAACCGTAAACACTTGAACAATATTTCGAATGCACAATGATTAGGATAGGAACTCTTACTCACGATGAGACTGAAATCAGCCAAAGCAAAGGGAAAATTAGCCAAAGTGCAAACAAATCAGCCAAAGAAAAGGGTAAATCAGCCAAAGTGCAAACATATCGGCCAAAGCAAAGGGAAAATCAGCCAAAGTGCAAATATATCAGCCAAAGCAGAGAGGAAATCAGCCAAAGTGCAAATATATCAGCCAAAGAAAAGGGTAAATCAGCCAAAGTGCAAATATATCAGCCAAAGAAAAGGGTAAATCAGCCAAAGTGCAAACATATCAGCCAAAGCAGAGAGGAAATCAGCCAAACAGCAAATATATCAGCCAAAGCAAAGAGGAAATCAGCCAAAGTGCAAACATATCAGCCAAAGCAAAGGGGAAATCAGCCAAAGTGCAAACATATCAGCCAAAGCAAAGAGAAAATCAGCCAAACAGCAAATATATCAGCCAAAGCAAAGGGGAAATCAGCCAAACAGCAAATATATCAGCCAACACCCAGACCTGAAATCAACCTGCAACCCCACCCAAACCTCAATCCCCCAATAAAACCCCCATCATCTTCTTCTCCAACAAAACATCCGCCGCATTCGGATTATTAGCCTCTAGCCCAACACCCTCTTCGCAAAGCGCAACCGCCTTTTCCCGGTCCCCATTCACATAAAGCTCATAAGCAGCAGCAATGCGCTTGTTACTCATCTGTTTTATCGCCAAATACCGTTTAACTTCCTTCGACGCATAAATGGAACGGGCTTCTTCCTTATCTCCCTCCAAAACAGCCAATAAAAACAATCGCTCTTTTGCAATTTCGACTCGGAAAAGGGTAATAAGCTGTTCTTTTCTTTCCCATAGCAAATCATTAATCCTTTTTGCCTCTTCAAAATCTAGGCGGTCCATTGCCAGAGCTTGCTGGATGCAGAGAGTCCACTGTGAAAAATAGTCCTTCCCATCATCGCCTGCAGGTAATGCAAATAATTCCTTTGGCAACTCCTGATAAGTGACCCCATTTGAAGTTTGGGCATTGATATAAAACTGGGAAAAAAGCTGCCATTGCTTGCTTTCCTTTTTCCAAGACATTTTTAACGTCATTCCATCGTTAAATCCAAAGGGAATGATATTTGTTAAGCCGATGAACAGCCCTAGAAGAATAAAGATACTAGCAACTAAAGCTAATTCTCCTGCAAGCCAGGCAATCAACCCAACGACAGCACTCGCAAGAAAATTCATGATCACTCCACCACATAAATACAGCTTAAATGGAAACTTGCCCGCAATATATGGCGGAGGAGCCATTAAGCATTGACCAAGTGTTCCCGGGACATGCAGCTTTTTTCGCTCCAAGCCGTTCTTTGTCGGAACAACCATCCATGAAAAAACGCGGAAAGATACGAGAGAATAGCCCGTTAATTTTCCAAAAATAAAATGTCCTGCTTCATGCAAAATAATATGTACGACATAAAATACAACTACACAAATCAAGCTAGTCACAACACTAGCAACACTAACATCCCCTGATAAAATAAGAAGCGAAAGCGCACCGCCAAATGCTGCGCCAATCACCATCATCACAAGTGTAGAAAGAAATTTCTTCATGCCTATAACTCCCATCCCTAATTAATCTACTATTCCTTCATTGTAACAAACGACCATGCAATCATCTATCAAAAAATGGAAATCCTCCTCAATCCTCAAAATAGAATGAAAACCGAATAAATAGTAAAATAATAGACAAGGCTTACACAAAAAGGAGAGTGTACATATGAAGACAGAACAACAATATTTCGAAGAAGGATCAAGCATTCAAGCATACATGGACAATATGAGTACATTGAAAGAGGAAAGCTATGAGGTGTATCAAAACTTTACGCTGCCTGAAGATGGTTTTGCGGAAGAATTAAAGCAGCATAACCTTCACTTCCTGACGATAACGGAAGATTGGTGTGGGGATGCGATGGTGATTAATCCGATTCTTCGCAAATTAGTGGAAGCAGCAGACCTTCAGATGAATGTGGCATTAAGAGATGCGGATACGGATTTAATCGACAGACATTTAACAAACGGCGGCAGAGCGATTCCAATGGTACTTGTTTTAAATGAACAAGGGGAATTAGTCGGCAAATGGGGACCTCGCGCACCAGAAGTACAAGAAATGGTGAATGAAGGTCGCGCGAAGCTCCCAGCAAAAGAGGATCCAGCATTTGAGGAAAAACAAAAAGAATTTTATAAGCAATTAAAAGAGACATATCGAACAGAGCCAGCTATTTGGACATTTGTGTATAACAGCTTTAAGAACACATTAAAAGAAATCATAAAATAGAGGAAACAGCTCCTAACTAGTGGAGCTGTTTTTTTTTCACTAAACTACATAATGGTAAATATTATCGTTTGACAATCATCTATAAAATCATTAATATAATCGCATACGATATATCGGATGCGATGCATCTTGTTCGATATAGTTTTTAGTTTGTAAAATAACCTCAAAATATGGATCCAGAATAAAACAAAGGGCTGGAACACAAGCTGAGATGAAGGAACATTAACATCAAAACCAACAAATATGTTTGGCAACATGGGGAGGAATGGATTCATGTTAAGGATTTTTAAAAATTTCGAGAAGAGAGACTGGTGGCTCATTGTCTGTGCGTTAGTCTTTATTGTTGGGCAAGTATGGCTTGATTTGAAGCTTCCAGATTATATGGCGGAAATCACGAGACTTGTTCAAACAGAAGGAAGTGAGTTAAGTGACGTTCTCACACAAGGGGCATTTATGTTACTTTGTGCAGTGGGGAGCATGGTTGCATCCATTATAACCGTCTATTTTGCGGCAAAAGTAGCTGCTGGCTTTTCAAATCGCCTGCGCAAAAAGGTCTTTGATAAAACCTTATCCTTTTCAATGGAAGAGCTCTCTAGTTTTTCTACAGCGAGCTTAATTACTCGTTCTACTAATGATATTATGCAAGTGCAAATGCTGATTATATTAAGCTTGCAAATTGTGATAAAGGCTCCGATTATTGCGGTTTGGGGTGTTTTTAAGATTATGGGGAAAAGCTGGGAATGGACCGCTGCAACTGGTGTCGCGATTGTGGTGCTACTAGTGTTAATCGCTATCCTTGTTCTTGTGGCACTTCCTAAATTTAAAGTAATCCAGAAGCTAACAGATAATCTTAATATGGTAACAAGAGAAAATTTAACAGGTATTCGTGTGGTTCATGCTTATAATGCAACTCATTATCACGAAGAGAAGTTTGAGAAAGCGAATAAGGAACTAACAGATACGAATCTTTTTACAACAAGAACAATGGCTGTGATGATGCCGACAATTACTCTTATTATGTCAGGGATGAGTCTTGCTATTTACTGGATTGGAGCGGTGCTAATCAATAATGCTCCAATGGCAGATAGATTACCATTGTTCTCTGATATGGTCGTATTTTCTTCTTATGCGATGCAGATTATTATGGCCTTTATGATGCTTTCTATCGCATTTGTCATGTTTCCTCGTGCCGCTGTTTCAGCGAAAAGAATCAACGAAGTGCTGGATACTGAGGTGAAAATAAAGAGTGGTGCACAATCGGAAGGGGACAGCAAAGGAGAAATTGAATTTCGCCATGTTAGCTTTAAATATCCTGGTGCGAATGATTATATTCTTAAAGATATCAGCTTTACTGCTTCCAAGGGAGAAACAGTCGCAATCATAGGTTCAACAGGTAGTGGAAAAAGTACATTACTCAACCTGATTCCACGTTTTATGGAAGCAACCGATGGCGAAATTCTGGTGGATGGCCTTAACGTGAAAAATTATAAGCTAGAAGCGCTGCGAGATAAAATTGGCTATGTATCCCAAAAAGCGGTTATGTTCAGTGGTTCCGTTACTTCCAATGTCGCTTTTGGCGGAGAGAAGCAAACGGAAGAGGAAGTGAAAAGAGCAGTAGAAATTGCGCAAGGAAAGGATTTTATTGAAAAAATGGAAGAACAATATGAAGCAGCGATTTCGCAAGGGGGAACGAATCTTTCTGGTGGGCAGAAACAGAGATTATCGATTGCTCGTGCCATTTATAAAGATCCGGAAATCTATTTATTTGATGATTCGTTTTCTGCATTGGATTATAAAACAGACCGCGTGCTACGTTCCAAGTTAAAAGAGAAAATAAATGATGCCACAAACATTATCGTTGCACAGCGTATTGGAACGATTAAAGATGCTGATCGAATTCTTGTTTTAGATAAAGGGGAAGTAGTTGGAATGGGTACGCATGATGAGCTGATGATCACATGTGATGTGTATCAAGAAATTGCCTTATCACAATTATCAAAGGAGGAACTCGAAATTGGGTAAACGTCATGAAAAAGAAGCGCAAAATAAATTAAATTCCTCCCAAACCGAGGAGCAGGATAAACAGCCAACAGAAGCAATCCCTCCTGCTGCGAAAGGCATGAATTTATCGAGTTTGAAGGAATTAGGAGTTTACTGTAAAGCCTATTTTCCAATTATTATCCTGGCTTTAATCCTTGCGATGGCAGCAGCGATCTTCAGTATTATTGGTCCTGATCAGCTAAGCAAAATGACAGACTATATTACAGCAGGTTTAATGGGAGAAATTGATCTTGATGCTGTCTATGATGTTGCTATTTTTCTGGTATTCCTCTATGGGTTAGGCTATATTTTCAATTATGTTCAAGGCTTTATTATGGCAACTGTTACACAAAGGATTTCGAAACAATTAAGAAGAGATATTTCGGGGAAAATTAATCGATTGCCTTTAAGCTATTTTGATAATACAACAACAGGTGATGTTCTAAGCCGTGTCACAAATGATGTTGATATGGTTGGACAGACGATGAACCAAAGTGTTAGTAGCTTAATTACGGCTGTTACGATGTTCATCGGTTCTTTAATCATGATGTTCTATACTAACTGGATTATGGCAATTACAGCGATTCTCTCTACATTCATTGGTTTTGCCTTTATGTTTTTTATTATTTCAAAATCACAGAAGTTCTTTGCCCAACAGCAGCAAGAGCTTGGGAAACTGAATGGCCATATAGAGGAAATCTATTCTGGTCATAATGTTGTGAAAGCTTACAATGGGGAGCAACAGGCGAAGGATGCTTTTACGTCCATTAATACGCGACTATTTGAAAGTGCATGGAAATCGCAATTTATGTCAGGGCTGATGATGCCATTAATGATGTTTATTGGAAACTTCGGCTATGTGGTTGTATGTATTGTTGGTGCAGTGCTTGCCGTTAATGGAAGTATTTCATTTGGTGTTATTGTTGCCTTTATGCTCTACATTCGTTTATTTACACAGCCGCTTCAGCAAATTGCACAAGCGGCAACAAATTTACAACAAACTGCAGCGGCAAGTGGACGTGTTTTTGAATTCTTGGCAGAAGAAGAGCTTGTTAAGGAAGTAGAAAAGAAAGAAAAACTGCAGAATGTTAAAGGCGATGTGGAATTTAAGCATGTACGCTTTGGATACAGTGAAGATAAAGCCGTTATAAAGGACTTTTCTGTACAGGTAAAAGCTGGTCAGAAGGTAGCGATAGTAGGTCCAACTGGAGCTGGAAAAACAACGTTAATTAACTTGCTTATGCGTTTTTATGAGGTGAATGGTGGGGAAATTACTATTGATGGTGTTCCAACCAATCAAATGACAAGAGAAGCGCTCCATGATTTATTCTGCATGGTGCTTCAGGATACATGGATATTTGAAGGTTCGATTCGCGATAACATCGTGTATTCTAGAGAAGGTGTATCCGATGAAGAAGTGGAAGCAGCCTGCAAAGCAGTAGGATTACATCATTTCATTCAAACACTGCCAAATCGCTATGATACAATCTTAGATGACAAGACGAGTTTATCAGCAGGGCAAAAACAGCTTATTACTATTGCCCGTGCGATGGTAAAAATCGCACCATTGCTTATTCTCGATGAAGCGACTAGCTCTGTCGATACGCGCACAGAATTGTTGATTCAACAAGCAATGGATAAGCTGACAGAAGGAAAAACTTCCTTTGTTATTGCCCATAGACTGTCGACGATAAAAAATGCAGACTTAATCCTCGTGATGAAAGAGGGAGACATTATCGAAGCAGGTACGCATAAGGAACTAATTGAAAAGAATGGCTTCTATGCAGAGCTTTATAATAGTCAGTTTGAAGAGGCATCGTAACCTTTACCTAAGCAAAGAAGGACTCGCAGCATGCTTGCGAGTTTTTCTTTAAAATAGGCTGTTTTCTAAAAGATTGTTGCTTTCTTAATAGAAAAAATCAATTAATGAGGAAATCTGAGCAGCCTGAATACACGTAGACGCCACGGGGATTAGCGAGACAGCCTGAGACCCTGCAGGCGGAAGCAGACCGCGGCTCAGCGCGAGCCCCACGGAAAGCGGAGTGTATTCAGGCTGCGGCTCATAGCAACAAACTTTACGAAAACAGCCTTAAAATAAAACTTTTTAAAGAAAGGAGTTATCAAATGCTAGATAGGGCCACATACATTTGGGAATCGATTGATTTCTTGAATCGCTTTATTATGAAGAGCCTACAGAGACATGCAGAAGAGCATGGACTAACGGCTCCGCAAGCACGCGTCATTCTAGAGGTCTTTATAAATAAAAAAATTAGTGTAAAGCAGCTTACCCAAAATCTTCGCATGACACAAAGTACGGTTTCGGATATTGTGGAAAGACTAACAGAAAAAGGGATTCTCATTAAGAAACCGAATCCGCAAGACAAACGCTCTGTACAGATTATGTTAACAGAAAAAATGGTCAAAATAATTGAAGAAACATCACCAAAGCCGATTCAAAAAATAATGGGTTCGGTATTAGAAAATTTGCAGCCAAGCGAGCAGGTAGCCGTAGAAGAAGGAATCCGATTATTGGTAGCAGCAGTTGGCGAGAAGATGGAAGCAGATGGGATTGATAGCTTAGAGGATTTCGATGTACTTTTTTTGCCGAAAGAGAAGAAAAAGTAATTGTCTTTTTTCGGTGCCAGGCACCATAAAAAAGACAATTGTACATATGAGGGGAACAGGGGATGAAGACAATGAGAGTTTTCCTAGTCTTCATTCTTTGTGATTACCAAATACACAAATCCAAATCACTTTTTTATGGTGCCTGGCACCATAAAAAGACAAACCGAATGAATTGTCCATATGAGAAGGATACTAAATGAAGACAATGAGCGTACTCATTCAAATACAAAACAAAAAGACATCCTAAACAGATGCCTTATTAATAAAATTCATTATATTTTATGTAATAGCGATACTCAAACGTATTCTTCCTCAAGCACGCTTCCTAAAAGCTCTTCAAACTCAGTATTATCTTCGGCACTTAATAACGGTTTTTCTAATAGGTAATGGAATAATTTTTTTAACATACAAAGCACCTCAATTCGTTGATATAATACTTCTATATTCATATTTTATGATAAGAATATTAACAAGATGCAGCGCTTTTTTTAATATTTTGTAAATTTTCTTATACCTTGTTATCGTTTTTTCAGTTGGGGAATTCAATTCTTCTTCCTATGTAAAAGAGAGTTCCTAACTCTTTTTAAAGAAAAACAATAGGGCACCCAAAAAGGCGCCCTATCCTATATTAATGATATTTATTTATGTCTATGTCGCTATCTTCAAAATCTGTTTCTAATAATTGTTCATACTCTAAATTATCTTCGGCACTTAATAAAGGTTTTTCGATGATATAGTTAATCAGTTTTTCAAACATTTTAAAGCACCTCAATTCGTTAGGATAATACTCTTATACCCTTATTTTACAAAAGTATTATTAACGAAATGTTTATCAACTATGAAATATGTATTAACTTTTATTGAAGGATTAGCTGTTTTGCTTTATTTTCGTCCATCTTTTTTTTTTAGCAATTGAGTGGAAGTTGTACATAAGTCTTAAAAGAATGGTTTTCCGAAAACTTTTGGAGTTTTATAAGAGGTAATATTTACAGATAAAAAGGGAGAGTGTGAAGTGAACTGCTTAGGCTGTAATTTAGCAAATCAGAACGAACCAGTATATGTTGTATATGAGGATGAAAATGTATGTTGTTTTTTAGATCACGAACCATTTAACGAAGGACATACATTAATCCTTCCAAAAAAGCATTTTCACGATGTAGACGAATTAGATAAAGCAACAGCAAAGTCGATAATGACAGCCTCCATCATTCTTTCAAAAGCAATAAAGGAATTATATCTTCCAGATGGCATAACCGTATGCCAAAACGGCGGGATATTCAATGAACTTACCCATTACCATATGCATGTAGTCCCAAGATATAAAGACCAGTCCTTTGCATCCTTCTATTCGGAGTATGGCGGTAATATAGAGGAGTCAGAGAAGTTAAAAGAAACGCAAGTGAAGATGTTGGGAGCAATAAGTCAAATAGTTTAGCAAAAAGGATTCTCGATAGGAGAGAACCCTTAAGCATTTTAGCCATTTAAAGAGAACAAATAGCGGTACCAGCAATGAAAAAAGGCAGCGATTATATAAACAAATGCTATGGTTTCCGATACTTTTGAAATCTTATAGCATTGTCACCTGAATTACATAATTTTCTTCTTAGAAAGGATACATCATTTTTAATTTTCATGCTTAAAATCATCATAAACGTACTAAATATAGTTGATAAAAGCGTGCTCGCTATTAATAGCCAAATTATTTTTTTTGCACCATTCCATTTCATATTGCCACCTCCTCAATTAGAAGATATTATCCGTAAAAAAAACCAATGTTATTCTGGCTTTATTTTCTTCCTTGCTCTTACTTGATAGGTAATCCGCTAAAAGGAGGAATAAAAACAAAAAAGAGGTTCGGAATGCAGCATCCGAACCTCTGTCCACGTTAGGAATGTATCTAAAAAGGACTTTTTATATATTAATGATATTTTTTCATCTAAATTTCACTAGCTAGATATTCTTCTTCCAATAGAAATTCATACTCTAAATTATCTTCGGCACTTAATAACGGTTTTTCCATAATATAGTTGAACAATTTTTCCAACATTTTAAAGCACCTCATTTCGTTAGAATCATTAGCTTATATCCTTATTTTACAACAATATTTTGTACTTGTATATTATTTTTGTAAGCGTTTTAATTACAGGTAATTAGGATAGTTAATAAGTATCTTTTTGCCTAATAGAACTTTAACAAATAGCAATAATTAAATGCACCATTAGGGGAAGGAACTAAATATAGAGAAGCCAGAGGAATATGGTAAATGCGTAAGCAAAGTAGTTATTTAGCAATAATAAAAGGACAGACCTTCCATGCGCTAAATGCACAAAAGGTCTGTCCCCCCAGTCATCAGTTATTCTCTTGCTTTCACCACTATGTATCTAACCGAAAACCAAAATGCATGGAAATGGAAGAATCATTATTTTTCCAAAATATGCAATAGCAGCTTTATCCATCCAAAGAAAGAAGTCCATAAGGGAATACTGATGCCTAATCCAATCGTGAAGCCCTTAATAAATTTTCCGTTTCCCATGTAAAAAACACTCCCCAAAGATGACAAGTCCCTTTACCCATAAAAAACGTTGGCCTAACAGCTCATAGGAAAAATAGGTGGAATGACCTGAAGTGGTACATGGAATAACAATTCTATTTACTTATCTCCTCTTAATAGAAGAGAAGTGAATAGTAGCTCACTCCCCAGCCATCAACTTTTTCCCTTCCTCTTTCTCTGGCAAATAAATCTGCTGACTAGGCACAAGTATCGGTGCCAGGCACCATAAAAAGACAAAGTTCAAAAAGTGTATTTCTGGAAAGGACAGTATTCCCTTCTAAGATATATCGGAACAACCAGTTTCCCAACAGAATTTACTCATTGAATTAGTGTTCTTATGCAAAAAAACGACAAATAAACAATTGTGTGGTGTGGATAAGCTGAAATTAGTGGAGGGAGCAGCGAAAGTGATGGGTGAATCAACGAAAAAAAAAGAAAATCAGCCAAAGAGAGGAGGAAATCAGCCAAACTAGAAATAAATCAGCCAAACAGAGGAGAAAATCAGCCAAACTAGAAATAAATCAGCCAAAGAGAGGAGAAAATCAGCCAACCTACAAATATATCAGCCAACCCCAGCCCAACAAACAAACAAAAAAAGACAAGGCACCTCCGTACCTTGTCTTCTACCAAAACCCCTCACTCCCCAGCCATCAATTTCTTCCCTTCCTCTTTCTCCGGCAAATAAATCTGCTGACTAGGTAATGCAATTTCAATTCCATGTTTTTCTAAAATGTTAAGAATTCCTAAATTGGTTTCTTCTTTGACTCCTAAATATTCAGCCCAAACGGTTGTATTTGTGAAGAAATAGACGAATACGCCTAAGCTGTAATCACGGAATTCACTGAAGCGTACCATGATGACATCTTGATTTACACCAGGATTTGCACGTAGCATTTCTTCTATTTCCAATAAAGCAGCCTTTAATTTTTCGTTTGGCGTGTGATAAGAGACCGCCAATTCATAGCTGATTTGTCGCTTCGACATCTTCGACCAGTTCGTTATCGCTTCATTGGAAAGCTTCGAGTTAGGAACGGTCACAACCGAATCAGCAAATGTACGAATTTGTGTACTACGAAATGAAATATCCTCGACTGTTCCTTCCACAGAAGGAGTTTGAATCCAGTCGCCCTTAGAAAATGGCTTTTCCGTAATAATGACGACACCGCCGAAGAAGTTAGCAACCGTGTCCTGTGCTGCTAGGGAGAAGGCAAGTCCAGCAACCCCGAGACCAGCAACAAAGGCACCAATTTGAATATCCCATGTATCTAGAATGCTAACAGCCGTAAAGATAACGACAAGCATGCGGAATACTCTTCCTAAGAAAGGAATCAGCATACTATCTGAATCTAACTTTGTTTTTGATATCATTCGTTCAAAAGGATTGGATTGATCGGAAAAATAATTGAAAATTCCCCAACCGGCTAATCCGATAATAAAAGACTTGTATATTAGTTGTACAAATTTGAACGTAGTAATCGGAAATGGCAAATAGGTTAATGCCAAGTAAGTTCCGATAATGACCCAGAACCAACGAAGTGGTTTTTCAAACGCTAATAATATTTTTGAAACAATATCTACTGGTAGTTTCTTTACCATTCCTAACACTAACTTGAAAATATAGGTTGTAAATAGCTTTCTAAACCCTAAGAATACAAGAAAGATTAGTAAGGCGATACCTATATCAATCCAGTTGAAACGCTCAAACGCAGCGATAAATCGCTCCCATTGTGACCATACTTGTAAATCACTCATCTAAAATCACCTCGAAAAACATTATAGCATAGGAAGGGACGAACCCAAGCACCTTAAGACAGGAGTAAATAAATTGTAATATGACAAGGAGTAACGAGCCTGATGTAATCTTATATAAGGAAAAAGGACTAGTATTCACGCCAATCTATTTTTCATAAAACTTCTATTATTATAGGTATAACACTGTAAATAATACCTTATTGATTAAACTTTTGATAAAAAGGTTATAGATAAGAAGAACTACTACAAAGGAAAAAAGTTTTATTTTTATTAAATATATTTATCGTAATCATTTGGTTGACGTGGTAATATGTATCTATAAGATGCTTCAGATATAGAGTGAAAACGCTTTATTGGATAATGTTGCATTCTTTTATTTTCTATTAATAGGAATTAAGGAGTAATTTTTCTAAGAATAATAATTCTCACCATAATACTTAACAAAAGTTAGTAGAAAACAAACACAATTTTAACAATCCATAACTAAAATATTACTTAATCAAGTTATTAAATGAGGTGAGTTTATGTTAAAGAAACTTAAAGAGAGATTTGTGAAAAGAGAAGAAGAAATCCAGGTTGTAGAAAAGGATTTTGAAGAGTATGAGTATTTGAATGGTGATACTATTGAATATAGAAGAGAAGAGGAAACAATTCCAAATCCCAATAGCTATTATATTTGATAACAAATCTACAAAAAGCTTATTCATTTAGAAGATTTACTTATTATAGGGATAATAAAGCCTCATTAATTTAACAAGATCTAATATAATGAAAACCCTTTCAATCATTGGGTGGCTATATATTTTCGAGAATAGACCTAAATTTAAATGAACATCAAGAGTCTATTTCTTGATTAGAGACAAGAAGAGAAAATTAGGAAAAAAGAAGGTAAATATAAAAAAAGGGCTCTGAAAAGCTTATTCAGAGCCCTTTTTTTATATTTTTAAGTACTAATTTACTAGAAGTTAAGAACGGAAGCTCCAAAGAAATACCCATGACAATTAAAATAATAATGCTATACTATATAACTATAAACTTTGAGGTTGTGGAAAAATTTGATTTTTTGATCAGGTGCACAATAGAAATTTATATGTGCTAAATTGTATGTTTGTGTGTTTGAAAATTATGAAAAAACAGAAATTATTTATTAATTTTCATTCTGAATTTATCTATTTTCCTGAAAATGATAATAATTTCATTTCTATTAAATTTATTGGTTATACATTACACTTTCTACAAAAATATAACATTGTTTGTAGAGATATTGTGTAAACTTGTTGATATTTGTATTGTAATAGATAGATTTAAATCGGGATATGCATTTTTTGTAAAGATTATATTAATTTTTTGTTTACATAGAAGCTCAATAAAAATGGACAAGGGAGAGTGATAAATCGTGAAAAAAGTAATCACTTATGGAACATTTGATTTATTGCATTGGGGGCATATAAATTTATTAAGAAGAGCAAAAAGTTTAGGGGACTATTTGGTTGTTGCTATCTCTTCAGATGAATTTAATAAAATAAAAGGGAAAAAGTCCTTCCATAACTATGAAAATAGAAAGTTAATCTTAGAAGCAATTAAATATGTGGACGAAGTTATTCCAGAACATACCTGGGAGCAAAAAGTAGAGGACGTTGTAAATCATAATATTGATCTCTTTGTTATGGGAGATGATTGGGAAGGGAAATTCGATTTCTTGAACCAGTATTGCGATGTTATCTATTTACCACGAACAAATGGTATTTCTACTACTCAAATTAAAAAAGAGCTTGCTGGTGTGAAATAAAAAATGCTGGTAAGAAGGTTTGAATTTTTCAAAAGAAGTATATTCATACTTTAAGTGAATGGTTGAATCTAACTAGGGATTCTAATCAAGAACTCTTCTTTTATTGAGAAATGAGAAGAGAAGGTCATGTCTAGAAATAGGTGACCTTTTTCTTTGTGCAAGCGAAAATAATGAATTTTTTTCACATAGATATAATCTAAACATAAAGTGATGATAGCAAACTAAAGGGGTTGTATACGGTAGTGAATAAGAAGGTATTAAAAAGAAAGATAAACTTCATAAAAGAGCCTGTCTTTAATTATTTAACGAAGGATAACCATAGACGTGTAAATCGATATGCGAAATATTATACTTCTATTCATGTGAAGAAAAATACAATTATGTATGAAAGTCGCGATGGAAACAGTATGACAGATAGTCCCTATGCGATGTTTAAGTATATGTTAAATCATCCTGATTTCAGTGGTTATCAACATATTTGGTCGATTGCCGATTTCGATGCTCTTTCCCATGTAATAAAGGATTATGAGGGTATGTCTAATGTTAAGTTCGTGAAACGTAATTCAAAAGAATACTTAAAAAGCTTAGCTTCTAGTGAATACTTAATTAATAATTCAACGTTTCAATCTTTTTTTATTCCGAAAAAAGAACAAACATATATTAATACATGGCATGGTACGCCGCTTAAAAGCATGGGATTTGATATCCCAGGAAATCCATCTCATTCACAGAACGTACTAAGAAATTTTTTAAGTGCGCAATATCTGTTAAGTCCTAATGCACATACTACAAGAATGTTTACAGATAGCTATAAATTAAATGGCTTGTATAAAGGGGAGATTGTGGAAGAGGGCTATCCAAGAATCGATGGCACAATCAACACAAATCCACAGGAGTATAATGAATTCCTACGAGGTTTAGGATTAAAGCTAGAAGACAAGAAAGAAAATATCTTATATGCGCCAACATGGAAGGGGACAAATGTTTCCAAAGTAAATAATGACGTGCTGCAGATTAATGCGGATTTACATTATTTAGAAGAGAAAGTCGGCGATAAGTACAATGTCTTGGTAAAGGTACATCCATATTTATATAAAGAAGCTGCTAAGAGTGAGGAATTATCTACTAAATTGGTTCCTGATTTTGTTGATACAAATGAATTGCTTTCCACAGTGGATATATTAGTAACGGATTATTCAAGTATCTTCTTTGATTTCCTTGTAACGAATAAACCTATCTTATTCTATATGTGGGATAACGATGTTTATAGCGAGGAAAGAGGACAATACTTATCCAATGATGAGCTTCCAGGTCCTATTCTATTAAATATAAAGGAATTGGCAGAAGCAATTAGCAACATTGAATTGGTTCATGATAGTTACAAGAATAACTATCAAGTAATGCAGAAAAGATTTGTTAACCATGATGATGGGAAGGTTACAGAAAGAGTTGTTCAGTATATCTTTAAGAAACAAAATAAGTTAAATGTAGGAAAGGATTTGGACACTAAGAAAGAAAAGATTCTTATCTATCCTGGTGGCATGCGAGATAATGGGATTACCTCTTCCTTTATTAATTTAATGAATAACATTGACTACGATAAATTTGATGTCAGCTGCTTTACTGGTACTCCTCATTCACAGGAAGTTCTTAACAATATCAGTAAGGTTAATAAGAATGTTCGCTTCCTTTTCAAGCCAGGATTGCCTGTATATAGCATAATGGAAATTTATCGTGATCGATTTGTTCATAATAGAGGGGCAAGAGGCTTTTTAGGAAAAAGATTCTTCCCTGAGAAAGCCTATGTTAGAGAGCATGAACGTCTATTTGGAAAAGCTAAGTTTGATTACATCATCGATTTCAGTGGATATAGTCTCTATTGGGCAAAATACTTAATTGTGGCAGATGCGAAGAAAAAAATCTGTTATATGCATAATGATTTACTATCAGAAAGCGAGAAAGTCATTAATAAAAGAAGACCCCATCGCATTAATTTAAGAGGACTTTTCTCTATTTATAATCGTTTTGATAAATTAGTCAGTGTATCAAAAGGTACGATGGAATTAAACAGAAAGAATTTAGCAGAGTATGCAGATTATGAAAAGTTTGATTATATTATGAACTCCATTAATCCAGATAAAATTCTGCAGCTTGAGAAGAAGGAAGAAACGAAAGAAGTAAAGGAAAAAATCTCTTCTTTCTTTAAGGCAAGAGCAATCATTAAGAAGTTTGACAAGTATCCTGTGTGGAATACATTGCCAAATCAACCAAATGCAAAACCGGATAATTTAGATAAGGCGTTAAATCAAGCAGAAATTCTCATTTCCAGAGAAGCAAAAGTAGATGGAAATATGTATTATAAATTTAGCTATAATAATCAAATGATCGGCTGGATTAAAGGGCAAGCGCTAAAGATTTTGCCAGATTCCATCATCGAAGAGAAAGATATTGATAAAGTGGGAATGATCATTAGACCTAGAGGAAATCATATTTGGTCTTTACCATATAAGGTTGCAGGCATGAAAAAGGTTTCTACTAGTTATGATTATAAAGATATTATTGTTTCTATTACGAAGGAAGCTAGCACACAGCATGGTGTTTACTGTCAATTCTCTGTTAATGGAGTCATCATTGGTTGGATTGATATTTCCGCATTGCAATTCATGGAAGAATATACGTTAACAGCTGATATGCCTAAGGCGAAGCAAGCAGCTATTACGAAACAAAGACAAAAGCTGTTTGAAAAAAATTACAAAGAGCATCAAAAGTTTATCGATCATATTGATGATAGAACGCTGGAAGAACGAAACATTAGCCATACGATGTATGCAAGAATTTCTAAAGCGGATAATCATGATATTTGGACAAAAGCGTATCCGAATGTGGATGCTAAAAAATTGGGCAAGGCAGCTGAATACACAGGCGAAATTGCAAGAGTTAAAACCATTCATAAGACTTGCAAAGGGACCTATTATGAATTCTATATAAATGATAGTCAAATTGGTTGGCTAGATTACCGAGCATTTGAATTAATTAAAGATCAGCCAGTTGTCATTAAAGAAGCCGAAGTAAGAAAGATTGCTGAGATATGTCTAGGGCAAAAGGATTATATTTGGACAAATCCTTATGGACTGCCTGGAGCAAAAAAAGTGCTTAAAAAAGTCCAGGCTTTAAATGGAAAAATGGTGGTAGTCGATAAAGAGGTTACAACGCAAAAAGGTAGCTATTCTCATTTAATCTTAAAGGACGTACCTTTAGGCTGGTTAGATTGTCGAGCGTTAAAGGTTCAAAAAGAACTAGGAATTCAGGTTGGCGATGTATTTATCCCAGAACCTCAAGAAGGGAACATTAATTTTGTAAATATGGGAAGATTGTCTCCTGAGAAAGGTCAAGATAATCTCATTCATGCCTTTGCATTATTCCATAGTAAACACAAAAACAGTAAGCTTTATATCTTAGGGAAAGGTGTCTTATATGATGAATTAAGTCAACTTATCGAGGACCTAGAATTAAAAGATTCTGTTTACTTAATGGGCCAAATGGAGAATCCGTTTAGTTTTATTAAGAAATGTGATTGCTTTGTTCTATCATCCCATTATGAAGGCCAACCAATGGTGTTATTAGAAGCAATGACGCTAGAAATGAAGATTGTTGCTACAGACATTGTTGCGAATCGTACCGTTTTAGAGAATGGCAAATACGGAATGCTAGTGGAAAACAGCATTACTGGATTGGCTCAAGGTTTAGAATCGATTATCAATGAAAAAGAGTCCTTTGTACCCGCTAAATTTGATTATGCTGAGTATAATCAAGAAGCGATGGAAACTTTTTATAATAAGCTATAAATAGATTTAAAATGGGATAAGAAAGCTTAACATCCTTTTCACGGATCGTTAATTTTCTTATATTCTTTTGAAGTAAAAAAAGATTGATGGGTAATAAAATAACGCTTGTTTCCTATTAAATGGTTCAGTGTTTGATACGGAGGGTTAACATGTTTGCCAAGTTAATATCTTTTCAAAAGTTAGAAAATAAAAATGAATTTATTTTACAAGGCCAATATACAAACGAGGATGGAAAGGAAGAAAGACCATCTATCTTTCTACAGGAGAGAATTTCACCTGATGATTACTTTATCCCAAATAGAATACCTCTAGATACAGAATGGCAGGGAGATTTTTTTACTGTTCACATTCATTTAGATCAATTAGGAGAATATCTTACATACCATGCAATTTGGGATTGCTATCTAGCTTTGGGGAATCATATTGAGAGAATTAAAATGGAGATAAGTGATTTTACTCCAACTGAATCTATTTCTATTCCTAATAGTTCTGTACAGGTTAAGCTGTACGAGACACAAATGAATAGTTTTGCCTTGCTCGTTTCGACAAAAGATATAGCTATCGAGCATTTAGTGGGAAAGGTAAAGGAGAATACCTTAGCGGTTAACTTCGAATTAAATTGGGGTTCCTTTCAACAAACGGATGATATTAATCTTGTTTTTAGAAAAAGGCTGCAACCGGATATCCTATATTATCAACAAACTGTTTCTTTCCCAGTTACGCCTAGAGAAGGAAACACTTATGAAGCAAATGTATCCCTACCTTATTTATTAAAAACGAATGAAAATCAGACAAAGCAAACATGGGATGCGTATATCGTGTTTATCGATGGAGCATCTGGTAAAGAACTTGAATTTCCCCTTTCTGTCGAAAAGAATTCAGGCTTTATGGGGCGACATAGTATTACAAATCTAGCTAACTATAATTTTTACATAAATTATAAAAAGGCTTTATCATTAACGATTGCAACCAAGAGCTTGCTATTTGAAACGATTAATTGGCAAGTCAATGATGATTCAAATGTAGTGATACAAGGTATTGTAAGTGATGATTTACAGATTGATCGAGTGAGTCTAGTCAAAGAGGGAACATTTAGCGAGGGTGAACTTATCACAATAGCTAATGAGCTGCCTTTTCAACAATTAGAAGAAATAGGAATGATAAGCTTTCCGTATAAAGAAATATTTGATAACATTCATTTCCATGATGGGGATCAGTATACGATTTATCTTGAATTAGTTGATTCAAACAACGGTATTATGGTTAAGACACCGGTTATTATTGGTGAAACGATTTCTGTATCGGGACAAACACTGGAAATTGATAATCATAAACGATTGAAGCTTTCTAATGATGAGAAATTAATGATTACTTGTGAGGATCGAGCAGTGAAACCATCTGAAAATAGTATGAAAATTGCTGTAAGTGGTTCATGTTTTAGCCGTTTAGCATTTAGTTCAGCTGATTTTTATAATCCGAATTATAAGAGTAAATACGAATTGGTTTACACGCAATTCCATTCCTCCATTATCAGCATAATGAGTAACCCTGTACCATTTCCAGAGAAGAAATTTATTGGTTTTAATCAAAGGGAAGTAGAGTATATCAAGAGTGATTATAAGAAAGAGTTTTTCACCCAATTGGAAAAAACAAAACCGGAATTCCTTATTCTAGACTTTTATGTAGATGGATCTAAAGATGTGTTAATGTTTGATGAAGAGCATATTGTCACCATCAATTATATGCTTCGCAGAAATCTTAACTATCTATATGAAATAAAGGATCAAGCTAAGGTTCTTTCACATGAAAACGTCGAAGTGTATTTAGAACGATGGAAGAAAAATATGCAAGAGTTTGCGAGAGAACTAGTTAACTATATTCCAGAAGAACAAATAATCCTTCAGAAGGTCCGCAAAACGGACGGGTTTATCACAAAAGAAGGAAATGTCGAGAAGTTTAAAGACAATGTGAAGCATATTAAGAGAAGTAATTATTTATTTGAATATATGGAGAATTATTTCTTGCAGCTATTACCGAAAGCGCAAGTGATTGATTTGACGAAGAGAAAATACTATTCTCTTTATAATCATCCAGAAAATAATACCCCAGATCATTTAGAATCAGCGTATTATCGAGACTTTTTAACTCAATTGGATGAGATAACGTTGAAGAACTTTATGAAACAGCCAAGGGTCATGGAGGTTACTCGAATATAAGAAGTGGCTGGGGCATAAGTATTTCAGCCAAAGAAAAAACCAAGCAATCGCATGGAAGTTGATTGTTTGGTTTTTTTATTTGCTTTTAAAAAATGCATTTTTAATAAAATTTGGTGTTGTTATCCGCAGCCTGAATACACTTCGCTTTCCGTGGGGCGAGCGCCGAGCCTCCTCGTCACTAACGTTCCTGCGGGGTCTCGGACTTTCTCGCAGCTCCCACAGGAGTCTACGTGTATTCAGGCTGCTCCGTTTTTCCAATTAATTAAATTTTTTCTATTTCAAAATATTTTTTAGAAAAACAAGCTTTAAAAACAAAGTGTTGAACGAATTAGTTTTTACCCAATTTCTATTAATTAACTTTATTATTAGCGATATTTAGATTCGAAGATGAATCATAGAGTATGCTGTTTGGGTTATTAATAGCGGGTTCTAGTTCATTATTATGAATGGTCAGGGTATCGATGTTTTTTGCCCATATTCCCACTCCAGCAAAGTTTCTAATCGTATTATTATCTACAAGAATATTTTTGGTAAATCGGTTGTTTGGCGATGGATTATTTGGTTCGTCTACTAGAATAGCATCAGAAGCAATCGAACTCATCTTGTTTTGCAGGATAGAGATATTACTTCCAAATGTAAGGTAGATACTTCGATAGACATTTGAAATTTCATTTTTTTCGATTACTACATCTTCTATCCAAGAGAGATTAATCGCTGAGCCTTTCTGTTCTAGATCCTGATTGTTAAAGATATTTTCTGTAATTTTAATGGTGTTCATGGTAGAGAGGGTGTTATTGCTATTCCAGCCTCTGCCATAAATGCCGTCTTTTTGGGTTTTATTAAAAATATTTTTGTGAATCGTGTAATTACTTCCTGACTGCGGTTGGGATGTTTGAACACCATCTGCAGTGCGAGAAGATTCTCCTTCTCCATTAGGATTTGATAATAATACACCGATATAGCAAGAAAGGAATGTATTGTTACTAATAGTAGTATCTTGCCATTTATAAGGGCGAACACCAGCTAATGGCATCCCGTCAAACGTATTATTGATGATTTTTATATTTGAATTATATTTATCTTGGACGGTTAAATGATTTCCAACACCTACTGGCCAAGGACTAGCTCCAGTCGTATCGCTATTTCCAAAATAATTATCTTGAATCGTGATATTTTTGGAAGGAGTGCCATCGTATGCACCAAAGCGAGGAAACCCCATTTTTGTATGTTCTGCGATTTGAATGGCCTCTGTATAGTTACGCGAATGGTCAGCAGTTGGATCAGAGTATCCAATAAATTTGCAGTTTTCGATTAACACATTTTTTGATGCGTTTATATCAATCGCATGTCCTTGGGCAATATCTTTTATTGTCACATTTTTAATGGTAATATTACTGCCGCGTGCTATGCCAATCCCGTTAAAACCTGTTGGATATTCTTGTATATTCCCATCAAAAGTCCCGCCGTCTATGGTGATATTTCCTTCTCCGTTATAGCCGTAATAGTTATGGTTAGCTTCCCCGTTCACTAGCATCGATGAAAGATGGTCTCTTAGTATAATGGCACCATCTTCTAGAATAAGATGTGTATTACTATATACTACTAACGTTTCTGATAATTTATAGATTCCTTTAGGGATATGAACAGTAACTATATCCTCGTTATTTTTGGCTAGGTTTAGCGCCTTTTGAATACCGCTAGTATCATCTGTCTTTCCATTTCCTTCTGCACCAAAGTCTTGAACATTGACATTCGTAAGTGGCTTAGGTGGAGAAGATGTTTCTTCCTTATTCAAGTAGAGGAAGCAGGCACTTATAAGTAATAGTCCTACAATAACGAAGATAAATTTATGCCGTATAACTATATGTTTGTTTTTGTGTTTTCGAATAGACATATCATATTTCCTTCTTCTTTATTTGATCATTAACAAGAAGAGAAGTTACTCTTCCTGAATGAATATAAACGTTCGAATTACTTACATGATTTAAGTAATTCGAACGTTTATAGTATGCAATATACGTAGATGACCGAAGATATATTCTTTTTTGAAAGGATAGTTTCTCCGATTTTGTTTAACTCTCTTAATAATAGGTTAATAGAGTTTTTCTAATGAAATATTTCGCCAAGATACTTCGCCGTTTCTCATTAAATAAGGGCCGATTTTCATGAATTTACCTTTTGTTGGTTTAATAAGGAAGGAGCATTTTGTCCATTCATCATTATTAATCCCCTCTATTTCCCAAACCTTTATGTTTTTAAACCATTGGGCATCCTTCTGGAATATTAAATCAATTTTCTGGAATGTTCTTAACGCAAAGATTGATTTTAAGCTATCTATATCCTCTATATCTTTAATCTTAATGTCGAATGTTAGTTCATATTCTTGTTTTCCATCCGTATTTATTTCAACGGCATGTGACCATATTTGTCGATGTAAATCTTTTTCGCTACCATTATGGCAGATGGATACAATAGAAGCGTTAGGAGCATCTTCTTCTGGTTGCGAAATTTTAAAATCATTATGCCAATAGGTCCAAAAAGACTTTCCTTGGTTGAAAGTAGGATTCTTTAGTAGATTAAAAGACTCTCTAGAGAGGCTGTTACGTTCTTTCATCCTAGTTTCATGCAAATCAACTAAGATAATATGTAGTAGCTTCGTAGTGAAATCTTCATAAAAGTCTTTTGTATAATGGACATAAAATAATTCCCAGAGATGATTCTCTTCAGAATAATATTCTTTCTCATATTCAATCACGTCTACATTATAAGTAGATTCGAAGTATTCATAAAATGCATTTAAAGTATCGTTTATTTTAGCAACATCAACTTTTCGAATACCGGATTCACTAATTTTCTTTAATTCTTGAGCTTCTTTTTCAAAGTATAAATCAGTAAAATGAACTTTATTAATAATGACCTTTATATAAGGGAATTCTAGTTCCATTTTCTTCATAAATGCATCTACTGATTTTTTCCATAACTCCATGTATTCAAGATAATGATCTTCTATATTTAACGTTTCTCCTAATGGTAATGTTTCATAGAAGGGAGTTTTTTGAAATAACGGTGTTTTGTCCGTCATAATGCTATTTCCAACTTTTCTGATTCCAAAATAAACATCTGCATAAAAGTCTAGTATTAAATAATCAGGTTCTTGTATTTTTAATGCATCCCATACACCTTTTGTCAGTTCTGTCATGAGGATTTGCTTATTAAAGTCAGTAACATTACCTTCTAGTTTATTTGGTTCAAACGGAATGGGTTCAGACATTAAAGAAATCATAGACATGTGGTTTTGGCTAACAACACATCGATAAAATTCTTTATAATTTTTAATGAAATGTGAATTAAATGCGTCCCTACTTACACAACTTCCAATTACAGCCAATTTAATGTTACTCATGTAATTCCCCTTAGTATGAAGTGTTATTAAGACCTTCATTTTATCATACTTCCTTATCGTTGCTAAATAACTGGTACAAGGAAATAATAAATGTGAATATTTAGCTAGATACTAACATTATAAAATAGGAAGAAATGAGGAGAAGAAACAAAAAATAAGGAAGAGTACTTAGTGTTTCCAAACAGGTAATACTTTAAAAATCCTTGATATTATGGGATAATGACATTTGTTATTGGTGTCCACCTATCTACAAAATTCGACTAAGGAAGATTTTTAATGAATGAAATAAAAATACTATTAAAAGAACAGTATAGATCCATCCCTTTAATTATTCGCTTAGCGATTTATGAAACAAGATCAAAATATGAGCAGCATTATCTAGGTGTTCTATGGCAATGGCTAAATCCGTTAATTCAAGTATTCGCATATTGGTTTGTTTTTGGCTTTGGTATTCGCAAAGGACAGCCTGTTGGAGAATATGATTTTATTGTATGGATGCTAGGTGGTATGATTGCCTGGTTCTTTATCAGTCCTACCGTTGTAGAGGCATCGAATAGTGTATTTAAACGAATAAATATGGTTGCGAAAATGAACTTTCCGATAAGTTCCTTGCCTTCTGTTGTCATTGCGTCTAATTTAATTGTTCATTTTGTGATGGTTGCTATTTATATTATTGTGCTATTGTTTAATGGCGTTTATCCGTCCCTTCATTGGCTGCAGTTTCTCTATTATTTGGTTTGTATGGTAGCGTTTATGTTTGCCTTAACTCTATTAAATTCAACGATCAGTGTCTTAATAAGAGATTACCAGCAATTAATACAAGCATTTACGAGATTGCTATTTTTTGTTACGCCTTTATTCTGGGATCCGTCTCATATGAGTAATACAGTTCAAGCGATATTAAAGCTAAATCCAGTTTATTATATAGTAAGTGGTTATCGAAATAGTTTTCTGAATGGAACATGGTTTTTCGAAGATTTGAAGTATACAATTTATTTTTGGTTAGTTACGTTAGTCCTTTTACTTGCAGGGTCTATTCTTCACCTTAAGTTTAGGGATAAGTTTGTCGATTTTCTTTAAAGTAAACAAAGGAGAATTATCTATATATGAATCTCAAGGTTTCGTTTCATGATGTTTCGAAAAAATATAGTCTAACGACAAGTAAAAAGGAAAAAATCAAGGAATTGTTTTTTCCTAATCATAGTAAGGCAGGATTTTATGGAGTAAGAAATATAACTTTTAACGTTATGGAAGGGGAAACGATTGGATTTGTTGGAATAAATGGTTCTGGTAAATCTACGATGTCTAATCTATTAGCAAGAATGATTCCGCCAACATCTGGGGAAATTGATATGGATGGACAACCCTCTCTTATAGCGATTGCAGCGGGACTAAATAATAGTCTTACTGGAAAAGATAATATATATTTAAAATGTTTAATGATGGGTTTTACGAAGAAAGAAATAGAAGAAATGTATGATTCTATTGTTGAATTTGCCGATATTGGTGAGTTCATTGACCAACCTGTGAAGAGCTATTCAAGTGGGATGAAGTCTCGTTTAGGTTTTGCGATTTCGATTCATAATAACCCGGATATACTAATAATAGATGAAGCTTTGTCCGTAGGGGATCAGACATTTTATCAAAAATGCGTGGATAGAATTACGGAATTCAAAGAGCAGGGAAAAACAATCTTCTTTGTTAGTCATTCAATCAGTCAGATTGAAAAAATCTGTGACCGTGTCGCCTGGATGCATTATGGCGAATTAATTATGTTTGATGAAACAAAAGTAGTAGTAGAGGAATATAAGAAATTTATTAATTGGTTTAATAAGCTTCCAAAAGAAGGGAAGTTAGACTATCAACAAAAAAATAAAGAAGCACGAAAAAAACCACTTGTAAGTAAGACATCCACACGTCTAACTTCAAAATCTAAAAAAAGTAAGCGTAAGAAAGGATCTCAAATCCAACTAATTATTCTTACCCTGTTCTTATTAATAAGTGGAGGTTCTTTATTTATTGAACAATCATTAAGAAAGTTACCTTCCATTTCTTTATTTACAAAAGAAACAACGACAGTAGCCGAACCAGGGCAAAAGGATGCGGTTAAGGAAACATCATGGGAGGATGTAGAGGAAGAAGGTATCATTCTTCAACCTGATATCACATTATATACAGACGATAGTCTTAATACAGCTTCACAGGTGAAACTGCCTTTTGGAAACACAGTGGGTTTCATTGCGCAAAATGCTAACGTTGCGCAGATAGAGTATGGCGATGAAAGGTATTATATCCATAAAGAGGACGTCTCTTCTCTAAAAAGTGAGAGTGGGGAAGTCGTTACCTCCCGTTTCGAACCCTATTTTTCCGAAAGAGTCCAGCTTTCTTATCAATTCTTAATGGCGTTTATGGGCTCTGCTGCAAGTGATTTAGAGCAAAGTGTAAATGGTGGAGAGATGAGTGAGTATAAAGGAGAACCTGCTTTATTCTTGCCATATGAGAATATGTACTACTTAATAAATCAAGATGAGGTTTCAGGGATTGTGATAAAGGATATTCAACAAATAGAGCCTGAAACAATCACTGAAGAAGACGTTATTTTCAGTAAGGATAAACAGCAATTCTTTATTAGAGGAAAAGAATTTGATTATATTGTAAATAATATAGATGCTACATTAACCATTGTGGATAGATCTTCATCACTATAAAGTGGTGAGGGTATATCCCTTTTTTTATAGGTGAAGATAGAATAAACTAGCTCTGGAAAATATAGAATTAATATTTGCTTAACATAGAATTAACAATCATCTATTACAATAACTCAATATAGAAAATAATTACCTAATATAATAGAAGAAACTAGGATGCGCTTACATTTTTATTTGTTGCAATTTGGTATTTACGAATATTCAAAAAGTATGATATGATGATTGTACGTTATATAGAACGAAAAGAAAAAGCGAGTATTCCTCGCTTAGAAAGTAAGGTCATATAAAGAATCCATCATTATATGGCCTTTTGATATTAGTCGGCAATAAGCTTTTTAGTTAGGTAATTGCTCCAAAGCTCAAAGCCTTGTTCATTTGCAATCGATGTATTATCATCTAGTTCTTCGTAATAATCCTTTACTTTTTCATCCTTGCCATCTGGCCAAACTTCCCAGTGGTTCCAGAAAGGAATGTCCTGTGCCTCTGCATATTTCTGAATATCACTCACTTGCATAGGATAGAGATTCGCATTATACAACTGATGTGCTGGCATCAGAATAAATGTAACATCCGATAACTCTTTTTTCGTCGCTTTAATTACCGTATTGATGTTTACTAACGTTTGGGAAGTATCGAATTTTTCCTTATTATCATGCAACAAGAAAGGCTCGAAGATAACCATATCTGGTTTCTTGTCTATCAGATCTTCATAGGCGTCATCCTTTACATAATCCGATGTAGTCCCATCATAAACAATACTCTCTATTGTTACATATTGATCGTATTTATTGGCCAACACTTCCTTTAAAGGAGTGATTAAGCCAAGATCTTGATCACCAATAGCATCCGAACCAACGAGTAAAATGCGAAATCTTTGTTTATCCGTTAATTTCTTCTCGAAAACTTCTTGAGCTTGTTCTGGCCATAAGGCGGCATAGCTCTTATAGTAATCAAGATTAAAGTATGGCTCAGACTCTTCTTCATTAGGAGTATTAGTAGAATGAATGGGAGAAAGAGGACTTTCATCACGGATATTCCAATGTATATTGCCAATCACTAGAACAACAACGAGAACAATGGAAAGAGTAGAAATAATAGCTGCTTTCATGTAAACCTCCAGAAGATTAAATATAGTAGTTTGGTAGTAGTATACCGTAAAATTGTCGAATAGACAGGGAATTTATCCCTTTTTTGAAATATAGATAGGAAAAATGTCAATTAATTGGTATAGTATTATTCGTAATAAGATTTCAACACTATTAAAATTATGACAAGAAATGACAGATTATGCAATGATATATGATATAATATTACTAGTTTTTTATCTTTTTTTAGGAGGAAGTCATGGAAGAAACGATCAGTTTGAAAGAATTATTCGACACACTTAAGAAACGCATAGTGCTTATAATCTCCCTTACTTTAATCGCGATGATTGTTAGTGGAGTAGTTAGTTATTTTATTATTACACCGGAGTATAAATCTTCGACACAGATTCTTGTTAACCAAAAGAAAGATGAATCATCAGCTGTCATTAATTCAGGTGAAGTACAGGCAAACGTGCAAATGATTAGCACATATAGTGTCATTCTAAAAAGTGCGGCTATCTTAAATAATGTAAAAGAAGAATTAAATTTAGATATGAGTGTTCCAGAGCTGAACAGTAAAATTACTGTGGAAAGTGCACAAAATTCACAGATAATGACTCTTTCCGTTACGGACTCTGACCCAACAGTAGCGTTGCAAATTGCGAATAAAACGGCAGAGGTTTTCGAAAAAGAAATTAAGAATATTATGTCAATTGATAATGTAAAAGTATTGCCACTTGCGGTAGATCAAGAGAATCAAGCACCAATTAGCCCAAATCCTCCATTAAATATTGCGATTGCAGCAGTAGTAGGATTAATGATTGGGGTAGGATTAGCATTTTTATTAGAATACTTGGATAATACAGTGAAAACAGAACAAGATATTGAAAAATTGCTGGATTTACCAGTATTAGGTGCCATTACAACCATTGATGAAAGTCAAGATGCAAAGCAGAGAGGCAATCAAAAAGGCAGAAGTAGTAGGGGGGATTTACTTGGCAGCAAGTAAGAGAGCAAAAAAAGGCGGTTTATCCTTAAATAGAAGAAAGCTTATCACAAAATATGATCCAAGATCTCCTATTTCTGAGCAATACCGAACCATTCGTACAAATATCCTTTATTCTAGTATCGATGAAGAAATTCGTTCTATCTTAGTGACATCTTCAGGACCTGGAGAAGGGAAATCGACGACAGCAGCGAACTTAGCGATTGTTTTTGCACAGCAAGGAAAGACCGTTTTATTGGTAGATGCTGATTTACGGAAACCGACTGTTCATTATACGTTTAACTTGAATAATACAACTGGGTTAACATCTGTTCTAACTAATCAGCTAGGCTTAATGGAGGCTGTGCAGGAAAATGATGAGAAGAATCTGTATGTTTTACCTAGTGGTCCAATTCCGCCGAATCCTTCTGAGTTATTAGGCTCTCGTGCGATGGAACATTTTTTAGAACGGGCTCTTGAAGAGTTTGATATTGTTTTATTTGATACACCACCAGTATTAGCTGTTACAGATGCACAAGTGCTCGCTAATCTTTGTCATGGAAGTATTTTAGTTGTTAGTAGTGGCACAACGGATAAAGAAGCGGTTGTTAAAACGAAGGAAAAGCTTTCAGTGACTTCCGGGAAAATATTAGGAGTTGTATTAAATAATAAAAAAGCCGACAAAAAAGGTGATTATTATTATTATGGAACAAATTGACAATTTATTAGTCAGGATTCGACATTCTTCGCTATTTACGAATAAATAGTTCAATGGTACTATTTTATATTGTTATAGGAAAATAATAAAAGATTAGTAAAAAAATAGAGAGGGGTAGCACGATGATTGATATCCACTGTCATATATTACCTGGGGTTGATGATGGGGCAGCGACAATTGAAGATAGTGTAGCGATGGCAAATGCCGCTGTGAAAGAAGGGATAACAACAATTATCGCTACACCTCATCATAAGAATAATCAGTTTAGTAATTCGAAATCTTCTATTCTTACAAAAGTAAATGACTTAAACACCGTTTTAAAACAAGAAAATATTCCTCTTACGATACTTCCCGGACAGGAAGTGAGAATTTATGGGGAAGTGTTAGAAGACTATTATAAGGAAGAAATTCTAACACTTAATCATACAAAATACCTTTTCATTGAGTTTCCTTCTTCCTCTGTTCCACGATATGCAGAGAGATTATTGTATGAACTGCAAACAGAGGGAATCATTCCTATTATTGTACATCCAGAGAGAAATAAAGAATTGCAAGAAAAGTCAGATCTCCTTTATCAATTTGTGAAGAATGGGGCGTTGACGCAAGTGACGGCTTCTAGTGTGGCTGGTTATTTTGGGAAGAATGTGAAGAAGTTTTCGGAGCAGTTGATTGAGCATAATTTAACGCACTTTCTAGCGTCAGATGCCCATAATGTCCATAATCGTAGTTATAAGATGATGGAAGGTTTAGATGTGGTGGAAGAGAACTTTGGGGTGGATTATGTTTATCTTTTTAAAGAGAATGGGGAGTTGCTTTTGGAAGATAAAAACGTGATAAAAGAGGTTCCTGAACGTATACAGAGAAAGAAGTTTTTGGGGATTTTTTAATAAGGAAGTTTACTAGATAACTAACGATAGAATGTAAAAGTAAATATATTTTATCGCTAGTTATCTGACAGATACATAGAGAGAAGATAAGTAGACAGAAAAATTAAGGGAAGATAGGTGGTATGGTGATGTCTGAGTTTTATAAGGATCAATCTCTGTATTTGGAAAAGAAAAAGAATATATCTGTAAATACAGCTCGTAGCTACCTTGTAATGAAAAGAGCGATAGACATCATTGGTTCATTATGTGGCTTGGTTGTGCTAAGTATTCTTTTTATTATTATTGCGCTATTGATCAAATTAGAGGATCCAAAGGGGAAAGTTTTCTTTAAGCAATTGAGAGTGGGGAAAGATGGGAAAGAGTTTTATATGTATAAGTTTCGGTCGATGGCTTCGGATGCGGAGGAGCGGTTGAAAGAGTTATTGGCTTTGAATGAGGTTTCTGGTGCGATGTTTAAGATGAAGGATGATCCGAGGGTTACGAAGATTGGGAAGTTTATTCGGAAGACTAGTGTGGATGAATTGCCGCAGTTGTTTAATGTGTTTAGAGGGGATATGAGTTTGGTTGGGCCTAGACCGCCACTTCCTAGGGAGGTTGCGGAGTATTCTGCTTATGATAAGCAGAGGTTGTTAGTGACGCCGGGGTGTACGGGGCTTTGGCAGGTTAGTGGGAGAAGTAATATAGGATTCAAAGAGATGGTAGAACTAGATTTGGAATATATTAGGAAACGTTCTTTATTAGTTGATTTTATTATATTAATGAAAACTGTAGTTGTACTGTTCGGATCAAAAGATGCATATTAAAAGTTAGTTAAAATACTGAGGAGGTTTGAATTCATTTGAAGCTATGTTTTACAGCATCATCAGGTGGTCACTTAGAACAAATAATGATGCTAAGACCTATTATGGAAAAATATGATAGTGTGATATTGACTGAAAAAACTAACTATAAGTTCAATTCTATAGGTATAGATAGTTACTTAGTTCCCCAGATTAACAGAAAAGAGTTGTCTTTTATTATTAAATTTATTTATATAATTATTATATCTTTAAATATTTATATAAAAGAAAAACCAGATGTTATTATTTCCACAGGTGCATTATCTACAGTACCAATATGTATTATAGCTAAAATTTTTAAAAAGAAGATAGTTTTTATTGAGTCATTTTCTAAAATAAACTCATCAACATTAACAGGAAAATTAATGTATAAATATGCCGATCTCTTCATAGTACAATGGGAAGAATTGAAAGAGTTATATCCTAAAGCAACGTATGGAGGAGGAATATATTGATATTTGTTACAGTTGGTTCTCAAAAATTTCAATTCAATAGATTATTGATTGAAATTGATAAATTAATAGAGAAAAATGTAATACAACCCGATGATGTTTTCGCTCAATCAGGTCATTCGAACTACCAACCGAAATTATATAAATATAAGCAATTTTTGAATAACGATGAATTTGTAAAAATGGTAAAGAATTGTAATGTATTGTTAACTCATGGTGGAACAGGTGCAATAATTAACGGAGTTAAGTCTAAGAAAAAAGTTATCGCAGTTCCTAGACTGGCTGAATATGGAGAGCATGTTGATAATCATCAGTTTGATATAGTAGAGCAATTTGAAAAATCAAATTTAATATATGGGTTAAAAGAAATTGAATATTTAGAAAAGGCTTTAAATGAAATCAAATATATCAATTTTAATGATTATAAGTCTAATACAAATAATATTATAAATCTTATTCAAGAATTCATCGAAAGGTTATAATATCTCAATAATTATTAGATTGTTGGAAAAGGTGAACAGTAAAATGAATGTACTAATGATTGGATCGCACTTAAAGGTTTCTGGAGGAATAACCAGAGTAGTTAAAAATTATATAAAAGCTGGAATAGGTAATAAAGTGAATTTCACTTATTTACCGACATATATCGGTGGAAATCATTTAGTTAAGATAATATATTTTATAATTAAATTTTTTGAATTATATATCAATATAAATATATATAATAAAAAATATGATGTTGCACACATACACATGTCATATAAAGGAAGTTTTCACAGAAAAAGACTAATAATAAATATTTTGAATAAAAAAAGGATACCCATAATATTGCATATGCATGGATCACAGTTTAAGGATTATTACGATAGATCTACTAGTAAACAAAAAACTTTAATAGTAAGAACTTTAAATAAAGCAACTGTAATTCTTGCTTTAGGAGAAGAATGGGAAACCTATTATAAATCTATTTGTGATACAAGAGTGGTTGTATTAAACAACGCTGTATTTCCGAAAGAGAAGATTTGCAATTCCGAAGAGAAATACTTAATCACATGTATGGGGTTACTTTCTAAAAGAAAAGGATCATATGACTTAATAGATGTAGCAAGCACTTTAAAGGGGAAAATCGATAATAAATATAAATTTGTATTAGCTGGCGATGGAGAGATAAATAATATTAAAAGAAAAATAAATACTTTATCACTAAACGAAATGTTTTTGATTCCAGGTTGGGTTTCGTCAGAAGAAACTATTGAAGACATATATATTAAAAGTATTATATATGTATTGCCTTCCTATAATGAGGGTATGCCTATGTCAATATTAGAGGCTATGAGTTATGGAATACCTGTAATATCTACGGAGGTAGGATCTATCCCAACTGTCATAAAAAATGGAGTAAACGGTTATTTAATTAAACCAGGGGATATTGATTCTTTGGCAAATAAAATTGTAACATTACTAAACGAGATAGAACTTCAAAATAAAATGGCTAATAATAATTTCGAAGAAATTAAGAAGAATTATAATATATATAATTCTTTGGAGGATTTGATTGGATTATACGGTGAAATTTCAAAATGAAAAATGGAAGTTTAGGTGGAGTTTGAATTGATAAAAAATAAAAGTGATTATAAAAAATATTTAATGGCTGACAAAAAAGCGTTGAATATTAAAAGTAGATTCCCTCGACCAATTGTAGATGACATTTGGAGATTTGAAAGGATATTAAGAAAATTAGAGTATTATTTAAATTGTAAAAAAGGTTTTTTTAATAAAATTTATATCTTATATATTAAATATAGATTTCATAAGATATCAAAATCATTAGGTTTTGATATCCCTGTTAATGTCTTTGGTCCCGGATTATCAATTGCACATAGAGGTACTATTGTAGTTAACGGTAAGGCTAGAGTGGGGAAAAATTGTAGATTACATGCGTGTACAAATATTGGTACTGCGAACGATAATTTTGCTCAGGTACCGCAAATAGGTGATAATGTTTATATTGGTCCAGGTGCTAAAATATATGGAGATATAATTATTGCGGACGGAATTGCAATTGGGGCAAATTCTGTTGTTAATAAGTCTTTCATAATTCCTAACAAGACTATTGCTGGAGTCCCAGCAAAAATGATTAATAATAATGGCTCAGAGAATTTATTGTTTCCTTCAATGTTATCCAATAAGACAGATGAGTGGAATTTTGATAAATAATACTTTATAAAAAAAGAATATCAAATAAATTAATTAGGAGTAAAAAAATGACATTTTTAACGGGTGTTTTTTATGGATTATTATCACCGTTAAATCCAGAGTTTAGAAGCTTTTTTTTATTTAAATATGGTAGTCTTATTTTAATATCCTACATTATAGTTGTGTTTTATTTACCATTTATGTTAAAAAAAACAAATGATTTGAATAAAAAGGTTATTATTATAGTACTATTCATTAGTATAGGTATTACTATTCCAACTGTAGTGTTTTATTTATTGAATGATAAATATGATATTGGACAGTTTATTAGGGTGATATTATATATTCCCATTTTTGTTTTTGTAGTATGGAGAAAGTATGATTTATCAATTTATTTGATAAAGTTCTCGTTTCTTTTTAATTTCGTGGGTGTATATCAATATATTATGTTGGGTGATTCTGGTAGAGTTGAAAGTTTGTTTAGTCATCCTAATTTCTATTCTATATATTTAATAGTAATTATTATCTTTATATTAGAAAAATTAAATTTTGATAAGGAATACAAAAGACATAAAAATTTCTATTACTTATATATTTTTTTTATGATGGCAATGATTTTATTAGGAACAGGTGCTAGAACATCTTTTATAACGTTATTAATAATTTTAGTCTTTAATTACTTTTTAAGAAGTAGAGATAAAATACGAACAGTATTAAGAATATCAATTATCTCATTTTTATTATTAATAGTATTTAAAGTTTCGGAGAGTTTATTAATGACTACTAGAATCTTCAATATGAGTTATGGGAATCAATATACAGATCAAATAAATTCCTTTGAATGGAGAATTTTAAGATGGTATGACGGGCTCGCAGCGTTTAATGATTTTCCTGGAATTTATAAGATATTTGGGCATGGATGGCAATCAAGTAGGATTTTTTCAGAAAGGTTTGTAGGATTCAGTATGCATAATGAATATATTAGAATGTTGGTGGATTTCGGAGTAATAGGATTTATAGTATATGTATCCTTAATTATCTTCTTGGTATACATTAGTTTTAAAAATTTTAGAATAGAAGGATATTATTCTTTATTTCTAATAAGTGTGGTAGTTATGATTGCAGGATTAACAGAAAATATATTTGTTTCTAGTGAATCATTTTCAATATTAATATTAAGTATAGCTAATAGTTTAGCCATACTTAATATTAAAAAAAGTAAACTATTAGATACAGCTTAAAATATAATCTTGTTAAGCAAATAAATTAATAAAAGAGGTTATTTTATTGAATGATTATATATCGGTAATAATGTCTTGTTATAACGAGAAAATTAAGTGGATCTCAGAAAGTATAGATTCTATACTAAACCAAACTCATAAAGAGTTAGAATTAATTATTGTATTAGATAATCCGGAAAACACTGAGATATATAAATTACTAAAGGAAAAAGAAGATAGAGATAAGAGAATAAGAATATTTAAAAATGATAAAAATATAGGATTGGCGAATAGTCTTAATTTTGCAATTAGTAAGTGTAAGTATAAATATATTGCAAGAATGGATGCTGATGACATCGCATTACCTAAAAGATTAGAAGTACAAATGAAATATTTAATTGAAAATAATGCTGATATAGTTGGAGCAAATTGCATTTTAATAGATGAGTTTGATAACATAATTGGACAGTCTAACTATCCTATTAGTAGTAAACAAATTAATTCTTTATTAAATTATACAAACTGTCTAGCACATCCAACTTGGTTGTTAAGGTCAGATTTATATAAAGTTGCTAATGGATATTATTCTTATAATAGTGCTCAAGATTATGACTTTTTATTAAGGATAAAGAATAAAGGCTTTAAAATAATGAATACTCCTGAAGTTCTATTAAACTATAGAAAAAGAGCATCTAGTATAGGAAGTGAGAAATCATTAGACCAATTTCAAACTGCTGAATATATTAGAAAGATGAATAGGTCTAAAGTATATGATGTTCATTGTGTGAAAAATTTTAATAATACTAAAGAGGATAATTTTAAATTTAACAAAATTATTAAGTTTCCTTTAGGGATAAAGTTAACGAGTTTGAGAATGTTTTATGAAGTAACAATGATTTTTAAGCATAAATTGGGTTTAAGATATTTTATGTACTTATATAAATCTAGAATTTGTAGATGGAGAATTGGGGGATATAAATGATATTAGTAACTGGTGGGGCTGGTTTTATAGGCTCAAGTTTAGTTGATTATTTATTGAAAAAGGATTATAAAGTAGTTTGTATTGATAATTTTAATGATTATTATGACCCATTAATAAAAAGAAATAATTTAAGAAATGCAATTAAAAACAATAATTTTCAGTTAATAGAAGGTGATATAAGAGATGAAGAATTACTTAATAACCTTGGTCAACGATATAAGATTGAGATGATAATTCATCTTGCTGCAATGGCTGGTGTCAGACCATCAATTGAAATGCCTTTGTTATATCAAGATGTAAATATTAAAGGGACTATGAATCTACTGGAATTTGCCCGTCAAAATCAGATCAATAAATTTATTTTTGCATCTTCATCTTCAGTATACGGTAACAATAAAAAAGTCCCATTTAATGAGAAAGATATAGTTGATTTTGCAATTTCCCCTTATGCAGCTACTAAAAAAGCAGGTGAAGTTTTACTTCATACTTATCACCATTTATATGATATAAATTGTATTGCATTAAGATTTTTTACTGTTTATGGTCCACGCCAACGACCAGACTTAGCGATACATAAATTTACAAAACTGATTCTAGAAGATAAAGAAATCCCATTCTATGGAAATGGTACAACGCAAAGAGATTATACTTATATTGATGATATAATAGAAGGTATAGTTAATTCTATGGATTATTTAGAAAATAAAAAAAATGTTTTTGAAATAATTAACCTTGGTGAATCTGAAACTATTTCACTGAAAAAAATGGTTCAAACAATTGCAGATTCCTTGCAAATTGATGCCAAATTAAAAAAATTACCTATGCAATTAGGAGACGTTGAAAAGACATATGCAGATATAAATAAAGCGAAAAATCTTATTAATTATAATCCATCCACTAATTTTGAAAAAGGAATTAATCAATTTATAAACTGGTATAAATCGGAAAACGGTTATATTTAATCAAAGTGTAGATTCTAATGATACTAAGTAATAATTTAGTCATTCTATTTATAGTTGGAATCTTAAATTACTTGACGAACAATAAGGAGAATTAAAATGAATAAACTTGTTTCAATTATTCTACCGACATATAATACAGGCAGATTTATTAATGATATGTTTATGTCAATAATTAAACAAACATATAGACCTATCCAATTAGTAATAGTAGATGATTTTTCTACAGATAATACTTATGAGAACTTAAAAATCTTAATAGAGCAATCTAAAGTTAAAGATATTACTTTTAAAATAATGAAAAATAATAGTAATATTGGTCTTACTCAAACTGTAAATAAAGCATTTAATGAGTGTAATGGTGATTTTGTCTTTTTATCAGATCACGATGATATTTGGGCTGAAAATAAGATTAAAGAACAAGTGGGTTATTTAGAAAAAAAAGAGGACACTGTAATTTGTTTTCATGATAGAAAGATTATAAATGATCAAAATACAATAATCTGTTCTTCCGAATATAAGTATATAAATTTTAAAAAAGAGTTAGCTACAGAAAAAGAAGTGCTAACAAAAAAAATAAGATATTCAGCAAATACGTTATGCTTCAAAAACATTAAAGAAGCTAATCTAATATTTCCAATTCCCTCTGATATAATTGAACATGATTACTATTTAGCTTTATGCTTTAGTTTATTTGGAAATATTCAATATATAAATAAGCCATTAATCGAATATAGAGTTCATTCTAATAATATATCAGGAAATTATGCTCTTGAAACAACAAATGGGTACAGAAATTACAAGAAAATAATCAAAAAAAATAAAAATAGAAGTAATAAAATAATCAAAAATGACATTGTAATTTTAGAAAAACATATCAAAGAAAAACTAAATAGAGATATTCAAATTAAGGTAGTACATGATAAAAAAGGAATAAAAAATCTTATAAAACAAAAAATACCTTTATTTCATTATATGTATATTCAAATTATATTGAAAAAGAAGTTTTCGGCTCTATAAACTTTAAAAGGATTATAAGTTAATTTAGATTTAAAATAAATATTAATTGAGGTTTCAAAAAATGATTAGACAGTTTTTCTTATATTCTATTGGTCCTTTTTTAGGTTCTTTTATCTCTATTATTAGTATTCCGGTAATTACAAGATTAGTATCGCCACAAGATTATGGGCTTTTAAATTTATTTATATCAATTTTTAGTTTTCTTTATATTTTTATTGCCTTCCCAGATTATGCGTTTGCTAAGGAGTATCATAAGTTTAAAGAACAAAAAAGAGAGAATTATTTACTTTGGAATACTGCTGCGATATCGTTGATACTTTCTCTTATTGTGGGAATCTTTTTAATTGTTTTCTCAGAAGAATTATCAAAAATTTTATTTAAAGATAATCAGATAAATGAATTGTTTTATATATTAGCAATAATGTTGTTGCTAGCAGTCTTTGATAGATTTTCACAAATATCATTAAGAATGCAAGGTAAGGGGTTGTCCTATTCTATAGTTAATATCGAAAACAAGTTATTAATCTTGTTATTGACATTAATTTTAGTATATCTTTACCCAGATCATGCAATAACCGCAATTTTAGCATATGCTCTTGCTCAAATACTAACTAGCATAACTAGTTTTTATTTGAATAAATCTTCATGGAGTTTAAAAAATGTTGGTTTTAATTTAGGGTTACAAAAGAAGATGTTTAAATTTTCATTCCCTATTATGCCATCCTCTTTAATAATGTGGGGGCTTAGTTCTCTTTCCATTGTTTTTTTAAATGGATATAGTAATTTTTATGAGATTGGAATCTATTCAGGAGCACAAAGAATAGCAAATATATTAACAGTTATACAAACTGCTTTTATGAGTTTTTGGATGCCGATGGCTTTAAAGTTAGATCATGAAAAAGTGGATACAAAAGAATATACAAAAGTTAATGAACTGGTTCTATCAATTATGACAGGTATTTTTCTAATAGTTTTATTTTTTAAGGATGGCATAATTCTATTTTTAGGTAGCGAGTACAAAGAGGCTATATTATTAGTACCATTTACATTATTTTTTCCTGTTATGTACACTTTATCGGAAGCAATAGGAGTTGGCTTTGCTTTAAAAGGTAAAGTGCATTTTAATTTAATAGCATCTGGTTTATCCATAGTGTCCTTTTTAGCGATAGGATTTATGTTAATACCCAAATTTGGTGCTTTAGGAGCAGCTATTACAGCTGCACTATCATATACGTTATTATTTTGGATAAAAACGCTGATAGCTACTAAGGTTTGGTATAAATTTAGTCTTGTTAAATATATAATTAATTCTCTCTTGTTAATCTGTGTGTCAGTATTTAACTCAATTATTACTAACTGGACTATATATTTGATAAATATTTTAATGATTATTATTTATATAAAAATTAATAGATCTCATCTTTCTTTAATTTATCAATATCTTATTAAGATTAAAAATAGTAGGTTTAAGAAAAGAAATATTTGAATTTGATAAGTGAATATTATGAAGATGTATTATCAATTGTATCCCATAATTTTATTTTATCAAAATAAAGACTTATAATTGAGTTATTCGAAGATGATCTATATAGACCAACCCTAAAATTAGTGTAATCATTTTGATCTGAATAACCTAATTTTCCAGTATAACTCACAATAGTGCTACCATTTTTCCAGACCTTTAGCAGTCCATTTTTTGTATTTTTATCATCGATACGCATTTCAATAACAAAATCAATCCACTTACCTTTCTCTATTTCTTTAGAATAATGAAAGGTAGTTTTATAGTTTTCTGAATTTCCATTTCTACTTAATATTCGAAAACTAAAGTTATTATCAGTTGGAATCAATTCGAAAGATATTGCAGGAGAAACAGATTTACCTTGCCACCATTGTGCAAATATATTCCAATTATCTTGTGTTTTGTTATCAGTAGGAATAAACACTCTGAATGCAACATGTTTACTTTGATTGTTTGGGATGTTAAAGATTCTAAGTTCACTTCTATTTTCACCAGGAGAAAGATTGAATTTTATATACTTATCATTATTATTTTGATTTAGCTCCAAAGATACATTCTCTCTTATTCCTTGTATTTGATAGTCATTACCATTTGAAATAACAGAGTATTTATTTTTAATCGCATCTTCAAAATCTAATAAAGTAACTTCCTCAGTTTTAGATTTATTTGCATAAGCAATAAATAAATAAACAAAAAATATACAAACAAATAATAAAGTAATAATTTTCTTTTTTAGCTGCATTGGATTCATCCTTTTAAATTATTTAAAGAGAGTACTTTGTATTTTTAGAGATATAATATACTAAGTATACAGTAAAATTTTTATATATAAATGTAGCAGATAGAAATAGTTATTAGTCCCTATAAATTATTAATAGTCATGATCAATTAAACTACATATAGATGGTACTTCTTTGTAAAGAGTTAAGAAGTTAGAACTTTTAAACAACTTTATATGAAATAGAGTAATTAACTTTTGAGAAATATTTTAATATTGCGAAACATAATAAATTAAATAATCATTAATAAATTTTAAGAGGTGTTCCTGTGGTTAAGAGTTTATTAAAAAAAATATTAAGAAAGTGTTATATAGTTAGTAAAACTTATTATGAGGAGTTTAGATATGAAGAAAGTATTAAAAATGGAAAGTTGTATATGGGGGAATACAGTTATGGAAGACCGAAAGTTATTGTACATAAAGGAGATGTTCATAGGGTTTTCGTAGGGAAGTTTTGTTCAATTGCTAATGGAGTTGAAATTTTTGTTGGTGGTAATCACAATACTGAATGGATTTCTACATATCCTTTTCGTGTGAAATTTAATTTGGAAGGCAAGTATGCTGATGGGCAACCAAGCTCAAAAGGGGATGTAATTATAGAAAATGATGTATGGATAGGGAGTAATGCATTAATCCTTTCAGGTGTTAAAATAGGGAATGGAGCTATAATTGCAGCTAATTCTGTCGTCACAAAGGATGTAAAACCATATACTATTGTAGGAGGTAACCCAGCAAAAGTAATTAGACAACGATTTTCTAATGAAGATATAACAAGATTGTTGGAATTAAATTGGTGGGATTGGGAGAAAGAGAAGATTATAAGTAATATACATTTATTGTCCTCTACTAATATAAATTCTCTTTTTAAAGATAATTAGATTAATAATGAGCATTATCATTATAGAAATTAAGTCATTTTGAAAGTGGGAGAAACTATGAAAGGTATTATTTTAGCAGGTGGTAGTGGCACAAGGCTCTACCCATTAACTTTAGTAACAAGTAAACAGCTTTTACCTATTAATGATAAACCGATGATTTATTATCCACTTTCCACCTTAATGTTAGCGGGAATTAAAGACATCTTAATTATTTCTACACCAGAGGATACGCCTCGATTTGAAGCACTACTTGGTGATGGTTCTCAATTCGGCATTACCTTACAATATAAAGTGCAACCGAAGCCAGAAGGATTAGCGCAGGCTTTTATTATTGGCGAGGAATTCATCGGAAAAGATTCTGTTGCGATGATTTTAGGGGATAATATTTATTATGGTAGTGGAATGAGAAAACTTCTGCAACGTGCTGCTAAAAAAGAGAGAGGGGCAACGGTATTTGGCTACCATGTACAGGATCCTGAGCGTTTTGGGGTAGTGGAATTTAATGCAGATGGAAAAGTCTTGAGCGTAGAAGAAAAACCGGAAGCGCCTAAGTCAAATTATGCGATAACAGGATTGTATTTCTATGACAATCGTGTCGTAGAGATTGCGAAAAATGTAGAGCCTTCTCATCGTGGGGAACTAGAAATTACCTCTATTAATGAAGCTTATTTGCGACTTGAAGAATTAGAAGTAGAATTACTTGGTAGAGGATTCACTTGGTTAGATACGGGAACCCATCAAAGTTTATTAGATGCATCTAATTTTGTTCGAACTATTGAAGACCATCAAGGTATTAAAATTGCAGCTCCTGAAGAAATTGGTTACATAAATGGCTGGATTACTAATGATCGATTGATAGAACAAGGAAATATATATGCTAAAACAGGATATGGTCAATATTTATTAAAAGTAGCAAAAGGCGATATTAAATATTAAGTAGATTTGAGGTGCTTTAGAATGCAAATTACAGAAACATTTATCGAAGGGCTAAAAGTAGTGGAACCAAAGGTATTCGGAGACCATCGTGGTTGGTTTATGGAAACCTATAATGAAGAGAGCTTTCAAAAAGCAGGAATCAATATTCCATTTGTACAGGATAATCAATCCTTTTCAGCAACAAAAGGAACGCTTCGCGGCTTACATTATCAATTAAATCCAAAGGCGCAAACAAAATTAGTCCGTTGTACAAAAGGGGCTATTTATGATGTGGCAGTAGATATTCGCGAAGGTAGTCCAACGTTCGGTAAATGGTTTGGAATCGAGCTTTCTGCAGAAAACAAAAAGCAATTATTGATTCCACAAGGGTTTGCGCACGGATTTATGACGATTACCGATGATGTAGAAGTGCAGTATAAAGTGGATAACCTATATGCTCCTGAGTGTGATCGAGGCATTCTTTGGAATGATCCTGCTATTGGTATTGAATGGCCACTAGACATCACGCCAGTTCTTTCGGAAAAAGATGAAAAAGCTCCCTTACTAAAAGACGCTGAACACAATTTTACTTTTGGTGAAATTAAATGAAGATTTTAGTGACAGGCTATTCAGGGCAATTAGGCTATGACGTTGTTTTAGAAGGAAAAAAACGCGGATTTGATATGATTGGTGTTGGTCACAAGGAACTAGATATCACGCAGGAAGAACAAGTGGAAAGCTATGTACATAACGTGAAGCCGGATGCAATTATTCATTGTGCTGCGTACACTGCTGTCGATAAAGCGGAGGATGAGAAGGAAGCGTGCTTTGCTGTCAATGTGAATGGGACGCAGTATTTAGCCGCCGCAGCTAAAAGTGTCGACGCTAAATTCATTTATATCAGCACAGACTATGTGTTTGAAGGAACAGGTACAGCGCCCTTCACGGAAGAAGATCTAGCCAATCCAGTTGGATATTATGGGATAACGAAATATGAAGGAGAGAAAGTGGTACAAAGCTTATTAAATAAGTACTTCATTGTCCGCATCTCTTGGGTGTTTGGTATCAATGGCACTAACTTTATTAAAACGATGCTGCGTTTAGCAGAAACAAGAGACGAATTAAATGTGGTAGGAGATCAATATGGTTCACCTACGTATACCTTTGATTTAGCGAAGCTTTTGCTAGACATGGCAGAAACAGAGAAGTACGGCGTGTATCATGCATCAAATGAGGGTTATATTACCTGGGCAGACTTCGCGAAAGAAATTTTTGAAGTAGCGGGAAAAAATGTGAAAGTAAATAGCATTACAACCGAAGAGTATCCGACTAAAGCAGTTCGACCAAAGAACTCCAGAATGTCAAAGGACAAGCTAGAGAAGAATGGCTTTATCCGTCTTCCGGTATGGCAGGATGCATTAAAGCGATATATCGCAGAATTACAAGAAGAGGTGAACTAAGGTGACAAGAAAGAAAGTGTTAGTAACAGGTGGAGCTGGATTTATCGGCGGAAACTTTGTGCAATATATGGTCAATAAATATCCAGATTACGATATTTATAATTTAGATTTATTAACCTATGCAGGAGATTTAACGAAGCATAAGGAAATCGAAAAGAAGGATAATTATCATTTCGTAAAGGCGGATATTGCAGATCGAGACGCTATTTTCGCTCTTTTTGAAAAAGAAAAGTTTGATTATGTGACCCATTTTGCAGCAGAAAGCCATGTGGATCGTTCGATTACAGACCCAGAAATCTTTGTCGTGACAAACGTTCTTGGTACACAAGTATTATTAGATGCGGCAAAAGCGATTGGCGTAACGAAATTTGTTCATGTATCGACAGATGAAGTATATGGAGAACTAGATTTCGATCCAACAACCTTCTTCACAGAAGATACACCGTTACAGCCGAATAGCCCATACAGTGCAAGTAAAGCATCTTCTGATATGCTGGTTCGTGCTTATCACGAAACATTTGGTCTGCCAATTAATATTACACGCTGTTCGAATAACTATGGACCTTATCATTTCCCGGAGAAACTAATTCCATTAACGATTTCTCGTGTGTTAAATGATCAAAAGATTCCTGTTTACGGAGACGGAAAGAACATTCGTGACTGGTTGCACGTATTAGATCATTGTGCAGCAATTGATCTTGTGTTTCATGAAGGGGCAAATGGCGAAGTGTACAATGTTGGCGGTCATAATGAACGTACAAACCTAGAAGTAGTTAAAACAATTATTAGTACACTAGGCAAGTCAGAAGACTTAATCGAATTCGTAACCGATCGCTTAGGTCATGACAAACGTTACGCGATTGATCCAACCAAACTAGAAGAATTAGGCTGGAAACCGACCTATACATTCGAATCTGGGATTGCCCAAACGATTCAATGGTATTTGGACAACAAAGAATGGTGGGAGCAAATTATCAGTGGCGAATATCAGAATTATTTTGAGAAGCAGTATACCCTAAAGAATATATAATTATAAAGAATACAACTTTATATCAAGGGAGAGTTATATTAAATGAAAATAACAGTAGCTGGAACAGGTTATGTAGGATTATCCAATGCAATTCTTTTAGCTCAACATAATGAAGTAATAGCCCTCGATATAATTCAAGAAAAGGTGGATTTGATTAACAGCAAACGATCACCAATAATTGATAATGAAATTGAGGAATACCTAGCAACAAAGCAATTAAATTTAAAAGCAACAACCGATAATTATATAGCATTTAAAAATGCAGAATATGTAATTATATCTACTCCAACAAATTACGAACCAGAAAAAAACTATTTTAATACTAGAACAGTTGAAGCAGTAATTGCCAATGTCCTTTCTATTAATCCAGATGCTATAATGATTATCAAATCTACTGTTCCAGTTGGTTACACAGAGAAAATAAAAGAGACGTTTGAAACGGATAAAATCATTTTTTCTCCTGAATTTTTAAGAGAAGGAAAAGCATTATATGATAATTTATATCCATCGCGTATTGTATTAGGAGAACAATCAGAAAGAGCAAAAGTATTTGCTGATTTATTAGTCCAAGGTGCAATTAAAGAGGATATAGATGTTCTATTTACAAACTCAACAGAAGCAGAAGCTATTAAACTATTTGCTAATACATATTTAGCAATGAGAGTAGCCTTCTTTAACGAACTTGATTCCTACTCAGAAGTTAGAGGATTAGATGCAAAACAAATTATTGATGGAGTTGGCTTAGATCCAAGAATTGGAACTCATTATAACAATCCCTCTTTTGGATATGGGGGTTATTGTTTACCGAAAGATACGAAGCAACTACTCGCAAACTATGAGGATGTTCCTAATAATATCATGACAGCAATTGTCGATGCTAATAGAACGAGAAAAGATCATATTGCAGACATGATTATTAAACAGAATCCAAGAGTTGTTGGTATTTATCGCTTAACCATGAAAATGGATTCAGATAACTTCAGACAATCAGCTATACAAGGTGTTATGAAACGTATTAAAGCAAAAGGTATTGAAGTTGTTGTTTATGAACCTGCATTACAGGAAGAAACTTTCTTTAATTCTAGAGTGATTAATAACTTTGATTATTTTAAAGAAATCTCTGATGTTATCGTTGCTAATCGATTATCTAGTGATTTGGAAGATGTTAAAGAGAAAGTTTATACTAGAGATTTGTTTAGTAGAGATTGATTTGAATAGTCTAGTATAGGTCCTAAAGTTTTTGGATACCCCTATCTAAATTTTAGATGAGGGTATTTAAATTTGAATTAAAATAAACTTTAGGTCACAGAGACAACTCTAAATAAGTCTAATCCTGATAGATGCATACGTTCACTGAAATGAACCCTTCTGACACAACTTTTACCTCCAAATGACACGGAATGTACCAGTATGCCAAGCCTTTATCACTGAATTCCTTTGTTGTGTTCTGCAAAATAAAAGTGCAAAGTATTGCAATGAGCATAAAGTATTTTGTATTTTAGATGCACTTAACTCGTAAGCGTCAAATAGGTCCCACCTATTAATTAGATGGGACCTAAGTTATTATTTAGATAACTTTTTAAAAGAGATACAAGAAACTGGTAAAGTTGTTGACCAAGGAAGCATTCGGTCTAAGGCATCTATATCTGTCAAATTCATATTGGGAAGCTGTTCAAATAGATAGCGAAGATAGTAATATGGATTTAATCCATTTGCGATTGCTGTCTCCACCATACTGTATATGATGGCACTGGCTCTAGCACCTTGCGGTGTATTACTGAATAGCCATGCCTTTCTTCCAATCACTACTGACTTGATCGACCGTTCACTTCGATTATTATCGATTTCTAATCGACCATCCTCCAAAAAGGCTATTAGTTTATCCCATTGATGGAGACAGTATGTTACCGCCTTGCCCATTCCACTTTTAGGGAGTACTTTTTGTTCTTGTATTTTTAGCCATGACAAAAAAGCGTCTAGTACTGGTTTGCTTTGTTTAAGACGTTGTTCAAAACGTTCATTCGGGTCTAATTCTTTTACTTTTCTCTCAATGGCGAAAAGCTGATTACAGAATTGGAGACCTTCGGTTGCCGTTACCGGTTTTATGCTAGATGCTGGTAATGCTTTTAGAACGTCAGAGAATGCTCTCCTCGCATGGGCCCAACAACCTACAATGGTGACGTTCTCTACCTTATGATAACCAGCGTACCCATCAACTTGTAAATATCCCTTAAATCCATGAAGGAATTTCTTTGGATTCTCACCGGCACGCGTTTCTTGATAATCATAGAGAACAATTGGTGGTCCTTCCATTCCTGTCCTGTACAACCATAGATAAGAGTTGGAAGTTGCTGGACGCCCAGGTTCGTGAAGTACCTGTAGGGTTGTCTCATCCGCATGCACAATATCTAGCTTTAATAGAAGTTGATGCATTCGATCATATAATGGAGTCAACCATCGATCTGCCCCATAGATCATCCAATTAGCCATCGTTTGGCGTGATAAAGCTAATCCCATTCGATGAAATTGCTTCTCCTGGCGATAGATAGGGAGTCCATCTACATATTTTTGGCTCATAATATGTGCCAAAATAGAGGGAGAAGCTAAGCTTCCTGAAATCACTGGTTTTGGCATTGGTGCCGTTTGGATGGGAGTTTCCATCGCTTCCTGTTCGCAATGACGACAGGAATAAACGTAGCGAACATGCTTCATTACTTTGACTTCAGCTGGGATATATTTTATTTCCTGACGGACTTCTGTACTCATTTCATGTAATTTTCCATTACAGCACGAACACACTTGCTCTTCTTCGGATAGACGGTATTCAATCGTTTCCACAGGCAAGTTTTCTAACATCAACTGACGTTGCCCATTCTTCTTCTTACGACGATAAGTGATGGTTTCTACTGTAGGTTCTGGTAATTCGAGGTTCGCTTCTTTTTCCACTTCATTAAAAAGAGTTAACCCCAGTTGACCTGGAAGTGTTCTTTCACTTGAAATACCAAAACGTTTAGATTGATAAAGGCGAAGCTGTTCTTTTAACCAATTAATTTTGGCTTCCGATTCAGATTTTTCTTTTTCTAGCTTCGCCTCTAATTCTGCGTTTTGCTTTTCAAGAAGTTGAACGCGCTCGAGAAGTTCTTCAATTGTAGGAGTTGGGGTTGAGTGTTTCGTTTTCTTTTTCATAGGTTCTATTATACGAAAAAACAGATGAATTGTCTCTATATAATAGAAGTATTCCATTAGATGATGGTTCTAGCCATCACCTCAGGATGGGCATGCCTTTGTTCCAATGACAATCCATCTAATAACCAGCGTAATTGTTGACGAGTTATTTTTAGAGGTGTTGCATTTTGGTCATCGGCTGGCCAGTGAAATCGGCCTTTTTCTAGACGACGGTAATAGAGCCAAAAACCATTTTTATCCCAAAATAAAATCTTCATTTTATCTCGCTTTCTATTACAAAATACAAATAGATTAGGAGAAAAAGGATCTAGCTCAAAAACTTCTTGAACAAGTACAGCCAATCCATCAATCGATTTTCTCATATCCGTACTTCCTTTCGCTAGAAAGACGCGATCAACAGTCACTTCATTCAACATGCTCTTTCAGTACCTTTATCACTTCTGTGAGAAGTGTAGAATTAAAGCCTGAATTCACTTCTATGGAAACAGAGCCAACCTTGATTAGTAGAGATTCACATCGTGCAGGTTTAGGTTCCTCTATGATTACTGGGACCCATGAATTATTTGCTTTTTCCGTATGTTGGTCTTTAAGCCTTTTCTTCCAATATCCAAATTGATGATAACTTATACCATTGTCCTCACACCATTTAGCTTGAGATTGACCACTCGCTTTGTAGTCGGCAATTCTCTGTTCCCATTCTTTTCGTAGTGCTAGATTAGGACTTTTAGTCATGAAAAAACCTCCTCAAATATTTCTTTGATGTTTGAAGAGATTATCTCAAAGATTACTAGGTATGAACATGTGGGAAGAGTTTGACGCTTACCTTAACTCTTGGTGTAAGCGTCAAACTATACCCACATGGTTTGACGCTTTTTTATATGCGATAATCTCCTAGAGATTACACATAATGGAGGTTTTGCTATATGAAGAGATCCGATCTTAGAGTTGAATGGGAAAAACGGATTGCTAACTATATGGCAAGCGGACTAAGTGCTTCAAATTGGTGTGCAGCCAACGAGGTCAGTATTCATCAATTCTGGTATTGGAAGAAGAAGCTTAAAACAACCGAAGACACGTCAAATACCCCTTCACAATGGATTACATTAGAAATGGATGAAACAATGACAGACTCTCAATCTAACATAGTTGTTCATGTTGGTCACGTAGCGTTAGAGGTCAAACAAGGCTTTGATCCCCAGCTGCTTGTAGATGTGGTAAGGACACTTCAATCCATATGCTAAATGCATCAACGATTGAGAGTGTCTACCTCGCTCGAGGTAGCACGGACATGAGAAAATCCATTGATGGATTAGCTATCATCGTTCAGATGGAATTCAATCTAGATCCCTTTTCATCGAGTCTTTTTGTTTTTTGTAACAAGAAACGCGATAAACTCAAGATTCTTCATTGGGATACCAACGGATTTTGGTTGTACTACCGAAGACTCGAACGTGGAACATTTCACTGGCCATCTGATCATGGGAGCTTAGGTCCGTATAAAATCTCACGTCGCCAATTGAATTGGTTGTTAGATGGTTTATCATTAGAACAGACAAAAGCACATCCCGTCGTTTCTGCAAAAACTGTCGTTTAAACATGAAATTATGAGAGTAATCGGTTGGATCTTATAGTATAATGAAATCATGAAAAAGACAAAGAAAACAGCAAACACAACTCCTACAATTGAAGAACTTCTCGAGCGCGTTCAACTCTTGGAACAGAAAAACGCAGACTTAGAGGCGAAGCTAGAAAAGGAAAAAAGTGAATCTGAAGCCAAGATTAGTTGGTTACAAGAACAGCTTCGCCTTCATCAGTCTAAACGTTTTGGTGTGTCTAGCGAAAAGGGCATTCCAGGTCAACTGGAACTAACTCTTTTTAATGAAGTTGAACAAGAAGCGGACCTCGCATCACCCGAACCTACCGTAGAAACCATCACCTACCGCCGTAAGAAGAAACGCGGCCAACGTCAGTTGATGTTAGAAAATCTGCCTGTGGAAACGATCGATTATCGTTTATCCGATGAAGAGCAGGTCTGTTCGTGTTGCGGTGGAAACCTGCATGAAATGAGTACAGAAGTCCGTCAGGAATTAAAATATATCCCAGCTGAAGTAAAAGTGGTGAAGCATGTGCGCCATGTTTATTCATGCCGCCATTGTGAACAGGAGGCCATTGAAACGCCGATCCAAACCGCGCCCATGCCGAAGCCAGTCATTGCGGGAAGTCTCGCATCTCCATCTATGTTGGCACATATCATGAGCCAAAAGTATGTAGAGGGACTTCCTATATATAGACAGGAAAAACATCTACATCGTTTGGGTATAACATTATCTCGTCAAACGATGGCTAATTGGATGATGTACGGAGCAGATCGTTGGTTAAGCAAGCTATATAGTCGGATGCATCAGCTCCTAGTTAAGCTTGACATTGTTTGTGCGGATGAGACAACTCTTCAAGTGCTTCAAGAGCCAGGTAGATCCGCTTTATCTAAATCCTATTTGTGGCTATACCGTACAGGTGTCGAGGGATCTCCCATCATACTATATGATTATCAAGAAACCAGAGCTGGAGAAAATCCAATGAACTTCTTAAAGGAATTCAAAGGCTTTCTTCAAGTCGACGGTTATGCCGGATATCATAAAGTAGAAAACGTAACACTTGTTGGTTGTTGGGCTCATGCCAGACGTGGTTTTACCGATGTCTTAAAAGCACTGCCTACAAATAGTATAAAACCAGTCGCTGCGACCGAAGGTCTCCAATTCTGTAATCAACTTTTCACGATTGAGCGAAAGTTAAAGGAATTAGAGCCGGAAGAACGGTATAAACAACGTCTAGAGCAAAGTAAACCAATACTAGACTCTTTTTTGTCATGGCTAAAAGTACAAGAACAACATGTATTGCCTAAAAGTGGTCTCGGCAAAGCTATTACATACTGTCTAAACCAGTGGGATAAGTTAGTGGCATTTCTAGAGGATGGTCGATTAGAAATTGATAACAATAGAAGCGAAAGGGCTATTAAGCCAGTAGTGCTTGGAAGGAAGGCTTGGCTGTTTAGTAACACACCAAATGGTGCGAGAGCCAGTGCCATCATATACAGTATCGTGGAGACAGCGATCGCAAACGGATTGAATCCATATTACTATCTTCGCTATCTATTTGAGCAGCTTCCCAACTTGGATCTGACAGATCATGATAACGTTGACCAACTACTTCCTTGGTCAACGACACTACCAGTGTCTTGTATTTCATTTAAAAAACTTAACTAAATAATAACCCAGGCCCCATCTAAAACATAGGTGGGGTCTATTTGACGCTTACGATTGAGCCGGCAGTGCGGAGTTTTGAGCCACTATTTGCGGACATCTGAGCCAGTAAGTGCGGGGAAAAAGCCACTTTTTTGGTCACTTTTTCATGTCTACTAATAGGGGCTCGTTGCACTGTGACCTAGAATTTAACACATCAACCTTTCAATAAAGGTAAAAAGGGATAGATACACATTTCACTAAGTAAGAAATGTACCTATCCCTTTTTCTATTTACATACAAAACTATCAATATTATGTAAGCGTCAAACTATACCCACATGGTTTGACGCTTTTTTATATGCGATAATCTCCTAGAGATTACACAGAAATTCTTGGTCACAGTGACTCCTCGGAATTTGTCGAAGATTGAGAGAGTTAGATTGTTGTAATCAATCTTATTTAGCAGTAACTGTCCATTTTATTTTCGTATTCCTATAGTCTGAAGTTTAGGTCACAGTGACGCCTCGAAATTTGTCGAAGATTGATAGAGAGTTAGATTGTATGAATGTTGATGAACTAATATTGTGAGGGTAGTTGGTTGTTGCTCTTTTTTCTGTTTAGGAAAGGAGGTGAAAATCATAGAAACATTTCTTGAATTTCTTCGTGAAGTTCAGAAGATGATTACGGGCGCATAATTTTACCACTCTTGTGATGTTTTTTACAAGGTAACCGTCAATAAACTAGGCACCATCTATTAATTTAGATGGTGCCTAGTTTAGTTGGCAAACAAAAAATGTTCCACTCGCCAACCGTTCGTGTAAAGTTACTTAGTAATTCACTGAAAACCCAAGAGCTTTTCTTAAATGTAATATGGAGAAAATGGAAGTGCTTTCTCAGCGAGTTTATCAAAATCTAAGGAATTGATTTCTTCAATTATTGATACATCACTTTCATCAAAGTTTGGAGTCATCCCTCCACAAATGCTTGCTGAAATAGCGCCGATTGTATCTGTGTCAGCTCCTAAACTTGCACTGATTTTTGCAGCTTTCATCGGGTCTCCATTAGCGAGCTGTACAACAGCCAAGACAGCAGGAATGGTTTCAATCGTTTCTACCCCAGTTCCTAATTCGTTGACAATTCGTATGATAGCTTCTTCTTCGAGACAATTATCAACAATGTCGCGGACATATTGAATGCGGAAGGATAAGGATGGACTCGGAAACTCGGCCCCAATTCCTTTTGAGTCTTCGGCAACTTTTATAGCAAGTTCCCACATTTCGTTTAAATCCATCCCTCCAGCAGCAACATAACTAATGCAGGCTGCCACTACACATGCGCCAGACACGGCTATACTCGAATTATGTGTTGGTAAACAAATGTCATACACATTATTCATTAACTCATCTAAATGCTTGTATTCGGATATAAGTCCAATTGGTGAAATCTTCATTGCAGCGCCATTGGTTGTATTGCCAAATCCAGTTTTGTTAATAGGAACGCCATTTTTAATTGCTTGGACAGCTCTAAGAGTGGATGGACCGGAAACTAATTTAGAATCTTTTGCATTAGAAATCCACTCTGTCAAATGCTTAATATAATCCATCGCATTTAATTTCCCTTGGTTTTTTACAATCGACTCTAAAATCATAATTGTATTGATTGTATCATCCGTAATAGAGCCGGCAGGCAAAGTTCTTGGAATTAATTGATTTTCCAAAGAAGGAAGCAATGTTTGAATGCCATTTGGAAAGTTTCTTTTTATTTGGCTATATGTCCAAAATTCTGTTGGCATTCCATATGCATCGCCAATCGCTCCACCTATCAATATTCCTTTTATTCTTTTCAACAATTCATTATTTGCTGTCATGCAAAACTACCCCCATCCTTCGTCGAACTGTCTCCGCTGATACCTTCCGTTTCATTTTCCTGTATTAATTGGATTGACATTAATTCGTCTTGATAATTTATCAAACCATTTTTCGTTACTAAAATATTTTTGTTATTATCTAAATTTGTAATGACTACTGGTGTCTCTGTGCTAAAGTTTTCGTTTTTAATTGCTTCTAAATCAAATTCCACAATCACCTCGCCTTGCTTTACTAATTCTCCCTGTTTTTTTATTTTTTTGAAATGCTTTCCATCTAGTCTTACCGTATCCTTTCCTACGTGTATAAGCATTTCTACTCCATCCGTACTTGTGATCCCTACAGCATGGCCAGTTGGGAAAAGTGTTGTAATCATTCCATCAAAAGGTGCAATAATTTGGTTGCCTTCTGGGTAAAACAAGATACCTTTTCCTAATAATTCATTTGCAAAAGCTGAATCTGTCGCATTTTTTAATTCCGTAACATTCCCACGCAACGGAGAATAGATGACCTTTTCTTTTGAGTCAGGGCTTTTCTGTTGGGGTGAACAATCTTCGTTTTCAACAGCTTCATCAAAGATAAAGTAAGTCAATAAAAAGGAAACAACAATGGAAATAAGTACACCAATTATGGAAATGATTAGGCCTGTATATTCCCCATTAGGGTTTAAGAAGGAAACAAAGCCAAATATGCCAACAACTCCACCATACATATCAGCGCCGAATACGGAGATAAAAGTCCCACCAATGGCACCACCGAGCATGGAAAATACAAAACGTTTTTTTATGGGAAGCGTTACCCCATAAATTGCTGGTTCAATAATACAGAAGAGAGCTGAGATAAACGCTGGAACAGCAATTTCTTTTTGGACTTTTGATTTTGATTTTAAATAGACAGCTGCTACAACTGCTGCTTGCGCAAAGGATGCAGTAAACAGTGTAGGCAAAATGTAGTCTGAACCATGACTGCCTAAATTCTGCAATCCTAAAGTAATTAACGGCCAATGCAGGCCTAATATAACTAATGGCTGATAAATAAGTGCCACAATAAAAGATGTAAAAATAGTGGAAACTCCGTAAAGGGAGGAAACGCTATTTGAAATCAGTTCACTTAACATATTTGTAATTGGACCAATAACTAAGAGTGAAATTGGAATCGTAATTAATATGGTTAAAAAAGGTACAAGCGTAAAAGCCATGACTGCTGGAATTTTCTTCTTCAAATATTGATTAATTTTAGAAGCAAAATACACGATAAAAATGATTGGAATAACGGTTGAGCCATATCCCATCACTGGGAACAGGATGGGAATGCCAAAAAACGTTTGGAAAACAGGCGTAGCAGCAATTGTTCCTTCAAATAATGTCATAACCGCATCGCCGCTTGCCAGATTTTCTACCATGCCAGGGAAAATAATAGTGGCACCAATAATAATTCCAATAGCTGGATCGAGTTTAAATGCCCTTGCACTTGTGTATCCAAGAATTACAGGGAAGAAGTTAAAGATAGCCTGACCCATTGCATTAAGAATAATATAAGCACCATCTGTTTCCTGTATGAGTCCTGCAAATGTTAAGATCATAAGCACGCCTTGAATTAATCCGCTAGCGAGTAATACACCTAAAATCGGTGTGATAACTTTTGTGATAATTTCAATGATGGAATTCAGTGCACCTTTTTTTTCACTTTCCATTGTTTTTCTAGTTCCGATTTTATCCAAAATGACACTATAAACATCACCAACATGGGTGCCGATTACAACTTGATACTGCCCACCAGCTTTCTGAGCTGTTGCAATCTCTTTGTTTCCTTTTAAATTCGCTTCGTTTACGAGACTGTAATCATTTAAAGTAAAACGCAATCTTGTCATACAATGTGTTAAGCCAATAATATTATCCTTCCCGCCAACATTTCCGATGATAAAATGTGAAAGTTCATCATATTTCCCCATCTAAAGACCTCCTAAACTTTATTTTTTATATAATAAAAAGGCAATACTTAATAAGCTTAAAAAATCACTTATTAAGTATTGCCTGATTTAACAGTTACAATCTTAATTTAGTATTCTATTGATATGAAGAATTAAATAAAATTTTTCTTCTTCATGGACTTTAATCTTTAATCGCTGCTCTAAATAAATAACGATTTTATCAACACAAGCATATATTTCTGGGAACTTTCGCACAACTTCTTCAAATAGGTTAAGATTGTTTGAAGTATTATGTTCATTTGCAAAAACCCTTCGCAAGAAAAATTTAAGATGAGATACAAAACGAGCATAATTTAGAGAATCTTCATTAAGCACCACTTTAAATTGATAGCGAATTATAGTTATAATTTCGTGAATAATTTCTGTACTTAAAATTGTCTGCTTCATCCCTATTCCATTTTGTTGGGCGTTAACGAAATGAAGTGTAATAAAAGCTGCTTCATCCTCAGATAGCATCACATTTTCATAGTAATGGATAATTTTTAGTGATTCGAAAGCGGCTTCATATTCTTTTTTGTAAAACTGTTTAATTTCCCATAATAAAGCATTCTTAACAGCTATATCATTTTTGTTTCTTTCCAATGCATAAGTAATATGATCTGCTAAGCCTATATAGACACTGTCATCAAATTTCACATTCAATTTTTTCTCGGCAGCTTCTATGATTCTATTTGTCAGCTCTAAATGATTAATAGGGATTTCATCCAATAATTTCAAAAAACTATTCATTGTTTGTGCAGACTGCAGGACGAATAATTTCTCAATCATAGATTCTTCTATTTGATCACCAATCTTTTTATTAAAAGCAACTCCTCTACCAATAATAATATGTTCCAAGCTTCGAGAGTTCTCAGCAAGCACAACATTATTATTATAAACCTTCTTAAGTTTCAAAATGAATTCACTTCCTTTCATTAAACTATAGAAAAAAAACAAGACCAAATAATACAGACACATTTAATACAACAATGTGACCACATTAACTTGATCTTGCCTGTGAGATACAGTTACAATTCAAAGATTAATTAGAATTATTTAATTACTAATTGAATTCTAAACATAAAACGCTTACTTGTCAATATAATAATCAATTCAGATTGAGTCAAGTTTTTGTGGGAGTTTTTTTAGCTCCCTTTTGTGCGACGGGCAGTCGCATAGGGTGTTGATAAAAGTCAACACTCTTCTTTTGCATTTTCAGACAGAGACGTCATTTTGATGAAACGACTGAGAGAAGAAAATGATGAAGGAATCCCAAGTGGTGTAAGTCCACTCCCGAGGAGACTGACCTAGCTCGGGAAGCTTAATCTAGGGCAGTTACCGTGAGGAACTGTTTGAAGGAGATGCGGATATTCGAGAGAACCGTAAGCGAATGAGTAGACCCTAATGCAAGAAGTGTGAAACACGGCGGCGGGATAAGTTGGCGACTTTTCGAAAAGTGAGGAAGCCCACTGAATAGGCATTTTCTTTAGAAGTCAGAGCGAGAAAATGTGACTTATCTTGTGATGGTGTAGGGTATGCACAGAAGGGAAGTGCGATGACCCCGTGAGGTCTCCACCTTACCAAACAGGCAGGGTTCTAGTCTATAAGGTTATTCCGAAGTGGCGAAGAACGGGTGGAGAAGTCAGACGTTCTCATAGTATGGAAGTAATTCCATGACCATAACATGGAGTGAACAGAAGAGGAACGACCTATGGCTCCAAGCCAGGAACAAGATGTAATGCCAACAAGCAAGTTACCGCGGTAAAACCGTTTGAAAGTACATCAAGGAAAGGCCTGGAATACGCAATGAATCAAGAGTGGAAATTCAAATTGCACAGTGTATATGGACAACTATTGTTTGACCGTAAATTGACCCAAAGCTTTGAACAAGTAAAAGCGAACAAAGGAGTGGGTGGAATAGACGGAGAAACAATAGAAAGTTATGAAACTAAAATAGAAGAGAATATCCAGTCCCTTCTAAATAAACTACGAACAAAAACGTATCAAGCACAGCCCGTAAAAAGAGTATACATTCCAAAGAAAGATGGCAAGAAACGGCCTCTAGGGATTCCTACAATAGAAGACCGTATCGTACAACAGTGTGTAGTGAATGTGCTTCAACCAAAGTTCGAAGATCTCTTAACTCTTGGTCACAGTGACGGCCCGAAATTTGTCGAAGATTGATAGAGAGTTAGATTGTGTGAATGTGATAAACTGAAATAGCAACTGAATATTGTGAGGGTGGTTGGTTGTTGTGCTTCTTTCCGTTTAGGAAAGGAGGTGATAATCATGGAAACATTTCTTGAATTTCTTCGTGAAGTTCTGAAGGGGATTGTGCGTGAGATAAGCGCCTATTTCTTTCGGAAGAACATATTAGAAAACAAGAAAACCACCCTACGCCGTCGCAAGCAAAAGGGTGGTTCTCAACCAAAATAATATTTAATTGACAACCACACCCTGACGGTAGAGGTTGCAGAGAGAAGTGTTCGCGCACTTCTCTTTTTCATTATATACGTTTATTATATAGCTTATAACAATTGCTTTCAACTATGTGTCATGCTAAAGATTGAGTCAAGTTTTTGTCCTTTTTTATAAAGTAAAACCTCTAAAATTGTATCCGCTAGGAATGAACTTATGGTCACTGTGACGCCCCAAAATTTGTCGAAGATTGATAGAGAATTAGATTGTGTGAATGTGACGAACTGAAATAGCAACTGAATGTTGTGAGGATGGTTGGTTGTTGCGCTTTTTTCCGTTTAGGAAAGGAGGAGATGATCATAGAAACATTTCTTGAATTTCTTCATGTATGGTGCACAGTGACGCCTCGAATAATCTTGTTTCACAGGAAAGTTTCACGGACGTTTTATTTGTGATGGTTATAGATATTGTTAAAGAAGAAGTACAGCAAGTGTAATGTTTTCTTCTTTCTTTTTATTTTCATTTTGGCAGGAAATTTGATTATTTTGTAGAATATTGAAGTGGTAGATTATATCTTTCCCTCTGTTAGTTGTTCAGTTGTTCTTGTTCTAAAAAGATTTTCTTCTATATTAACCTCGATTGATTTATCTTCCTATTTTAATCTTTCTTGAATTGTTTCTTTCCCGGTTAATTTTCATTCATCGTACTATAAAAATAAATAGTTTGGAGGGAGTTGTATGACTTCAAAAGTTTCAAGTATTGGTTTGAAAGGTTTGGAGGGCTATTGTGTGCAGGTGGAGGTGCGGATATCACAGGACACGGAATCTATGGTGATTGTTGGGTTGCCTGATGCTTCTGTTAAGGAGTCTCGAGAGAGGGTGTTGGCGTCGATTGCTCATTTTGATTTGGATGTGACGGATAAGAAGGTAGTTGTGAATCTATCTCCGCCTGATCAAAAGAAAAATGGTTCACTGTTTGATCTGGCTATCGCTATTGCTGCTTTGAAGGAACTGGGGGAGGTGAAGCGTGAGATTTCAATAGATACGGCGTTTATTGGGGCGTTATCCCTTGATGGTTCGGTTGCGAGTGGGGAAGGGATACTACCTGCTGTTATTGCGGCAAGGGGACTTGGGATCAAACGAGTGTATTTACCTTATGATTCGGTGCTGCCACTCCATATGCTAGAGGATATTGAATGTATAGTTGTGTCTCATATCGAGGAAGTCGTTCAGCATTTGGAAGGGCAAGAAAGCATGTTGTCTCAACCTTCTTTTTCTTCAGAGAATCATCTAACTCCAGATGTTGACACTCATCAAAAGGATTTCTGTCATGTGATTGGACATGAGAAAGCAAAAAGAGCATTAGAAATTGCTGCAGCTGGTGAGCATAATTTACTAATGAATGGTCCTCCTGGTTGTGGAAAGAGCTTGTTAGCTGAATCTTTTCCCTCCATCATACCTTCATTAACAAATCAAGCACAGCTTGAAGTGATGAGTTTGTATCAGCTTGCTCGTGAAAAACGTATCCATAATCAATTTGTTCCTTTCAGGCATCCACATCATTCTGCTTCTGCTGTCGCCATTATTGGTGGTGGGTCGAACCCGCGACCAGGTGAAATTTCGATGGCTCATCATGGGATTCTTTTTCTCGATGAGATTGCAGAATTCTCCAAAAAAACGCTTGATATGCTCCGTCAACCACTTGAAACAGGTGAAGTAACCATTAGCAGAGCGCATTCTACTGTGACATATCCAGCTTCTTTTATCCTAATAGGTGCTATGAACCCTTGCCCATGTGGATACCTCGGTTCTCTTCAGCATTATTGCACCTGTTCCCAAAAACAAATTCAAGCCTACCGAAATCGGTTGTCAGGTCCTATCTATGACCGAATGGATATCCTTTTATCCTTACAGTCAGTAAATGTTAATCGGCCCTCCACGACGCAAGAATCCTCTAATGATATTCGTAAAAGAGTGGAAAAAGCGCGCGTGCGGCAGTATGAACGGTATCAACAAGAAGTATCCAATGCGAAGGTTCCGTTTGAAATTTTGGTGGAAACGAGTGCCTTGACAACAGAACAGAAAAAGACACTCACCCAAATTTCTTCTAAGCAAAACTGGAGCAACCGTGTTCAGATAAAAATTATCAGACTCGCAAGGACCATTTCTGATTTAGCAGGGGAAGAAAGAATAGCTGATCAAGCCATTTGGGAAGCGATGACCTTAAGACGCTGGGGGCAGAATAAACAAATGACGATTGCGAGGGAGAAATAATGCCCTATAAGAAACGAGTGTATACACCAGAGCAATTTTATCATATTGTTTCCAGAGGAAATCGACGTGACCCTTTGTTTCGGAATGCCAGTGATTTTCAAGCATTTCTTCATATCCTAACACAACTCTACGAAAAGTACCCCTTTGAAATCGCCTCCTATTGCCTTATGAACAATCATTTCCATTTACAATTACGTTCTAGGGAAGTACCCATTTCAAAGCTAATGGCACTAATCAATAAGCGTTATGCCAATTACTATAACACCAAATACCGTTTAACTGGCCATGTCTTTGAAAAACGTTTTTATGACAAAATTATTGAGAACAAAGAAGGTATGTTAGAAGTTAGCCGTTATATACACCTTAACCCAGTTGAGGCGAGGATGGTAAAGCTGGCAGAATACTATCCTTGGAGTAGCTATCAATATTATAAGAAGGATTCGACAGTACCTTGTTTTATGAATGTGAATTTTTTACTAGATTATTATGAAGGGACACCGACACAGAAACGGGAAAAGTATTGTTGTAGCGTAACCTTTAATTAATATAAATTCAGGTGTCAGACACCGCGAAAAGTCTATTATCTTTCTCAAGAAGAATATCCAATAAAAGTAGATTATTACTATTTATCAAGTATCCCCCACTCAAACTTCAAGTTTAACATCTATTATTAAAGCTTCTTTCCTCTTTTAAGCTAGATACTTTCTTTTCCTTCCATCGAAGTATGTATCTTCTTTCTATAAAGTAAAGGTACCTAGGAATAACAAGAAAAGTGCTTTTCTAAAAGGAACCGATAATGGAAGGAAAGACGTATGATCAATTAGTCGAGGAGTTTACGCCGATGATCCATCATATGATGAAAAGGATGACTATTTATAAAGATAAGCAAGAGTTTTTTCAAATTGGGTTAATCAGTATTTGGGAAACAATGTCTACATTTGATGAAGAAAAAGGCAAATATAGCAATCATTTATATCGGCATATGCAAGGCAGATTTCTCGATGAATTGAAGCGCCGCACAAGAGAGGCGGAAAGAAGTGCTTATCCAAGTGAAGAGTTTTGGGAAGTAATGGAAAGCCCTATTTTATACAGAGAAGAAGAGGACTATATAAAAGGACTTTGTTATGAATTAAACGAAGGAGAAACAAAGTGGGTCATGTTTACCTTTATTGAACAGTTAACAGTTAAAGAGATTGCGAAGAAAGAACAGGTTTCTCCTTCAGCAGTTAAATGGTGGAGGAAAGGAGCGAAGGAGAAGTTGAAGCGGACGTTGGGCTTGTGAGGGAATCGGAGGGACGGTTCTATTGTTTCCTAATAGGTTATTCTGTTTAAAGTTAAAGAAACAGATGTCAGGCACCACGAAGAGACAAAAAACTTAATTTTTTTCTCTGAGAAGGGCAAAGGAAAAGGAGCCATAGTCACTAGAGTCCCAATCAACAGTGGGTGTAGGGCCACAGGGAAGGACTGTATTCGGATTATTAACCAAAAAAAGTTAGCATATTGAAAACTTCTAGGGGCAATAATACTGCCCCTAGAAGCTTTTTCTCTTATTGATTATATTCCTAGTATAGATAGTAGTGGTTTCATTAATAAATGAGTTGCTATTTTCCGTTAGTGTTCTTCTGGCATCAATAATTCCACTTCTTCCCTCACTTTTTTAAGAAAAGATGTTGCATCAATCTCTAAGACATCACAAATAGCATGAAATAGTCCTGTGGCTGGTTGGGATTTGCCTAGTTCGATATTGTTAATATGGTTGACACTAAATCCGGTATCTTCCGCAAGTCGCTGAATGCTTTTATCCTTCCATTTTCTTCTATTTCGTATTTGTTTGCCTAGTACTTTTGTGTAAATATTGCTTTTATATAGTTCATTAGACACTCTTTATCCCTCTTTTTTCCCCATTATCTAAAGAGGTAAAAAGAATGAACATAAACTATAATGTGTATTATTCTATATTTTTACATATTCGATAAGAAAATTTTTAATTGAAGTGTTTAAGGGATAAATGACCGTTGACCTTATCAACTAAACGTCCTCATCAAGCGCTTTCTTGCATAACCAGGTTCGATACATTTGTTTCTCTAATATATGTAAGGTTTCATTCATTTTTATTTCGTTTCCGTTTTTAAATTGAACGATGGATCGATAGGTTCCTTTTGATGGTTTGATTTCGTCGACATGATGGAAGAATATCCAACAACAATGGGCTTGACTTGGGGAGGTAGTTGGAAAAGCATAGATGTTTTTTTGTGGGTTAATTGGAATCGGAATTTTCTTATGAATGCCTGTCAAGAAAGTCATGGAAGTCCGACGACCATCATAGTCAGCTCCTCCTCGGATTGCTGCTAGTTTAATTAATTCTAATGGTGTTTTTTTCACATAGAATTCTCGCTTTCCTTCTAATACGATCGTCTGATAGTCTAGCTGAAAAGCTGGTTTTAATGCATTTGTTTTTTCATTCACTTTGTACGTCGTAAGAATTTCTTTCATTTGATTGCTCCTTTTCAAGTGGATTGTTTTTTGTCATGGAGTAGGGAGGAATGTCCCCTAAACTTGGATGTGGATAGAGGAGTCAGCATACTAGATAGAGATTAATCGAACTATGTGCAATAGTGAGCAAGTAGTCATATATGAAATCGATAGAAACAGTTGAAGGTGCCATCTCTATTTATTAGCTAACTATTATTATCCTCCTTTTCTCCTATTATCTATAAAAAACGCGTATTGAAAACCAATTATAGTGGGTATTTATGTAATTTTCTGATTTTTGTGGAGGGAGGAGTAATTTTGAAAGATTTTTCTTCGTTTTGTATGTAGATAAGGTATTATTTTTATGCAGTTTTTTTATACTCTAACTAAAGTAAGAGTGAATTATAGGAATGAATGTACGATTATCTAATTGGTATAAAGAAATGCCTATTTATTCGTTTCCACTTTGTCATTAATGATCTCCACCTGCTCCATGGATTCTAGGTCACAGTGACGCCCCGAAATTTGTCGAAGATTGATAGAGAATTAGATTGCGTGAATTTGATAAACTGAAATAGAAACTGAATAATGTGAGTGTGGTTGGTTGTTGCGCTTTATGAATCTTATGGGAAAAGCAGTTTGGTATATTTTGAAGTGGTTAGATAGAGTTCTTCCTAATATTCATATAGAAGGAGAATCTATTGCATATAAAGACACAATGTAAACGTTAAACTAGAATTAGCAGATTTCAACAAATTAGACTCAACAGTTTACCTTAATGAAGACACTTTCTATATACTTGAATTAGTCTATGGCGAGTTTGTAGGTGATTGTTATGGATATTGGTAAAAGAGAAGAACAGCAGTTTATTGTTGTCTTCTTTTTTATTGATCTTATTAAACCCCAGACTATACCTGTGTGCAAATGGAACTTGTAGAGTTGTATCAGAAAAAAACGCCAATCTTCATAATAAGGGGCGTCAAACCAATTTCAAATAATAAAGGGAGTCCTGCTCATGTCGAGTGACAATAGTTTATCAGAATGTTAGAGGAACTAATTACATCTTAGTGTTATGGACAGCATTCCCTTCTTCATCCCAATTATTTTTGTAAGCGTTTTAACGTTGGGATGAAATGTCCATTTTTTTTAATACATCTTGGATATAATGAAGTTGTAGAGAAAAGGAGGTGATGGGGATTTTGAAATCAGAAGCTGAAAGAATGATCTTGCACTTATTGTTAAATGTCCAAACAAGTTTAGAGGATATAGAGTCTGATAATGGAATAACACAGGATAAAACTAAAGAGTGTATTCGGATAATTAATAGGAAACTATCCGAATTTAAAGAAACGAAAATCAGCATAAACAGTAGTGGAGAAATAATGATTTCGCCAAGCACAAAGGAGGCTCTCTATTTATTTCTGAAAGAAAATATCTTTCAATCTGATGATTATCTGCTGCCTGAACTACGTGAACAGCTAATCACAATAAAACTTTTATTAAGTAAAGATGGATTTTCCTTATTAGAGTTAGCAAGCTTTGTACAAGTTAGTAAAAATACGATGCTTAACGATTTAAAGAATGTAAAGAAAAATGTATTGAAGGAATCATTAACATTAGAATATTCACGTTTGACTGGGTATCAAATAGTTGGAGAGGAGTCTCGTTGTCGCCAGACACTAGTAAGCAGTCTAAAAAAAATCTTAACAGTAAAAGGAAACTTGATTCTATTCAAAAAGAAGCTAGTAGATAAAAATGAAATATTTCTTATGAAAAAACGACTATTAACGATAGAAAAACGACTAGGAGTTTCATTCACAGATGAACAACTGGAGCATCTTCCTTTCTTATTACTAGTGCTCATTAAAAGAATGCAAACGGCAACAAAATCAAAGATAGAAGAGCCAAGTAATCTAGTATATTCCTCAGAATTTACGATTATCAAAGAACAATTTTGGCATATACCAACTATTACAGAACAAGATAAAGGGTATTTAGCGTTACAGATACTATCTGCTAATATGCTACACACCTCTTATGATTTTTTGCAAGATTATGAAATTGGGGATGCGATTCATGATTTTCTTAAAGAAGTAGAAAAAAGCTTAGCTATTAATCCCATAGGAATGGAGGACTTAAAAAACAAACTAATTCATCATCTGAAGCTTGCTATATTTAGAACGAAGTATTCTCTTTCTATCAAAAATAATTTAACAGAAGAATTTATTAAAGAATACCCGTCTATCTTTGCGATTGTAAAAAAATCAATACGATCATTAGAGCATATTACCAATAGTCAGTTTTCTGACGATGAAATTATTTATATTGCGATGCATTTTCAAGCATGGGTCTATCAATCGAATGAAGGTACTAATACAAGTTATAAAGCACTTGTAGTTTGCCGAAATGGAGTCTCTGTATCAAAAATGCTGCTTGCTAGTTTAAGAGATTATTTCCCTTTTGTTCACTTTATTGGCGCCTACTCAGAAAGAACCTTTAGCGAGGTAGAAGAGGACGTTGATTTTATTTTTTCAACGGTCGAATTAATTACAAAGAAAAAAGTATTCTTAACAAATCCAATTTTAAATAAGACGAATTGTATCTCTTTAGAGAGAGAGGTTCACCAATATATTGATACAAATATTCAATTGAGATCGAGTAAGTTAACGAATCATCTATCAAAATATATTCCGAAAAAAAATTTACCGATTGTAAAGCAGATCATAACCGAATTCATGAATGATTCCTATAAGCTTACGAAAAGTAAAATAGAAGAAATTATTTCACCTATATTCCCTTTCTCTAAGGAAAATATCCTTTTTAACTATGAAAATATAAATTGGGAAGAAGCAGTTGAATTATCCTTTCAACCACTACTTAATAGAAAGTCTGTTACAAATTCCTATGTGAAAAATACAATTAATTCATTCCGAAAGGACGGTTCGCATATGGTAATAGGTCCTGAAGTCTATTTACCTCATGCGCCTACTTATGATGGGGCTCTTCGAAATGATTTTTGCATGTTAATTTGCAAAGAACCGATTAAGATCAATAAGAAAGATAGGGCCAATATCATTATTGCGTTATCTCCATCAAGAAATAATTCACATGTACCGACATTGCTTCATTTGAACAAACTATTTCTTGATAACCATATTTATCAGTCTATTTTATATGCGAACGATGAAGCAGAGGTTATTAATCTTATAAAACCTTAAAGGAGATTCATAAAAATGAAACAAATTGTCTATCATGGTATTCAAGATATTAGATTAGAGGAAAAGGAAGTACCAACGCCAGGGGATGGAGAAGTGGTGGTGAAAAATCACGTGACATTAACATGTGGAACAGATGCCAAGATGTATATGCGTGGCTATCGTTATGACCCTCCACATCTTATTGGGCATGAAGCAGCAGGAGTAGTCTATGCAGTTGGCAAAGGAGTGGGAAATTTTAAAATCGGTGACAGAGTTGTTGCTCACAATACGGCCCCATGCCATAAATGCTATTATTGCAAGAAGGGACAGCATTCCATGTGTGTGGATCTTCCTTCTAATCTTGGCAGCTATGCTGAATATCAACTGATTCCTAAGAACATAGTAGAAGAAACTATGTTTAAACTACCGGATGATATGTCTTATAAACAAGCAGCATTAATGGAACCATTAGCATGTGCAGTTTACGGTACTTCACAAATTCCCATTGAATTTGGAGATACAGTAGTCGTGAATGGTTGTGGTCCAATTGGTCTTATGTTTATTCGACTTAGTTATTTGCGTGGAGCCAGAGTCATTGCGTGTGACATCCAGAAAAACCGCTTAAAAATAGCCGAAAAATTAGGTGCTCAGGAATTAATAGAAATAACACCAGAGTTAGATCAAGTAGAGGCTGTTATAAATTTGACAGAAGACAAACGTGGAGTAGATTTTGCGATAGAAGCAGCTGGTTTGCCATCTGTTTGGGAAGTGTCATTTAATATGGTTCGTCCTGGTGGTACAGTTTTATGTTTTGGTGGAACCAAAAAAGATACAACCGTTACCTTCGACTGTACGAGATTTCATTACGAACAAATAACGGTAAAAAGTGTATTTCACACTACTCCGATACATGTTAAAGCAGCATTTGAATTATTAAAAATGAAAGCGATTAACGAAGAGGATTTTGTTCAAAATGAATACACTATCGAAGAAACAGAAAAAGCCATTATTGAACATGCACAAGGCAAAGTAATTAAAAATTGTATCATCTATCCTAGTTAAAAAAGAATGAAGGAGGTAAGTTCGTGGCTTTGATGGACTTATTCAGGGAGGATTTAATCTTCTTTGATATAGAAGCAGAATCTAGAGAAGAATTATTAACTAATATGGCACGGAAATTAGAGACACATAATCTAGTCAAAAATAGTTTTAAAGAAGCAATTATTGCTAGAGAAGAGACCTTTCCTACCGGTCTTCCGACAGAAATTATTAAGGTTGCCATTCCACATACAGATACAAAGCATGTACTCAAATCATGTATTACAATCTGCAGATTAAAAAAACCGATCGATTTTTTAGAAATGGGTAACCACAGCCGTACGGTTGCTGTAGAAATTGTTTTCGTTCTTGCACTTGATGACGAAAAGAATCACCTACAGGCACTACAGCAGTTAATTGGTTTATTCTCAGAGCGTGACCGTATGGAAAATATCAGAAATGCCATCAATCAGAATGAATTGCTTCAATCGATACTACAGGGCGCTAATGTCATTTAATTAAGGAAGGGAAGATGAAAAGATGAAAACAAAAACGATTATTGTAGCTTGTGGAGGGGGAATTGCTACCTCTCAAACAGTAGCTGTTAAACTGGAAAATTTATTGAAACAACGGGGGTTCGGTCAGTCTGTAAATGTGGAAGCAATAAATATTAATTCCCTTTCTACTTACTTAAAAAGTGCAGATATATATGTTTCTATTACTCAAGTCCGTGAAGGCGGCTATGATATACCTGTTTTTAGCGGGATTCCTTTTCTTACAGGCATCGGTGCTGAATCAGAATTAGAGAAGATAATAGAAGTGCTAAAAAATTAACCTAAACTTTCATTATAAAAAGATAAATGGAGGGGAAGTCAGTGGAATACATCAAAATATTATTCCAAGGTTTAATAAATATGGGAGCACCAGTATTTTTATCGATTATTTTAATTATTATCGGCTTAATTTTTCGAATGAAATTTAGCCGTGCTTTTTCCGCAGGTCTTACTCTAGGGGTTGCGTTAGTAGGGATTAATCTAGTTGTTGACTTTATGATTAATAATGTAGGATCCGCTTCAAAGGCATTTGTAGAAAATACTGGGATTCAATTAGGTGCATTGGACATGGGATGGCCGCCTGCACTTGGCTTAGCTTGGACATGGGAATTTGCTTTTCTGATGTTTCCCATTCAAATTCTTGTTAACTTAGTAATGCTCTCTTTCCGCTGGACCGATTGTGTCAATGTAGATATGTGGAACGTTGGGAACAAAGTCTGTACGGCTTTTCTAGTATCCTATGTATCTGGTTTAGTTTGGTTGGGTCTATTGTTTGCTACAATACAAGCCATTCTTGAATTAAAGAATGCAGACTATACTAGATATCGACTTCAAAGATTAACTAATATTCCAGGTGTATCCATGCCACATCCTATGTTTCTCACTGGCATCTGGCTGTATCCTTTTGTAAAACTAATGGATAAAATTATTCCTTCTACGGTTAATTTCGATGCACAAAAAGTACGTGAGAAAATTGGTGCTTTTGGTGAAAATCATATCATGGGATTTCTAATTGGATGCCTTATTGGATTATTCGGTGGGTATGATTTCAAGGCAACTTTAACACTTGGCGTTCAATCAGGTGCTGCATTGACTCTATTTCCACTAGTGGCAAAGCTATTTACAACAGCACTAACACCTATTAGTGAATCGGCGACTGATTTTATGAAAAATAGATTTAAAAACCGAACGTTTACAATAGGATTAGATTGGCCAATCATGGCAGGACGTTCTGAACACTGGCTTATCATGATTTTAACGATTCCGATTGTATTGCTCTATTCTTTAATACTTCCTGGGAATCTAGTACTTCCTTTCGGTGGACTTATGAATATTTGTCTAGTTGTACCTTTATTCTTCCTTACAAATGGCAATCTAGTAAAAATGGCGATAGGCACCATTGTTGGTATTCCAATGCAGCTATATGTAGCCTCTTATTTTGCACCACATTTTACTAGATTAGCTCAATCAACAGGTGGAGTAAGTGCTCCTGACAACCAAATGCTAGCTTGGTTTGGGATGGATATTTCAGAACTTAGATATATTGTTGCTGAATTTTCACAATTAACTCCTGTCGGTATTGTATTATTCATTTCTACTATTATTCTGTCTGTCTTCTATTTTAAAGGAATGAAAAAGGAAGAAGAACAATTTAAGAAGGAATTAGGAATCGATGTAGAAAATTCATCTAATGGGAGGGCCATTTCATGAAAGGAAAAGTAATTATATTCTTTTTCTTTCTTCTCCTAAGCATTGTCTTCTTTCTTATCAGTTTACTAACATGGAACCTAGTACTTGGTGCATGTTCATTTGTAATCGCTATCAGTTTAACAAGATATCTTGATTTCTTTGGTATTAGAAAGGAAGGAGAATATAGCCATGAAAAAACTCATCAATGATCCAACAATGGTAGTAAGTGAAAGTCTAGAAGGGTTTATGAAAGCTAATCAATCCACTTTACAAAGAGTAGAGGGTGTTAATGGAATTATCCGCAAAAACATACCTAAGCAAGGAGTAAGAATTGTTACTGGAGGAGGAAGTGGGCATGAGCCCTCTTTCCTTGGTCTTGTTGGGGAAGGTATGGCAAGCGGAGCTGCGCTTGGAAATGTCTTTACCTCTCCAGATCCTCTAACAATTCTTACGGTTTTGCGCTCATTAAAAAATGATGATGGTATACTTTGTCTCGTTATTAATTATGCGGGTGACACGATGAATTTTGGCATTGCAGCAGAAATGGCTGCTGAGGAAGGTATTAAGGTGAGTATCACCCTTGTTACGGATGATATCGCATCTGCTCCCATTGCAAATATAGCAGAAAGACGTGGTGTTGCTGGTGTCTTGCTTGTTTTAAAAATAGTAGGTGCAGCTAGCGAAAAAGGCTATTCTTTAGAAGAAGTTACAACATTAGCGGAAAAGGCGAATAGAGCTACACGGACATTAAGTATTGCATTAGCACCATGCTCACTGCCTGGCAGTTCTCCCAATTTTTCGATTGATGAAAATGAGTATGAATTTGGAATGGGTATCCATGGAGAACCAGGTATTGAAACAAAAAATATGGCTTTAGCAGATGAAATAGTAGAAGAAATGCTTACACCACTAATAGCAGAACTACAGTTAAAGAAGGATAATGAGGTAATAGTCCTAATCAATGGAACAGGAGCAACGACGGACCTGGAGCTAAACATCGTCAATAGAAAGGTTACACAACTTTTAGAAGACAGAGAAATTATTATTCATGATTCCATTATTGGATCATATTGTACGTCTCTTGAAATGGCAGGAGTTTCTATATCTCTTCTATTACTTGATGACACATTAAAAGAGTTCTATGATGCTCCTGCCTACACACCTTCCTATTATAAGAGAGGAGAATAGAGATGGAGAACTTAAGCATAAACGAAACAATAGAAATGATGCGTTATGTGAGCTTGAGATTAACAGAATATAAAAATTTCCTAAATGAAGTAGATGGGGCTATTGGCGACGGAGACCATGGCAATGGAATAGAGAGAGGATTTAAAGCAGTCCATCAGTTACTAGATTCCTCCACTAGCTATTCTACGATTAATGAACTATTTGGTTCGATTGGAAAAATCACGCTTCAATCCATGGGTGGTGCATCGGGTGTTATTTTCTCCCAATTATTCTTAGGAGCTGGCTCCGTTAATCCATATGAGGAATTGTCTAGCGAATCATTAGCAACAATGATGCGAGCTGGTCTTCAACAAGTAAAGAAATTCGGTAAAGCAGATATTGGTGATAAGACGCTTATTGAAGCACTTGAACCTGCAGTTATTACATTAGAATCTTCAACCAATCTATCCTTAAAGGATGCCTTAAGTCTAGCAGTTAAAGCAGCAGAAGAGGGCGTGGAAAAATCCAAGGAATACCCAGCGAAATTTGGACGTGCTAAATTTGTGAAAGATCGCTCCATCGGAAAACAAGATGCTGGTGCAACAACTATTTCCCTTATTTTCAAAGAAATGTATTCCTATTTAGTAAATGATAGACAGAAGGAGGAGAAATAATGATGGAATTACCTTTTTTAAATGAAATAGTAGATGCATGTACAGGAATCTTCCAAGCTGGATGGGGAGAGAATCATGCGGGCAATATTAGCTTTCTTCTAACACAAGAAGAAGTAAATCTATATTTGAGCCAGCAACCATCCCAAGGAGAACCATACATCTTTTCTCTTGCTACCCCAGTTAAGGACCTTGATGGAAAGTATTTTCTTGTGACATCCGCAGGAGGACGGTTTAAGAATATTGAAAAACACCCAAACTCCTACTTAGGAATTATCCAAATAATTAATAATGGAGAGGAATATAAAATTATTTGGGGATTTGAAGGCAATAAAAAACCGACCAGCGAGCTGCCAACCCACTTATTATCACATGTAGAACGGCTAAAGGTGGATTCAAAGCATCGAATTATTTTACACTGTCATCCTACCTATACCATTGGAATGACGTTTATCCATGAACTAAAAGAAGACAGCTTTACTAAAACAATGTGGTCCCTAAATTCTGAATGTATACTTGTTTTTCCAGAAGGAATTGGCATGCTTCCATGGATGGTTTGCGGAAATGGAAAAATAGGCTCAGAAACAGCCAATAAAATGCAAGAATATCGAATTGTCATTTGGCCCCATCACGGCATACTAGCCTCCGGACAAAGTGTAGATCAAGCACTAGGTCTAATCGAAACCGTGGAGAAGAATGCTCAAGTATATACGATTACTGCAGATAAGCAGAAACAGTGTATGACAGAAGAACAGATAATGGAATTAGCGGAAGCATTTGGTCTTAGTCCTAGGAGCGGGATTTTGAATCATTAAATGGGGATATTGGCTATAGTGAGGTCCTATAATTTGTCGGAGATTGATAGAGAGTTAGATTGTATGAATTGATAAATTTAAATAGCGAATCGAGATGTATGGTACACAGAGATGCCTCGAATAATATTGTTTCACGGGAGAGTTTGTGTGATTGTATTAATATTTTGTTAAAGAAGAAGTACAGCAGTTATGTTGTTGTCTTCTTTTTTTAATTCATTTTGGCAGGAAAACCGATTGTTTATTTCCCTGTTTTTTCAATTTACTACTATTGTGAATCTATCTCTGTCCAATCAAAAGAAAAATGAGGCGTTATCCCTTGGTGGTTGGACAATTATGTTCAAAGGAAGTACCAATTTCAACGCTAATGGCACTGATTAATAATCGTTATGCCATTACTATAACACCCAATACCGTTTAGCAGGCCATTTCTTTGGAATACGGTTATATGACAAAAGAATAGAGGGCAATGAAGGAATGTTAGAAGACATCTGTTATATTACCTTAACCTAGTCAAGCGAGAATAGTTAGCATATTGTAAACTTCTAGGGCCAATGGTACTGTCCCTAGAAGAAAAAGACCCTTTTAACTATATGTATGACTTTTTTGCTAGAAAAGTGCAGGGGGAAAAGTTAGAAAGCATTCTTGATAGAGAAGGGATGACAGCGGATCAGAGTAACCTACAGTATATCTTAGAACAGGATTTGGGTGAAATAATAGAATGGGAAATCTCTTGGTTTATCAAGTAGATACAAACAACTGCGGGAAGAACAGAATAGATTCAAGAATGAGGTAGAAGAAAAGGATATTATTGGACCAAAAAAAGACAAAAATCTGAGAAATACATGTAGAGGAAGCGGCAGAGCCACTTCCTCCTACTCGATTAGCATTCAGATGCACTATGAAAAAGGACATCCATTTGTTAAGGGGTGATTACATTATAAGTATTTAGCCTTATCCAATAAAGAGGCAGCTTCTTCATCAATAATCACTATGGTATTTTCACAATTCCTAAGCACGGAAGCGGGACAAGCTGGTGTAATATCTCCTTCTAAAAAATCCCTTACTGCCTTTGCTTTATGTTTCCCTGATACAAGCAACACTACTTTTTTTGCTTCTAATATTTCTGTAAATCCTAAGGTTAGCATTTGTGTTGGTGTATCATTTCTTTCTATATTATATTCTTTCATTGTACTTTGGATGGTAGCTTCAGTATGTTCTGCCAGGAACATTGTTGAATCAAAGGGAGTACCAGGTTCATTAGCACCTATATGGCCATTTGTGCCTAATCCTAATATTTGGATGTCCCGAGCATATAACTGGAGAATTTCTTTATATCTATTAATTTCATTTTCTATATCTTCCGTTGCCCCATCTATTAAAAATATATTGTGAGGCTGTACGTTGATCAGATCATATAAGTTTTGATACATAAAGGTTCTAACCGTATAGGCCGCATCTCTTGGGCCTATGTATTCGTCCAAATTCATGATGGTTGTATGACTAATGTCTAATCCATTATGGATATCTTCTACCAATAATTTAAATATCCCTCTTGGTGTCCCGCCTGTAGTCATGGATATGACTGGCTCCTCCTTTGTCTCTATTATCTCTTTTATTAGTTCATATCCCTTTTCTGACATTTCGGCATAATCTTTTACAAATAATACTTTCATATGTTTTTTCCCATTAAAGACATTTACTGCCTTTATGGAACTAAGCCTCCTTTAGGTTATACTATAATATTTATTTATGTTTTTATATGTTCAAATTATCTTCGTTCGAAGTATGGAATGAATCAGTAGAATTTTTCATTTCCTTTTTTAAGGAGCGAGCTGCATGCTCTACTTTTGGACCATATACCACTTGGAAATTATGCTTATCTAGTTTTACAGATCCTAGTGATCCTGTTTCCTTTAGTAAGGAATCATTTACAATAGATGTATCATTTAATACGAGTCTTAATCTCGAGATGCAGTTATCCACTTCTAGGATATTTTCTTTTCCCCCTAAAGCATGAAGGATATTGGCACCTAAAGAATCAGAATGGAAAGAGACATCTTTTGGCTCTTCACTTGAATCGGAATCGATGGTTCTGCCAGGTGTTTTGACATTCATTTTCTCGATGACATATTTAAAAACAAAATAGTAGATTACAGCGTAAGCAAGACCAACAAGTACTACTAAATACCATCTTGTATACCCACCTTGTAGTATTCCGAAAATGGTTAAATCAATCATTCCTCCTCCGGCATTTCCGACGGCAACATCCAACAGTGTCATTAACATGAAGGATAATCCTGCCATAAATGCATGGAATAGCCATAGGACTGGAGAGATAAAGATAAATGCAAATTCGATTGGCTCTGTTATACCAGTAGTGAATGATGTAGCTGCAGCGGCGATTAGCATCCCTTTAATTTTTGGGCGATTTTCAAAATAAGCGGTTTTGTACATGGCATAACATGCAGCAGGCAATCCAAATAGCATGAATGGATGGTAACCTTGTGTTAAGAAACGAGTAGATTCTCGTAATATGTCAATATCAGGATTTGGCGATGATAGTACTGCGTTAAAGATCGATAAGGCCCCAGATACTGTTTCCCCGTCAACGACTGCGGTTCCGCCAATCGGTGTAAAACGAATTAACTGATTTAGAACATGATGCAACCCTGTAGGAATAAGTATTCTTTCGGAAAAACCATACATAAAAGTTCCGATAATCCCAGATTTGCTGATTAAACCACCTAAGCCATTAATAAAAGTGTTAAAATATGGCCAAATAAAGTAAGAAATAATAGATATAAATGGAATTGTGACAATAATGACGATTGGCACAAAACGATTGCCACTAAAGAAGCTGAGTGCTGTAGGCAGCTGTTTCGTATGGTATCTATTATGAATAAAAGCAGTCCATAAACCTACTAAGATACCAGCAAAAATGCCCATTCGATACGTGAAAATGCCTAGCATTTGCTCGTAAGCAGAGGATATTTCAAATGCCTGGACTTGAGTATTGCCAAGATTCATCAAGTATTCAACAGAAGTAGTTTCACTAGTGATATTGTTTAATGACAATAAATAACTAATTACTACATGAAATATGACGAACCCTATTACTACTGAAAAACCGGCTATTTCCCTATCTTCTTTCGCCATGCCAGTCGCGACAGAAATGGCAAATAAAATAGGAAGCAAACCAAACATCATGGAAACAATGGCTCTAACGCCACCGATGAAATTTTGAATCACAGTAGCATTTGATATCGTCTCGCCAACTAGATCTGGATTTTGCAAGATAGATACAATTCCTAAGAGCAAACCTGAAGCTACAATGATGGATAATGGCCCCATTAGGGTTTTTCCAAGCTTTTGAATACTAGTTCTCAAATCTCCCACCTCTGTTCATTTAGATATTTGGCTTTGACGATTGTATCTAATGTTTTATGAAAGAAATCCCTCTTATAAAACTGAATATTTAGATAATAAAAAACGAAATTAATAGTCATAGATAAATATTATCTACCTTAAAGTTAGTACTGATTATTATCACTAATTAAAATATGCGATTGAACTTTTTTCATACTAGGAGGTTCAAAGTAAGGAAAATAAGATCCTTGCTCTAATAATTTTCTTACGTTACAGCTTTTTTGTTTGCTTGCCACACCCCCTACTATTTTTTGTAAGTTTACTTGCTAATGTCAAACATTTTCATTCCTGTGGATAGCTATCTAAAAAGAATGGTATCACTTAGTTATATAGCAGACAATATTATCTGAATATTTATATAAATCAATCCGAATTTGAACAAAAAATCATAACGTGAATAATAATTCATATGAGATTAAAGCCAAATAGCTATTTTTCCCATATTGCTCTGAAATATGCAGAAGATTTTTCTTCAGCTTTTTTTGTGAAATGAACATTTATTCTAAATCAGATTGAAAAATCTTAGTCTGCGGTATCTATTGTTCCTCCTGTTTTTCCGGTGATACTATTATTTCAGATAGCTATCTAATAAGAATGCTTGAAAGGGACGATAGAATGAAAGTTAATCTAAACAGAATAACAAAGGATATTGAAACATTAGCAAGCTTTACTGCAACACCTGGCAATGGAGTTACCAGGTCATCCTATTCTAAGGAAGATAAGATAGCCAAGGACTATTTAATAAGCGAGATGGAAAAAATCGGTTTAGAAGTATGGGAGGATGGGTTCTCCACCTTATTTGGACGTAAAGAAGGCAAAGATCCAGATGCTCCTGTTATTATGATTGGTTCCCACTATGATTCTGTCAAAAATGGCGGAGCCTTTGATGGTGTCGCAGGAGTGGTGGCTGCTTTAGAGATTCTTAGGGTATTTCATGAAAATAAGGTGGAACATTATTATCCTATTGAAATAATAGCGATGAATGCAGAAGAAGGACAAACTTTCGGTCCAGGTACAGGTGTTTCCAATTCTCGGGCATTGGTTGGAAGATTTAAAGAGGAAGAGCTAGATATTGCCAAAAATGATGAAGGTTTAACAAAAAGAAAAGCAATGGAAGAATATGGACTTATTCCCGATTTTGAAGATGCTAAAAGAACAAAAGATTCTATTAAGGCTTTTATTGAACTTCATATTGAACAAGGACCTCTGCTTGATAAAACTAATATAGATATAGGGTTAGTAGAATATCTTCCTGGAATAGGAAGATATAAAGTAAAGTTTAAAGGCGAATTAGAAGACTCGACTGCACCAATGACAAGCAGAAAAGATGCATTAGTTGCAGCCTCTCAATTTGTTATAAATGTTAATAAAATAATAAAAGATTTAGGCAGTGGGATTACTGGCACAGTTGGAGAATTGAACATCGTGCCTAACTCCCACCAGTTTGTTCCTGAATACGTGGAAGCCTCAGTTGAGATTAGAATTTTTGATGAGGATATTATTAACAAAGTAAATTTATATGAGAAGTTTATGAAAGAAATAAAAATTATTCAAGCAGAGACGAATGTGGATATAGAATTGAAAGAAATGACTCGCATAGGTTATCCTAATCCAACACCTCCCTCCATAATGGCTAAGGACAATTTAAAAATGATGGAGACTGCTTGCAAAGAGTTAGGGCATAGTTTTACGATAATTAATAATGGCACAGGGCATGATGCTATGATTATGGCTGAATACGTTCCTACTAATTTAATATATGTACCTAGCAAAGAGGGGATTTCTCATCATCCAGATGAATGGACAGATTATGAGGATATTAAAAAGGGAATTGAAGTTATGTTGTTTATTGTATCTGAAATAAGCAAATCGCAAACGAAATGGGAAACATACCAAGAGTAAGACTATATAGTTAAGGGAAAAAGGCAAGTGGAGAAAAATGATGAAAGCTTTCTTCTCTTGCCTTTTTAGGAATGTTGATAGAATGAGTGGCCCCATTAACAAATAAACAACTATAGGCAGTTCTTCAATTACTGATATTTTTCAAGCGACTATTATCTTGGATGCCAATATAGTTATTAAATCCTTCGTACAATAAACTTAAAACTAGATTTAAGGTGCAAAAAGAAGAATTATTCAAATTATTCACTTTATTCAGATTGGAAACTTGATAATATAGATTATACTTTGCTAAGTAAGATAATTCATTTCTTGAAAAAGAAGTAATGGATACAATTGGCACATTCTTAACAGAGATATTCTTAATAATCGAATCAATAGAATCTATGTTACCAGATAGTGAGGCAACTAATAATAAATCATTAGAAGTTATGACATTAGAAAGTAATTCTAGTTCTGTTTTGCTTGGAATGATGTTCAAATAGATATTGTTATTTAATAGACACCGATAAAATTCTTTAAGCATTAAATCCTGACCATAGCCAGTTCCATAAGCAAAAATATTATTTGAATCCAAAAATAGCTTATAGATATTGTCCAAACTCTTATCCTCATCAAATAACTTAATCGTTTGTGTTACATCTTGCAGCAAAGTGGAGCTATGAAAATATTGATTATTTGGTACCTTTGTCTCTCTTATCCGATCCGCTTCCTCCTTCAGAAAATAACGAAATTCACTATATCCATAAAAGTTAAGCTTCTTCGTTGTCCGAATGACAGTAGAAGGTGAGACGTTACATAGTTTGGCAATGTCTGAAACAGTTTTGTCTGTACATAACTCTAGATTTTGACTAACATAACTTAAAACATGCAAGTCATTTTCGTTTAATAGCTTATAGTATTTGTTTATTAAAGTTTGTAAAGTCACTAATCAGCACCTCCTAGAGAGAATTTTTTTGGGGACGATTCTTGCAAAATCATTGTATTCTTATCATACTACAGTTTCTGTATACTGGCATTGTAGAAAAACAAATATTATTGGTTAATTCTTCTTAGGTAGACGTTGTTAAATTGACGATTTAAAAATTCTAAGTAGTACTTAGGTAGCTATCTTTAATACTTACTTAAAATGAAAATGTCTGTTTTTTGTCGAAATAGTAGTAAGTTTGTCCTGAAGGGAGATACGCTGGAGAACTTTTTAATGGCTTCAGAACTAGATTCTTTTATAAGGGAACTCTATAAATACCCCAGTTACTATGATGAAAAAGAGCCGACTATCACATCTAAAGATTTATCTGGTTAAAGTAATAACAGAAAACAGTTATTGAACATCGGAATTTTACGCTTGGTGAGCCGACGTATTATTACGAATTCTATAAAACAAAGTTCGGTCTTGTTGGCAAGCGGCTGATGGCCAATCAATAAGAATTATGGTTAACTTTTATGACAGGGGAGACATAGAGGACGAAAGAGCCATAGGATGGAATAGCGCGCAATGGATAACCAAAACGAGGTTCATTTCACTACTTTTGATGGAGTGAAGGATGTCTATTTGAATTCCCTTCAACCAATAATCCCGAGGTCGATGTTAAACAACAAGGAAAAGAAGAAACAAAAGAAAACACCTCGTTCCCTTCCATAAGTACGGAAGAGATGGAATCTATTATAAAAATGGCAGAGAATAAAGAGGCTGGCCAAGCTATTGAGATTAATGGTAATCGCTTAGAAGTTCGTTATGACAAGTTAACGAATGAAAGAATGAAATGATAATGATCTAGGAGTTATACCTAGACAGCGGTGTTCCAGAATTGTTAGGAATGAAGAAAGTAATTATTATATGCTAGAGGAATGTAGCATAAGTGGGAGTATCGGTTGTATCCTTTGGGGAAGCAGTAGAACCGACATATTAAAAAATTGTTCATTTCAACAAAAAACGTTATGCTTAACGGAAAAAGGATTGTTTGCTGTGGTTATTTTTTTTGGTATTTTGATAGTAGGTCTATTAATTCCGATTATTGCTTTGGTCTTGCTGAGTATTATGAAACTACTTAATCAGGAGTTTGATTATTTACATATGGAGAATAAACAAATTCAATTAGAAAAGCAGCTGCAGCAAATGGAGTATGAACAGCTCAGTCAAAAGATTCGTCCGCATTTTTTGTTTAATAGTTTAAATGCGATGATGTCCCTTGCTCGTTTGAAGCGAAATGATGATCTCATAACAGCTATGGAGCAATTTTCTTTATTTTTAAAGTATCAGCATGCAGATCAGACAGCGCTTGTCTTATTTGAAAGGGAATTATTCCATACAAACAATTACTTATCGATTCAGCAGCTACGTTTTGGAAAAAAGCTTACGATCGCGTATGAGCTAGATGAACGAGCCTATCAAACACAGCTGCCGTCTTATACGTTACAAACGCTTGTTGAGAATGCCTTTAAGCATGGCTTGGAGAAAAAACGTGGCGAAAAACATTTGATGATTGCTTTAAAGCGACATGGCGATTGGGTGAGATTAACAGTTTCTGATAATGGGGATAGAGCGATTGAGCAAAAAAGTGGGCATGGAACAGGGTTGGAAAATATTAAAAAACGGTTGGAATTGTTATTTGAAATGTACACAGATGTTTCATTAAAACGTAAAGATAACGCAACAGAGGCAACAGTCATTTGGCCATATACGCCGGAGGGTGAAAGATGAATATATTAATAGTAGATGATGAACCATTGGAACTGGAACAACTCTCCTTTCTAGTAGCAAAGAAATTTCCAGATTGGAATATCTATACGGCAGAAGATGCGAGTGAAGCAAAGCTCCTGCTAAGAGAGACAAACTTCTCCCTTGCATTAGTGGATATTCAATTACCAGGGGAATCAGGTTTGAAGTTTTGTGAATTTTTGCAATCTAATAATAATCAAATAGAAGTAGTTCTTATTACCGCACATCAGGACTTTCAATATGCTAAACAAGCAATTAAGCTACATGTGATGGATTACTTAGTGAAACCAGTAATTGAGAAGGAATTCTATGATATGCTTGATGACTTTATGGATAAACATGCATGGATTGACACCAAGTCGACGCTCGTTAATAGCGTGCTTCAGATTATCCGCGAACATTATCAAGAAAAACTACAGCTTGCAGATGTAGCGAGTCAAGTGTATGTTTCTCCAACATACCTTAGTAAAAAATTCGCGGAAGAAACTGGGGAAAAGTTTACAGAGTATATAACAAGATTTCGCATAAAAAAAGCAAAACAATTGATGCAGGAAAACCCACAATGGTCCTTATTTGAAGTAGCCCAAAGAGTTGGATTTTCCAGCCAGCATCACTTTAGTAATTCCTTTAAGAAAGTGGAAGGAATCACCCCTAGTCAATTAAAGGAGAAGCTCCATGATTGATTGGTATATTCTCTTATTTATCGGTTTTTTTGTCCTTATCCTTTTTATTGAAAAAATTGGTGCACATCGCAGTATCCATGAATACATGGTAACAAGTCGTGAACTTGGGTTAAGTGCAGGGACGTATGGAATCTCGCTACAATTTATCTCAGGCGTGACCGTTGCTGTCCCTGTATTGTCCATGCAAGCTTTTCAGTTAACGACATTTCCCATCCTGATCATCTGTACATATGGTTTGTACCTATTATTGAACAACATCATGACCAAAGAAAAAGTGAAGCAGGTTACAGACGCGAAAGGGAATTCCCATCTGTGGTTCTTTGCTTTTTCCAGCATGGCAAGTCTATTTGTGCAATTTACGATTCTTGCTTATTTTTTATTGGATGTATTATCTGTTGGAGGAATTGCCATTTTTATCAGCTTTTGCTTCGTATTTTTTGGCTTAGGTGGAAGCTATGGTGTTAGGAAGATAGGCTCAACCATCTTTTATGCTATTTTTCTTGTAGTAGTTATTGTTACATTATTTTTATATTTAGGGGAAGGTGTTCAGACTATATACACTAAATATCAGGGAGAGATGTTTAGTGGCAACATTGCTGATGTGATTTTCTCGAGTATGACGTTTGTTCTGGTTGTATTTGGACAAGCCTGCACGAACCTATCTTTTTGGCAAACAGCAAGTGCCGTGAAGTCCAATCACCGAGTCACCGTATTACGTCTTTCTACTTTTATTTGGTTCGCATTTATGCTTTCGATTTTTTCCTTTAGCTTCTTTCTTTTTGTCCAAAATCAAGCAGTGGAGCAAATGAATCAAGTCATCATCCATATCATCATCTTTATCGTATTAGGAGCATTAGCAATTGGAATCGGGACATCCCTATTTTCACTAATTAGTGTCTTTTTAAAGATAAAGAGTAGGGACAGGACTAATCATTATGCGTACAGATTACTAAGGCATGGATACTTAATAGGGGTTATTGCTTGTAGTGTGTTAGGTCTATTAGCGATCTTCTTGTCGGAGAGTATGTCTGCATGGCTTCCTTTTTTCCTAGGTTTTTTTGGAGCGGCAGGTTGTCCTTTTATGATCGGACGAACATTTCGGGCAAAGAATTTTACCCTGATTATGGTAGTTATGACATTAGTGAGTATTGGATTGACTATATGGATGGAAGAAATTTGGTTAGTTGCTCCAATCGCAGCATTGATTTGCTGTTTTGTATTATTTATTTTGGAAAAATATAAATAATCTGAAAATAAGCCAGTTTTGTGCAAAAAGACTTCAAAATTTTGCAAACATTCTCCGGGTAAACAAGCTAGAATAGGTAGTAACATTTCTAGGAGGGGATAAGCATGGCGAACCATTTATCAAAAGAATCGTATATTTATGCAATGGATAAAGCAAACAAGCCGGCAATGACACTGCAGTCAGGATCACAAGTGGTCATTGATACATATGATTGTTTCCAAAATCAGATTACTTCCAATGACACAACATTTCAGGCAATTGACTGGGATCAAATTAATCCGGCAACTGGACCAATCTTCGTGGAAGGAGCGCAGCCAGGAGATATTCTGAAAGTGAAGATTGATAACATTGAGCTTGGAGAAAGAGGGGTTATGGTAGTTGGTCCTGGCCTTGGCGTGATGGGGGATGAAATCAAAAACTTCACGGCGAAGATCATTCCAATTCAAGATAACAAAGCGATTTTTAATGACAAACTAGCATTGCCATTAAATCCAATGATTGGTGTAATTGGTGTTGCTCCGGAAAAGGAAGCAGTCAATAACGGAACACCAGGAGCGCACGGTGGAAACATGGACACAAAACTAATCACAACTGGCGCGATACTTTACTTTCCAGTTTTCCAAGAGGGAGCCTTATTTGCATTAGGCGATTTACACGCTGCAATGGGAGATGGGGAAATTGGTGTATCTGGTATTGAAATTCCTGCAAAGGTGACGGTAATGCTTGAGGTGATTAAAGGACATAGCTTGAACTTCCCTGTTCTTGAAAATGAAGAGGGCGTAGCTTCTTTAGTTTCCATGAAATCATTGGATGACGCCGCAAATCTGGCTGTAAAAGAAATGATTCATCTATTAAGACCACATACTGACCTATCGCTCGAAGAATTCACTATGTTAATGAGTGCAGCTGGAGATTCGCAAATTAGTCAGATTGTCGATCCATTGAAAACAGCACGCTTCTTCGTTCCAAGAGCTATTTTGGAAGCATACAACATCGAACTTTTCCAAGAAGGAGCGAATTAAACGATGGCAGTTCCAGAGAAATCAACTTCAAACAATGCCCAAGTGTCTTCGACTGGCTATAAGCAAGAGCTTAAACGCTCCTTAACTTTTTGGGATCTACTGATATACGGTTTAGTTTTCATGGTACCAATTGCACCATTTGGTATTTATGGATCGGTTGCTCAAGGCTCCAATGGGATGGTTGCCTTAGCGTACTTAATAGGGATGGTTGGGATGATTTTTACAGCATTAAGCTATGCAAGAATGTCTGAGGCATTTCCAATCGCAGGCTCTGTTTATTCTTATGCACAACGTGGGATCAATGAGTCTGTTGGTTTTATTGCAGGCTGGTTAATCTTACTCGATTATATTTTTGTACCAGCGCTTTTATATTTAGTTAGTGCAGCGGCATTACATGATATAGTTCCAGAAATTCCGCTTTTAGTATGGCTTGTTATTTTCATCGGAATTAACACGGTAGTTAACGTAGTAGGTATTGAATTTACAGCAAAAGCGAACAAAATTATTGTTGTATTGGAGCTTATTGTTTTAGCTGTATTTGTGGTAACAGGTATTGTTGCCATTGTACAAGGGGTGAATGGAGCTGAATTCACATTTAAACCATTGTATGATGCGGATAACTTCAGCATGAGCGTGGTCATGGGAGCTGTGTCGATTGCGGTATTAAGCTTCTTAGGCTTTGACGCGATTTCCACGTTAGCGGAGGAGTCCAAAGGTGGAAGCAAAGCAGTTGGTCGAGCAATTATCTTCTCCTTACTTGTAGTTGGCTTATTATTTATTATTCAAACATGGGTAGCAGCACTAATCTGGCCAGATTATACGACATTTGAAAATGCAGATGTTGCCTTCTATCAAATTGCGGAAATAGCTGGTGGTACTTGGTTGAAATGGACAACCATCTTGGCTACAGCTCTAGCTTGGGGAATTGCTGACGCACTTGTTGCACAAGCAGCCATTTCACGAATTCTTTACAGTATGGCTCGTGACCGTAAGCTACCAAAGTTTCTATCAAAAATTCACCCGAAATTCAAAACACCATATGCAAGTACATTAGTAGTAGCAGTAATCTCTTTAATCGTAACAGCATTCTTTTCATCCAAAATTAACTCCTTAGCTTCCGTTGTTAACTTTGGCGCGTTATCAGCATTCTTATTCTTACATGCATCGGTTGTCATTTACTTTATTAAAAAACAAAAAAGTAAAGATTATGTTAGACATCTCGTGTTACCACTAATCGGATTTGCCGTTATTGGCTACGTATGGATTAACCTAGACCCATTGTCTAAGAAATTAGGATTTATTTGGTTGGCAATCGGGATTGTTTATTTGATTTTGTTGAAAGTTTTTAAGAAGGATACTTCTTTGGATTTGGAGGAGTAGAGGTAATGGTGCCAGGCACCATAAAAAGACATAATGCCAAATCTGTCTTTCTCAGAAGGACAAGGGAAAAGGAATCATCTTTTTGGTTTCTTTTCCTTTTTTCGTTTCAATCCTTTAAGTTAGCAACAAAAAAAGCCAACATTAAATATGTTGACTCCTGTAGAAATAGATTTTGTGCATATCGCAAAGGGTGACCATGTCAATAAAATTAATCATTGTCCTCAGTATATGAGTGTTTGCTATTTATAATTGTCTGTAAATCTCCTCTGAAAATGGTATCTTTTAATTCCTGTATTCTAAATGGAATCAAAGGAGAAAGATAGGGAACTCCTATAGATTTAAGGCTTACCATATAAATGATTTGAATAGTTAAAGCAATAATTATTCCGTTAAATCCAAAAAAATTAGCTATGATTAAAAAAATCGGTCTCAAAGTATTTTCAGCAGCAAACATTCCTCTATTTGCGAGTAGATAACTAGAAATGGCTGTTATTCCTACTATTATGAGACTAACTGGATGAATTAGTTTAGCTGTAACAGCTGTTTCGCCTATTACAATTGTTCCGATTAAGGAAAGTAAAATCACTGCACTTTTTGGAATGCGAAATGAAGCATCTAATAATATTTTTAGGAGAAATAATAGAATAACCATTTCCCAAAAGGTTGATAATAACTCATCTTTAGATATTAATGCCTCTGAAATTTTGTTGGGTAACTCTTTTTTATGAAAATTAGCTATCGTAATATAAATAGCAGGTAAGTATACCGCTAGAATAAAACAGATCATTCTTATCATTCGATTTGTGAAACGGCCAGATTTTTCATGATATTCATCCGGTGCCTGAAATAAATCCATAAAAAGGGTGGGGGCGATAATAGTATAGGGAAAACCATCTACTATTATTGCAACTCTTCCTTCATATAATGAAGACGCTACTCCGTCAATACGTCCTGTAGTTCTTGCTAAATTGAAAAATGTTCTAGGTTTTCCTTCTAACACATATTCTACAACTTTTGAATTTAGTAAATACTTTATTTTAAGGCTTTTTAACCTTTTTCGCACTTCCATTAAAATTCCTTTATCAACAATGCCTTCAATAAATAAGATAGAAACTGCTGTTTTGGAGATTGACCCAAATTCCATTTCTTCTACACAGAAATCGGGGGTTTTTATTATGCTTCTTAACAAATTGATATTTGTTTTCATTTGTTCCGTTAGCCCAATAACTGGTCCCTTGGGTGACCGTTCTCCTAGTGATTCTTCAATGCTTCTTTCCTTCCAATTAGTTGATGATATAATAATTCCTTTCTGGTATCCATTAATTAATAGTATGGTATTTCCTTGAATAATAGCATCTATTAAGTCCTTGTATTTATTAGTGGTTTTCACATCAGCCGATTCAATAATTCTATCAATCATTTCGTCAATAAGAAATTCCTTTGTCGCCGTTTTAACATGTTCTAATATTGGTTTGACAACATATTCTTGCAGATGGTCTGTATTAATAATTCCATCCAAATATACGATGTTGATTTCGAAAGAACCGTCGCTTTTCGGTTTGATTTTTCTTACAATAAGGTCTGATGTATGATTAAAAGTATTCTTTATATTGCTAATATTTTCTTGAAGACTTTCTTGGAATTCTATTGTCAACATTTTATCTCACCCTAAAAGTGTTATTTACCTTAGTTTGAGAAAATGTCTATAATATTATTATTTTTACTGGTGCCAATAAGGGGTGCCAGGCACCATAAAAAGACAAATTGTACGTTCTGTCTTTCTCAGAGGGACAAAGGAAAAGGAATCATTTTATTGATTTCTTTTCCTTTTTTTGTTTAATAGCCTTGAAATTGTTGCAGGGCATTCGATATGTTTTTTCTTACCAAGTGCCTTAACTCCTTTATGGTACTAATTTCGTTTTTTGTCCTGCTCTTTCAAATGTTATATTGGTAAAATTTTCAGTGTAAGAAAATCTGGAACATCGTATTTTTTCGTCCGATAGTTAGATAGAAATACCTATGTTCGTTTTAGTTTTAGGAAAGTTATTAAAATAGGGAATATAAAACGATGACCCTGAAGTTATGAAGGTGATAAATAGAAATTAATTAGTTGGATTAATAGAACAATATTCTATTAAGTAAGCAAAAGTTTAGTGTATCAATTTTGTATATTATATTAAGAAAGGAAAGTATAAAAGAATGAAAATTAAAAACTTCAATATTAGAATGAAGATTAATCTTATGATAATAGTCATTATTTTATTTTTATCCATTATTATTGGTTGTGTAACGTATTTTCAAGTAAATAGAGCTATGCATGATGTATTTTCTGATAGAGTAAGTGTAGTTTCTGGCCTCGGCTATAAATGGCTAGATGCAACATATAAAGGAGATTGGACTATTAAAGATGGTGAACTTTATAAAGGAGATGTAAAGATTAATGATAATAGTGAGCTTCTGGATAAAATAGGGGAAGTAACTGGTGGAATAGCAAATATTTTTCAAGGCGATACAACCGTTGCTACCAACGTAATCGTGGATGGAGAAAGAAGGATTGGTCAAAAAGCAGATAGCTCGATATCAGAAGTTGTACTTAAAACAGAGGATACCTATGTAGGAGAAGCGGACATTGCTGGACAGAAATATTTGACGATGTATAAACCAATTAAGGATAACAATGGCAATGTAATTGGTATGTGGATGGTAGGTCCGAAAATTAAGGTAATTAATGATACGGTTCAATCATTACTAACTATGCTCATAGTAGTGATGGTGATATCTGGAATAATTGCTATTATCTATAGTATATTTTTTACAAGGACAATTGTACGTCCGATTCAGATAATTAATAAACAGTTAAAGGATATTTCTGATGGGGAAGGAGATCTTACGAAGGAGCTCTCCGTGAGATCTCAAGATGAAATTGGAGAGTTAGCTCATTCCTTTAATCGAATGATTGGTAGCCTACGTAAGATGATAGGCCAAATTGGTTCTACATCAGATCAAGTAGCTGCATCTTCAGAGGAGTTAACAGCAAGTGCAGAACAGACGTCTCGTGCAACAAGTCACATTGCTTCTTCTATTCAAGAAGTGGCTAGTAGTGCAGAAATACAGGAGCAAGGAGCAATGGAAGGTTCACAAGCAATGAAAGAGATGGCTATTGGAATGCAACAAGTAGCTGTAACGACATCCTCTGTTTCGGAATTAGCCGCGGAAACTAATAATGAAGCCAATATTGGGAATGAATCCATTCAAAAGGCAATAAAACAAATGAATGTTATCCATTCATCTGTAAGTGACTCGGCTACTGTTATTAAAAAATTAGGAGAACAATCTAATAAAATCGGTACAATTACAGAAGTGATAACGAGAATTGCTGATCAAACCAATCTATTAGCACTTAACGCAGCGATTGAAGCAGCACGAGCGGGAGAACATGGAAAAGGCTTTGCTGTAGTTGCTGAAGAAGTAAGAAAACTTGCTGAGCAATCCAAGGATTCAGCAGATCAGATAGCTAGTTTAATAAGTCATATACAAGTAGATACCACACAAGCTGTAGACCTAATGAACAAAGGATCTGTTGAGACATCGTTAGGAATGGATGTCATACATGAAACAAGCGAAGGTTTTCAAAAAATTCTTCGATCAATTGAAGAAGTTACTACCCAAATTCAAGAGGTTTCTGCTGTAACAGAGGAAATGTCCGCAAGTATTGAACAAGTTAATGCTTCGATGGAGGAAATGGCTCGTATTTCTCTAAGCTCTGCAAACAATACACAAAATGTTGCATCTGCTGCGGAAGAACAGATGGCATCTATGGAGGAAATTACAGCTTCCTCAGCTTCTCTATCTAAGATGGCGGAAAACTTGCAAGTGCTTGTTAATCGATTTAAGTTATAATGGGTCCTAAATGGTGTCTATAATGGTGCCAGGCACCATAAAAAGACAAATTGCACATTCTGTCTTTCTCAGAAGGACAAAGGGGAAGGAATCATTTTATTGATTTCTTTTCCTTTTTTTGTTTATTAACCTTGAACTTCGAACTTTGCTAATAATATTTATTCCCTGCTCCCCATGCTCGCTTGAGATTTTCTTGCTCATAAAAGGAAGAGGCATCTTCTACACTCTTATTTTGGTTAACATGGTTATTTTCTGCCAATTCCTCATCGGTTTGGCCAATTGCATTTAGTATCGTTCCCACTGCTTGTATCCAGCTTCCACTTATTACTAGAAATAGTCCCTTATCTTTATTGTTAAAGAGGATATGCTTCCCGCCGATTGCTTGGAAGGAGTTGCCGACTGCCTGTGTGGTATTACCTAAGATATTTAATGTTTGTTCCGGTCCTGAGTTATCGAGCACCTCATCAACTGCTTCGACTAGCGCACCGAATGCCTGGAGCCAATTCCCTTTAATGATTATTTACTTTCTAATTCATCTTCAAATAAAATATACGAACTAGCCACAACGGTGTTCCCGATTGCTTGAATCTGTGTGCCTATCTTTTCAAAGGTTACCGTTTCTTGTTGATCTGCCTGTACGGCATTCCCGAAAGCTTGTAAAACATTTCCCACTAAATCTAAGTTTTTTACTTCGTCTTCACTAAGTATTTCCCAAACACTGTTTCCTATAGCAGCAAGAATTGTTCCGATTACTTGCACCCATACAGAAGCAATTTCAACGCGATTCTTCACAATACCACGCTCGCCATTTCTTATTGCTGTTTTTATATCGTATTCAAATAGGCGGTGCCTGGCACCATAAAAAGACAAATAGTGAACTTTGTCCATATGAGACGGATGGAGATGGAGCGTAAATCATATTCCAATTTCGTGAATGAAAATGGGGACTAATGAAAATGATGCAAACGTTTGCGTTATTTTTACAAGAAATACTAAAATTATGAATATTTTTCTTGTAAAATGATAGATATATTACTATAATCAAAGATAAGTTTTAGTGCAAACGTTTTAATTGGAAATAAGGAGGGAAAAATAATGAAAAAAATGTTTTCATTTGAATTTTGGCAAAAATTCGGAAAAGCACTGATGGTAGTGGTAGCTGTTATGCCGGCAGCTGGTATTATGATTAGTTTAGGAAAGCTAATTGCGATGATTGATGCTTCTGTTTTTATCACAATTGGAAGCGTTGTAGAGAACATAGGTTGGGGAATTATTGGTAACTTACATATTTTATTCGCATTAGCAATTGGGGGTTCATGGGCTAAGGAAAAAGCAGGTGGGGCCTTTGCAGCTGGGATTGCATTCTTATTAATTAATAGAATTACAGGCTCTATCTTTGGGGTAACAAATGATATGCTTTCCCAAGAAGGAGCTTATACACATACTTTATTTGGAACGAAGATTTTAGTAGATGGCTATTTTACAAGTGTATTGGAAGCGCCTGCACTTAACATGGGTGTTTTCGTAGGGATTATATCCGGGTTTATAGGCGCGATTGTCTATAATAAATATTATAATTTCCGAAAGCTGCCTGATGCACTTGCATTCTTTAATGGAAAACGATTTGTACCATTTGTTGTTATTCTATGGTCTGTTATCGTTTCCTTATTGTTGGCAGTGATTTGGCCAACTATTCAAACAGGAATTAACCAATTTGGTTTATGGATTGCTACCTCAAGTGAAAGCGCTCCAATACTGGCGCCTTTTATCTATGGTACGGCAGAACGTCTTCTTATTCCATTCGGTCTACATCATATGTTAACGATTCCAATTAACTATACATCATTGGGTGGAACATATACGATTATGTCTGGTGTTATGGCTGGGAAAGAAGTATTTGGACAAGATCCACTTTGGTTAGCATGGGCAAGTGATTTAGTAAACCTACAAAATGCGGGTGATACAGGGGCATATAATCAACTGCTTTCCACCGTTACCCCAGCACGTTTTAAAGTAGGGCAAATGATTGGAGCTACTGCGATTTTAATGGGAGTTGCTGTTGCGATTTACCGAAATGTGGATATGGATAAAAAGAAAAAATATAAATCAATGATTTTTTCCGCAGCTATTGCTGTGTTCTTAACAGGTGTTACAGAGCCTTTAGAATTTATGTTTATGTTTGCTGCACCAGTACTTTATGTTGTTTATGCTATTTTACAAGGATTAGCATTTGCATCTGCGGATATTGTAAATTTACGCCTACATTCCTTTGGGAACTTAGAGCTAGTAACACGCTTGCCGATTGCTTTTAAAGCTGGCTTGGGAGGAGACGTTCTAAACTTTGTCATTGTGTGTATTGTCTTTTTCGTGGTGACGTATTTCATTACTAATTTCATGATTAAGAAATTTAATATTGCGACACCAGGTCGTAATGGGAATTATGAAAGTGATGCCGATTCTTCGTTAACAGAAGCGGCTCAAGAAGGACCTACTAACAGCCAAGTTTTAGAAATTGTAGATTTATTAGGTGGAAAAGCGAATATTACGGATGTGGACGCATGTATGACGAGATTACGTGTATCTGTAAAAGAGATAGATAAAGTTGGCGATGAATCGTCTTGGAAATCGGCGGGAGCAATGGGGCTAATTAAGAAGGATGGTGGAGTTCAGGCTATCTATGGTCCAAAAGCAGATATACTGAAATCGGATATTAATGACTATTTGGAGCAAGCTGAATGAAATTATTAACGTTAAATACCCATAGCTGGATAGAAGAAAGCCCGTTGGAAAAACTCGAAGCGATCAAGGAGCAATTGCTCGCTGATCAATATGATGTTATTTCCTTGCAGGAGGTAAATCAATCTATGGATGCAGAGGAAGCAGAGGTTGATGCATTTTTCATTGCCCCAAGTCCTGAAACAGTGATTAAAAAAGATAACTTTGCATTTCTTCTCCAGCAAGAGCTAAAGAAGAATGGGCTCGAGTATTATTGGAGCTGGGTTCCTAGTCATATTGGTTACGACCAATATGATGAAGGAATCGCCGTTCTAACACTTTTTCCAATCACGAATACAAGAGGAATATTGCTCTCACGCAAAGATGATTATGCAGACTATCATACAAGAAAAGCACTGGAAGTTCGTTTTCAAGCAAATGAAAAAAGCTATCTGGTGTATGGATTACATCTATCTTGGTGGCAGGATGAGACAGAAAGCTATCCTTTCCTGTATGAATGGAATAAGCTCGTAGAAGCATGGGAATCGGAATCTCATAAAGATGGGAATGTATTGTTGATGGGCGATTTTAATAACCCTGCCCATATTGAGAAGGAAGGTTATAGCGTTGTTTCCCAGCATCCGGATATAAAGGATGCCTATCTAGATGCCACCGTTAAAAATGGTAGCCATACTGTTGTGAAGAAAATAGATGGCTGGGAAAACAACAGTGATCTGCTTCGAATCGATTATATATTTGTTTCTTCTAATTTATCCGTACATTCCTATGAAACTATTTTTGATGGGAGAATGACCCCGGTTGTGTCTGATCATTTTGGGGTGCGGGTGGAGATAGGGTGCCAGGCACCATAAAAAGACAACTGTCTTTCCCAAGAGGACAAAGGAAAAGGAATCATTTTTGGTTTCTTTTCCTATTTTTTTGTCGGAACTTTTTATTCTACTATTTTTAACTAACCTAGCCTCTACTTACATTCTGCATCCATAATCCCCTTGTTTTACCTCCGCTTTCGTCATTTATTTAATAAATTCACCTCTAGGTAATAATCTTTACTATCTGTATAATCCAGTAATCCTAGGTCTTTTTCCCTTCGTATTTTATACAAAAACCCTGAGTTCATAACTTATTATTTTTAATGAAATATTTTTGTTAACGATTTCAAAAATATATTGACACTCCAAATGAGGGGTGCTATTATGTACCGGAATTAATCACATATATGATTTTGTATCACATATGTGATTTGTAAAAAGGAGAGGATTGGATGTCGGTTAAATCAGCCGAAAGGGTTCTTCAGATTTTTGAATTACTTGCCCACTATCCAGATGGATTATCAATTAAAGAAATTAGTGAGAAGCTTTCATTCCCACAAAGTAGTACATCTAATCTAGTGGCAACACTATTAGAACAGAATTATCTAAGTATAGATGTATTAAAGAGATTTAAATTGGGGGCAAAGTTAGTTCATATTGGTACATTGGCTATGGAAAATATGGATATATCTATCCAAGCAAAGCCTTATTTGCAAAAGTTAATGGAAAAAGTACAAGAAACCGTATTTATGGCCACGATTGCTGAAAATGAATTAGTTTATGTGCAAAAGATAAATAGCAATCGCTCTATTCGCACAACTGCCCAAACTGGCTATCGTAAACCATTGTATAGTACAGGGTTAGGGAAAACCTTCTTAGCTAATATGTCAGAAGGGGAAAGAAAGAGAATCTTAGATCAAATTGAACTTGTTCCTATTACAGAGAAAACAGTGACAGACAGGGCTGAATTAGAAAAAGAACTTTATCAGTATTCGATGATTGGATATACCATTGATGATGAAGAAGGAGAAGAAGGATTGTATTGTGTTGCTGCACCTGTATTTGGGCCGGGGCGTAAGCTGGAGGCAGCAATTAGTGTAGCAGGACCAAGGGAAAGAATGCTTAAACAAAAAGAAGAAGTAGTAGAAAGAGTTCTTTGGACAGCAAAGAAAATATCGGAAAGTATGGGATGTATTTTATAAGAAACAAGGTGATGAGATGGATGTTATTAGTATCGGTGAGACAATGGTTTTATTTACCCCCAATACACTCGGCAAGATTCGTTATGCAAATCAGTATACTTCGAGGATTGCTGGTGCTGAAACCAATACGTTGATTGGTCTAGCAAAACTTGGACATCAGGCTGGATGGATTAGCAGACTTGGCCGAGATGAATTTGGTGAGCAAATTTTGAATACTGTTCGAGGGGAGGGAGTAGATGTTAGTAAAGTAGTTATGGACGATGGAGCACCTACAGGAATTCTATTTAAAGAAATCCTTAATCAAGATTCTGTAAATATTTACTACTATCGCAAAGACTCAGCAGCAAGTAAGCTATCGCCAAATGATTTAGATAAGGACTATATAGCAAATGCGAAATTTTTATATCTATCCGGAATTACGCCGGCACTTAGTCCATCTTGCAGAAAAACAGTTTTTGAGTCGATTGACATGGCAAAAGATAACGGATTAAAAATTGTATTTGACCCAAATATACGTAGAAAACTTTGGAAGGAGGAGGAAGCAAGAAAAGTAATACTTGAAATAGCAGGGAAATCAGATGTTATTTTACCAGGGATAAGTGAATGTGAGTTTTTATTTGGGACTAGAGAGTATACACAGGCAGTTCAATCCTTCCATGAGCTAGGGGTTGAGACAGTGATAGTTAAGCTGGGAGATAAAGGAGCCTATTACTCTACTTTTGATAGTAAAGGATATATTGATAGTTACCCAGTAAAAGCGGTAATAGATCCTGTGGGTGCTGGGGATGGATTTGCTGCGGGGGTCCTTTCAGGGTTTCTGGATAATTTGCCCATCAGTGAGTCAGTAAAACGAGGCTGTGCTATTGGAGCTATGGTTTGTTCTACTAATGGTGATATAGAGGGTCTTCCTAGTAAAAGAGAATTACATCAATTTTATAATTCGAATTTTATAGATGAAGTGAATAGATAATAGGATAGGAAAGGATTCGATATTAATATGAGTACACTTCAACAAATTTTAGATCACAAATTAATTGCAATTATACGAGGGGCAACCCCTAAAGATACATTGAAAATTGTTCAATCCTTATATGAAGGTGGGATAAGAGTTGTAGAGATTACGATGAATTCGCCGAAAGCGCTCACATCAATTGAACGAGTGGTAGATGAATTTGGAGACAAAATGGCAATAGGCGCTGGTACTGTGTTAGATGCAGAATCTGCTCGAAGTGCACTTTTAGCTGGAGCCCAATTCATTTTATCCCCTACTTATAAAGAAGAAACAATTCGAATGACCAAAAGATATGGTGCAGTTAGCATTCCTGCCGCTTTCACACCAACTGAAATTCTGGAAGCTTACGAATCTGGGGGAGATATTATAAAGGTTTTCCCTGCTACTACTTTAGGTCCTAAGTTTATTAAGGATATTCATGGTCCATTGCCACAAATACCATTATTGCCAACTGGAGGTGTTGACTTAAATAATGTTAAAGAATATTTAGTAGCCGGTGCTGCAGGATTGGGGATTGGAAGTTCTTTAGTAAACACAAAAAAGACAATTAATGAAGAGTATTTATTAGAATTAACTGAAAAATCAAACAAGTTCACAATGTTAGCACAAAACTATTAATTATATGGGAGTGTTTTCTATGAAAATAACAGGATATGAATTATTTACCGTTCAACCGCGTTGGTTATTCTTGAAAATTGAAACAGATGAAGGAATTGTTGGCTGGGGAGAACCAGTAATTGAAGGAAAAGCGGCTACAGTCAAAGGTGCTGTAGAAGAATTAATGACTTATTTGATAGGTAAAGATCCATTAAGAATTGAAGATCATTGGAATGTAATGTATAGAGGAGGTTTTTATAGAGGCGGTCCAATTCTTATGAGTGCGATTGCTGGTATTGATCAAGCGCTTTGGGATATAAAAGGAAAATACTATGATGCACCTGTATATCAATTATTAGGCGGAGCATGTAGAGATTCCATCAAGGTCTACTCTTGGATTGGTGGGGATCGTCCAAGTGATACAGCAAGAGCGGCTAAAGAATGTGTAGATAAAGGGTTCCAAGCTATAAAGATGAATGCATCTGAAGAACTGCAATACATAGATTCATATGAAAAGGTTGATAAAGTACTAGAAAACGTAGCAGCTATCCGTGCAGCCGTTGGTAAGAATATAGGCATTGGTATTGACTTCCACGGCCGAGTGCATAAGCCAATGGCAAAAGTACTGGCTAAAGCTTTAGAAGAATTTAATCCAATGTTTATAGAAGAACCAGTATTACCCGAAAATAATGAAGCTTTAAGAGAAATTGCTTCCTTAACAGCTATTCCTATCGCAACAGGCGAGCGAATGTTTTCTAGATGGGATTTTAAATCATTATTAAATGATGGATATGTTGATATTATCCAGCCGGACTTATCCCATGCAGGTGGTATTACGGAATGTAAAAAAATTATAAGTATGGCAGAAGCTTATGATGTAGCAGCTGCACCACATTGTCCATTAGGGCCGATTGCATTAGCAGCTTGTTTACAAGTAGATGCAACTGCACATAATGCGGTTATCCAAGAACAGAGCTTAGGGATTCATTATAACCAAGGTAGTGATTTACTTGATTACTTAAAGGATCCAACTGTCTTTTCCTATGAAGATGGTTATGTGAAAATTCCTCAAGGCCCAGGACTTGGAATTGAGGTTAATGAAGAGTTTGTTCGTGAAATGACTAAAACAGGTCATCAATGGCAAAACCCAATATGGCGTCATCGTGATGGAAGCGTAGCAGAGTGGTAAAAGAGTTTAGTATGCGGTAGGGAACTATTTCCTACCGCAGGAAAGACAAAAGATAGATGGTGAAAGATTACTATAGGAGGATTAAGGATATGAAGAACAAAGCAACAAAGGTTCGGTATAGTGTTGTATTTATGTTATTTATAACTGTTATTATTAACTATATGGATCGAAGTAACATTTCTATAGCAGCTCCATTTATTACAGATGAATTGGGATTAAGTTCCGTGACGATGGGGTTAATTTTTTCTGCTTTTGGTTGGACGTATTGTTTGCTTCAGATTCCTGGCGGCTGGGCTTTAGATAAATTGGGAAACCGAAATACACATGCCATTGGGATTGCGGGTTTCTCTCTCATGACGTTACTTCAAGGATTTGCAAGCGGTTTCCTAGGGTTATTTCTATTACGAGTAGGTTTGGGAGTGTTTGAAGCACCTGCTTTCCCTACAAACAGTAAGGTTGCAGCCAGCTGGTTTCCGGAAAATGAGCGAGCAAGAGCAATTTCCATTTACACTTCTGGACAATTTATAGGACTAGCATTTTTAACGCCAACACTTATTTTCTTTCAACAAACGTTTGGCTGGAGAGGCTTATTTATTGCTACTGGTATTATTGGGCTTGTATGGTCTGTTCTTTGGTTCATTCTTTATCGCGATCCAAGTAAAAGTAAAAAGGTTAATCAGGCAGAACTTGATTACATTCAGGCTGGAGACGGTTTTGTTGAGAACGCTTCAGATAAAGCGAATAAACCTAAAATTGGAAAGAAAGATTTCGCTACAGTCTTAACGAGTAGAAAACTATGGGGAATCTATATCGGTCAATTTGCTGTTAGCTCTACACTATGGTTCTTCTTAACTTGGTTTCCTACCTACTTAGTAGAGTATCGAGGATTATCTTTTATTAAAACAGGGTTTTTAGCATCTTTGCCATTTATTGCAGCGTTCATCGGTGTCCTTTCTGCAGGTTTCCTTTCTGATATCCTTGTGAAAAAAGGAGTTTCCAGTAATAAAGCAAGAAAAACTCCTATTATCGCTGGTTTAATATTGTCTACTTCTATTATTGGAGCCAATTATGTGGATAGTCCTGCCTTAATCGTATTGTTTATGTCTATTGCTTTTTTTGGTAACGGTTTCGCTTCTATTACATGGGTATTCGTGTCGCTTTTGGCGCCAAAACGATTAATCGGAATTGCTGGAGGGGTATTTAATTTCATTGGAGGAACTGCCTCCATAATTATTCCCATTGTCATTGGATTTCTAGTAAAAGGTGGTAGCTTTGCACCAGCACTTACATTCATTGCTTGCATAGCATTAATAGGAGCACTATCCTATATATTCCTAGTTGGAAAGGTAGAGCGAGTGAGTGAACGAAAAGAAAAGGATGAGGTTATTAATGCGTCGTAAATGAAGTGCAGTGAGGGTGCCAACAGTGAGGGTGCCAGGCACCATAAAAAGACAAGTGTCTTTCCCAGGAGGACTAAGGAAAAGGAATCATTTTTGGTTTCTTTTCCTATTTTTTTGTCGGAATATGCAGGAATTTTGATAGTTAGGTAGAATTTTGTATTTTAATGTTTTTTCTTTCTATTTTATAAGTCTTCTTATTTATTGAGATGAGCATGTAAAACACCCCTTGGTAAATTCTGTGTACTTTAAATTTGCTCGTATGTAATCAAATTTCACAACAAAAGGAGGTAGTTAGTTGCCTAGGAAAAGACGTATTTGGTATCCTGGTGCTAGTTTCCATATTACGAGTCGGGGTATTCGGCGGACTTCTTTATTTTGGGATGAGGAAGACCGAGAAGAGTATCTTCGATTGTTGGTAGAGGTAATGGCGAAAAGGCCTTTTATTCTGCAAACGTATTGTTTGATGACCAATCATATCCATCTCCAAATTAAAACTCTTCAGCATTCCCCAAGTAACATTATGCAACTCCTCCATTTTAACTACGCAAAATATTTCAATAAGAAATACAATTTTACAGGACATGTCTTTGAAAGTCGTTATGGATCTGAATTGATTACGTCGGCTCGATATGAATTAGAGGTGAATCGGTATATTCATCTAAATCCAATTCGAGCTGGTATGATTAATAGCTTAGAGGAGTATCCCTGGAGCAGTTATTTTGATTATATAGAGTCTAAGGAAGGAAGTTTTATAAATTCAGAACAAATTCTTGCTTATTTTCCTGAGCCACAAATCGAACAGTATCTTCAATTTTTATATGCGAGAGGGAAAGAAGCTGATCAATATCCAATCTAGGAAAAGGTACCTGGCACCATAAAAAGACAGAAAAGGCATTTTGTCCACGTTAGAAGGACATAACCAAAATGAAAATAGGTATGGTCACAGGGACGTTTCAAAATAAGTAGATCATTGATAGAGAGTTTTGCTCGTGCTAACGGCTGATAACTACTATGCTCTGCTTTTTTGTGCATCCCGAATAAATTTACTATTTCTATAATTCCTCACTATCCTTTGATTCTGTCTTATTGCCAGTCAGTCATCTACTAGTCAAAAGAAGATATTTATACCCTTTTTTGATATTTTATAGTGCTGAACACACATTCGATGGTGATTTCCCTAATAATATCCATTATAATCTACTCAGTACTATACTAATCTATTATTGAGAGAAGGATTTTGAATGAAAAGGAATCTTGTTATTAAAGCAATTATTATGATGCTATTATTTTTTTCGCTAGCTTCAGGCAGTACAGGTATGATTGTGCATGCTGCATCCAATACGTTAAAAAGTGGGCTCTATGTTGTAGGAAAGGATTTATCTCCTGGATTAAATAAATTCACTATTTCCAGTGGAACAGCTGAATTATCCGTTGATCATGGAAAGGATTTTTATATTTATGAATATCTTGATAGTGAAAACTACTATAACTCTAATCAATTTATCACGAATCTGAAAAATGGAGATAGAATAGAAATCTCTCTATCTGATGGTTCTTCTTCCGTACGAGTCGAGTCTGTTTCAAAGATTGATCTAAAGAAAATTTCTAATGGCTTTTATGAAGTTGGTGCCGCTATACCAACTGGAACGTATACATTAAATTTTGATAATCCAGCAGATGAATATGATATGGCTTTTGTTGATATCTATGATAAAAACGATAATTTGAAGGACTCGAATATTCTAGCACCAGAAGATAATCCTTACTCTTACAATTTTTCTAAAGGAGACAAAGTGTATGTATCTTATATGATTGGCACGATGAGCTTTACAGAAAATATCCCGAAAAGCATTACTTTAAATAAATCAAGCTTATCTCTTAAGATGAACCAATCAGTGAAATTAACAGCCACTGTGAATCCGTCAAATGCCACAAATAAAGGAATCACCTGGTCGACAAGCAATGCCGCAGTAGCGTCAGTTGATGCAGCTGGGAATGTAAAAGCGGTCAAAGTAGGTAGTGCGACCATTACTGCAACTGCAAAAGGGAATCCGTCTGTGAAGAAGAGTGTTAAAGTTACGGTTTCAAAAGTAGTTCCAACTAGTGTGAAACTAAGCAAATCTACTTTAGGTATTACGAAGAATCAGACAGTAAAGGTAACGGCTAGCGTATCACCTGCTGATGCACAAGATAAAACTATTCAATGGAAAAGCTCCAATACAAAAGTGGCAACGGTAGATTCAAAGGGAAATATAAAAGGAATTGCGAATGGTAAAGTAACTATTACTGCCACTGCCAAAGATAATACAAAAGTATCAAAAATAGTAACAGTAACGGTTTCTACGAAAACATTAAAAACAAATAAAAGCAGCTTATCTATTACAGAAGGAAAGTCAGAAATACTGAAAGCTACTATTTCTCCTTCTGATAGCACGGACAAAACAGTAAGTTGGAAGTCTTCTAATACAAAAATTGCTAAGGTTGATAGCAAAGGAAAGGTTACTGGTGTTAAAAAGGGAACAGCAACTATTACTGCTTCTGTGAAAGGAGCTAAAGAGGTAAAGGTAAAAGTAACCATTACAGCGCCAATTGCTGCAAAATCAGTGAAGTTAAATAAGACTTCAGCTACTGTAGCTAAAGGAAAAACACTGACTTTAGCAGCTACTGTTAGTCCAAGCAACACAACAAATAAAACAGTAAAGTGGAAGTCTTCCAATACTAAAGTTGCGAAAGTGGATAGTAAGGGAAAGATAACAGCGGTAGGAGCAGGCTCAGCCAAAATTACGGCTACAACGGCTAATGGAAGAACTACTGCTGCTACGATTACAGTTCCCTATGTAAAAAGCTTAAGTGCTGGAACATGGAAAGCAGGAAAAGACTTATCCGCTGGTCGCTATAAAATTACTACCAATAACGGAAGCGGAAATTTAATCATCGGAATGGGTACTGATCGCTTTGTAAATGAGATTCTTTCAAGTAAACAAGATGATTTCGGTGGTGTTACTACCGTTACAACAGATATAAAAAGTGGTGATTCCATAAAAATCGAAGGATTAAACAGTGTACAATTTACGAAAGTATCAAACGTCAAATCAAATGCCCTTCATTCTGGATATTGGACGGTTGGCAAAGATATTAACCAAGGAAAATACAAAATTACAACACCAAGCGGATATGGGAATTTAATTATTTCCAGAGGCAGTAGTATACTAGTAAATGAGATTCTTTCAAATAAATCAGATGGATATTCCGTTACAAGTGTAACTACCACCCTTAAAACTGGAGATCGTATCAATATTGCAGGGTTGAATAAGGTTGTATTTACAAAAAAATAAGGTTAAATTGGAAAAGGTAGCAGGTTTCTTGTCCCATGAGGAATAATAGATCCGCCAAAAGATACCGAAACAATATTTACTCCTCTCAGAAGAACAAAGGGAAAGGACTCATTAACTTGATTCTTTTCCCATTTTTTTTGTAAAATGCAGGCATTAAAACCCTTATCCAATCAATAAGGAAAAATCATCAGTTTTCAAACTCATGAAAAGATTGGCAGGAAAAATTCCTGTTCATGCGAAAGTGGGAAAAATTAATAGATGTTGGCCACTATTCTAGGAAGGAGAGAAACGTCTAATGCCAGCAAAAAAGAATGGCCAAGCTTGGGAAGAGGCCAAAAAAAGGTGCCGATTGAATAATATCGAAATTCAAATGGCAAAAGAGTTAGGAATGACACCCAAGGTTTTAATAAGGAATATTCCTGCTCCTAATCAGCAATGGAAAGCCCCAGTAAAGGTGTGGATTCGTGAATTGTATGAGGAGAAGTTTGATAAGGATTTGACAGAAACACCTATTCTTCTTAAAAAACTTGCAAATAGCGTTAAAAAGAAAGAAACACCGATTTTTTCTGATTCTTGGATTGATGAGGAGGACTTACCATTTTGATGAGCGTTAAGACGGGGCGATTAGCTGAAGAAGAAATAATGGCCATATTGAGAGCGGCTGATGAAATTATTGCTAATGGAGGAAGAACGCTTCTTGCAAAAATTTTAAAGGGGGCTCGGGAGAAGAAGGTATTACAACTTGAGCTGGATAGATGCCCGGTCTATGGTTTTTATAAGTCAGAGAAGCTCGATGAAATTATGGGGAAAATTGATTGGATGATAGATCATGATTTTCTAGATATAGAGTATTCTGGGAAACTCCCAATGATTATTTATACAGAGCGAGGATGGTACATTGAGTCCGATCAATATACCGATGAACTTTTGAATGAGTGGAAGGAATGGATGAAAGAGGGGAAACAAGATCCTGATATGAGCTACTTAAAGGGTCGGAATCGAAACATGATTCTTTTGCTCCTAGAAAAAGTAAAAGAATCTGGTGATCAATCATTTATTCCTTATCTAGAATTATGGGAAGAAGTGGATTATAAAAAGGTACGAGAAGAAATTCAAACAACGATACATGTCTTAAATAGTAACGAGCCGATTGATGATACCGCTGCAAAGGAAAGAGCAGAATCAATCAAGGAAGCACTAAAGGGGATCGAGCCACATGATCTACTTTTAAAATGCTGGACATGTGGAAAACGGTTTACTTTTACAATAGGAGAGCAGCAGTTTTATAAGATGAAAGGTCTTTCATTACCGAAAAGATGTGAAAAGTGTCGGAATGAAAGGGATTATGAGTTATTTTATTAAACAGTGCCTGGTACTAATTATTATATGTTGCATTGGAAAAGAACTCTTTTAAGGGTTCTTTTTACTTTTAGTAAAAAGTAGGTTCTTAAACACCTTGAAATATTCCTTTCTTTCTAGGGGGTATGGTCAATTTGTTCAAAGTATACAAAATATTATGAAAACTTTTACGAAAGTGCTAATGCAAATTGGAAAAGTAACCTCTATTATAAATATAGTATTTATGTCAGTAATTATAACATGATATGTTATTTGTTTGGGTTTTTATTAGAGTTCATTAGTCTTTTATAAGGAGGATGGTAAAAGATGTTACATGGTAGATATAGTGGAAATGCATTCGAAAAAAGATTTTTGCCTAGATTAACCTCTAGAGAAATAGAACTGCTAGATAAGGAGAATGCCCTTGTTATTTTACCGATAGGTGCAGTAGAACAGCATGGACCGCATTTACCTGTTTATACAGACACACTAATTGGCGAAGGCCTTTTAGCTGAAGCGCTAAATCTTATTCCAGAAGAGGATGTTTGGGTGCTGCCATCTCTTCCATATGGTAAGAGCACAGAACATTTAGGTTTGTCAGGAACAATTACATTGTCGTCTGCAACTTTGCAGGCCGTTATCAGTGATATTGCCAAAAGTGTAAGTGAAAGTGGCTTTAATAAATTGCTTCTCTTTAATACCCATGGGGGAAATCATGATCTCCTTAATATGATGGCAAGAGAAGTACGAATTGAAACAGGGATGAATGTGTTCCGGTTAAACCCGGATTATTCTGTCATAAGCTCGCTCATTTCGGAAAAAGAACAAAAGTATGGAATTCATGGTGGAGAGGTAGAAACTTCCATGGTTTTGGCTTTAAAAGAAGCATGGGTGGATATGGAATTAAGCCCAACGGAGTTCGTCCAATTGCCAGAAAATACACAGCACTTATATTTGAAGGGCAACAGCTATTTTGCTTGGGTGATGAAGGATATTTCTTCGACTGGAATAGCAGGAGATGCAGCCAGTGCGACTATTGAAAAGGGCGAACAGATTCTTCAATTAGTGAGTGAAAGCTTTGCTAGTGCAATAAAGGAAATGATTCGTTTTGATCTTCAAACCATAAAAGGCTCCATGTAACGAAAAGGGAGGGGTTTCTGTATGGCAAATGCCAGTGTGATAGAAAAACAAAAGCAAAATCTAGTAAACGAAGCTATTGTTCATTTGCAAAATGTTAACAAGGTTTATCCAAATGGAAAAACAGCTGTTCAAAATGTAAGTCTCGATATTAAACAAGGAGAGTTTGTTTCCTTTGTTGGACCGTCGGGGTGTGGGAAATCAACGATCTTTAAAATGATTTCGGGGTTGATTGAGCATACAGATGGAGAACTGACGATTCTAGGTAAAAGTCCGCGCATGGCTCAAAAGCAGAGTACCGATGTATCTTTCGTTTTTCAGGATGCAACCTTGCTGCCATGGAGAAATGTGATGGATAATATTTTGCTTCCTTTGGAATTTCAAAATATCCCGAAAAAAACAAAGGTTGAGATGGCGGAAAAAGTGTTGGAATTAGTAGGATTAAAGGATTTTCGCAAAGCCCTACCAAGGGAATTGTCAGGTGGAATGAAGATGAGGGTATCAATTGCAAGGGCCCTTGTCGCAAAACCGAAATTATTATTAATGGATGAGCCCTTTGGCGCTTTAGATGAAATAACCCGACAGAACTTGCAGGCAGAGCTGTTAAAAATATGGCAAAAAGAACAAATGACAGTCTTATTTATTACTCATAATGTGTTTGAGGCAGTCTATTTATCTACAAAAATTGCCGTAATGACACCTAGTCCAGGAAAAATAGAAAATACAGTCGATGTCAATCTGCCTTTTCCTAGAAATGCTGAATTGAGAACCTCCCATCATTTTAGTGATATAGCAGCAAAGGTTTCCCATTATTTACAATTTTAATAGGCGGTGACTTTTATGTGGTTAGAGAAATTAATAGAGTTAGTTGGCAAAGAGAAGGTAATTATAAGTGAAAGTCAAAGAGAACGACTGTCAAAGGATTATTATTGGTATTCTCCTGTACTATTCGAAGAGCTAAAGGATAAAGTCGCAGATTGTGCTGTAAAACCAATCTCTATCGAGGAAATAAAAGAAATCGTCACCTTCGCAGTAGCTAATAAAGTGTCAGTAACGATTAGAGGAGCAGGAACCGGAAACTACGGGCAAGCGATCCCTTTAAAAGGCGGAATTGTTCTCGATTTGACGAAGCTAGATAAATTACTAGAACTGACGGAAAGCACCGTGAAAGTACAGGCAGGGATGCGTCTTGGTGCATTGGAGAAAACGTTGCGGAAACAAGGAAAAGAACTAAGGATATATCCTAGTACTTTTATGACATCAACCGTAGGAGGCTTCCTATGTGGTGGTTCTGGCGGAATTGGATCCATTCGTTGGGGCAACTTATGGGACGGCAATATTATTGGCGTTACAGTTATGACATTTGAAGGGGAGCCGAGAATCTTTGAGGTAGTAGGAGAGGAAATGGAAGACTACATACATAATTACGGGACTACGGGGATTGTATTGGAAGCAATTTTGCCAGTGGAAGAGAAGCAAGAGTGGACTCAACATATTATTTCCTTCCCCACTTTTAAAGAGGCTGTAAAATTTGGCGATGAGCTAGCACATAACGAAGCGATCACAAAGCGTCTTGTGTCTGTGTGTGAATGGCCGATTCCATCCCATTTCCATTCTCTAAAAAACGTCCTTCAGGATGATAAATCAATTACCATGCTGGAAATTGAAGAATCCTGTTTGAAGGACTTACAGCTTTTAGTGGATAAATATAGTGGGACTTCTGATTTAATAATCCCTGCAAGCAATTATCATAAAGGATTAAAAGTATCTGATTTCACATGGAATCATGCAACCCTTTGGGCCCATAAACATGGAGAAAATATGACATACCTGCAAGCGAGATTTAAGGTAGATCAAATTTTTGAGCAAATGGATACACTGAGAGAAAAATTTGGAGAAGAAATTCAATTTCATTTTGAGTATATCAAAATAAAAGGGGAGATTACACCGGCCTCTTTACCGGTTATCCTTTATCAATCAAAAGAAAGATTATATGAAATTATTGATTTTTGTAGAAGTATAGGCGTGGAAATCAATGATCCTCATACGTACTTGCTTGGCTTTGGTGGCTACAATTTAAAAATGGAACAAATCATGAAAAAGAAACAGGAAAATGATCCATTCGATTTATTAAACCCAGGTAAGATTCCTGTAAAGCAAGAATCAGAGATTATCTAAAAGGAGGGATACGATGGAACAGGCAACTCAAAAGGTTACAGAGGTTCAAATGGTAGGGATAAAAACCGACAAAAAACTGCGCAAAGTATTAAATGTTTGGATTCCTCCATTGATTGTATTTGTATTGTTTATGCTTATTTGGCAATACGGTACTGTGCTATTTCAGATCCCTCCCTATCTATTGCCAAAACCAACAGATATTCTTCAGGCTTCAATCGAAAATTGGGAGAATCTTAGAAATGCCGTTACGCGAACGATTACTGCTTCCATCATTGGATTTGTATTTAGTGTAATTGGAGGTGTGGTTGCGGCGATATTGATGGCGAGTTCGAAAATTATGGAAAGAAGCTTATATCCATATGCTATTCTTCTCCAGACGATTCCGATTGTTGCGATTGCTCCGATTATTGTTATCTGGTTTGGCTCTGGAACTAATGCGATTGTTATTATCGCTTTTACAATTGGATTTTTTCCGATGCTATCGAATACACTAGTAGGCTTAAATGCAACAGATCGTGGCATGATCAATCTATTAACCTTATACCAGGCTTCTAAATGGAAGATTATGTGGAAGGTTCGCATTCCTTTTGCGCTTCCTTATATTATGGCAGGCTTAAAAATCTCCTGTACACTTGCCGTCGTTGGTGCCATTGTTGGGGAATATATCGCAGGCATTGGTGGAGGAGACGGTGGGCTAGGCTATGCCATCACAGTAGCATCCAGTCGAATGGAAACAGCCTATTTATTTGCCTGTGGAATCTCTGCCAGTATTCTAGGCATCGTATTCTTCCTATTGGTGAATCTATTATCAAAATGGATTTTGGGATCTTGGCATGAATCAGAAATGAAACGAGACAGCTAATAAAACAAATTTTTTTACTAGAATAATCATTACAGATAGTCGAAAAGGGGAACTTAGTTGATGGGGAAAATTAAATCGTATAAAAAGTTTGGCGTGTTGATCACTGCTTTGTCTATGCTGTTACTTGCTGCCTGTGGAGATACGAAAGAATCAGGAGGTTCTGCTAAGAAGGGAGAATTAGAAAAGGCTAAACTAGTGACAAACTGGTTTGCGCAGCCGGAACACGGTGGGAACTATGCTGCTTTAAAGCAAGATTTCTATAAAGAAGAAGGAATTGATATGACCGTTGAGCCTGGTGGTCCGCAAATCTCTTCTACTCAAATAGTGGCTTCAGGAAAAGCTCAATTTGGTTATACACAAGCAGAAGATATCTTAATTGCCAGAGATAAAGGGATTCCGTTAGTAGCGATTGGAGCGATCTTCCAAAAGAGTCCACAAGTATTAATTGGACATGAAGGAGCATTGAAGGATTTCAAGGATCTTGCTGGAAAAACAGTATACACCGCTCCAGGCAGTGGCTATTGGGAATACATCAAAACAGCATATGATTTAGAGGTAAAAGATATGGCCTATACAGGATCATTAGCGACCTTTATCGATGACCCAAATGCGGTAACCCAAGGATATGTTACTTCTGAGCCTTATGTTTTAGATCAGGATGGGGTAAAAACAGATTATTTATTCATCCATGATGCTGGTTTTGAAACATATGCCAATGTTATTTTCACGACAGAAGATGTGATTAAAGATAATCCTGAGTTGGTTCAAGCCTTTATGAATGCAACGGTTAAGGGCTGGGAATATTATCGTGATCATTCTGATGAAATTAACCCTTTCCTAAAAGAGAAAAATCCAGATTTATCACTTGAATTAATGGATTATGGAGCTAAGGAAGAAGAAGAATTGATTTTTGGCGGCGATGCTAAAGAGCATGGCTTTGGCTATATGTCTGATGAACGCTGGACAAAGCTTCAAGAAGAGCTGTTGGATTTAGAAATTATTAAGAATAAAGAAGATGTTTCAAAAATGTTTACGAATGACTATTTAGGTAAGTAGAGATGATGGATGTGCAATTGACGAATGTTTCTCTGCCATTAGTAGGTTCGGAAAAGCTATATACAGTAGTCATTCAACATGGCATCTATACAAAAATAGAGCCGCAAACGGAAAAGAAGCATGGAAACTCTGCCGTATTTCATGAGATTTGGAGCAATCGAACAAGTCAGCAAGAAACAATAGATATGGAGGGAAGAATTCTTCTTCCCTCTTTTATTGATATTCATACCCATCTCGATAAGGCATTTTCCTTAAAAACTGTGCCAAATAAGTCTGGAACGTTAATAGAGGCAATTAGGAATTATAGCGAGAAAGCAGCAGGTTTTTCCAAGGAAGAAATTAAAAAACGAGTAATGAAGGGAGCCCTTCAAGCATTGTCGTATGGCACCACACATATACGAACCCATGTGAACTTTGAATGGAATATATCGAATGAGCTGGCATTAAGTCATTTACAAGCAGTGTTGGAAGCAAAGGAATTGTTAAAGCCTTATATTACCTTACAGGTTGTTCCAATGTTCTCCGATCTTTCTTTAAAGCACGAAAAAGAAAGAGACGTACTAAAGGAGGCAATTTCCTACGGGATTGATGGGATTGGCGGAGCACCACATTTATCTCCGAATGCAACAGAAGACATGGATCAACTGTTTGCCTTAGCTGTTAAATATGATAAATTTCTAGACCTTCATGTGGACGAACAAGATAATCCAGAAATATGTACGATTCAACGTGTCATCGATAATACGAAGAAATGGAATATGCAAGGAAGAGTTACGGCTGGTCATTTATGCTCTCTATCTGCTATGACAGAGCAGAGATCCAAGCGAATTATCGAGGAGATGGCACTTCAACAGATAGCTGCTGTTACTTTGCCTGGCGCCAATATGTATTTGCAAGGAAGAGACGATAAGGGACTAGTGCGAAGAGGCATAACAAGAGTGCGTGAAATGCTGGAGAAAAAAGTGCTGGTGGCAACTGCGTCGGATAATGTAAGTGATCCATTCCATCCCTTTGGTCGATTTGATTTATTGCAGATAGGGCTGCTTACTGCCTATACGGCGCATTTGGCTAGTGAAGAGGAATTGCTAGCAGTGTTAAAAATGATTACTGAAACTCCTGCTATTATCTTTGGGAAAAAGGAACACGGAATAAAAGAAGGAGCAGCAGCGGAGTTTGTTCTGTTTGATGCAACAAATATATACGATCTTTTTGCCAATTTATCTCCTACACGCTATGTATACAAAAATAGGGAGTGGATAAGTGGTTTTCACTCGGAGCATCACTTTGGGCAGGAAAAAATAAGTAGGTTAGTAGAGAATCTATGACATTACAATTAGAGAATGGAGGGAGAGAAGATGTTCGATTTGGTGCTAAAAAACGCTCAGCTTCCCTTTCAGACGAATAGTGCAAATATAGGAATAAAAGAAGGGAGAATTCTCTCCATTTCATCGGAAAATTTACTAGGAGCGAAGGAATTGGATTTAGAAGGAAACGTTGTATTGCCGCCTCTTGTGGAGATGCATACGCATTTAGATACGGTGCTCACAGCAGGGGATCCAGTATTCAATCAATCCGGTACATTAGGAGAGGCGATTGATATTTGGTCGATTCGAAAGCAGTCACTCACAAAGGAAGATGTGAAAAATAGAGCTTCCAAGGCCCTCAAAATGCTAATGGAATATGGCATATTATACGTTAGGGCGGCAGTGGACATATCTGATCCCAACCTAGCAGCACTGCATGGGATCATTGAATTAAGAGAGGAGCTTCAGTCGCTCCTTTCTATACAAATTATTGCTTTCCCCCAAAACGGTATCGTTTCATGTCCAGAAAACCAAGATCGTTTAGAAGAGGCAATTTTGCTAGGCGCAGATGCAGTTAGTGCTGTGCCACATTTAGAGCATTCGAGAGAAGAAGGAATCCAATCATTGGAATTCGCCTTTTCTCTAGCAAAAAAATATGAAAAAGAGATTCATATTTTTTGTGATGAAGTCGATGATGAACATTCCCGTTTCCTTGAAGTAGTCGCAAGCCTTACGTTAAAGGAAAAACTGGAGGGGAAGGTAACCGCCAGTCATGCTAATGCCCTGCTTTATTATTCTGATGCTTATGCAAATAAAGTAATGTCCTTGGTTAAGCATGCGAACGTGACAATCGTTTGTTGTCCTCTCGTAAACACGACGATGCAAGGAAGAACGGATTCTCATCCAAAAGGGAGAGGGATTACACGCCTAAAGGAGTTAGCGGAACAAGGCGTAAATGTATGCATCGCCCATGATGATATTCGCACACCTTTTTATCCATTCGGAAATGGAAACATTCTACAAGCAGCTCACATGGCTCTTCACTTAGCTCATATGACCGGAAGAGAAGAGTTAAGACAAATAGTGAACATGCTTACTATCAATGGAGCAACTGCATATTCTATACAGGATCAGTATGGGATAAAAGTTGGCAAAGAAGCTAACCTTGCCTGTTTTCCAGTGAAAGATGTGTATGAGATTTTCTTTAAGCAGCCGAAGTGTAGATATTTATTTAGAAAGGGAGAGTTGATGGTGGAAACGGAGCCAGAGAGAACTTGTTGGAATATCTGAGAGATGGCTTAATGTAATTAAAGTTTCTTGTATGGTACTGATTTTTTGATCTATTAAAATAAATTCACAAAAAATTCAAATGTTACAAAATTAATTGGTGATGATGGTGAATTAACGTTTTATGAAGTATGTAGAGAATTAATTAATTTGGACTTCTATCAAGGGAGAGAATTTTCTTTTGGAGATGAGGAAATTTATAAATGTGCTAATCAAGAAATAATAATTGGCGATCATCAGTCTCCTATCGCAATATCAGTTAACCATCATATAGAGACTACAGTCGCGTAGCTGTTAATCTAACCGCCAATTATCTCGGAATTTTAAAGTATTATATACAAATTCCTTAATAATATTAAAATCAGCTTCTTCTTGTAAAAAAGACAGGAGCTGTTTCTTTTAATCTCATATCCATGCATAATCCCATTAACTACTGCCACATCAACTCGACTAGCTCCAAAGTCCAAACCTAACTCGTAATATTCCTTGTATCTTTCCGTCCCTTATATTTTTCATTCAACTCAACCAATAATAATTTTCTGATTATAGCATCGTTTAACAGTTCCAATTTAATCACCATATAATAACATTGACAAATACCATCAAAACAAGACAAAGTTTTTGATGGTATAATTCATTTTTAACCTTATACGGGATTATATTTTCTATAATTCTTCATAACATTATGTTTTCCTTTTATTATTAGTCTAGCATTCACCATATCACAGAAATAAAATCCAAAAAAAAGCATTTTTCATATCCAATTAAAACCTTCATTACCTAATACAATCTCTTTCTTTTTAAAACTGAAAATAAATAATATGTTATATTTTCTGACAATATAATAGATTTATAAAATAGCTAATAGTATTATACATTTATGCTACTTAATTTTGAAACAACGTTCCGTTTGGCGGAACATCTGACAGTATAGATTATATTCTACGAGAGAGAGAATAGGATTATTATTTATTGCTTCTGACAGAAAGAGGAAGACATTTTTGAGAGGTAGCTAGAATGAAAGAGCCATATTTGGGCAAAGGGAGGATATAACCAGTGAATATGAAAGCATATGAAACAACAGAGGTGCAAGAAAAGAAAATAACAGGTTATCAGTGGAAAACGCTATGGTCTTCTACGATTGGGTATGCCATGGATGGATTGGATATGATGATCTTATCCTATACCTTGCCACTGATTATTGCCTTTTTTGGCATTAATCAAGCAGAGGCGGGAAGTCTTTCTACTATTACATTGCTTGGAGCAGTAGTCGGCGGGATTGTGTTTGGGGTAATGGCTGATAAATTTGGGCGAGTACGTGTGTTTACATGGACTATTTTAATTTTTTCTGTTTTTACAGGTTTATGTGCTTTTGCTCCTAATTTAGAAACCTTTGCAGTCTTCCGCTTTTTAGCTGGGTTAGGACTTGGGGGAGAATTTGGAATTGGAATGACCCTAGTAAGTGAGACTTGGCCGAAGAAGCTTCGATCTCGCGCTACATCAGTTGTAGCGGTTGGCTTTCAATTAGGGATTGTTCTAGCTACCTTAACTGTATTGTACATTGCGCCAAAATTCGGTTGGCAGGGCGTATTCCTTGCAGGAGTAATACCAGCAATTTTTGCTTTTTGGTCTCGGAAAAATTTAAAAGAGCCAGAGGTTTGGACAAAGCTTAAAGAAGAAAATAAAAATAAAATTGCGATTGGACAATTATTTGCTTCAAAAAAAACAACGAAGATAACGATTGGCTTAATTATTGCTACAAGTGTTCAAAATTTTGGTTTTTATGGAATTATGACTTGGATGCCAACGATGCTTGCATCAGAGCTAGGCTATAATTTTAATAAAACGACGTTATGGACGGTAACGACTATTATCGGAATGATTGTAGGTATCTTAATCTTTGGTTATTTGGCAGATAAAATTGGACGCAGACCTTCTTATATAGCTTTTCTGTTTGCAGCAGCGATTATTGTTTGGGTTTATTTCCAAGTTACTTCTACAGTAGCCTTATTGCTTCTTGGGGGAGTGTTGGGATTCTTTGTAAATGGAATGATGGGAGGATATGGAGCGCTTCTAGCGGAACATTATAATACAGAGGTTCGTTCCACGGCCGAAAATATCATTTTTAATGTAGGGCGAGCAATTGCTGGATTTGCACCATTAGTTATCGGCTATATTTCGCTTAATCATTCTTTAAGCTATGCACTTAGCCTATTATCTGGTGTATATATTTTATCTGCATTAGCCTTTATCTTTTTAATTCCTGAATCTAAAGATAAAGAAATCGTATAACGAACAAGGCAGGGTGTTGTAGAAGAGATAATCTGCACTGAAAAGATCGATAAAGATAGAAGTATCTTTAGAATGAACAATACTATTAGAAAAACGTTATTTACCGTTTTTATGGCGATTGGTTCATTTGGATGTTTTTTGTGAGAGAGAAGGGTGCTTCTATAACACCTTCTCTTATTCTGAAAAAATGAAACGGTGTTCCACTAAGAGGAACTCGTTTGGAGGGAGAGAAAAGGCTTGGAATGGTTAAATCGGTTTACTGATGTAATGGACTGCCTTTCTTCTAACCCGAATATGGGGATGGGAGTAAGTGAACTTGCTAGAGAAACCAATTTAAGCAAGGGTACAATTCATCGAATGCTAACAAGTATGTGTGAGTATCAGCTTGTTATACAGGATAATGCTTCTAAACAATATTATCTTGGACCAAAAACAATGCTTTGGGGAAGTCAATTTTTAAGATTGCAGGATCCTATCAAGCTATTAGGTCGGTATGGAGAAAAATTATCCAATGAAACCAATCTATATACATTCATTAGTCGATTTCATGGAGGAGATGTGTACTGTGTTTATACACATCAACCATCTGATTTACGCAATAAGTATTTTGTCCATGTCGGGCAACGGATGCCGATTCATTCTGCAGCTGCAGCAAAAGTAATTGTTGCATATCAAGAGGAAGCGATTATTGAGAAGATGCTGCAGGAAACGAACTTTGAGGCGGCCACCCCATTTACCAAAACAAATCCTATCCAAATAAAAGAAGAATTACAAGAAATCTATCAATCCCAGCTTGCTTTTTGCATCGAAGAATTGGAAATGGGCGTATCGGCTATTTCTGCTCCGATATTTTATGATGATAAAAAAACGAATGTAAGTATAAGTATTGTTGGAGCAAGTGATTATATGGAGATACATCAAGAAAGCTTAAGGAAACAAATAAACGAAGTGGCACAAGATGCAAGTGAATATATGAAATCTATGCATCTATTAAGCTCTATTCGCTTATAAAGAGAGGTGTGGGTATAGGAACATGATAAGGAATAGATAGGATTATCATGGCATGAGTAGTTTTTCTCCATAACCCACCGTTAAGGAGATAGAAGGATGGATCGAAAAAGAAGATATGAAGAACTTTTAAATAATATGAATCAATATAATTCAGGAACGGAAGGAATCACAAGGGTTGCTTTTACGAATGAGGAACAGGCATGTAGTCATGCATTTATGCGATTGTGCAAAAATGAAGGCCTAGAAATTAGGATGGATTACTGCGGAAATATTATTGCCAAAAGAGAAGGAAAGAACAAGGAATTCCCTCCAGTAGTAATAGGGTCCCATCTAGATACTGTTTATCAAGGTGGTAAATATGATGGCGCAGTAGGAGTGACAGCAGGATTAGAAGTGATAAAACGACTAAATGAACAAAGAATCGAAACCGAACATCCCATTGAAATTATTTCCTTTGCTTGTGAGGAATCCTCGAGGTTCGGTGTGTCTACTGTTGGAAGTAAGGCGATGGCAGGAACACTGCAAAAAGAGAAGTATCAGCATCTAAAGGATAAGGATGGAATCACCTTTGAAAAAGCTCTTTCTCTTTGTGCGTTACGATTTGATCAATTGGGTTTAGCAAGTAGAGCGCAAGAACGCTTTAAGGCTTTCTTTGAATTGCATATTGAACAAGGCCCCATTCTCATGAATAATGACAAGAAAATTGGCATTGTAACAGGGATTGCCGCACCTGTCCGATTAATTATCGAAATAAAAGGAGCAGCCTCTCATTCTGGTACCACCCCAATGAATATGCGTAAGGATGCCCTCCTTGGAGCAAGTGAACTAGCTCTTGCTTTAGAAGAAGCGGCTAAAAGGGAACAGCATAATGGAACCGTTGCAACGATTGGCGTGCTTTCCATTCCAATGGGAGCAATGAACGTTGTTCCAGGAATGGTAGAAATGAAAGTAGATATACGCTCCACTTCTGTTACATCAAGAAATAAGGTACTCGATGCTCTTTATAAAAGGATGGAAAGGATAAAGGAAGTAAGAGGGTTGGAGATTAGAGCACAGGAGATTAGTAAGGAAGATCCTGTTCAGTTATCAGAGGAGCTTTCTCTAAAGGTAGAAAGAATTTGTCTAGAAAAAGAGCTTCCCTATCAATGGATGCAAAGTGGGGCAGGGCATGACGCCATGAATATGACTTCATTAGGTCCCGTAGGCTTAATCTTTATCCCTTCCTTTAACGGAATTAGTCATCATCCAGATGAGCATACCGATTTAGAAGATATATTGAAAGGAATCGATGTATTAGAGGCAGCTGTTCTGGAGCAGGCGATAGGCGTATAACCGGATTGATGTTCTTTCTAAAAAAGAGGAATCGCTCTAAGGTTCTCGTACGGAGATTATGATAGCGAAGTGCAGCGAGACAGAGGGGAGAGAGAAAAGAATGGCAGTGAAGACGGAAATTATATTTAATAGGCAAGTAAGCAAGCGATATTTTCATCTAAAAGTAAAAGTCCCAGATAAACAGCTTTTCCCCGTTCAAGCAGGACAATTTTTTCATATCAAATGCAGTGATGACCAAAAGCCTTTGCTTCGCAGACCGTTCAGCATTTTTCGAATAAATGAAGAGGAAGGTACATTAGAGTTTCTTTATCTAGTGAAAGGCATAGGGACAAAGGCGTTAGCACTGCGAAGACCAAAGGAAAAGCTGGATATATTAGGACCATTAGGGACGAGTTTTACCATGAAAGAAGAAAGTCGAAATATTCTTGTTGTTGCAAGAGGCGTAGGGATTGCTACTCTTTCAGCTCTTGCGTTTAAAGCGAAAGGTGAGAATGTTTCTTGTTTTGCGATTATAAGTGCAAGATCACAAGAGGATTACTTAGTGGAAGCAGAGTTAAAGATAGCTGGTGTAGAGGCGTTTTTTGTGAATGACGAGGATGGAACAAGTAATCCTCAGTGCGTACGACTTTTAGCAGAAACACTTATTAAAGAAAAGAAGATAGATGGAATTTATACATGTGGTTCACGAAGATTATCAGTATTAATGAAGCAATTAGCCTGTCAGTATGAACTATTTGCTGAAATTGCAGTGGAAGAAAATATGGGATGCGGGATTGGTTCCTGCTATGGATGTGTGTGTAATGTGGAAGAGGAGGAACGCGTTCGTCCTGTACGGATTTGCATGGAAGGTCCTGTCTTACCCTTAAAAAAGGTGGTTTTTGCATGAGTGGGTTGGAAGTAACGTTAGGTAAGCTTCATTTAAAAAATCCAATTATGCCTGCTTCGGGAACATTTGCTGAACAGATGACGAACTATATAGATGTCAATCAGCTTGGTGCGATTATTCCTAAAAGTATTACGAAGCATCGTCGAACAGGGAATCCAACTCCGCGCATATGTGAAACGAAGGCAGGTGGCATGATTAATTCGATTGGGATTCAAAGTGAAGGGTTAACGTATTTTAAGGAAAAGACGATCCCCTTTTATGCTTCCTTTTCTACACCGTTTATTCCTAGTGTTTCAGCAGATAGTATCGAGGAATTTACCGAGGTTTGTGAAGAACTTGGGGAAATGGATGAGGTGGATGCCATCGAATTAAATATTTCCTGCCCAAATTTGAAAAATAATGGGGTAGCTTTTGGGATGGATCCATCTGTATCGTACGAATTAGTTAATCGTGTGCGAAAGGTGATAAAGAAGCCGATTATTCCGAAGCTATCACCCAATGTAACTAGTATTGCAGAAATTGCTCGAGCATGTGAAGCAGCCGGCGCAGATATTTTAACGGTTTCTAATACTTTTATAGCGATGTCTATTGATGTTCACACACGAAAGCCGAAGATTAGCAATGTCATGGGAGGATATTCAGGGCCAGCTATTTTACCACTTGTCGTGCGATTGGTTTACCAAGTACATCAAGCTAGTTCCCTCCCGATTATAGGATGCGGGGGCGTAATGACTGGTGAGGATGCAGTGGAGTTAATGTTAGCAGGTGCTTCTGCTGTGCAAATTGGAACAGCTTCCTTTGTTGATCCAGAAGCCATGATCACAATACGTGAAGAGATAGAAGAATATATGAAGCTGCATGGAATAAAGGATATCCAAGAGATAATTGGTGGAGTAATGGTTCATAAACCTTAGGGTGCTTTTTGCTGATATAAATAAAAGGAGTGGAGAAAATGTTGTGGGATCATGTTATTAAAAACGGCTATTTATATACGGGGAATGGGTTTGAAAAAGGGCATCTCTATATAAAAGATGGAAAGATTGCGGCCATCTCAAATGAAGAGTTAGAGGGAGAAGCTTTGGAAGTAACGGATGGAGAAGGATTGTATGTGTGTCCAGGCTTTATTGATACACATATTCATTCAAGAGATCCAGGTCCCACTTATAAAGAAGATTTTTATTACAGTACCCAAGCAGCAGCTGCAGGAGGAATAACCACTGTTTTTGAAATGCCGAACACAAATCCTCCTATTAATAATGTCGGGAATTTCGAGAAGCAAAAGGAAAATCTCACATCTAAAGCACATGTTGACTTCGGGATATGGGGGATTTGTTTAGGAGATGTCAATCGAAAGGATATTCTTCCCCTTCATCATGCGGGTGTTATTGGGTTTAAGTTTTTCTGGGGATATGCGATTAATAAGGAGACCTTCCAGCTAATGTATAACTATAAGGATGGGGAAGAAGGAGTCATTCCGCCACTCTCAGATGGAGAGGTATATAGTATTTTTCAAGAGGTGCAAAAAACAGGGCAAATTCTTGCTATTCATGCTGAAAATAATCAAATTATTCAAAGGTTAACAGAAGAAGTAGAGGCTTCTGGCAAAAGAGATTATGAAGCACTTCTGGAAGGGCGTCCGAACTTAGCAGAGGAAATGACGATTCAATCTGGTATTGCGCTTGCAAAAAATCTTGGAACGAGACTGCATATCCTTCATGTAAGCACAGGAGAAGGAGTTAAACTAGTAAGACAAGCACAAACGGATGGATTTTCGAATATTACATCAGAAACTTGTCCGCATTATCTCTTTTTATCCAATGAGGATTATGATAGAGTAGGCCCGCAAATGAAAGTATATCCTCCTGTTAAGTATAAAAAGGATCAAGAGGAGCTTTGGCGAGGGATTAAGGACGGAACAGTGTCCGTTGTCTGTTCAGACCATGCTCCCCATACGGAAGAAGAAAAAGACGGAAGTCTCTGGGACATACCTGCTGGAATGTGCGGAGTAGAAACACTTGCCCCATTGTTGTTAAATGCAGTTAGCGAAGGGAAAATTTCTTTGGTAGATGTATGTAAGCTACTCTCTGAAAATCCAGCCAAGCAATATGGAATTTATTCGCAAAAAGGATCCTTAAAGATAGGAACAGATGCTGATATTACGATAGTGGATATAAATAAAAAACATACAATTAGAAGAGAACAGCTTCATAGTAAAAGTAAAGTGACAGCTTACGACCAAACACCTATTACAGGAATGCCTGTGGCGACAATCGTTCGAGGCATAAAAGTGATGGATAATGGGGAGATCATTAGCCAGCCAATTGGTAGAATTGTCACACCGCGGAAATAAGCAGATTTTGGTTAATAGTAGATAAAAAGACGTTGTCAAAATGTAGGAGGAGAGAGGATAAATGAATAAACAAGACAAATTAGATTCATTTGTAAAACTATATCATTTAATTAACTTTTACTATGAAAATCGTGACCAGCCAGTAGTAGATAAAGAATTTGATTTCTTTGAAGAAGTGAAAACCAATTGCGATACATTAGAAATTGATTATGAATCCTTTATTCAAGAGCTTCGCCTGCAACGATTGTAAGAGGAGACGGCACTGCAAATAAAAAAATCTTCCACCTAGGAAGATTTTTTATTTTAAATTAGGATAACCCTGCTGTCTCAATGCTTCAAACACCAATATAGCAGCTGTGTTGGAAAGGTTTAGGGAACGAATATGTTGGGTCATTGGGATTCGTAAAAAATGATCTCTATGTGTTTCTAGTAAATCTTTTGGTAATCCCGTTGTTTCTTTTCCAAATATAAAGTAATAATCCTTTGATTTATCTTGGAAATCATGAGATGTATAGGTTTCTTCAGCAAATGTTTCTATATAGTAGAACTCACCATCATTTTTGGCAAAGAAATCATCCAATGAGTCATAATAGTTTATGTTTACAGTCTCCCAGAAATCAAGACCCGCCTGTTTGATCATCTTTTCATCCGTTGAAAAGCCAAGTGGTCGAATTAAATGCAAAGCTGTATCAGTTCCTGCACAAGTACGTGCAATATTTGCAGTATTAGCCGGGATTTCTGGCTGATATAATACAACATGTATTGCCATGAATGTCACCTCTATCTTTCTTTTCCCCTACAAATTATAGCATAATTTCTTTGAGTTTCAGGTAGTCTCCGTAAATAAAGGAAGCAAAGGGACGGTTCTACTGCTTCCCTTAGCATTAAATGTGGTAAGAGAGAGGGAAGCGCAAGATCCGTCCCTCTGATGTCTTCTGAATTTCAAAAACGGTGAGATGAAGAAATTTTACATTTTACCAGTTCATTTAAAGAGGAAAGCAAGCATACTATCATCTAATTTAACTTGAAAATGTATTAAATAACCAATTGTAGAATAAAATGAAATTATCTCTTAAATTTCATAATCTATAGGAGGAGTGTAACTTATGATAGCATGCGAAAAGTGCCAAGAAAAATACCATCCCGATGATCTGAAATTTTGTCCCAATACAAGCTGTACATACGAATTTCTATGCCCGATTTGTTATGAGGAACACGTTTCTGAATGTTGACAGGGGGACGGTTCTACTGATTCCTTTTTAGTGATCTATGCATTGTAAATGAGGAAGCAGTAGAACCGTCCCTCTGCTGTCACATGCTGTTGTAATGTCAAATTCTCTCGAAATTTTTCGTTTTTTATTTGTTGTATCTCTATTTTCATAGTGTTAACATTGTTTTTGTAAGCGTTTTCTCGTAAGGTGCTAACCGTTAAATTATCTACTTTTTAAGGAGGAATTCGATGAACCAGCAGACTGTCGTTTTAAAAGAAAAGGTTGAAAAGTTCCTGAGTGGTAAGAAAAAGTTATTTATTAATGGTGAGTTTGTGGAGAGTAAATCGCAAAAAACGTTCGATAGTTATAATCCTGCAACTGGTGAGGTTTTAGCAAGTGTGTATGAAGCTGGTGCGGAAGATATTGATTTGGCGGTGAAAGCAGCGCGTAAAGCATTTGATGAGGGACCGTGGTCAAAAATGAGTGCAGCTGAGCGTAGTCGTCTTATGTACATACTGGCTGATTTAATGGAAGAGAATAGTGACGAACTGGCTCAATTAGAAACATTGGATAATGGAAAACCAATTCGTGAAACGACGAATGCGGATATTCCTTTGGCAATTGAGCATATGCGCTATTATGCAGGGTGGAGTACGAAGATTGTAGGACAGACAATCCCTGTTAGTGGCCCATACTTCAACTATACTCGTCATGAGGCGGTCGGTGTGGTTGGGCAAATAATTCCTTGGAATTTCCCACTTCTTATGGCGATGTGGAAGCTTGGAGCGGCACTGGCAACTGGATGTACGGTTGTGTTGAAGCCAGCTGAGCAAACACCATTATCTGCGCTTTATTTAGCAGAATTAATGCAGGAAGCAGGGTTCCCAGAGGGTGTTGTGAATATTGTTCCTGGATTTGGAGAAACAGCGGGGCAACCACTAGTTGACCATCCGTTAGTAGATAAAATTGCTTTTACAGGTTCAACAGAAGTTGGAAAAATGATTATGTCTAATGCTTCAAAAACACTGAAGAGAGTAACGTTGGAGCTTGGTGGAAAATCACCAAATATTATTCTTCCGGATGCGGATTTAACGAAAGCAATTCCAGGTGCACTGAATGGTGTTATGTTCAACCAAGGTCAGGTATGCTGTGCAGGTTCACGCGTATTCATTCAGAAGAAGCATTTTGATAATGTCGTTGCAGATATGGCTGCACAGGCTAAAAACATTAAACAAGGTGCAGGAATACATGCAGATACAGAAATTGGACCGCTTGTTTCTGCTGAACAGCAGCAGCGTGTTCTTAGATATATTGAGAGAGGGCTGAAGGAAGGGGCACAGTTAGTAGCAGGTGGCTTCAATCCACGTGAAGAAGGCTACTTCGTTTCTCCGACAGTATTCGCGGATGTTCGCGATGAAATGACTATTGCCAAGGAGGAAATCTTCGGACCAGTTATTTCTGCCATGCCATATGATGATTTAGATGAATTAATCAATCGAGCAAACAATAGTGAGTACGGATTAGCAGCAGGCGTATGGACGAGAGATATTGCAAACGCCCACTATATCGCCAGCAAACTACGAGCCGGAACCGTTTGGGTCAACTGCTATAACACATTCGACGCAGCCTCCCCATTCGGCGGCTACAAACAATCTGGAATCGGACGCGAAATGGGATCCTATGCTTTGAATAACTATACAGAAGTGAAGAGTGTTTGGGTTTCTATGCAATAAGGGAAAGGGTGGGGAGCAGTGAGGGCATTCTACTACTTCCCTCCCTTTTTTTAATTTCCCTTGAAAATAGGCAGCTTTTCTAAGTAGATGATGTCTTCTCGTTCTGCTGCAGCCCCCTCTGCTAGAATCGCAGCTTTTGCAACGACAATTCCACCTGCCTTGCTAACAAGTTCTTCTAGTACTCGCATCGATGCGCCTGTACTAATGACGTCATCAATTAGGGCAATCTGCTTTCCTTTAATTTTGGCTGCGTCTTTACCATCGAGACAGAGTAATTGTTCTTTTTGAGTGGTAATCGAAACTACTTTATTGATTAGTGGTTCATCCATATATGGTTTCACATTTTTTCGGGCAACGATGTATTCTGTCATCTCTAATTTTTTTGCCAATTCGTATACAAGAGGGATTCCTTTTGCCTCTGCTGTAACTAAATAGTCCACTTCTTTCAATTGTTCTGCTAGTAAAGGAGCAGAAGCAGCAACTATTTCTGTGTCTCCTAAGATTACAAAGCTTGCAATCATTAAATCTTGAGAAATAGGGATTATAGGTAATTCTCTTTTTACTCCTGCGACTTTTAGTGAATAAGTTTCCATTCTTTAAAATCCTCCTATTCTCTTAAACTCCAAAGATTCCTAATAAAAATTCCATTACAACCCCAGCTAATAATCCAAAAAACGGATCCGCGATAGCTGTTACAATTATCGTTACAGCAGCAACGATAGGAGAACCAGCTTCAGTGCCAGTTAATGCAGCAGTTGCGTTTCCTGGTAATGTCACAATTGCCCCTAATACGAAAAGAAAGCCAGCAATCGATGAACTAGGTACGTACTTTCCGATTTTTGGAAGGAGTTTAAAGAGTAAGATAGCTGCCATTATTGCCATTGTTAAAACGCCTGCCCAAACGGCATGTGGGGCAGAGGCAGTAGCTGAGATGATAACTTCGACAGGTCCCCCACCGAAGAGAGAAGAAGCCATATCTGCTAAACTACTAATGATTGTAAGGGTATCAATATTTACACTTTCTCCAGCGATTTCCCCATTGATTTTTCCAAAGGCAATATTTGCCCCAATATTTAAACAAACAAGTGCCAATGCTCCGCGAATAACTGAAGGATTCACTATGAATTTTTGTAGCTTAAATTTATCTTCTATTACGTTCTTGGTGAAAGATACAGATTCTTTTTTCGTGAAATGATAGACAATGCTAGAAAGGATGACAGAAAAAGTAATCGTATACACTAAATCCTTTGTAATAATATAGGTTAGTAAAGCACTAGCAAAAGAAGTTACCCCAATGATTCGATCATTTTTTGCCATATCCCATGCAACCTTTGCAAGCATGAAACCAACACCTGCCATCATTCCATTTGTAATAACAGGACCAATCCAGGCAACGATTTGCTCCATCAATCCAAAGATACTAATAATAACTAATAAAAGGGCACCAAAAAAGATTGAAGAAAGCCGTTCTCTCATATTTTTTCCCATTGTTCCTGCAACTGCGATTGTTTCCGCTTGAAAAGAAATAACTGCCACATTACTTGTTAAGCTATTCCCAACAGCACCCACTAGAAATGCTAATGCAGTTGGTACAGATGCGAATCCAAAGGAAAGTGCCAGTAATCCTTGTGGCAAACCATTTAATACAACACTGAATGCCGCAAGTATGTCTTTAAGTATATCTTCCATTTTCCTTCTCCTTTTCTATTTCCCGCTTGTTGCCTCCTATAGAAAAAAACCGTTCAGCAGAAAAAGAACGGTTTCTAGAAAAAGAAATTTTCCGTCCATAGTAGAGTGATTTACGGTCACTCTGTAGAGACTTCCAGACCATATTACCGGAATTATAAGGGGGGATTATCGTATAATGTCATCATTATAGCGTAGAATATTCGGATTTTGAATAAAAAATTTGGAAAATAAAAATAAATATGTTTCATGAAGAGGAAAATACTGATAAGTAAAGCTATTTTTTCATAGGGAAACAAGAAGGCCGATATTCATCATCGGGTACATAAATTAGGCACTAGTCTATTCTACTAGTAGGATAGATATATTTTACAAGATAAATGTAACGTGTTATAAGTAAATCAAACTATTATATTGTGGACAAAAGTTTGAATAGTTAGGGTTGGTGGATAGATTGGAAGGAATCGATGATATTGATTTAAAAATTATCTCTTTTTTACAAGAGGATGGAAGAATCACTTTTAAAGAAATCGCACAAAATATTGGAGTCGCAGAAAGAACGGTAAGATTAAGAGTTTCAAATTTAAGGGAAAGCGGAATTTTATCAATTGTCGGTGTGGTAAACCCAATAAAGGTTGGTTTAAAGCTAATAGCGGCAATTCAAATTGTAGTTGGTCAAAATGAACTGCAGGATTGTATCGATGATTTATACAAATTAAACGAAATACGCTTTATCTCTTTAACATCCGGGGAATATCAAATTTTAGCAGAAGCTTGTGTACGATCCCATGAAGAGCTAGGCGATTTCCTTGAAAAGAAATTAAATCGGGTTCGAGGAATTCAGCGAACGAATATCATTATGGAGTTGAAAATATTAAAAAATAATTTCAGCTTTGTTCGTAAGGATGAAATAGAAGAATAATGTTTAAAAGAGGGCTATTGCAATTGCAGTAGCTTTTTTATTTTGTAAAAAAAAGCAATTACGAGGGGGAATTAAGTTCGGAATCCGAAAATGTTAGTTATTTTAGAATTTACTAAATTTTTTAAAAATAATATTGCTATTAATTTACTTTTTATGTATAGTTTTTATTAATTAAGTTATTTATAGGTAAGGATTTATGTAAAACATTACTTATAAATTGATGTTTTATTGTATTTATTACTAATAAAGGAGGTTGTGTTTTGTGATTGGATTGCTGAAAGATCTATCATCTACTTTTGGTCCTTGTGGTTTTGAAGAAGAGGTTGCGATGTATATTGCGAAGCGATTGAAAGGGAAGGTAGATGAAATTGAGGTTGATGGTATTGGTAACTTGATTGTAAAGAAAAAGGGAACACAGCCTGGTCCAAAAATTGTCGTAGCAGCACATATGGATGAGGTGGGCTTTATTGTCAAAAAGATTGAAGAAAATGGACTTATTCGATTTGAAAAGCTCGGCGGTCATGATGACCGTATCCTACTATCTCAAAGAGTGCAGGTTCGAACATCTCAAGGTGTTCGAACGGGTGTAATTGGTACGATATCTGCCCATATGGTGAAATTTGATCAACCTGATAAAGTGAGAAAGCATCAACAATTGTACATCGATGTTGGCGCAGTATCGAAACAAGATGCACAAGCGCTGGGTGTAGAAATCGGCAATCCGATCGTGTGGTATCCTCATTTTGATTTATTAACAGATGACCGTGTATCTGGGAAAGCCTTTGATGATCGAGCGGGCTGTGCGGTTTTAATAAAGGCGCTTGAGGAACTGTCTAAAGAAGATTTTAAAGGAGAGATTATTGGTGCCTTTACCGTTCAAGAAGAGGTGGGATTAAGAGGAGCACGTGTAGTCAGCCATCAACACGCAGCGGATGTGGCCATTGCTTTAGATACAACTGCGGTCAGTGATACACCAGAGGAAATGATGGATAATACCCTTGCCCTTGGAAATGGAACTGGTATTAAGGTATTGGATTTTAGTTTAATTGCTAATCAAAAAGTTTGTAAGCATTTAATCGAAATTGCGAAAACCAATCAAATTACGTATCAGCTAGAAGTATTTCCTGGTATCGGAACAGATGCAGGAGAATTGACGATGGCAAATAACGGGATTCCAACTAGCACCTTGTCGATTCCTTCTCGATATGCTCATGCATCGATTGAAGTATTAGATTTGAGAGACTTAGAGGCTACGAAGGATTTACTTGTTGCTTTTATAAAAGAAATGAATCCGATAGATTCATATAAATTTACTATTTGTTAAGGGGGATAAGGATTCTATGAAACGTTTTATGATGAAGTCTACATTTATGTTAGTGATTTTTTGTTTGTTTATTTTGTCTGCGTGTAGTGGAGCATCAGAATCTGCTCAATCCGGAAAATCTAGTGGAAGTAATACACTTACCGTTGCTCAAAATGCAGATGCTATTACACTAGATCCACATAAAACTAATGACCATGCTTCTGCCAATCCAATGCAGCAGGTGTATAACACTTTAGTTGATTTAACTCCAGATATGGAGGTAGTTCCTTCTTTAGCTGAAAGCTGGGAGCAAGTAGATGATCTAACGTGGCAATTCAAGCTTCGCCAAGGAGTGAAATTTCATAACGGCGAAGAGCTAAAAGCATCAGATGTGAAATTTACCTATGATCGTTTACTAGATCCAAGTACTGCTTCTCCAGGAGCATTCTTATTAGAGCAAGTAAGTGAAATAAAGGTAGTCGATGATTATACAGTTGAAATTATTAGTAAAGAACCATTTGCTCCCCTTATTTATAATCTAACACATGTAGCAACTGGGATTTTAAATGAAAAGGCAGTTACAGAAGCTGGAGCACAATATGGACAAAATCCTGTTGGCACAGGTCCTTACAAATTTGTAAGCTGGAAAAAGGATTCAGAAATTGTTTTTGAAAAATATGATGATTATTTTGATGGAGCACCAAGTGTTGATAAATTAGTATTCCGTATTATCCCAGAAAGTTCGACAGCTGTGGCTGAATTAAAAACAGATGGTGTGGATATCATGATTGATCTCCCGTCACAGCATATTAGTCAGTTTGAAAACAGTGACACTGTCACAGTAGATAGGGTTCCTAGTTTTTCTGTAAAATATTTAAGCTTTAATATGCAAGAAAAACCATTTGATGATCCGAAGGTTAGACAAGCAATTAACTACGCTACAGATAAAGAAGCTATCGTAAAAGCTGCATACCAAGGTACAGCGGTACCAGCAACAAGTCCATTAGCACCTGGATTAAATGGTTATAACGATTCCTTAGAAGGATATCCATTTGATCCAGAAAAAGCAAAAGAGCTTCTTGCAGAAGCTGGCTACCCAGATGGATTCTCTTCCACTCTTTATATTAGTGATGCAGACATTGATACGAAATTAGGGACAATTCTTCAGTCACAGCTTAAGAAGGTTGGAATTAATCTGAGCCTCCAAGTAATGGAATGGGGAGCATTCTTAGATGAAACAGCAAAAGGTGTACCAATGTTTGTCTTAAGCTGGACAACAGTTACAGGTGATGCCGATAACGGAATGTATGCATTATTCCATTCCAAAAATGCAGGAGGTCCTGGTAACCGCAGCTTCTATAAGAGTGAAACGGTAGACCAATTATTAGATAACGGTCGTAAGGAAATTGATCCAGATAAACGTTTGACTTATTATCAGCAAGCTCAAGAAACGATTGTTAATGACGCAACTTGGGATTTTCTAGCTGTAAGTGAAAATATCGTTGGTGTAAATAAGCGAGTAAAAGGATTTGAAAATATGCCAACTGGAACCTATAAATTTGAGGGGATTTCACTTGAGTAGGCAGTAAATATTTATAAGAAGAATGCTATGTTCGTTGATTAATAGATGTCTTGTGGGTAGCGTTAACGATTTTTGCTAATGGTTAATATTCGTCCTTACAAGACATCTATATTTGTTAGTAGATGAGGAGGGAAATGATGTTACGGTTCATTTTGAAGCGGATTCTAATGTTAATACCCGTAGTAATTGGAGTATCGATTATCGTTTTTATTCTAATGCAGTTGACACCAGGTGATCCAGCTCAAATTTTATTAGGACCACAGGCTGGGGAAGAGGATGTACAAAATTTACGGGAACAAATGGGATTAAATGATCCCCTTATTGTTCAATATTTTCGATTTTTAATAGGAATTGCAACCTTCGATTTTGGGACTTCTATACAGGATGGACAACCAGTTCTTCAGCAAATATTAAGTCATTTTCCTGCAACAATAAAATTAACATTGGCAGCAATGGTAGTGGCACTTTTAATCGGGATTCCGATTGGAATCATTTCTTCTACGAAACAATATTCCTTCTTTGATAATGTTTCTACACTTGGTGGATTAGTAGGTTTTTCTATGCCAAATTACTGGCTAAGCATGATGCTAATCTTATTATTTTCTGTTCAATTAGGATGGTTACCTGTTTCGGGATATGGCGGTCTTATTTTCTTAGTGTTACCAGCAATTTCCTTGGGAACGCAAACGGCGGCAGTATTTTTACGAATGACAAGGTCAAGTATGCTGGAGGTTCTGCATTCGGATTATATAAGAACCGCACGAGCGAAAGGAATTACAGAAAGAAAGGTTGTTTATGCACATGCACTTCGAAATGCGCTTATTCCTATTATTACAGTAGTTGGTTTACAGGTTGGAGCATTATTAGAAGGAGCCATTTTAACAGAAGCCGTATTTGCCTGGCCGGGAATAGGAAGGTTTATGATTGATGCAATCAATGCAAAGGACTTCCCCGTTGTACAAGGTAGTGTTGTATTTATCGCATTTGTCTTTGTGTTTGTGAACCTATTGGTAGATATACTTTATGCCTATGTAGATCCAAGAATTAAAGCCCAATATAAATAGGAGGGAAAAATATGCAGCCATTGCAGCAATCTAATACTAATGTTGCTTCTTCTGTGAAAATTATCAAACAAAAGAAGCGTAATCCATTTGCTGATGTTTCGGTACGTTTATATAAAAATAAAATGGCCTTATTATCATTTGGATTTTTAGTATTTCTAGTGCTAGTTGCTCTATTAGCAGATGTTATTGCTCCTTATTCTTATGAAGAACAAAATTTAGATGAAATGCTGGTAGGACCCAATTCCGCACATTGGTTTGGAACAGATGAATATGGTCGAGATATTCTTAGCCGAATTATCTTTGGATCACGAATTTCTCTAGAAGTTGGCTTCGTAGCCGTCTTTTTCTCGGTGACGATAGGGGGAATTATTGGAGCAATTTCAGGTTATTACGGAAAAAAGGTTGATAATCTTTTGATGAGATTGATGGATATCCTTCTTGCGATTCCTGGAATATTGTTAGCTATAGCGATTGTAAACGTGCTTGGACCAGGATTAATGAATGTAATGATAGCGGTTGGTATTGCTAGTATCCCGACATATGCGCGTATCGTTCGAGCGTCTGTATTGTCTATCAGGGAACAAGAGTTTGTTGAATCAGCAAGAGCTATTGGAGAGAATGATTTTTCGATTATCTTCCGTTATATATTGCCAAATAGTTTAGCTCCTATCATCGTTCAGGCTACCTTAGGTGTAGCATGGGCTATTCTTTCTGCTGCAGGATTAAGCTTCTTGGGATTAGGCTTGCAACCACCAACTCCAGAGTGGGGAGCAATGCTGAGTGCTGGTAGACAATATATTTTCGATGCTTGGTGGATTACAACATTTCCTGGTTTAGCCATTGTACTTATTGTGTTGGCCCTAAATATTTTTGGAGATGGAATAAGAGATGCACTTGACCCTAAATTAAGGAAATAAAATGAGGTGAGAAAATTGAGAGAATCTTTATTAGAGATACAGGATTTACATGTTCATTACACAACGGAGGGAAAGATAGTCAAAGCAGTAAATGGCGTTTCCTTACATTTAGACCGAGGCGAAACATTAGGGATAGTAGGAGAAACAGGAGCAGGTAAATCGACGACAGCTCTCTCGATTATGCGCCTGATTCAGACACCTCCTGGAAATTATGCAAATGGAAAAATACTTTTTAAAGGCGAAAACCTGCTTGCTTTAAAGGAAACAGATATGAAAAAAATTCGTGGAAACGAAATATCAATGATTTTTCAGGACCCCATGACCTCTTTAAATCCAGTATATACAGTAGGGGATCAAATAGCAGAAGTGATTTGGACACATGAAAAAGTAACGAAAGAAAAAGCGAGAAAAAAGGCTGGTTCCATTCTTGAGCTAGTTGGTATTCCAGCTGAACGTGGTGCAGAATATCCTCATGAATTTTCAGGGGGAATGCGACAACGTGTTGTCATTGCCATTGCATTAGCCTGTAACCCAGAGCTTTTAATTGCAGATGAGCCAACTACTGCTCTTGATGTAACGATTCAAGCACAAGTACTGGAATTAATGAAAAAGTTAAAAGAAGAATTAAATACAGCGATGATTTTAATTACCCATGATCTCGGTGTAGTGGCTGAGGTATGTGACAATGTTGCGATTATGTATGCTGGCGAAATCGTTGAATATGGAACAGTGGAAGATATTTTTAATGAACCAAGCCATCCATATACAAAGGGGTTATTTGACTCTATTCCAAAGCTAGATGTTCGAAGCAAACGTCTTAAGCCGATTAAAGGTTTGATGCCAGACCCGACAGATCTGCCGACTGGCTGTATATTCCATCCAAGATGTCCATTTAGCATAGAACGTTGTCAGAAGGAAGCACCTTTAGCGTATAAAAAAGGCGATATTCATCATGTTGCATGTCATTTATTTGATGAATATCCAATAAAAGGAGGAGAGGTAAGTGAAGAGGGAGCAGCTAAAGTCTAGTACTCTTACAAAAAAAAATATACTAGAGGTTAAAAACCTTATCAAGTATTTTTCATCAGGTACAGAAGTAGTAAAGGCAGTAGATGATGTATCTTTTTCTATTAAAGAGGGAGAAACACTTGGATTGGTTGGGGAAAGCGGCTGTGGAAAATCGACTACCGGAAGATTAACCCTCCGCTTACTGAATTCTACTTCTGGTAGTGTGCAATTTAATTCGGAAGAAATAACAGATATGAGTCAACGGAGACTAAAGCAGCTCCAAAAAGAAATGCAAATCATATTTCAAGATCCTTTTGCTTCTTTAGATCCTCGTAAAACGATTGGAGAAACAATCGGAAGACCCTTAACTATTCATAACATTGTTCCAAAAAGAGAAAGATTTGATAGAGTCTTAGAATTAATGGAACGAGTAGGCTTAGATCCTCGCTGGGTTAACCGGTATCCACATGAATTAGACGGAGGTCGCCGTCAAAGGGTAGGAATTGCCCGCGCTTTGTCTGTGAATCCGAAATACATTGTTTGTGATGAGCCGGTATCTGCACTCGATGTGTCGATTCAGGCACAAGTATTGAACTTAATGGAAGATTTACAAGAAGAGATGGGATTAACGTATTTATTTATTTCCCATGATTTAAGTGTGGTAAAGCATATAAGCGATCGCATTGTGGTGATGTATCTAGGGAAGGTAGTGGAAGTAGCAGAAGCGGATGAGCTTTTCTTAAATCCAAAGCATCCGTATACACAAGCGCTTTTGTCTGCTATTCCAGAACCTACTTTACATCGAAGAAGGGAAAAAATCATTTTAAAGGGAGATGTACCTAGCCCCAAAAATCCGCCTAGTGGTTGTCGTTTCCATACTAGATGCCCACTTGCAAGCGATTATTGTAAAACAAATGAGCCCAAATTAGAGAGTGTAAATGGTCACGAAGTAGCGTGCCATTATGCGAAATAGAAGAGAGGATGTATAAGATGAAGGAATATATTAATAAAGAATCTCTAGTAGCAACCTTCTCCATTGTTGGGGCAGACCCTAATACTGGGGAGCTAGGGATTGCTGTTCAATCTAAATTTTTGGCGGTAGGCTCCGTAGTTCCTTGGGCAAAAGCAAATGTAGGGGCGATTGCCACTCAATCTTGGGCAAATACAACATACGGACCAGAAGGTTTAAATTTATTGGAACAAGGCTATTCGCCGAATGAAGTGGTGAGCAAACTAGTGCAAGATGACCCAGGGAGTGCATTTCGACAGTTTGCGGTCATAAATGCTAAGGGAGAAGTAAGTGCTTATACAGGTGAGGATTGCTTTGATTGGGCTGGTCATAAAATCGGTAAAAATCATTCTGCACAGGGAAACATTCTAATAAGTGAAGAAACCGTAACAGCAATGAGCGAAACATTCGAACAAAGCGAGGGACCGTTAACAGAAAGACTACTTGCTGCTCTTTCTGCTGCACAAAAAGCAGGTGGAGACAGCAGAGGAAAGCAATCAGCAGCAATCTATGTTGTTCAAGCTGGAGCAGGCTATGGTGGATATAATGATGTAAAAGTAGATCTGCGCGTAGATGATCATCCAGAGCCAATCGAAGAATTAGCCCGATTATATAAGCTGCATCAAGTATTCTTCTCTCCTTCCAAACAAAAAGTCGAAATAGAGGGAAATCTACTTAATGATATAAAGGACTCTTTATATAAAAAAGGCTATCTGTCCAAAGTTAGTTACAATAATTACGAAGGCGAAGTGCAAGACGCTCTAAGAACCTATGCTCTAAAAGAAAACTTTGACGATCGATGGACTGAAGAACACAGTATTGATTTAGAACTATTAACTAATTTGAAATCTTCTTGAGGGATCTGCTCTTAAATGATTTGCCCCAAAAGTTAGACTTCATTCTAACTTTTGGAGTGCAGTTCATAGTTCTTATAATTTTTTTGCGTTATATTATAAACATTACATAACTTTTCCACCTGTTTCAGATGATAATACAATTTGAAGATTTCCTTTTACTATTTTATCTAGATGCCACCACCACTCACTAAAGGGTTGATTGGATAAGTTAAAATCATACGCTTTCTTAATGCGGCGGTACATTTTATGAACGTTTTTAAATAAGAGAGCATCATATTCAGCTAGCAACTGCTGCTCTTCTAAATTTAATTGATGAAATACTTTCTGAATATCACTTCTATCTTGCAACATTCTGAGACTTTCAAATGGGCTACTTTCAAAGTCATTAACATCATCCCCGTAATTAAGAATATCCTGCATATACTTACTCATTCCAATACCTCCTTCTTTAAAAGACCTTTATTTTAACTATTATATCGCTTAAAAGTGAATCATATAGCTTTCCTCCTTTTATTATTGAGGAATAATAATCTAAGTATCAGATGGTAATAGAGCTGTGGAATTGTATCCTTTAAGGTGAAAAAGCGTGTAAGATAACTTTACACTAACAAAGCCAATGTGCTAGAAATTCAGTATTGTTAAATATATAAGTTCTTAAGGAGGAGGGAAACGAATGTTCAAAGATCTTGAAAACCTATCCACATTCAATCAAGTAAACTTACTAACTACTTCTCTTGTAAATATACGAAGTATCAATGGGACAAAGGGAGAGGTAGAGATTGCTGATAAGATAGAGGGGATTCTGCGTAGTTTTCCTTATTTTAAAGCAAATCCTGAAATGGTGTGGACACAGCTTTTGCCTAATGATGGGATTGGGAGAAAGAATGTTTTTGCTAGGATAAAGGGGAATGGAGAATCGAAAAAGACTGTTATCTACCATGCTCATTTGGATACGGTTGGGACAGAGGATTATGGAAAAATTCAGGAACTAGCAAATAAGCCAGAGAGTTTACTAGAATTTTTCAAAAGCTGGGATGGGAATAAAGAGATTCAAGAACAAGCAAAGTCTGGTGATTGGATGTTTGGCCGTGGAGCTGTTGATATGAAGAGTGGCATTGCTGTTCATTTAGCGAATGTTCTTTATTGGAGTGAGCACCGCGATATGTGGGATGGAGAAATTATTTTCATGGTCAATCCTGTAGAAGAAAATCAGCATACAGGAGTAATTGCTGCTGTTGATGAGCTACTGCAACTTCGAGAAGAGGAACAACTGGATTATATTGTAGCAATCAATACGGATTACATAACGTCTCTTTTTCCAGGGGATGAGAGGAAGTATATTTACACTGGTGCGGTTGGCAAGCTTCTTCCTTGTTTTTATGTATATGGGAGAGAAACGCATGTTGGTAGAACGCTGGATGGATTGGATCCAACGCTCGTAACCTCTGAATTAAATCGTTTGATCAATAATAATATGGAATTAATTGAACAGGTAGACGGGGAGCTGATGACTCCTCCGTCTGTTTTATATCATCGCGATACGAAAGATTTTTATAATGTCCAAACAGCGGTAACGAGCCATATTTATTTTAATTTAATGATATTAGAGGCTAGCCCACAAGTGGTAGTTGAGAAATTAAAAAGGATTGCGATAGATGCAGCCAAAAAGACGGAATCTTATTATCAGAAGCAGTATCAGCTGTATTCCATACGCAATCATTTTCCTGTGGATAGCCCTAATTGGGAATTAGATGTTTATACGTTTGAAGAGTATTGCGAGAAGCTTATAAAGCAGGGAGTCGATGTGGAGGGGATATCGGAAAAAATCGCCTTAACGCATAAAGAGGAAGACCCAAGGAAGGTTTGCTTTCAAATAGTAGATTCCCTAAGGCAGCAGGATGCTACTGGAGTTCCTTGTATTATCATCTTTTTTGCACCACCTTATTGTCCTCATAATTATTTAATAGGAAAAAGTGAGAGGGATAAACGGGTAATGGATGTCATTGATAGAATGGTAGAAAAATGGGAAGCTGTTTCAGCCGAACAATTTTCTATTAAAAGATTTTTCCCCTATCTGTCAGACAGCAGCTATTTATCTCTTCATGACACAGAAGAAGAAATAGATTCCCTTATTCATAATTTCCCAGAATGGAAAAGTATTTACCCGGTACCCGTTGACCGAATCAGAGAGCTGAATGTTCCAGCAATTAATATTGGCGTATATGGGATGGATGCCCATCGTTGGACAGAAAGAGTGTATAAACCTTATTCCTTTGAGACATTGCCACATTTGATTAGGGATTTGACGGTGGCTTGGTTATCATAGGGACGGTTCTAGTGCTTCCTTAGAAGTGTTTGAATTCCTAGGTATGCATACAGCCTTCATACCTAATGATTTTTTTCGTTTTGATATAAATAATATCCTATTTTTACAAGAATAAGAAGTAAATTCAAGGTTAAAATGATGAAGCAAAGTGAAGGATCTAAAATCATAATTGGAGGTTAGTATGTATGAATGACAAAGTAACAGAAAGCGAGTTTCAAGAAATTATTAGCAGAAGAAGTAGTGGTGTAATAGATTTCTCTCAATTCTTAAACGAATTGTCCAAAAGAGGGATAAATGAATACGAAATAGAAGTTGCGACTGGGCAAGCCACCTATAAAGGAGTATATTCTGCATTTAAAACAGATTCCCAAGTAAACTTGGTAGTGTCAGATGATTTTAATAGAAATAAGGTAATTGAGGCAATCGCTAATATCTCTCTTCCTTTTTTAGACTTCTTACAAGAGATAGCTGAAGCCGGAATTGTCACCTATCGTGTGTTTATACCAGAAAAAAAGGTTATATACCTTGGTGCTAGAGGAGAAGAAATAGAAGAACAGCTTAAAATATGAAGTTGGGACAAGGGGTCTGACCCCTTGTCCCGCCCCTCCCTCTTAAGAAAAGGGAAGCAGAAGAACCGTCCCCCTGTTTCCAAACATATTACCCATACCCCAATCATACACTATTTAAGAAGTAAGTAAGGTTTACTAACTCTAACTACTGTGAATGGAGGAATGCATGAGTATAGTGCAGTCAGGAACTCCCAACTACTTGAAGATGATTAATAAAAGGAAAGTGTTGCAAGAAATTATGGATGGAGGGGAGCTTTATTCAAGAGCGAGCTTGGCAAAAGCATTGAAGCTAAGCAAACCGACTATATCTGCATTGGTGGATGAGCTGGTGCTAGAGGGATGGATTTATGAAAAAGAAAGCATGGTAGCAGCGAGGAGAGGGGGAAGAAAGCCGGTCCAATTGTTTTTTAATAAAGAATATAAATATACAATTGGTATGGATATTGGGGGCACCTCTACCGAAATTGCGATTATGGATTTGGATGGTACATGTATCCTTCACCGGAAAATTGATACGCAGGATGGATTGCAGAAAGATTTTATCCATTTACTTGTAGATGAAGTGAACAGTATGTTAGAAGCCAAGAATATTAGTCATGCAAAGGTGTTGGCTATGGCGATTGGTGCTCCGGGAATCACTGATTCGGATCAGGGAATCGTGATGGAGGCACCAAGCTTAGAGTGGCTCGATTATCCATTGAAAAATAAGATGGCAAAGCATTTTCCTTTTCCAATCCACATAGAAAATGATGTGAATATGGCGGTGCTAGGAGAGTGTTGGAAAGGTGCTGCCAAAGATAAATCCCATGTAGTGTTAATAACGATTGGTACAGGAGTAGGCTGCGGGATTGTAATTAATGGAGAGCTATTTCGCGGTGGTCAATTTGCAGCTGGAGAAATAGGCTATATGATTACCAATAAAGATCAGGCTAGTCAAGGCTTTGAATCGGTGTTTGAGGGCTATGGTTTTCTTGAAAATCAGGTTGGTGGTCCGTCTATCGTGAAGCAGTATAAACGAGGGATGCAGGGAACAAAGTTTAGCGCAGAAAAAATCTTTGAAAAAGCCATCGAAGGAGAAGCTTTGGCGATGGAAATCATTAACGAGGCGCTGGACCATCTTGCTGTTTCGTTAATTAATGTTGCTGCATTGCTTAATCCTGAGTGCATTGTATTAGGTGGAGGGATTTCTAAATCAGGCTATTGGTTTTTGCCGAAGCTGCAAGAGAAAATCGAGCAATATCTACCTGAACAAAGTAGAACAGAGGTTATGCTAACAAAGCTGCCGCAAGCTTCCTTGATTGGCGCAACGGTGCTTTGTATGAAAAAAGATGCATTATTGTCTAGGTGAAAAAATAGATTAGAAGGGAGATATACATGCTCTTTCCAAATGAGTTTAAAGTGGTGGATATCCATGGGCATTTACCTGCAAAAAAAGGAAGTAGTTTTATCAAAAGATCAAAAACGGGAGATGCGTATAACGAAGAAAGATCGGAAAGAATGAGATTAACTTGGGATTTTCCCGCTCCTTCTGAGGAAACAGAAGAGCAACAAGCAATCCCACTTATGGATCGATGGCTAGCAGAGCTTGATACATATGGGGTGGAGGTCATGAACTTTCTGACAGCGGAGGACAATGATGATCTGGCTGCGAAAATTAACCAGCATCCGAATCGATTTATTGGCTTTGCCCATCATGCTATCGAAAATAGCGATGCCCTGCCAGAATTGAAAAGAGCGATTGAACAATTAGGATTGAAAGGCTATAAAATGTTTGGGCCACTCGTTAATAGACCATTGCATGATAAAGAACTGATGCCAGTTTGGCAATATTTATCAGACAATCAACTGCCGGTCTTAATTCATTTTGGTTTGTTAGGTAGAGCTGGCGGAATTGTCGAGCATCAAAATATGTCGCCCCTTGCGATTTTTCAAGTAGCAAGAGAATTTCCTGACCTTCCAATCATTATTCCTCATTTTGGCGCAGGCTACTTCAAAGAGCTATTGCATTTATGCTGGAGCTGCCCGAATGTTTATATCGATACATCTGGCTCCAATCAGTGGGTGAGATGGATGCCTTATCCATTAGATTTAGAAACATTATTTCGAAAAACATTTGAATTGATTGGACCGGAAAGGATTATATTCGGGACAGATTCGAATGGCTTTCCGAGAGGTTTTTCCTATCGATATTTACAGGATCAAGTTAGAGTTTGTAGAGAAATTAATATGAGAGAGGATGATATCGAGAATATCTTTGGAAACAATGCTCGCCGTTTACTCAATTTGGAGATGGGAGTGAAGCCACTTAATGCCAGATAGTAGATCACCTATTTATGTAAACCATATTTTAGAACCCACCTATAATTTTACCAAAGAACATTTCCTTCCTTATTTATTAGAAATTAACATCGCCCACGCTACTATGTTAGCCCGCCAAAAAATTTTAAAAATAGCAGACACCGAAAAAATTATTAAAGCAAACCAGGCAATATTAGCAAATGGCTATGGGAAGAAGTATGATCCTGTTTTTGAAGATTTATTTTTCATGATAGAAGAGGATTTGAAAAAGGAAATTGGCGAAGAGCTTGTCGGGAATATGCATATTGCCTTTAGTAGAAATGATATGGATGCGACGATGTACAGAATGGTATCCCGTGAAAAGCTTTTGCATTTTCTCACCCTGCTTATCGAATTAAAAAAGGTATTGCTGTGTCTGGCAAAAGAGCATGAACTAACGATTATGCCGGCATACACCCATAATCAGCAAGCACAGCCAACTACTTTTGCCCATTATCTCTTAGCTGTTGATTGTAGTTTAGAGAGAGATTTGGAGCGAGGCATTTCCCTTTTAAAAAGAATCAATGAGTCACCGATGGGAGCTGCTGCTTTAGGGACTTCTGGATTTCCGATCGATCGACAGTTTATGGCGACACAATTGGCCTTTGAAAAGCCGATGGATAATTCCTATGATTCTATTAGTGCTGCAGATTATATGCTTGAAATAGCTAGTGTCATCAAAATTACTTTAAGCACCTTGTCTCGATTTACCCATGATCTCATGTTTTTTGCGACAAATGAAGTGGACGCAATCAGGCTAGATGAAAGCTTAGTGCAAACATCAAGCATTATGCCTCAAAAAAGAAACCCATCATCTTTAGAACATACGAAATCCCTAATAAGTAGAACAATTGGAGAAGTAAACACAGCTTTTATGATGCCACATAACGCGCCATTTGGAGACATTGTCGATATAGGGGATGATATTCAGCCTATTCTTATCAATGGTTTTTCCCATTCCTATCAAATTATCGAACTACTGACAGAAATACTTCAACATATCGAGGTGAATGTAGATAAGCTCCTTACTCGTTGCAGGGAGGGATTTTCCACCGTTACGGAATTAGCAGATGTATTGGTAAGAGAGTATCATTTATCCTTCCGCGATTCCCACTCGATTGTAAGAGTGTTAGTCCGGCGATTAGCGGATGCTGGGAAAAAAATTAAGGATGGCTCTGCAGCATTGGTTAACGAAATTGCCAATGAAATCTTGGGAAACCAATTGATTTTATCAGAGGAGCACTATAAAAATGCGATTGATCCTTATCAATTTGTCATGGTTCGTTCCGTTCTTGGGGGGCCTAATCCGAAAGAAACAGAGAGACAGCGGATACGGTCCACTCAAAGTCTAGCTTCATTTTCAAAAGAAGTAGAGACATATAGACAGAAATTTACTTCTTATAAGCTGTTACTGCGCCATAATAGCTACAATATGCTGAGCAATAATAATTAACTTGGAGGGGTTCTATTGAAAAAGTTATTAGGGGTATTTCTTTTTCTCATGGTGTTAATGGTAGTAGTTGGCTGCTCAAAAGGGAAAGAATCAGGGGGAGAAGACAGTGATACGGTAACGATTGAATATTGGCAGTATGCTTATAAAGCAAAGGTTGATTTAATGGATGAGCTAATTAAAGAATTTGAAGAGGCTAATCCAGGCATTAAAGTAAAGCAAACAACTTTCCCTTATGAGCAATACAATGAGAAGGTTGCTACATTAGTACCGGCTGGAAGAGGACCAGATGTTATTAATTTATACTATGGCTGGCTTCCTAAATATATTGATTCTGGCTATTTACAGCCACTTCCGGAAGATACATTCCCAGTAGAACAAATCGAAAGTGAATACTTCTCATTAGTAAATGCAGCGAAATTGGATGATAAATATTGGGCAATTCCAACCGCTGTTCGTACGCTAGCACTTTTTTATAACAAAGATCTTTTTGAAAAAGCAGGATTAGATCCGAATAGTCCACCAGAGACATGGGATGAATTAGTAGATTATGCGAAAAAGCTGACAGTCAGAGAAAATGGAAAATTAGTAACAGAAGGAATGGCATATGAAATTGGTGCCCAGTTGAATAACTGGTTTTATGATGCCTTAGTTTATCAGGCTGGCGGCCAAGGGTTAAGTGAGGATCGAAAGCAAATTCTTTGGGATGATACCCCTGCTGGATTAGAGGCCTTTACGTACCTAGTGGAAATTGGATCCAAGCATAAGGTTGGGGAAAGTGGTTTTTATACAGATGATGTAACAGCTTTTAAAACAGGCAATGCAGCGATGAATATTGATGGCTCCTTCCGTTTAGGAACTTTGGCGACAGATGCTCCAGACTTAAACTATGGAGTTGCGCCACTGCCATCCTATAAAGAAAAAGCAACGCAATCTTCGTTCTGGGCAAATGGGATTACCGCAAAAGTGGAAGGAGAAAAATTAGAAGCATCGAAAAAATTCCTAGCGTTTTTAACAAGCGAGGAAGTAATGGAACGCTGGATTGATGAAGTTGGGGAATTACCAGCAAAAGAAGCAGTGGCAACACAGGATAAATACGTAAATGATCCATTATATGGTCCATTTATTGAACAGCTTTCTTATGCAAATGCCCAATTCTATGTCGATGAAACGGCACAAAGGCAGTATGTTATTGATGCGGTGAATGAAGTATTGCTAAATGGGGTTTCTATTGAGAATGCTTATGAGGAATTCGCGGAGAAATCACAGAAGCTCTACGATGATTATTGGAGTAAAAAGTAAATTTGAAGGGATAAAGAAAGGCGATTTTCGTCTTTCTTTATTCAGAAAGGAGGGGGCTTCATGGCTAGTAAGAACCATTCTATTGTCAAAAAAAAGACTGCTCGATTCACGTTGAAACAGCAAAAATACATATTTGTGTATACGTGCTTGCTTATTCCTCTTCTCTTTTTTATTTCGATTCGATTCTTACCAACACTTTATACCTTTAATATAGGATTTCGGGAATGGGATATTCTTTCGGAGGATAAACCATTTGTTGGGATGGATAATTATGTAACGCTTTTTAAGGATGAAGTTTTTCGGAAATCACTAGTAAATACGTTTATTTATGTTGTTTTCGGTGTAATTGGGCAGCTGCTGTGCGGATTAGGTGTTGCTTTACTCCTGCAAAGGATTAATAAATTTGTTGGGGTTTTTAGAGCTATTTATTTTATTCCATATGTGACAAGTATTGTTGCGGTAAGCTGGGTTTTCAAATGGATCCTGATGAATAACGGGATTGTGAATGATATCCTGATGAAATTGGGATTCGAAGCACAGCTTTTTCTAAAATCACCAGATCAAGCAATTTATATTATTATCTTAACGATGATATGGCAAGGCTTAGGCTTCCAAATGATTATTTTCTTAGCTGGCCTTGAGAATATCCCGAAAATGTTCTATGAAGCAGCGGAAATTGATGGGGCGAATAGCTGGAATAAATTTATTCATATTACCTTACCTTTATTAAATCCAACAATCGTGTTTTCCGCCGTGATTGGCAGTATTAGCTTCTTACAAACCTTTACACAAGTCCAGAATATGACACAAGGTGGGCCATTAAATTCCACTATATCTGTTGTGTTATATATTTATCAATTAGCGTTTCAACATTTTGATATGGGTCTAGCTTCCGCAGCAACGGTTCTATTATTTATCATTATTTTAATTATAACAATCATTCAAATGAAGGTATTAACGAAGAAATTTGAATACTAGTTTTTTTATGGGGGTGAAGACTTGAAAAAAAGAAGGTATTTTAAAAAATCGATTGTCTATATTCTGTTGATTGTGGGTGCGATTTTTATGCTATTTCCATTTGTTTGGATGGTGTCGACGTCGTTTAAACCGCCATCGGAAGTGTATGGACTGAAACTACTCGCTGATCATCCTACCTTAGATAATTACCGGAAAATCATGGTGGATACGTTATTTAGTAAGTGGTTTTTGAATAGCTTTATCGTTGCAATTATTACTACATTAAGTGTTGCTTTATTTGATACCATTGTTGGGTATGTCATTGCTAAATTTTCTTTTGTTGGGAAAAGTATTATCTTCCTATTTATCTTGAGCTCTCTCATGATTCCTACTGAAATGCTTATTATTCCTTGGTATATCATGTCTACCGATTTAGGCTGGGTTGACACCTACTGGGGAATCATGTTTCCAGGCGTCATATCAGCATTTGGGATATTCCTCATGAAACAGTTTATGGAATCTATCCCAGATGACCTACTTGATGCAGCAAGAATAGACGGATTAAATGAATTCAAGATTTTCTTTCAAATCGCCATTCCGCAGGTTTATCCAGCCTTATCGGCGCTGTGTATTTTCACATTCCTAGGAAATTGGAATGCGTACCTATGGCCACTTATCGTCATCGAAACCGAAGAAATGCGTACACTCCCCGTCGGACTTGCCTTCTTCTCCGGCGAAAACCAAACCTACTGGGAAATCGTCATGGCCGGGGCAACCATCGCAGTCGTCCCACTTATCATCGTATTTCTAATCTTCCAGCGGCATATTATTAAGGGGATTACGTTGACTGGGTTGAAGTAAGATATTTGGTTGGTGCCAGGCACCACAAAAAGACAAATACTATCATTTTGTATTTCTCACAAGGACAGAGGTCAGTATAAGCGTGCAAAAAAATCCCCATCTAGAATGTGTAGATGGGGATTTTTTGTAAATTTATTTGAGAGTAGCATAAATGATGGTTAACTAATTCTCGTTTTTAATGCCCAGCACCGATTTCATCTACATGGCTTACATGTTTGCTATTAAACCAGATAAAGAACACGGAAACTAATACAAAGCCAGCTCCAACAAGGAATGGTACAGATGGGTTAAATATTTCCGCTAATTTTCCGGCTGTAAATGGAGCGATGGCACCTCCTATAAAGCGTAGGAAGCTGTATGCTGCTGAAGCGGTGGAGCGTTCAACAGGAGCGGCGTTCATCACGGCAGTAGTAATAAGTGTGTTATTGTTGCCTAATAAAGCACCGGCTACAATAACAGCTGCAATGATGACCCATTGTGTTGATGTCCAGATTCCCATAGCAACTAACACTACGGCAAACAATGTTAACATCGCACACATAGATTTCACTGTTCCGAAGCGAGCCTGTAATTTCGGTGCCATAAAGACAGAAGTCACAGCTAATAAAATTCCCCAGCCTAGGAATACAAAGCCTAACCCATGTTCATCCAAGCCCATAACAAATGGTGCATAGGCTAACAATGTAAAGAACCCAAAATTATATAATGCAGCAGCGATCCCGAAAATAAGCAAGGAACGATGCTTTAATGCTCTAAACGGGTCTGCTAAAGATGTTTTTGGCTTAACCGTGTTATTCGGTGAAGTAGCTTTTGGCATTAAAATTAATATACCGAAAAAGGCAATGACCATTAAAGCGGCAACCCCTAGGAAAGGACCTCTCCAGGACATAGCTCCTAACCAGCCGCCAAGAAGAGGGCCAACAGAGATTCCAAGTCCTATCGCTGCTTCATAAAGAATAATTGCTTTTGCCGTACCGCTGTTTGAAAGAGACACAATCGCTGCGAGCGCAGTTGCTACAAATAAAGCATTACCAAGACCCCATCCTCCGCGAAGTCCGACAAGCGTCCAAATTCCGTTTGATAGTCCACCTAAGCAAGAGAAAATAGCAATGATTACAATACCTAAAATAAGTGTCCACTTAATTCCAAGTCTTGATGAAATCATCCCAGTAATAAGCATCGCCACGGCCATAACCGCATTATAGCTAGTGAAGAGCAGTGTTACTTGGCTTTGTGAGGCATCCAGCTTCTCTGCAATAGCAGGAAGGATTGGATCCACGAGACCAAGACCCATAAAGGCGATAATCCCAGCAAAAAATACAGCCCATACTGCTTTAGGCTGTTTTAACAAGCTACCTTCCGTTATCGTATTTAAATTGTTTTTTGTTGAATCTGCTGATACAGATTGTGAAGATGGCATTTATTTTTCTCCCCTTTATTTATATTCCCTTTGTTCTAATGAATGTACTAGATAAGTTCTTTGAAAGAATTTCTTATTACATCGCCGCGACTAATAATGCCTACTAAGACCCCATTTTTTTCAACGGGAACTTTTTTTATTTGCTTTTTACCTAATACCGCCGCAATAATTTCTATTTTTTCATCCCAAGCTACCTTAACAACCTTTTTCTTCGCGATTTTCATTACATTCAAATGTAATAGACTTTGTAATCTTTGATCAAAATCTTCATCATCGCCTTTAATCACAACCGCATAATAAATACTGTCGATAATATGATCATCATGTTTACCAATATAGCGCAACACATCACCATCACTGATGAAACCAATAATTTCATTTCGATCATTGACTATTGGAAGACCGCTAATTTTATAATCGATGAATTTTTCGATAACCGATCGGACTGTGTCGCTTTCCTTCACTTTATATACTTGGCTTACCATAATATCATGCGCGAACATTTTCTTTCCTCCTTTATTTTTTTGAAAAAAGTAGTTGTATAAGGAAACTATATATTTGTATTATACAACTATATTCCAAAACGTCAATTCTCTTTATATATATTCGGCTCTCCCTGTCCATTACAAATCTTTAATCAAGTATGCTATCATATTTTTAAAGAAATATTTAAACGGTGAGGTAGTAATCAATGTATGAAGAATCGTTGGAAGAACTTGAGATTGAATTATCTATATTAATACGACGCGTTACTCATACGTCTTCCCATAAAAAAAATGGCAATCTTGATCGGTCCGCTTATCTGCTATTACATGAAATAGTGACAAAAGGACCAGCTGGTGTTAAATCGCTAGCAACTGAATTTCAATTAGATGTTTCCACTGTAAGTAGACAGGCAGCTGCCTTGGAACAAAAAGGCTATTTGTTCAGAATCCCTGACGAAACAGATGGAAGAGCTTATACCCTCCAGATAACGGAAGTAGGATTAGAAGAATTGAAAAAAGAAAAAAAGTTTAGAAGAAACAGAGTTGCCGAAGTTACCAAAGTCTGGTCAGAAGAAGAACGGGAAACATTTGCCAAGTTATTAAAAAAATACAATCAGTCAGCAATGGATGTTAATAAGTGATTCAATAAATCAGGCTGCCTGGCAGAAATAACAGAAGAAAACAAACATAAAGAAATCATATGAAGAGGAAAAACGCAAACAACTTGGTTTGCGTTTTTTTATTTGAGGGAAGCATGGGGACGGTTCTACTGCTTCCGAGGAAGCGGTAGAACCGTCCCCATGCTTCCCATTGCTTCCTTTTTCACTATAGTAACTGCTTTTTGTATTGATATTTTCATATAGTTTGTGATGCGAATTAAATAAAAATAGGACTATCTAAGAGTCTACGGATATCAAGGGTTTGGTCTATCTTTTGGGATGGCTTCTAGGAGAATGATTATATTGCCTATAATTTAGTTCGGAATTTATGAAGATAGTAAGTATTGGAGAATTAAGTTTCGAAAATAGAAAATTTTCTGATATAAAAGTACTATTTTGAAAAAATAAAAAGGATTATTGATTATTAATTTAGAATATTGAATCTTGTAATAATTACATACTTGTTTAGAGGGGGATTTATTAGTGGTTAAGAAGAAGCTTAAAACAACAGCATTGGCTGCGGTACTTGGAATTAGTACCCTCTCAGTGGGGTTATATGGACCACCTGAGAAGGCTGCTGCAAAAGCGGCTTACAAGGAAGTTATCTCGAATTACGGAGGAGCTCCTATTGATTTAGGCATTGCTAATGATGAGCGGCTCATTGAGATGCTGAAGAAGGAAGGGAAATTAGCAAAGGATGCAAGTCCGAAAGAAGCAGAGGAAGCTTTACAAAAGTATTTAAAAGGTAAAGCGGAAGGTGCTAAAAAAGCAACAAAGGATCAATTGCCAAAAGCTTTATCTGAATTAGAAACAAAGGGTGAAAAAGAAACGACCAATAGTCTTCAAAAAGGCAAAGGAAATAAATTGGGACAAGCAAAGAAAAATAAGGTTGATTCTGTAGAAGAAGAAGCGTATAACGGGGAAGTTCGTGAAGATAAAGTACTTGTTCTAGCAATTGATTTCCCTGATTATGAGAAAAGTTCTATCACAAAAGATGAAACAGATATGTTCTATGAAGATTACACACATGAACATTTCCAAAATATGATTTTTGGTGAAGATGGCTATGAAGGTCCGAATGGGGAAAACTTTGTTTCTATGAAACAATTTTATGAAGAGCAATCTGGTGGAAGCTATACGGTAGAAGGAGAAGTTGCTGGCTGGTATACAGCTGATCATGAGGCGGCTTACTATGGAGGAAACTATCCAGGACCAGATGATAGTGATGCACGACCTCGTGAGTTAGTATATGAAGCATTAACAAAAGCAGCACAAGATCCTAATGTCGACTTAAGTGAATACGATGTATGGGATCGTGATGATTATGATGGTGATGGTGTTTATAATGAGCCAGATGGTATCATTGATCACTTAATGGTTATCCATGCAGGTGTTGGAGAAGAAGCAGGTGGAGGTGCGTTAGGTGGAGATGCTATTTGGTCCCATCGCTGGAATTTAGGAAACCTAGTTGCTGTACCAGGTGGAACTTCTAATAGTGATCGTTTTGGTGGTTTACTTGGTGCATATGACTACACAATTGAACCGGAAGATGGAGCTGCTGGTGTATTTGCTCACGAATTCGGCCATGATCTAGGATTGCCTGATGAGTATGATACACAATATACTGGTGGCGGAGAAGCAGTAGCTTATTGGTCGATTATGGCAAGTGGAAGCTGGGCTGGTGATGTCCCAGGTACAGAGCCAAGTGGATTTAGTGCTTATGCGAAAGAATTTTTACAAGGAGCACACGGTGGTAATTGGTTAAGCGGTACAACTTTAAATGTGGAAGATATCACCAGTAAGGGGACAGAATTATTAATTGATGAAGCTGTAACAAAGGGTACAAATAATGATGCAGTTCGTATAAATCTTCCAGATAAAACAACAGATGTGAACACGCCAGCAAGTGGACAATATGAATATTTTGGTGGCAGTGGAAATAATTTAGATAATTCCATGAAAACGACTGTAGACCTAACGAATGCAACTAGTGCTGAGTTAACGTTTAAAACTTGGTATGATATTGAAGTAGATTGGGATTATGCGTCTGTTAAAGTAAATGGAGAGTCTATTAAAGGTAATATTACGACGGCAGAAAATCCAAATGACCAAAATCCAGGTAACGGAATTACAGGAAGCACAAATGGGGAATGGGTAGATGCAATCTTTGATTTAAGTGCATATGCTGGACAAAAAGTAGAAGTAGAATTAAATTATTGGACAGACGTTGCTGTTGCTAATCCAGGTTTCTATGTGGATGATATTAAAGTAACGGTTGATGGTTCAGAAGTAGTAACAGATGATGCAGAAGGTGACTCTGCCTTTACTTTAGAGGGCTTTAAGAAAGACGAAGGTAAATTCTATTCTAAGCATTATTATCTATTAGAATGGAGATCCCATAACGGGGTAGATGCAGGTCTTTCTCATATTCGTCGCGGTGCTAGCTTAATGAGCTACGATCCAGGTCTTGTAGTTTGGTACGTAGATGAAGCATATGGCGATAACTGGACAGGAATCCATCCAGGAGACGGCTATTTAGGTGTAGTTGATGCAGACCAGCATACAAATTACTGGAGTGATGGAGTAGTTGGATCTACACGTTATCAATTAAATGATGCTGCCTTTAGTTTAGCGAAATCAAACAAAATGCTATTAGATTATTCCGCAATTAACGGCACAACATTAAAAGATAACTTTACACAAAGAACACCATTATTTGATGATAGTGCAGACTACAGCAATCCAGGAAACGTAGAAGCAGGACGTAATATCCCAACAACTGGATTGAAAATTCGTGTAGTTGGCGAAAGTAGTGACGGTACTGTAGGTAAGGTTTTATTATTTAAATAATGGGACAGTGGGACAGGTTCTTTGTCCCACCTCATAGTAGGGAAGCATAGGGGGGAGTTCTTATGCTTCCCTTTTTGTTGTGAGGGAAGAGTAGAACTCTCCTCTGCTTCCTATTTCACCAAGATGCGTTTTAGTACGCTACTGATAATCTTTGGCTTCATTAAAAAGGTAATGGGTTCTACTAAATTCATGACTTTAATAAAGGAATCATAAACATCGCGTTTTTCGATGGATAGTAGATAAATTTGCTTGGCATACCATTGTTGAATGTTCAACTCGGGTGGTTTCTTGCCAGTGATGGCTGGATAGCGGAAAACTTCGGTAATCACCATCTTCCAAATGGGGGCGATAATCCGAGCGACTTTTTTATGGTAACTTGTAATAGCTTGTTGCATCGAAACCCTCTGCTCTTGAAGAATACTCCTCAAAGCTAGTGCTTCCAATACAGCAATACTCATTCCTTGACCAAAGACAGGATCAATTCTGCAAATGGTATCTCCCATTAACAAAAGACCATTAGGAAAGCCTTTTACTTTGTCTATTCGCTTCCACTTAATTTGTGGAACCCGGTAAATGGATGGTTTATTTAAAGGTGTTGCATTTAGTAGTTCATGATAGATATCTTGTTTAGGCAACGTTCTGGTTAGTTCTAAAAATCCATCTTCCCTCTTGATAATCTCTTTTCCGGAAATAGTATTTAGATAGCCAATGATCGTAACAATATATTGATCCCCTTCTACTTTTGAAATCGTACCGCCAACTTTTTCTTGGGGAGGATTTGGATAGATGAGCTTAATCTTCCAGTCTCTCTTTGGATTTTCAGGAAGTTTAAATTTTTGGCTTACATAGGTTAAACCAATATCTAATTTTTCCTGTGGAACTGTTATTTTTGCTTTTTCTAACCAAGTGGATGTCAAGCTGGCCGATCCACTCGTATCTACAACAAGATCAGCGTAGAGTAGTTCGGTGCTTTTGTTGTTTGATAGTTGTATTTTCACCCCAGTAACCCTGTTATCGTCTATTTGATATAAAAAATTTTTAACTGTTACTTGGTATTGGTATGTAATATTAGGGATTTGTTCTATGTATTGCTCCATATGGTATTCAAATGTGGGCGAGTTTGAAGCGTTGTCGTATATCCTCCATCATAACGTAGCTTCCAGCCGCCATGATGAAACCATAATAAATCCATTGTGGAATTAATCTTAATGGCACCACTGCCGTAAAACTTTGCAGTAATCCCTGGAAAAAGCACTTCTAGTCCATATTGGCCAGCGTGGAGAAGGGCATGGAGATGTTCTCCCTGTCTAGCACCTTCTCTTGGTGTGGGCTCTAGAATTTTTGAGTCTTTTTCTAGGATAATAACCTCTTTAAAATGCTCTGATAGAACTCTTGCAGCGAGTTTGCCAGCAATTCCTCCCCCTATAATAATTACTTTGTTTTTCTCGGTCATTCCGTTTTCCTTCTTTCTTTATTCTTTAGAGTATGTAGAGTCTGGTACCTTTTAAAGAAATATTGATAAAAAAGAAGGTAGTCAGCCTATAACTTATAAGTTAATTTTAAATTATGCTATCACTTCTTTCATTATAATAAAGAAAATCTGGATGAAATAGTAGCAGGGAAGCAGGAGAACCGTTCCTCTGCATCTTTTTTCTCAAGAGGACTCATACTACCTGTAGAATTGGTAAATGATATCTATGAGGTGATAATATGGATGATGCAAAATTAAAACTTACATCTTCTGAAATAGGGACGCTTTGGGGAGAGTATATAAATGGAACAGCAGTGGATATTGTAAATAGGTATATGCATTCCATTGTTGAGGATGAATCTATTAAAGCTGTTTTTGTGGATGCTATTAAGACGTTTGCGAAACAAAAGAAACAAATTGTAGCTCTTATGGAGAACGAGGGGTTTCCAGTTCCAATAGGATTTACTGAAACGGATCTCTTTAAAGGGAAACAGAGATTGTTCACCGATATATTTTGCCTGAATTATTTACATATCATGACATTACATGGATTGTTAGGTCACACTACTGCATTAACCGTTTCTGTTAGAAAAGATCTACGGGAATTTTATGATTCCTGTGATAACGATGCAAAAAAGATGTACCATCGAACAATTGAGTTATTGCTGAAGAAGGGAAGTTTTCAAAGAGACCCTTTATTTTATCCAGCTAAAAACCCTGAATTTATTTCTAGTAAAGATTTCATAGATGGATTTTTCGGGAAAGGAAGAAAATTATCAGCAACAGAAATCATTAGTATTTCATTCAACATTAAAAAAAGCATTATGTCTAAAACCCTTTCTATCGCATTCAGTCAGGTCGCTCAAACAAAAGAAGTAAGAAAGTTCTTATCGGATTCCCAGAACACGGCTGATAGTCAAATAAAAACATTTACCAAAATAATGCAATCCGATAATTTACCAGTTCCGAAATCTTGGGAAACAGAAGTGACAACTTCAACGGACTCTCCTTTTTCCGATAAATTAATGATGTATCATATAGGATTCTTGTTTCAAGCAGCACAAAACTATCATGGGGGAGGACTAGCATCAGCTATGCGTACAGATCTTGTAACAGCATACGAGGGTACAATTCTTAAAAATCTTATGGTAACAAAGAAATGGTTTAATATTATGGTACAAAATAAATGGTTAGAACAACCACCGCTTGCTCCTAACAGAAAAGAGATTGTTCAAGAGATTTAAGGGGACACATTCGTAAAACTGTTTGAATTTGTTTCATTATTAATCATGCTAGAAGTGCTAAAAAAGAGTGAAATGATGTTGATTGTTTTTGTAATTAAATGGAAAATTAATGTGAGGCTTAAAAAGAAGGTTATGTCTAAAAGAGAAAAAGGGCGATCTCGGTATAAGACTCTTATACCGAGATCGCCCTTTTTGATTATCTTTCTTTAATCAATTGCACTCGTCCAACCTGTCCATCTTCTAGGCGAACCTTAATTCCATGAGGATGAGATGGTGACTTTGTTAAAATATCTTTTACAATGCCTGCTGTTCGCTTTCCTGTTCTTTGGTCTTGCTTTAGAACAATTTCAACGTGAACGCCTGGAGCGATGTCTTTTCTATTTTGACCGTTCATTACACACCTGTGCGTTTCTTTTGATTATTTGGCTTTTTCGTCAGCTGGCTTTTCATTTTCTGCATTTTTTGATTGCCATTCAAACTTGCTTTTCCGCCTTGCCCTTGCTGCGTTTTATTTGCTAACTGTTGCTTCATCGCTTCCTGTAAGCTAATTTTCTTTTTGCCCTCTTGCTCATTTGTATGATTATCGTTCACGGAATTTTCCTCCATTATTATTAAAATAAGGTTACTATCCTCATCATAACAAAGGATGGAGGATAGTTCAATCAGGTGCCAGGCACCACAAAAAGACAGATGTCATAATCAAGTACCTGGCACCATAAAAAGACAAATGCTCCATAATGTTCTTTTGAGCGGGACAAGGAACCAGACCCCACATGTCCCACCATTCTACAAACATATCCCCTCCTTTTTCTGAATAGGCTGTAAGAGAACAGAAATGGATGGTGGTAATGATGAATCTGCCGTTAATATTATCTGGCCCAATGGTGCGCAGAGTGGAGGAAACTTCAGCCTATCTGTGGATCGCTTTAAGGGAGAAATATCGATTAAACGTCAAGCTTTATGCTATTCAACTAAATCAAGATAAAGAAGAATATATTTATCAACCCATCACAGTCCAATCTGATACACAAATCATTCGATTAGGAAAAAATTTATATATCTACTTAATAAAAATCCAGCCACAATCAGAAAGCTTTCCCACTCAAACATTACTAGGATATAATATTGAATTTAAAAATGGTCTGAAAAGCTATGATTTACGTGATTTTGAATTATTGTCCCCAAATAATCCAGCCTCTATTTGTTACGGAAACTTACAATATCCTACCTTTTATATTCCAGAAACAGAGGAACGAAATATATTATATGGCTCCTGTCGCAAGCTGCACGGAATTGGAGCAGATGCATTATATTTAGGGGATGAAAAACTGCAGGAGTCTTATTTTCATTTGGAGAAAAGACCAAGTGCTCTTTTTTTAACAGGGGATCAGATTTATGCAGATGACGTCCCATCGCCCATCGCTCCCTATTTATCTGTATTAGGGAAACAGTTGATGGGAAAGGAAGAACGGTTACAAGAATTATGTAAGGAATTAAAAAATAAGTCTCTCCAAACTGCCATCAACCAAATAAATGGAAGACAAGAAATCATAAAAAAGTACTGTCAATTTACTTCGCGAAAAGGTGCAAATCATCTTTTGACACTTGGGGAGTATGCAGCTATGTATAGCTTAAGCTGGAATCCAGAACTTTGGGAGCTGGCAAGGAAGGAGGGGTATGTAAAAGAGTTTGAGGATTATTTAGTAGACAATCAGATTTATCTGGAGGAAGAGGAAGAGCAGGGAAAAGATTATGAAAGAAAAATAAGTACATTAAAAAAAGAATACAACGAGCAGCAAAGGGAAATGGAAATATTCCAGCAATGCTTGCCAAAGGTGCGCCGTTTATTGGCGAATATTCCAACCTATATGATATTTGATGACCATGATGTAACAGATGACTGGAATATTTCAAAAGAATGGCAGGAAAAGGTGGCTAGCTCGCCGCTCGGGAATCATGTCATTGCGAATGCTTTAACGACCTATTGGGCTTTTCAAGGATGGGGCAATGCTCCAACTGCTTTTCCCTCGTCTTTTCCCACCATAATAGGCAATTATACAAAAAAGCTAAAAGGCAACACGCCAGAATATGAAGAGTGGCTTCAAACGCTATTAACCTTTCGTTCTTGGAGCTATGTGGCACCAACCAATCCTCGAAGCCTCGTATTAGATACAAGAACACAACGGGCCTATCCAGCAGAACGAACCTATGTTGTCGGAAATGTACTTAAACAGCGGACAAATGGACCAAATTTAATTCGTAAAAAAGAATGGAAGCATTTATCAGAGCTACTATTTGCGAATGGATGGCAATCTCAGACGCCATTAGTAATTATCTCCGCTACTCCATTATACGGTGTTCATTTAATTGAATCTTTTTTGAAAAATTATATTATGCCGCTAACAAATATCCTGCCATCGTTGCAAAGAAGTTTAGATTTGGAATGGTGGAAATTCAATGGAAGAGGGTTTTTCTTTTTCCACCAACAAATAGCAGAATGGAATCCAAGTGTATGCATTATCCTATCTGGCGACGCTCATATGGCATCTTCCATTCAGGCAGAGGTGTATTTTCAACAAGAAAAAAATCGAACCGTTCATCAAATTACAAGCAGCCCCATAAAAAATCAGTCCTTTGAAGGATTACCAGGATTTGCTTTAAAAAGCATTCTCCAGCTTAAACAAAGAAGAACAAAGGACAAGAAGCTGTCCCGCTATTGCGGAAATGATTACATCATTCATGAAAAGGAAACAACTTCTCCCTATCTATGGAAAGAAATAATTACCCACGAAGTCCTACCCAATAATTCGATGATCGACACAAAAAATAACTTAGGCTCACTAACCTTTCATAAAAACAGTTTCACCCATCATTTTTTAAGGGAAGCAGAGGGACGGTTCTCGTGAGGTCATTTGGCAAGGGAAGTAGAGGGACGGTTCTTATGAGGTCATTTGACCCCCACAACCGTCCTTCACTTATCAATATTCCACCAACACTTTAGCTTTGGAAAGCCTAATATTACTTACTCCAATTCCTCCCAATATAAGCACAACGCCGATCCATTGTGACATGCTGACATGTTCTCCTAAAACGAGTGCAGACATGGAAACAGCTACTGGAAGTTCGGAGGCTGCTAAGATTGTGCCAAGCCCTGGTCCAGTACGTGGCATCCCAATCGAGTAGAGAAGAGGTGGGAGAACGGCTCCAAACAGTCCGAGAAGTAATCCGTATGGCGTTACCCCTATTAAAGTTGGTAAATCAACTAAATAAACAGGAGGGAACACTACAAAAACAACGACTAACCCACCAGTGGAAAGCAGCCCGCTTTTCAGTAATGGTGGAGTATTTTTTCCAACTGATCCACTTAGAAAAATAAATGTAGAAAATGTGAAGGCAGATAGTAGACCCCAACCGATGCCTTGTCCGGCAATATTTCCTCCTCCTTCTAAAGTGATCCCGGCTGCAAGGATAGAGCCTATTAGAAGAATAAGGATTGACACCACTTTCTCCAAGGTGGGATTTTTTTTATAGATGATTTTTTCAAAAAGTGTACCAATCCAAACAAATTGAAATAGCAAAATGATTGCAAGAGAAGCATTTAGTGTCTGTAAGGATTGATAGTAAAAGATTCCCGTTAATCCAAAGGGGATACCAGATAATAGTAGTTTGCTAGCTTGAACGCGCGTAATTTTGTGTTTTTTTGTAAATAAAATAAGTACCCAAGTAATCAAGGCTCCAAATAAATATTGTGCACCGGTTACTTCGGCGACCGAAAAGCCGGCTGTGTATGCGAGTTTAACAAAGGTTGATAATATTCCATAACAGCAGCCGCCTAAAAAAACGATGAAAGCATAATGCCATTTTTTCAAATTGATTTCTCCTCCCATTGAACGTAAAAAAGCCACACAACTGTCTACTGACAATTGTGTGGCGAAAATAGAGTTACCTCTAGAAAAATCCACGTCCTAAAAATAAGGTTTTATTATTTCATTCGTTCTTCATTATAAAAACTATCATGCTAGTTGTCAAAGGGGTTCTTTTTCCATTTAATTGTATGGAGATTATGAAAAATATGTGAAATAGTAAGCAAAGTTAAGTGTTTTATAACTAACTAGAGTAAGATAAAGCTATAAAATAGAAGGGAGAGAAGGAAATGAATACTAATAATCAAACGCTTTCAGATATTAGCGCTTTTGTTAAGAAAGATCAAGTAAATGCAATACAGGAGACAGCTTTCAATCAAATAGGGTCCTATCATTCAAATACTGTTACGATGGAAGTGCAGCTAAGTCCTAACCAATATGCAAAGCTATTGAAATACGGCTATGCTGGGAAATTGCACAATGTCTATTATACGGTAAGATCCAATAGCTATGCCCATTTTTCTGCTGATTCAAAGGAAGAAATTGACCATCTTCTAGAAGTGATTGGATAAGTTATAGAAGGTTCCGAGTCTTAACGAACAGTAAGTTTAGCAGAATTCGAGAAAGTGGTATCAGTGGGGGAGGAAGAAACCGACTGATGGAAGTTTCGCTTTATATAATCGAGGATGTCTTAGAAAAGTTAAAACACATAGGGGACGGTTCTTGTGAGGTCATTTGACCTACAAGAACCGTCCCTTTTTCTTTTTTTCAAATAAATGAAACTAATGGCAATCCAAAAGCGTATGTTAAATAGTATAAAATTGGAGGTGTTAGAATGATATTTTTATTCTTATTTGCACCAGTAGCCATTGTGATAGGGTTAGTGTTATATTTCGAAAAGAAATCTGGCATGACAGCCCCTGATGAAAACAAACAAGCAGAAAAATTAGGAGAAGTTGTCCATTACAATCGCGTTAATTCCAGCGGTGGACCAGGAGGAATAGGTTGATTTGTGGGAAGCGGAGGGACGGTTCTTGTGAGGTCATTCGACTCACAAAAACCGTCCCTTTACACCTGCTCTGATTTCATAAAAAGGGAAGCAGTAGAACCGTCCCCCTGATTCCCCATGTCCCATTCTTTACTTAATAACAACGTAATCTAAATCAACTAGTTTTGCATAAGAAATAATTTGATCGGTTGTCAAATTTAAAGAAACAACTGTATGGTGACCGCCGCCATTCTCGATCCAAGCTTTCACACCGTCTTGGAAATTTGGTTTAATGTCCCATAGTACACGAGCTACTGGTAGATTTGGTGCTGGAACAGTCGGCTCAAATGCAGAAACTTCATTAATTAACAGTTTAAAATGGGTGCCGAAGTCTGCCATGGATACAACTACTCCGTCTCCTGCTTTTCCGTCAAATACTAAACGAGCTGGGTCTTCGCGATTGCCAATTCCTAATGGAGAGACGATGATTTTTGGTTTGTTGCTTGCTAAAGTTGGGTCTACTTCAAGCATATGGGATTGAAGAACGGCTTCTTGTCCTTCTGCTAATTCATACGTATAATCTTCCATAAATCCTGTTGATTGGTTATGGCTCATTACTTTTAGTAGGCGATCAAGAGCAGCTGTTTTCCAGTCTCCTTCTCCAGCAAAGCCATAGCCTTGTGCCATTAAACGTTGGACAGCAAGACCAGGAAGCTGTTTCATGCCATATAGATCTTCGAAGTTAGTTGTAAAGGCATTGTATCCACCTTCATCAAGGAAGCGTTTAATCGCAATTTCATAGCTTGCTTGGACTTTTACACTAGCTTCCCAATCTTCCTTACTATAGTTGCCATAATCAAAATCATAAAGTGTTTCATATTCGGCAAATAAATCATTAATCTCTTCTTCTGTAACTGCGTTCACGTATTGTACAAGGTCACCGATGGCAAAGTAGTCAACTGTCCATCCGAATTGTATTTGCGCTTCAATCTTATCTCCATCTGTAACACCAACATTACGCATATTGTCTCCAAAACGAGCAACCTTAATATTAAAGCTTTCGTTATATGCTACTGCTACATCCATCCAATCGGCAATTTGCTGTTGTACGAATGCACGTTGCCAGTAACCAACAACGACTTTATTTTGTTTATTCAAACGAGCGTTGATAAAACCATATTCACGATCACCGTGAGCTGCTTGGTTTAAATTCATAAAGTCCATATCAATCGTTGCCCAAGGGATACTTTCATTGTATTGTGTAGCTAAGTGAAGCAATGGTTTTTGTAATAGCTTTGTTCCACGAATCCACATTTTCGCAGGAGAGAAAGTATGCATCCAAGTGATGACACCTGCAACCTCATCGCGATAATTGACTTCTTTCATGATGCTTGTAATTTTATCTGCTGTCACCGCTAAATCTTGTAAAACGAGTGGGTAAGGCAAAATTCCGCTTTCATTTAAAGCATCTGTCATTCTTTGGGCATTTGCTTTTACTTCACCTAACGCTTCTTCTCCATATAGATGCTGTGAACCTACGACAAACCAGAATACTTTATTCGTTGACATTTAATTTCCCTCTTTTCAATTTATAAGTTTAGTAGTTTACGATTATTTTTGACCGTAATAGGCATTTTTTCCATGTTTACGTAAATAATGTTTATCTAAAATGCGTTGAGGCAATTCTTCTGAAAAACGGTTTAATTCTCGAGTAAATAAGTTCATTTTTGCAACTTCGTCTAACACGACGCTGTTCATGACGGCGGAATGAACGTCTTTTCCCCATGTAAAGGGACCGTGACCATGAAGTAATACTCCAGGAATAGCTAAAACATCTAATCCTCGCTCTTCAAAGGTTTCGATGATTACGTTACCAGTTTCCGCTTCGTAGCCACGATCAATTTCTTCTTGTGTTAAATAGCGAGCGCATGGAATCGAGCCATAAAAGGTGTCCGCATGAGTGGTACCCATTGCCGGGAGGTCAAGACCTGCCTGCGCCCATATTGTTGCCCAAGTAGAATGAGTGTGCACAATGCCGCCGATTTCTTGATAATGCTTATAAAGTACGGCGTGAGTAGCTGTATCGGATGAAGGTCTGAAATCGCCTTCTACTACATTCCCTTCTAAATCAATAACAACCATATCGCTTGGTTTCATTGTTTCATAGTCAATACCGCTAGGCTTGATAACGAATAAACCACTATCGCGATCAATTGCACTTGCATTTCCCCATGTGTATTTCACAAGTCCTTGTTTAGGTAATTCAAGATTTGCCAGAAATACTTCTTCTTTTAAATGTTCTAACATGTCAACCCCTCCATTTTTCTACTCGTAAATTAAATGTTCGACTGCAGCTTTCTCGATAGTTAGTCCTTGCTTATAACGATCCATAAATGCTTCAAATCCTTCTATGTCAAAGCGGTCTGGAAAAATTTCTTGCTTATCAACCTCTTTAAATACTTGTTTATCAAGGAAATCTTCTAAACTATCTTTTTCACCCTTTTTCACCATATAAGCAGCAAGAATGGCAATTCCCCATGCTCCGCCTTCTCCGGCAGTTGCCATTACGGAAACGGGAGTATTCATGGCAGCAGCAACAATCTTTTGACCGACAACAGGAGTTTTAAATAAACCACCGTGACCTAAAATGCTATCGATTGCCACATTTTCTTGTTTTGTTAAAATATCCATTCCGATTTTCAATGCACCAAAGGCAGAGAAAAGGTGTGTGCGCATAAAGTTTGCTAAAGTAAATTTACTTTCTGGTGAACGGACAAATAGAGGGCGACCGCTTTCTAATCCTGTAATATTTTCCCCTGAGTAGTAACCATAGCTTAGTAATCCACCGCCATCTGGATCCGCTTCCAAAGCAGTACTCAATAAAGCTTCAAATAATTTATTCATATCAACCTCTTGTCCCATTGCCTCTAGAGATTCACGGAATAGTCGCATCCATGCATTTAGATCACTTGTACAGTTGTTTGCGTGAACCATCGCAACTGGGCTGCCATCTGGTGTTGTTACTAAGTCGATTTCTGAATAAACCTTTGTAAGCTCTTTTTCTAATACAATCATTGCAAAAACAGAGGTTCCAACAGAAACATTTCCAGTACGTTTTCTTACGCTGTTTGTTGCGACCATCCCTGTGCCAGCATCGCCTTCAGGAGGACATAATGGAATTCCTGGCTGTAAATTTCGTGAGCGATCAAGAATTTTTGCTCCCATCTCTGTTAATACTCCTGCTTGTTCCCCGGCAATTGCGACCTTAGGAAGAATATCTTTTAGCTTCCAAGGATATTCCTTTGTAGCAATTAATGCTTCAAATTGTTCGATCATTGCTTGATTGTAATCTTGCGTTGCTTCATCAATAGGAAACATACCGGAAGCATCTCCAATCCCAAGCACCTTTTTACCAGTCAGTAGCCAATGCATATATCCAGCTAGGGTGGTAATATGTTCAATTCGAGGAATATGCTGTTCCTCATTTAAGATAGCTTGGTATAGATGTGCAATACTCCAGCGTTCTGGAATATTGAATTGAAAGGTTTTCGTTAATTCTTTTGCTGAGACACTGGTCGTTGTATTGCGCCATGTTCGAAAGGGGACAAGTAGTTCCCCAGTGTTATCAAATGCCATATATCCGTGCATCATTGCTGATATTCCAATTGAACCAATTGTTCGAATGGTGACCCCGTAATTACGCTCAACTTCTTGTTTCATTTCACTATAAGCTGTTTGTAGTCCGGTAATAATATCTACTAAGTTGTACGTCCAAAATCCATCTTCTAAAATATTTTCCCACTCATAACTTCCTGAAGCAATTGTTTCAAAGCTATCATCAATTAATACCGCTTTAATTCTCGTTGAACCAAATTCAATTCCAAGAGAGGTTGACCCATCAACGATTGCTTGTTTTGTGGTTACTTGATTGTTTTTCATATATTCCCTCCTTGACAGCGATTTCATTATCGATAATCGATTGGAGTTGCTTTTATAATAATTATTACATCTTCACCTTAATATATGTACGTACTTTTGTCAATTATAAATATTTATGTACATACAAATAAATAAGGATAAATTAGAAACTTTCCGTATAATACTTTGCAAATAAAGAAGTATATGCAGTTTTATTGATGAAAAACAATGAGATTATGCGCTTCCTATTTGTTTGTAATTTGTATGGTTTATGGTGGGATATTTTATTTTATTCAGACATATGCTAGAATATGACCATACAAATATACAGGTTTAATAATTTTGGCTATGGGTTTAACAACAAACTTTTTAAAAACAGCCATGATTTAAAAGGGAAACAACAATGAAGGAAGTGCATGCAATGAAATTAAAGTATCAGATTATCTTTGATGATATAAAAAGTAAAATTCTTTCAGGTGACTATAGTGTAGGAGAACAAATTCCGACTGAATCTATCTTGCAGGAAAAGTACAAGGTTAGCCGTCACACGGTTCGAAAGGCTATATTAGAGCTATCGAACGAAGGCTTTCTGAGAAGTGAAAAAGGATCTGGTACTTATGTTAGTAATCAATATCAGTCTAAAACGAGTGGGAAATCAAATAGTAAAACAATTGGTGTCATTACGACCTATATATCGGATTACATTTTTCCTTCTATTATTCGTGGCATTGAAGGGAGATTGAATGTAGAAGATTACTCGCTGCTCTTAGCTAGTACAAATAATGATGTGGAACAAGAAAAGAAAGCATTAGAAATGATGCTATCATTTGGGGTAGATGGATTAATTGTCGAACCGACGAAAAGTAATCTATACAATCCTAATATTGCTTACTACCTATCATTCAAAGAACAGGATGTTCCATTTATTATGGTTAATGCCTATTACGAGGAGCTAGAGGTTCCCTTCTTTTGCCTCGATGACGTGCAGTCTAGCTATCTGGCTACCAATGAATTAATTGCGAAAGGACATACAAAAATTGGTCTTATTGCCAAAATGGATGACTTGCAAGGGAAATTTCGCATGAAAGGTTATATTAAAGCGTTGGGAGAAGCTAAGTTGCGATTCCAGGCCGAGCATGTCTTTTCCTTTACTACAGAGACGAAGCTAGATTTAAACAGTAACTTGAAAGAATTCTTACACAAAAATATCGAGGCAATGACCGCAATTGTATGCTATAACGACGAAGTTGCTTTAGAAGTTGTAAATGTATGCAGACAACTTGATATTTCGATTCCAGAAAATCTATCCATTATAGGACAGGATAATTCCTATATTGCCAAAAACGCAAACATCAAACTCACCACATTAACCCACCCCCAAGAACAAATGGGACACGATGCAGCCGATTGGATCATAAAAAAATTACAAGGAAAAAAAGAACTACAAAACGAAAACTACTACCAACCAAAATTAATAGAAGGCGAAACGGTTAAAGCTATAACGGAAGCAGAGGGACGGTTCTTGTGAGGTCATTCGACTCACAAGAACCGTCTTTTTTGATATGCTTTCCGACAGGCATCCGGGAGCTGAGGGAGTTCCTGCTTTTTCCTCTACAAAACAAACACTGGGACGGGGAAGCAATGTATTTCGATTTTTTTCTATTTATCTGCTTATTTTTAACTTAATAATCTTTCCTCTAGGCAAAAGATAGTATTTAATAGAAGAAAGGATGAAAATAGTAGAAAATGGATTAATATACTATACTATCCAATTTTAATAGAAAAAGGAGAAAAAGGGAGGCTAGTATGGGGTTTCGAGATGAATTTAAACATGAAATGCAAAACTTGAAAAAGGATATTGAAAAAGAAGTCCATAAGGGTTGGAAGATTGATTATAAAGGGCATTGTATAGAAGTGGTTAATAAAATGAAGGAGGAAATGCTTATCATTGATGGGGTGATAGTTGATGCGAACAAGCGGAAATCTATCTTTTCACATCTTCTTCCTTACATTAGATTATCAGGCATTCTTACTTTGAAAGATGGAAAAACTCATAAAGTTTCTGTCAAAATTGGTGGTTATATAAGTCTTAACTGTATCATTAAAATGGATAATGAGACGATTATGAATGAATCAGAAAAGCTTGAATTTCTTCCATGGGAGCATAAGGAAAAAATCATTCCTTTTATACAAAAACAGGTGCAAGAAAATAATAGAATAGTAGATGAATACTTACCGGATGATGACTACTTCTTTGGTACAGATAAGCCGAGGCTAAATCCTGGCCTTTTTGATTTAATTATCAATGAACCAAAGACGCCATTTTTTGTGAGCAAGCTTATGAAGCTTTTTAAAGATCAACTGGAAAATCCTACTGTAAAAGCAAGAAAAGCGACATATGATCAAATTATATTTGACCATATTGCCATCTATCGAGATGAGATCATTCAGGAATTAGGACAACTCGCATTTGATGAGCGTGTTCTACAGCAAGAGGCATTATGGCTTCTTGAGCATGCTGCGCATAGAGATGTTGTCAAGTTCGCGATTCTTGTACTCGGCTTTACTAATTGTGAGGAATATCAAGAGCTTTTATATACAATTGGCTTACACGATGAATTTACGGCATATGCCATTTTCGCAATAAGAAGTGGAGGGAAGGGAGTAAATGATCAAATATGGAAACTAGTTCAGTCTGTTCAAGGGCTGGGAAAAATGACCGCCATTGAGCAAGTGGAAGCAAAAACGCCTGAAATGAAATATTGGCTGTTAACAAAAGGCTGTGAAAATAGAAGACTTATTGATTTTATCGCTCTTCGTTGTGCTACAAAGGGAGAGCTTGATGTAGCGCTCTATGAAAAGAAAATTTCGAAGGAACTATACACTGGAGCAGCTACGATTATTGTGGGGTTATTAGATGAGTCGAATCCAGATGGCATTGACAACTATCCTTATGCTGGAATTGTGCTGACTCGTTTCCTTCACCATGCCCATACCCACTGCGAAACGTTGGAGGATTTCTATCCGATTATTAAAATAAGTGAATATATTAACGCAGAGGAAGAAATTTGGGAAGGTCGATTGAATGAGCAATGGAAACAGCATGAACGAACGGCACTTCAAGAAGCAGTTCAACCATTCATAAATAATCCTGAATGGTCAAAGCTTGCGATGAATATTTTACAAGCAGGTGAGCAAGTTGATTTCCAAGCGATTGAGATTGCACGATTCTATCAATTGGATATCACCACACAATTATCTGAATTACTAAAGAAGGAACCAACAAACAGTGTGCTATTTTTCTCTATCATGGAAACGAAAGAGCAACAGTCTATTAAAGATCTCTGTGCCTTTGCACAATCGAGCTTTTCTTTATCAAGCTTATCGATAGACGAACAGAATTGTTTAGAAATTATCATGCAAGATTTATACCCATTCGAGGGCATAGGAGTTTCATTAATTCAAGCAGCGCTCGAATCAGAAAATGAAAACCTACGCTGGCACGCCCTGAATATACTGACAGAATGGTCACCAACCTTTAGACAACAACCAGAAATCCAACAAAGTATTAAAATGATAAACACCATTACAAAAGATAAAGAAGAACGTAAATTGGCAAAACAGTTGTTGCTATAGGGAAGCAAGGGGGCGCAGAGGGACGGTTCTTGTGAGGTCATGTCCTCACAAGAACCGTCCCTTCGCTTCCCTTTCTAAATGCTTTTTTCGATAGTTTAATGGAGAAATGCTATATTTCTTTTTGAAAACGCTCGAGAAGTATTGCCCATAGGCATAGCCGCATTTTTCTGCGATTGTTTGAATCGAGTCATCTGTTTTTAATAGTAAGATTCTCGCTTGCTCTAACCGATAAGAATTTAAATATTCTAATGCGGTAACTTTATAGAATTTTTTCATATATTTAGCAATCGTATTTTCGTGAATGTTGAAACGCTCGGTTAATGTATCGTTTGTAATGGGCTGGTGGTAATTTTCTCTTAAAAATTGTACTACCTTTTCTGCCATAACATAGCTAGTATCCTTTGCGATGCCCTGCGATTCTAATAGATTAATCAAAGAGAAAAAGCTTAGCTGGATATCCCAAAATGATAGATCCTTATTTTCATTAGTGGTTGTTAATAATAGCTGGTCTATTTTTTGATAAATTTCCTCATAGTCGACCAATATCCCTTTCTTTTGCAAATGAATCGTATAGCTATGATTATGATAATGCAAGGACGGAATAGGGATGGAGGATGTTAAGTTAGTCGGCTCCTTCGCCTCTGTATAATAGCTATTTGTATAGAAATGGAGCCAATAAAATTCTGTATATTCGTCTGTCGGCTTAAAAGGGTAGTGATGCTTTAATGGCTGTAATACCAGCATTTCATTCTTATTTATCGTAAATTCTCTTCCTTCCTCGGTTAAGAAAAGCCGTCCTTCTTTTACTAGAATAATATCAAAATACGCTAAGTCATTTCGATCAGGATGCCATGTTTTTTTTTCATATTTTGTAAGATTTCCTTCAATGAAAATAGGAAATGGAGGAACAGCAATCGATATTATTTCCATCTAATACACCTCGTTTTACCTTCCTTTTTTTAAAATGTCCGTGTGAAATATCTTAAATTTTGACTTGAATCCTATATATAATTTTATAAAGAACTCTGATATATTTTAAAAAAGAAAACGTTTTCTGATTTGATTATACTGCTTAACCTCTACTTTAGCTAGAATCATTCTAATAAAAGGAGGAGAATGTATTGGATAATAAGCAATTCCATTTGGAAATTTCTCCGTGTGGAAATTTAGCGAAATTGGTACTGAATGAAGATGCTCATCAAATGAATTGGGTTATTGATTCTCAGTATCTTGAAAAATACGGATATGATGAAAAAGATAAATTATTTGGAAATTTTTCACTTACTGTTAATGGTGAAAAGTATACAAGTACAGATGTAACGCCAATTATCACACAAGAACAGAAAACAATACTGCTAACCTATACGTTTCCTTTAGTAAAAGTAAGTATGAAGTACGACTTAGAGCAATCTGATGGCCAACTATTGTGGAATATTAACTTGAAAAATCAAACGGACCAAGCCTTAACCGTTACTAATTTTCACCTATGGGCGTCTGTTAGCTATGTGATGTTTCGCATTAATGATTATCAAGTGCAGACGAACAACTCTACAGCGGTCTATCCGTCTATTTCAGGGGATTTTACAAAACTAGCATGTGTTCGCAGAAGCAATCTAGCACCGCACTTAGGAATCTATCAAAAGAAAGGAAGAACCCTTTCAGTAGGAACATATTGTGCTTATCGCAATTTATTTTTTGAAAGCGTTTCGCCTTCCTTGGATGGAATATTATTTCATCAATTAGTATTAGCTGGCGGCTACCCAGAGAATTTTGAAAATGCTGATTGGATATATGAAAAGACAGGATTAACGCTTTCTGCTTCTGGTGAAAAAGAATGGGAATATGCATTGGAGCCATTTGCCGATCAAGAAGCATTTTATGAGAATGGACTCAAAAACTACGGACATCCGATTTTTGATTTTGAGCCATTGGCGATTGTAAACAAGCACTATGATTTTTCGTTTGAATTGCCTGGTGAGGCGTTTTGCACAGATGCATATATGGAGTATTTAGATGATAAGGAGCAAAAGCAAAAGGTCACAATCCTACCCTTTATTCAACAAAAGGGTAGGAAGTATCAGGCTTCTCTTTCTTTCGATTCGCCAGGAGAGCATAAAATTACGATTGAATTGAATCACACGTATTCTGACAGCATTATTTTAAATGTGATGGAGCCAATTCAGAAAATAATGGAAAACCGTTCGAATTATATTAGTAACACTTTATTTAATGGACCGGAAAGACCTGTGCCTTATAGTTATTCGCCAATCTCCAATCAAGGTGAATCTCTTGGAAAGCTAAGTCTTGTATTAAAAGACAATTTGCTGCGGGAAACGATTGTAGAAGAAGTTCAAAAAGTAGAAGCTTCGTGTGTAAATTATATTCGCCAAAAGTGGTTTATAAATGGTGATTTTACAAAACCGGCTTATTTATATGGCGAGTTTTACCGCTGCATGGATTTTGAATATATTGCACACGTTTTTTTCCTTCTTTCTCAGTTCGATGAAGAGATACTAAAGCTTCATCATCCTGATACGTATTTATCTTGGGCTGCAGATGTCTTTTCCCTAAGAGTAGATCCTGCACTGCATGACAATGAAAGAGGCAAAGAAGAGGCGCAAATGCTAGGGGTATTTTTCCTCTATATTGATGACCTATTAGCAGAATTGAAAAATCGAGGACTTCTTGAAAAATATCAACATATTCAAGCTTTATGGTCCCAAATAGCGGTGAAGGTATCTGCTGACAGCGAAAAATATAAAGCGACTGTGACAGAACATTTTTATGATAATGCAGGATTTGGTCCGGCGACAGGAGCATTAGCGACTACAGGACATTTAGAAGAGGCGAAGAAATATGGCGAGTTAGTGCTTGCTAATATTGGATTCTCTAATGATTTCCGTGCGCAAAGCCCTGATCGCTGGTGGGAAGCACTTTCCTATATGATTCATTCCTTATGGGGTGGCGTTACAGCAGCTGCTTCTCTTAAAGCATACGAAAAGCTAAAGGATATTCGATTTTTAAAGGCAGCCTATCGAGCAACGGTTGGTATACTTTATTGCTATGATACAAATGCAAAAGCAACGGATACAAAGCTAGCAAGTGGAGAGGCTGCTTCTACCTATAGTATTGCGGGGCCTCATGTAAACAGACCAGATTTATCAAGAAATCGATTTGGTCAATCCACCTTTTATAGAGATGGCGGAATATTTACCCGCTTATTTACAAAAGAAGAGGAAACGGCAGATTGGGATATGGGAGAAGAGTTAGTTGCCTATTTAGATGGATTTGGGAAAAAGACTTATCTATATAAAGAAGAAGGACAAATAGCTGTAATCAATGGTTCACTGGAAGAAACGCCAGACGGCTTACTCATTACTAGCTATGCACCATATCCAATGGAATATCATTTTTACGACCTAGATATACACTATGTTTCAGAAAAAGGAAAGTATACGCCTCAAATATTGTTCGTTGATGGTGAATTTAAAAGCAAAGAATTAATTTCCTATTAGAAAGGATCATAGATAATGAGTGAAAATAGAGCGGAGTATATACAAGAAGAAATACCTAAAGACCAAGAATCAAAAATGTCTTTAAAAAAAGTGTTGGCTTATGCAAGTACAGATACAGCAGGGAATTTGCTGTACTGTACAATGACTAGCTTTATCATGTATTTCTATACAGATGTATTTGGTATATCAGTAGCTGCTACGGGGACTATTCTTCTAATTGCGCGAATTTTTGATGCATTGGATGCACCGATTTGGGGATTAATTATCGACCATACCAATACAAAATGGGGAAAGAATCGTCCATATTGGCTATGGCTAGCTATTCCTTTCGGGCTAACCGTATTTTTGACCTTCTTAGCACCTGATTTATCACCTACTGCGAAAGTGGTTTATGCTTTAATTACGTATATTGTTGCTGGGATGGTTTATACAGGAGTAGCAACGCCGATTACTGCAATCTTGCCGAACTTAACGAATAATTCTACAGAAAGAGTTCGATTAAATTCTTGGAGAAGTAATGGGGGAATGATTGGGTACTTAATTACTGCTTCCTTTACATTGCCACTTGTTGCTTTCTTTGGGAATGGAAATGATAAACTTGGATTTCAAATAACAGTAGGAATTTACGCTGTTATCGCCATTGCTCTATTACTGTTTGCTTTTTCTGGAACAAGAGAAATTAATACGAGTAGCATCAAATCGATTCCTATTCGTGAAAGCTTCAGAGCAATGAAAGGAAATTGGCCTTGGATTACGTTGGTGCTTGCCTTTATCTTTTATTGGTTAGGCAATACATCGAGAACGGCAACCGTAATCTATTATGCTCAGTATAATTTAGATCATAAAAATCTTGCTTCCCTTTTAAATGGACTCGTTATTTTCCAAATGGTATCTATTACAATCATTCCATTTATCGTTAAGAAATTCTTGAAAACGCATACGCAGATTCTTGGCTTTATTGTTGCTGCTCTTGGTCAAATTATTATCGCATTTGCTGGAAGCAGTATATCGATGATTATCTTCGGATGGGTGGTCGCTTCTCTTGGTACAGGGATTGCTGTAACATTGCCATTTGCGATGCTATCAGATACCGTCGATTACGGAGAATGGAAAACAGGTATCCGAGCAAGTGGATTCCTAACTGCCATTGGAAGCTCCTTCTGTATCAAAATTGGTTCAGGATTAGGAAGTTTTATTCCATCTATAATTATGGGGCAAGCAGGATATGTAGCAAACGCAAGCCAAACAGCTACATCATTAGCAGCAATTAAATTCTGCTTTACCTGGCTACCAGCAATCTTCTTCATCATAGGTGCTCTTATTATGCTAAACTACACCAAATATGAGCGAAACGAAGAAAATATCCGCAAACAGCTTGCATAAGTGCACAGAGGGACGGTTCTTGTGAGGTCATTCGACTCACAAGAACCGTCTTTTTTTTCGAATATTATCTTGTGGAAATGGGAAAGGTAAAAAAAGGAATCTTAATGTTGAAAACAGGAGACTATTTATGGAAAAAATATTATTGCGTGTATTAACGGCTGGTTGTATGGTTTTTATCCCATTTTTGTTTAGAGGTAAGAGAAGAGAGAATTTCTTAATATTTTTCGCAAAAGGTGTTCTTGCAACTTTAGTAGATGCTTATGTTGTGGGGACAAATAAAATTGCTTATCCAGTGCGACCTTTTCCGAAGATTTTTAAAACAAATATCATTTATGATGTGTTATTTTTTCCTCTATTAAGTGTACTTTGGGTAAAAATGACGGAGAGGGACCGATTTGGAAAGAAACTATTGAAAAGTTTGGTGTTTAGCGTTCCAATGAGCTTTGGTCAGTGGTACTTTGAGAAGAACAGCAAATTATTTAAGTGGAAGAAGTGGTCACCGCTACATACTTTTGCAAGTGTAAATTTCACTTTATTTACCATAAGAGGATTCTTTGGGTTAATAAGATACTTAGATAAAAAGGACATGTGGAGATAGAAGGAGCAAGAATGGAACAAAGGGAGAGGGAAGTTTGGCAAATAGCTTTATCTGTATGAGGGAAAAGAAATGGGATGTTTATTTACAATTGGTTGTTTTTCTTTCCTATTGACGAAAATTCTATTAGATGCTAAAATTATTTCGAATTAAAGATATATTAATTAAAAATAATTTTTATATAAATATCTCAATTTCGAGATAATTTTCAGGAGGAAAAGGCGAATGAATGAGCTAAAAGGACTTCATCATATTACAGCAATTACAAGTAGTGCAGAAAAAATCTATGAGTTTTTCACATATGTTCTAGGGCTTCGATTAGTAAAGAAAACGGTCAATCAAGATGATATTCAAACTTACCATTTGTACTTTACTGATGATGTAGGAAGTCCCGGTACAGACATGACATTTTTTGATTTCCCAGGTATTCCAAAAGGCGTGCACGGTACGAACGAAATTTCGAAAACATCATTCCGTGTGCCGACTGATGCTGCTCTTGAATATTGGGTAAAGCGCTTTGATAAGTATGAAGTGAAGCATAAAGGAATTCAAGAACAGTTTGGGAAAAAGACATTGTCTTTCGTGGATTTTGATGATCAGCAATATCAACTGATTTCAGATGAACAGAATGAAGGGGTTGCAGCAGGGACGCCATGGCAGAATGGACCAGTTCCTCTGGAATTTGCAATCACTGGGTTAGGACCAATATTTGTACGAACTGCATATCTGGATTATTTTAAGGAAGTTTTAGAGAAGGTATTCTTGATGAAGGAAGCTGCTCAGGAGGGATCCTTCCATCTATTTGAAATGGGAGAAGGAGGAAATGGCGCGCAAGTCATTGTGGAATTCAATACCATTCTTTCGCAGGCAAGACAAGGATTTGGAACTGTACACCATGCTGCTTTCCGTGTCGAGGATCGGGCAGAATTAAATCAATGGCAAGAACGTTTGAGTAGCTTTAAATTAGCGAATTCGGGATTTGTAGAACGATACTATTTCGGTTCTCTCTATTCAAATATAGCACCACAAATTCTATTTGAATTAGCAACAGACGGCCCAGGCTTCATGGGAGATGAGCCATACGAAACGCTAGGAGAAAAATTATCCTTACCACCATTCTTTGAATCCAACAGAGAAAAAATCGAGCAGCTAGTTCGACCAATCAATACCGTTCGCAGCAACTTGAAAATTGAAAAAGAATACTTGTAAGAGAAATATGGGAACCGTCCCTTTTGTTTTTAGAACATTCCATTCTCATTGGGAGAATCCTCAGGTATCGGTTGACCGATATCCCATAATTCAATAATCTGCTCATTTTGGAAACGAAAGATATGTACAACTGCGCCGCCTAGGTCTTCTGGATGCTGCTTTATGTGGGAATACACCACGACTTTATCTTCCTCCTGGATAGCTAGCTTGATTTCTAAATTCTTATAAGGATTTCGTACGGCATTTTCTTCCATTGCGATCATTAAGGAATCAGCATCACCATTAAAATAGGGATTGTGGTGGCGGAAGTCTGACCCTATGTAGTTCTGAAAGGCCTCGCGAACTTTTGTTGATGCTACGAGCTTTAAAAACGAGATTGCTGTTTCCTTTTGGGATTGAGTCGATGTATACTTCTGATCCATCCAATAACATCCTTTCACTGTAAGAATGGTTAGAAGTTTAAGGCAAGTAGCATTGCCTGTCAATTTTAAAGGGAATCAAGGGAAACAGGGGGACGGTTCTAGTGAGGACTTGACCTCACTAGAACCGTCCCCCTGTTTCCTCTGGCCCAAGTGTTTAAAGGTATGGGACATTTCTAGGCTGATAAGAAATTGTTTCAGCTGAATAGATTTCGATGAGTAAATGATTGCCTAGCATTTTAGCTTGGATGAGTACTGGTCTTTCATAGGTATTTTCAAAGACGAAATCAGGTCCATCCCAACTAACGGTTGCATCTCGCTTAGGAGGGACATAAGGAATTTTTCTACTGTGTGAATACCGTTGAACGATCTTTAATCCAGCATTGTCTACCGCATTGAATAAGGTGGAGGATACTTGGCAAATGCCCCCGCCGATATCTTCAGAGAATTTTCCGTTTATGATAACGGGAGCTTGTAAATATCCCTTTTCTACGGTTCTTTTTCCTACAATCTGATTAAATGAGAATTGTTCCTTTGGAAAAATAACACTATTATTAATCGCCTCTGTAGCCAACGAAATATTCATGCTTCGTTCTTTGTTATTACTGTTAAAGGCTGTTATATATCTGCCGATTTTTTTTCTACGAATACTATCTAATAATTCACTATCTACTCTAGGATAAATAACTTGTAGGGGAAGTTCTTGTTTACTGGAAGTATCATTGAAATAATGAGCATACATTTGTCTAATAAATTTAACACGATGTAAACGATATCCGACTTGTTCTGGAACGATATTTCCGTATGGATTAATGATGGCATCCTTTGGTGCGATGTAAACCTTATTATCTAATCCATCCATTACTTTATTAAATTCTTCTGTATCAATAACAGGCAAACTAGGGGATTTCCATAAAAAGTCTTGTTCCTTATCATTTAGTTGTGAGGGTTGACTTTTAATCGTACTAAAAAAATTACTGGGTGCAATCAGTGTATGAAAAAATAAAATGAGTCCGAGTAACAAATGGGAATTCATCGATGCAAACCTCCATAATAATCTCCGCTATCCTTAATATGTGTTTATTTTTTCGATTTATGTATTTTTTTGTAAAATGAGTAGGAACAGGGGAAGCAGGGGGACGGTTCTTGTGAGGACTTGACCTAACAAGAACCGTCCCCCTGCTTCCCACCGTATAAAATATATCTAATATTTACAATAATGGTGAAGGAATTCTATGTTTTTGATAGAAATAAGTCAGAAGATTCGTGAAAATAGGAGGTTGGATAAAATGGGTAGACCAATTCATTTTGAAATTCATGTGGATAACATGGAACGCGCTAAAACGTTTTATGGAGAGGTATTTGATTGGAAATTTGAAGATTGGAGCGATTATGCTGGCATGCCGTATTTTGGGGCTGTGACTGGCGATAATCACGAGATGGGAATTAATGGTGCTTTAATTAAACGACCAGTTCCTCTTTCGGACAATAATCAGGCTGTAAATGGGTATGCTTGTACGATGGGGGTGGAAGACTATGATTCTACAGAAGCAAAAATTCTTGAAAATGGTGGAACAGTAGCACTTCCTAAGCACGCACTACCTAGTATGGCATGGCAAGGCTACTATAAAGATTCGGAAGGAAATTTATTCGGTATTCATCAAACAGATGAAAAAGCAAAATAATGAGTGCAGAGGGACGGTTCTTGTGAGGACTTGACCTCACAAGAACCGTCCCTCTGTTTCCCTTTATTCTTCTTTTTTCATAATGGTGTAGGCTCCGCTGAACATGGCCATTAGTAGTCCTGCTATTGGGAATATGATCCAATTTATATGCCAGTTTCCGTACACGAATCCGGTGAATAAGAAAATGGCGGTGGCGAGTGGCCAGATGATTGCTGCGAAGGCGCCGATTACTTTTTCTTCTTTCTTTTTTTCAATGGAATAGGATTCTTCCTTTAGTAGTTTTGTGTAAGCATCCATTTTTCCACCATTCACAATAAAAACATAAGTAGCAATGGCAATAAGAAGTAGTAGAACACAAACACCATAGGTAACTGCCTGTTCATTGATTGCGATCGTTACTAATAAAACAACGGGTGATAAGATGCATAGGGAAACACCGATAATAATGGAACGAAAAAAGATTGGCTGATAAGCTTCTTTTGCCATCTCAATTTTTTTGAGCAAATGAATTGGAATCGTAAAGTTACCCTTTTTTTCGATGAATTTATATTTCTCTAATAGCAGACCACTATAAATGAATAAACTAACTGCGATTGCTACAAATAGAAGTAATTGTGCAACGCCAATTAATGTAGCTGTATTTTCTGCTATTCCGTTTAGAAATCCATTATCATATAACGTTAAGAAGAGCACTAAGATAGAGGAACCAAGGATGCAAAGCATCACGCCAATTCCAATCAAATTCATTGCTTTTGAGGTTAGTTGAAAAAAAAGATTTACTTCTTCCTCCGAAAGTTGACGTTCTGATGGTTTCTCTTCATTTAATGGAATGTCCAACTCGCTTAAAAGTTCATCAATATTACCAAATTCCGATATTACAATCCCGATTGCTTCATTTTCTGATTTCCCTGCTTCTTTTAATTCATAATATTTATCCTCCATGTTTGAAAGCATTTCTAGTTTCAGCTTTTCCATTTCGGATGTTTTCGGCAAATTAGCAAAGACGTTGTCTAAATAACTAATGATGCTATTCATTATATCCCTCCTTAATAAATAGGTTAATCACTTCTTGTGTTATAGCCCATTCTTGGCACTTTTCCTGATAATACTTTCTTCCTTCTGCAGTAATGGTGTAGTAAGTCCTTCTTTTTCCATATTCGCCTTCTTTGTAATAGGAGTTAATATAGTTATTCTTAATCAATCGGCTAAAGGCTGAGTAAAGGGTTGTTTCTTTAATAATGTATTTTTCGTTTGTTCGTGTTCTTATATCTTTGGAGATCTCATAACCATAAGAATCCTTTTCCAATAGGAAAAAAAGAATGATGGTGTCATTATATCCTCGTATGACATCACTGCTTATCACAGAATCCCTCCTCACTGATACTTCATTTATCATACTATGACTGTCGTAGTAATTTTACTTTACCATATATACTACGACAGGTGAAGTAAAATGTTAAAAAATTTTTGAGCAAATAGGGGGAAACAGGGGGACGGTTCTAGTGAGGACTAGTCCTCACTAGAACCGTCCCCCTGTTTCCCTTTACACATATTTAACAAAACTTCATGTTTATTAATAGTGGCTTAAATATTCCTTAAAATAAGAAATCTATGATTCTAGTGTGTACGTAAATCAGCTTTAGGGAGGAATGGTCTTGTGTCTTTAAAAAAGAGGATAACAAGGAGGGCTTTTGTCATCTTTGTTATGGTGGTATTTTTCTTTTCTACTTATTTTCCAGCTTTGCCAGGTTTAACTACTTATGCAGCTGAACCAACTGAGCCAACTGGAGAAAAGGCAGAGGAGAAAACACATACAGAAGAGGATAGCAGTCAAGAAGTATCTGACACTATAGTCGAAGAAGAAAAGAAAGTAGCGGATGAAGCAAAAAAGGAAGAAGGAAATACTAGTTTAGAAGAACAATCATCTCCTGATTCTGAACAAGAAGAATTACCTAAGGTTTCGGAACAAAAAGAAGAGCCTGTAACAAATGAGGAAAATCAGCCTCGAGAAAGTGAAAAAACAGATGTAGTAAAGGATGAAAAAACAGAACCAACCGAAGAAGCTCCAAACGAAAACGAACAACAGCAAGTGGACAACCAACAAGAAACCGTTGATTATACAAAGCTACCACCCCTACTTATTACAGAGTTATCACCTGATTCAAAAGGAACGGATAACTTTGAATTTATCGAACTCTATAACAATACCAATCAACCGATGGACTTAAATAGCTATTATTTTTATTACCATTATATTGGTGGTAGTACAGCTGATAAAATAATGTCTATTCCAGCAGCAACAATTGCACCTCAAGAATCGATTATCCTTTGGTTTAATACAAAAGATCTTTTACTAGAGGATTTCAACAATCATTTCAGCACGTCTTTAACAGAACAACAAGTTATTTCTTTTAAGGGAGATTTTCCTGGTTTTGCAAATGGCGGAAATCGTGGAATTATCGTCAAAAATATCGAAGGTCAAGAAGTAGTATCTGCGGCATATTTACCAAGTGAAACAGATAATACAGGCTTAGATGTGCAGTATGCTTTCCCGACGGAAGGAACCGAAATGGAGAAGCAGCAGGTTAAAGCATCCCCAACACCAGGTGTGTTAGGAGAGGGACAAGTGCCAGCAGAGCCGCTCCAGGTAAGTCCGATAACAGAAGATACAGAAGCACCTATTATCACGCATGAAGCAATAACAACAACAAAAGCGGGAGAGGCTATTGCGATTGAAGCAACAATAGCAGATAATCAGAAAAATCCAACCGCTACAATCTATTATCAAGTAGAATCAGACACAGCATTTAAAGCAATAGAGATGAAACAAGATTCAGCAAATCCTCAAAAATTTTCAGCAAGCATACCACAGGAAGAAGTACAAGGTACGATTGAGTACTATTTAGAAGCAACTGATGGTAATCTTCTAGCAAAAACAGCAATATATACGATTGAACTAGAAAAAGAAGAAGGGGCAGAACCAGAGCAGGATACATATAGCGATCGACCACTCTTAATTACGGAGCTTTCTCCTAATTCGATTGGTGGAGGAACGGATTATTACGAATACTTTGAGCTATATAATAATTCGAATCAAGCTTTAAATCTAGCAACCTATTCTTTTTACTATGTATATACCGATAATTCAAGAGAACCCATTTTATTTCCATTACCAGCTACAGAGATTCAATCAAAAGAAAAGCTAGTGTTTTGGTTTAATAACGGGAATAAAACAGTAGAAGATTTTAATAAAGAATATGGGACAAGCCTTACAAGCAACGAATTAGTAATGTTTACAGACACGGCATTCCCAGGCTTCGCTAATGGTGGAAACCGTGCCCTTGAAATAAGGGATGCCCAAGGAAATGTTGTGATTTCCGCTAGTTATTTAGGTTCTGAAAATGACAATGACGGCAAAGTTATTCATTATCAATTTCCACAAGAAGGAACCGAAATGGCGAAGTACAAAGTATTAGCTGATCCTACTCCTGGAAGCATGGAAGTAGATCAGGTTCCAACAAATGTAGTGGAATTGCCTGAGGCGCCAAAGGATACGGAGCCACCGGTTATTTCCCATGATCCAATTAAAACAGCAAAAGCCTTTACAGCAGTTCCAATTGAAGCAAGTGTGACAGATACCGTGGTAGCAAATCCAATTGTCACTGTATTTTATAAAAACTCGGCAGACGAAAGCTTTAAATCATTAGCGTTGAATAAGGATACAAATGGGAAATATTCGACAACCATTCCAGCTGCGGATATAGATGGAGAAATCACTTATTATCTTGTAGCTAGTGACGGAATCAACGAAAGTCAAACAGAAGCATTCAGCCTTTCTGTGGAAAAATCGGATATTGATTTTACTAAGGTTCCTAAATTACTCGTTACAGAGGTAGTTCCTGATAGTGCAAATGTTGGAACGGCCGATGGATATGAGTATATTGAAATCTACAATAATACCGATCAGGCGATAAACTTTAAGGATTATAAAATTCAATATCGTTATAATGCCGATCCCGCAACGGATGTTGTTTGGCCATCTATTCCAGATGATGTGGTAATTGAACCGCAAAAGACACTGGTATTCTGGATTATTAATGGTCAAAACGGTGAAAAAACAGTTGCTGATTTCAATGCCAATTACGGAACAAATCTCGTTGAAAATAAAGAGATTGTGCGAATTAAAAGTGATGGAATGGCAAATGGCAGTATGCGTGGCTTAGTGATTGCTACGAATACAAAGGAAGAGATAAACGTTGCATATTATAATGATGAGGCAACTCAATTAGATACGGCAATGAATATGGGGATTCTTTATAAATTCCCAGAGGATGGTTCCACACAATCCGTAAAAATTAGTACAAAGACAAAGCCAGGAACACCAGGAATGGTAGAGGCTAACCAAGTTCCAACTCAGCCTGTTCATGTAGAAGAGGATCTCGTTGCCCCAATCTTAACAAATGCTACGAATGTGGAAGAAATCCATCAAATGGATGACTTAACAATTCGTGCAAAAGCAACGGATGATAAGGGCATTAAATCTGTTGTTCTTTATTATCGCACAAATGATCAAACCGATTATGAAAAGGTATTATTAACGGTAGATCCGAGTGATATCGAATATTATGCCGCTGTCTTGTATGCAGCGAACTTTATTGCAAAAGAAAGCATCGAATATTATTTTGTCGCAACAGATGGACAAAATGAAGTGACTTCAGAGAAATATGTCATCACCATTAAAAATGATGTTAACAATGAACCAATTCATTTAAATGTTCAGGATCATGATATTTTATCTGGAAATGTTATTTTAAAAGCCGTATCGAAGGAAGCTACTGCAGACGATGTAGAGCTTTCAATTGATGGAAAAAGAGTATTGGAAGAAACATATAGCTCCTTGGAATCCCAAGCTTATCTTGCTGTGGATATTAGTGGGTTAAACATGTATTTCAAAAATGCAATCGCAATGGGAGAGGACATTATTCATCTATTGGATCAAGATAATAATTCAGATTGGAAAACCTTTACGATTCCAATTGATCCAAATAAACTATCCATTGGGGAAAATATTATTACCGTTCGTTCAGGAAATAAAGCATCTCCATTCCAATTAGAAGAAAGTGAAGAAAATAGAGATGACTATAATGTAAGAAATGTTCGTCTTATTTTAGCGGATGGCACGGTAATTAGAGATCCGCAAAAAGCGAATGCATCTCAAGTATTTGATATGGGAGACGATGGTACCTATCGTCCGTTCGAAGACTTTACTTTTACATTAACAGAAGAACAAATGAAAGCAAAAACGTATGTCTGGGATACAACAACTGTTTCAGATGGAGCGTACAGTATTAAAGCAACGGATAAAGAAGAGGAAGTAACTGCTGCAATTCAAGTAGATAATACAGCGCCAGTCATTAAGACGAATATGAAAGCAGAAAAAGAATATAAGGGAGCCTTTACGATTGAAGCAAGTGCAGAGGATGCATTAGCTGGAGTCGAGTCAATAGCTGTAACGTTAGATAATGAAACTATAAGTGTTCCATTTGATACTGCTTCTTCTCAGCTTGCTCCAGGTGTCCATGAGTTAAAGGTCGTTGCAGTAGATAAGGCTGGTAATAAAGCGGAGTCTGTTATTGCATTCAGTGTGACGAATGAAAATCCAAATAAGCCAGAATTAATCTCGCCAGCTAATAATACAGCTACTCCAGTAGACGGGGATCCAGCGTTAAAGGTAAGAGTAACCGATCCAACAGAGGATTCGATGGATGTTCATTATTATAAAGGCTATAAATATGAGGCAACAGATAGTAATGTTCAATCATTTGAAAATGCGAGTGATACAGAACCGCCAGTTGAGCTTGTGCCCGCTGGAGAAAAAGCATTAACAGCTGAGGATGCTTCAGCGATTTCTACCTTAGATGGAAAGTACTTAACAACTGATTCTAGCACTCAATTCCCATACCATCGCTTTGAAGTGGAACTAGACCCTTCTATTGATGAAGAGGACCGAGTCGAGTTAGTGTGGAATGGGAAATCATTAGAAGGAAGAAAGGTTTCCATGTATGCATGGAGTATGAATGAGAATAAATGGAAACTGCTAACGTATAAAATTGCAGGTGCAGAAGATTTTGCCTTAAAGGCAGATGTACAGGTAAACGAGTATGCTGATAAGGCTAATAAAATCAATGTGTTAATTCAGGATGAAATTCCAAGCTCTCCAGATGATTATGATTTTACATTTGTGTGGATGTCGGATACCCAATACTATGCAGAAAGCTATCCATATATTTATAAACGACAAACAGAATGGATTGCGGAAAAACAAGAAGAGCTGAAAATCAAATATGTCTTGCATACAGGTGATGTGGTAGATGAATTTGATGATGAACAGCAATGGATTTATGCGGATGAATATATGCGCACATTAGAAGACTACAAAATTCCGTATGGAGTACTGGCAGGAAATCATGATGTAGACCAATTATCCAATGATTACTCCGAGTTTTCGAAATGGTTTGGAGAGGATCGTTATAAAGACCAACCGCATTATGGAGAATCGTATAAAGATAATCGTGGTCATTATGACTTGATTTCAGCTGGGGGAAATGATTTTATCATGATATACATGGGATGGGGTGTAAATGACGAGGATATGGAATGGATTAACAGTGTGTTAAAACAATATCCTGATCGAAAAGCCATTCTGAATTTCCATGAATATCTATTAGTTTCAGGAAATCGTAGCCCAATTGGGGAAGAAATTTTTCAAAAAGTAGTAGAGAAAAATGAAAATGTATTTCTTGTATTATGTGGGCACTATCATGATTCAGAGACACTAATAAGCGAAATCGACGATGATCAAGACGGAGTAGCAGATCGAAAAGTCTATCAAATGCTAGGTGACTACCAAGGTGGTCCAGAAGGCGGACAAGGCTATATGAAGCTGCTTCACTTCGATCAAACCAATAATCGAATCCTTGTTAATACGTACTCACCGTATTTAGATGATTATAATTTCTATGATCCAGCAGAATATCCATTGAAGGATGAATTAGTGATTGATTTAGATTTATCCGTTCAAGAGAAACAGGTTGCTACTGATTACTTTGCGGTCAATGTTTATACAAATGAAGAAATTGGCAACCAAGAAAACGTAGCAAGCGGGGATACTGCACAAGTCGTTTGGAAGAACCTTGAAGAGGGCCAAGCATATGACTGGTATGTAGTCGCATCCGACAAGTATACTGGAACAGCTATTTCAGATATTTGGTCTTTCACAAAAGGACAACCATCACCTGAAGAACCAACAAAGCCAGGTGATGAAGGTGGAGATGGTGAAGGAAGTGAAGAACCAGAACCACCAACACCATCGAATCCAGATGGTAATAATGGAAATAGTGGGGAAGGGGAAGAACCCCCAACCCCAACGCCAGATAACAATATTGGAAATAGTGGAGGAAACGAACCAACCACTCCATCCACAACAGAACCAAACAAAGAAAAACCAACCATCCAACTACCAAATACAGCCACAGCAAATTATACAATTATGCTGATAGGATTAGTATTATTAGTAGTAGGAATAGTGATTGTTTCCTTCAGAAGAACAAGAAAAGAAGCGTAGGGACGGTTCTACTGATTCCCATCGGCAGACTTCCTATTTCATAAAAGAGCGATAGAACCCATTCCATTTGGTTCTATCGCTATCTTTCGTTTTTAAGAGTACTATTTTCTATAGCCAGATAATATATTTGATATAACTCGACGCCTTCTTCATCATACATAACCATTTAATTTGTAAGATAGTCTGACAAAGAAGACAAACAATTTCAAAAATTGCGAAAATTGGATTTACAACGATCAACATTTATTTTACAATACTTAATAACAGCACTAGAAAAAGTAAGTTAATAGAATCTACACTACACCCACGAATACAATTCAATTCCTACAATACTCATCACAGTCAACCAAATTTATTCCTTCATTAGAGAAAAACACACAAATCTTATTAATGTCATTGGTAAAAGTAAGTAGAGGGAGAGGATATCATTTGTGCAAAGAACTGGAGATTTAAAACTCATACAAGAATTGAATCGGTCCATCATCCTAGATACGATTCGGAAAAAAGGCCCAATATCCCGAAGTCAGGTGGCAAAAAATTTAAAAATAAGCCCCACTACTGTAACTTCAGCAGTCAATGACTTAATTCGTAATGGAATGGTAATTGAAGATGGAGTTGGTCGTTCCAGTGGTGGTAGAAAGCCCGTTCTTCTCCGCTTTAACCCGAATCAGCACTCCATTATGGGGATCTCTATTACTAATTCTTATATCAAAATTGCTGATATGGACTTAGAAGGCAAAATATTAAGGAAGAAAATTCACTCTGTCAATCACCTATACGGCGAGGAAATTATTTCTTTTTTGATGGACATAATCGAACAATTCGTAGCGGAAAGTGATCGATTAGCATTTTGTGAAGGGATATCCATCATAACTCCAGGGATTGTTGATTCCAATACCGGGATGATCTGTTACAATACGAAGCTCAAGCTTTATGATGTTCCATTAAGAGAAATGGTAGAGTCGAAATTTAATTTACCAACTTATTTAGATAATGATGTAAATGCATTTGCATTAGGAGAATATTATTTTGGATCTTTTAGTAGCTATAAAGATATTATGTATCTCACTATTGGTGATGGAGTAGGCTCTGGTCTCATGATTAATGGCGCTGTATATCGGGGTTTCAAAGGAAGCTCTGGAGAAATTGGCCATACAACAGTCGTCCCAGGTGGCACGAAATGTGAATGTGGAAATAATGGCTGTCTAGAAAACTATGTGAACTGGCCGGCTATTTATTCAAATATTGTTTCATCTATTTTGACTAAAGGACGTGATACGGTAATAAAACAATTAATTGATAACGATATTCGAAAAATCACACCAGAAATTTTTGTGGAAGCAATTAATTTACATGATACATTAAGCTTGGAAATTCTCGAGGAGCTTGTTTCCTATCTATCTATTGCAATATCAAATACCATTCATTTACTAAATCCAGAGCTAATTATTATAAGCGGAGAAGTTGTACAAGATAATCCGTTATTGATTGCAAAAATAAGACAGAAATTATCTAAAATGGTTATCCCGATTTTAAAAAATGAAATAAACATTCAAAGTACGTCCTTAGGATCAGACTTTGATTTATTAGGTGCGGCATCTGTCATACTTCAGGGGAAATTTCGTTTCCAATTATAAGGGACATTCTGTTTATAGTTGTCAAATGTTTTTTCGTAATATTCAGAATGAAAAAAGGATAAGAAAAAGAAAAATGGAGGGGTATGATGAAAAAGTTAGTAAGCTTTTGCATAGTAATGGTAGTTTCTGTAATGCTTGTAGCATGTAGCGGCAAATCCTCTGGTGATGGAAAACAAACCTTAGAAGTGGCGCTATGGGATGAAAATGTAAGTGATGCGGTGGATGCATCGATTGAATCATTCAAAAAAGAACATCCAGATGTAAATGTGAAAGTAACCTATACGCCATTTGCTGAATACTGGACAAAATTACGTACAAGTCTTGGCGGTGGTAGTGGACCAGATGTCTTTTGGATGAATGGACCTAACTTTTATCAATATGTTACGTCCGATTTAATTAAAGATCTTGAACCATTCCTTGAAGGGGACGAAGAATTCGCGAAAGAAAATTATTATCCAGCTGTTGTAGATCTTTATTCTTATGAAGATAAGCTATATGCTGCTCCGTACTTTGTGGATTCTGTTGGACTTTTTTATAACAAAAAGTTTTTTGATGAAGCAGGTCTAGATTACCCTGATGAAACTTGGACTTGGGAAGATATTGAAAAGGTTGGAGCTGAGCTTACGAAGCCTGAAGAAGGGACTTATGGTTATCTAAACCAAGTCGTACGAAATCAAGCAGGATATTATAACCTCATGCATCAGGCTGGTGGATATGTCATCAGTGAAGACAAAACGAAATCTGGATTTAATACACCAGAAGCTAAAGAAACATTTGAGTTCTTAAATCGATTAATTGAAAAGAAAATTTCTCCAACTGCACAGGCGCAAATTGAAACAGAAGCAGATCAGTGGTTTATGTCTCAAAAGGTAGCAATGATTCCAGAAATTTCGGTTCATGCAGCTGAATATGAGGAAGTTCTAGGCGAAGATTTAGGTGTTGCCCCGTTACCAAAAGGAAAAGTGGACACATCTATCGTTCATGGGATTGGCTGGGCAATGAATAGCAAAACGAAAGATGAAGATTTAGCTTGGGAATTAATTAAGAGCTTATCCAATAAAGAAGGAACAACCGTTATGGCTGAAACAGGATTTGCTACACCAGCACATATGGAAATCAGTAAAGTTTGGTTAGATTCCCTTCCAAATGTTGAACTACAAGTATTTTTAGATGCGCTTGAAAAAGCGACAGCATACCCAGTATCCGAAAGAACGTCAGAATGGCAAACGGTTGAAACAACAGAAATCCAAGGTGCCTTCTTAGGACAAAAATCAATTGATGAAGCTTTAGAAAAAATTGCGACAGAAATGGATGCCATCTTAGAAGAAGAACAGAAGGATTAACGGTTCAACAGAATACTTCCCTTTTGTTCCATATGAATGCTGGAACAAAAGGGAAGTTGCTTTGAAATAAATAATGGAAGAAGGGAGAGTTCATATGGAAACTATGGTAGTGACTAAGAAAAGTCCAGAGACTGTAGCAAGAAAGAGAAAGAAAAGACGATTCAATCGTGAAGCAATCGCTGCCTATTTATTTATCGCGCCTACTATGTTAGGACTCATCATGTTTTATATATATCCTGCAATTGCTTCCTTTGCTCTGTCCTTTACAAGATGGAATGGTATATCGACTCCAGAATATGTCGGATTAGAAAATTTGATTAAGTTATTTACAGATTCTTCTTTTCTTCGTTCCATTGTTAACACAGCAGTATTTACCTTTGTCTCCGTTCCGTTTACTGTCATCATTGCTATTTTAATAGCGGTCATGCTGAACCAAAGAATAAAAGGAATTGTATTTTACCGAACCTTGTATTTCTTACCAGTAGTTACAATGCCTGTAGCTGTTGGGATGGTATGGAAATGGCTCTATAATACCGATTATGGCTTAATTAACTACATTCTAGGTATCCTTCATCTTCCACAGCCATCTTGGCTATTTGATCCGAAGATTTCTTTAATATCCGTTATTATCGTCTACATATGGATGAGTGTCGGAAATAACATCATTTTAATTTTGGCAGGGCTTCAAGGAATTGAGAAATCCTATTATGAAGCAGCAGAAATTGATGGTGCATCAAGGATTCGAAAGTTTTTTAGTATTACCCTGCCACTTTTAACACCAACATTATTCTTTGTTTTTATTACAGGAATGATTAGTTCCCTACAAGTATTCGACTTATTATTTGTCATGATTGGTAATAGTACAGCACTATTGGAACCACTTCGTACTATTGTTTATGGAGTATATGAATCTGGCTTTAAATATGGAGAAATGGGGATAGCCTCTGCACAAGCATTTATCTTGTTTCTTGCGATTCTGTTGATGACGATTATCCAATTTATTTTCCAAAAGAAATGGGTTTATTACGATTCTTAATAAGGGGGGGGTTGCTTGAAGCGTGTTTCTAAACATTTACTACTAATTATCGGCGCATTTATCATGATTGTGCCATTTTTATGGATGATTACAACTTCTCTAAAGTCTTATGGAGAATCCATGCAAGTTCCGCCAACGATTATTCCAAAAGAATGGCATTTTGAGAATTATAGTAACGTCTTTGATTCTGTAAATTTCTTAAAATATTACATTAATACCATCATTCTCACCTTAGGTAGAACGATTGGTCAGTTAATTTTGTGTTCCTTGGCGGCATTTGCTTTTGCTCGATTAAACTTTCCAGGGAAAAATGTTCTCTTTATTTTAATGCTTTCCGTGTTGATGGTTCCTGCTCAAGTTATTTTAATACCAAACTATGCAACGTTAACACAATTAGGTTGGATTGATACCTTCTTTGCCTTGATTGTTCCAGGTATCTTTAGCGCATATGGCACCTTCTTATTACGCCAATTCTTCATGGGAATCCCGAAAGAGCTAGATGAGGCAGCGAAAATTGATGGCTGCTCGTACTTTGGAATCTACTGGAGAATTATTTTGCCGAATTCTACACCAGCACTTACTGCTTTAGGTATTTTTACGATTCTTGCTGCGTGGAATGACTTTTTATGGCCACTTGTTATGACCAGCTCCGACTCCATGAGGGTATTGTCTGTTGGAATATCAACATTTTCTGGTCAATATTCAACAGATTATCCTTTATTAATGGCAGGTGCTGTCTTATCTACGATTCCTATGCTGCTAATGTTCATTTTTCTGCAAAAACATTTACTTGCGGGAATTGCCCTTGGCGGCGTTAGAAGATAAAAGGAAGCTTCCGGTAGTAGTAACAGATTCATTAATAAAAAAAGAAAAGGGAGTGTTTGTTTATGTTAAAAGCACTAGTCATTGGTGCGGGAACAATGGGAAGTACCCATTCCTTCGCTTATTCGACAATGGAAGATGTTCAATTAGTAGGAATTGTGGACACAAACCTTTCAAAAGCGAAAGAATTAGCAGGAATTCTTGGAACTAAAGCATTTGCAAGCTATGAGGAAGCGCTAAATACACTTGAGGTCATTGATGTTGTATCTGTTTGTGTGCCGACCCCTTTTCATAAAGAATATGTAAAAAAGGTAGCAGATTGTCAATTCGACGTTATTTGTGAAAAGCCATTAGCTCGAAATTTAAAAGATGCACAAGAAATTATGGATTATTGTAAGGAAAAAGAAGTGAAGCTCTTTGTAGGTCATGTCGTTCGTTTTTTCCCAGAATACAAGCGTGCAAAGCAGATAGTAGAAGAAGGGAAAATTGGCAAACCAGCTGTCGTAAATACGAAAAGGGGTGGAGGTTTTCCATCAGCTTCTAGAGATTGGTATGCCGATTATAACAGCAGTGGTGGATTAGTATTAGATTTAATGATCCACGATTTTGACTACTTACGTTGGTGCTTTGGTGAGGTAGAACGAGTATATGCAAAAAGTGCACAAGGAAGAGCAATCGCGAAGCTGGATTATGCATTAGTAACATTACGCTTTAAAAGTGGTGTAATTGCTCATTTGGAAGGAACATGGGCACATCAAAATTTCTCCACTAAATTTGAAATGGCTGGCAAAGAAGGAATCATTCAATATGATAGCTCAAAAACAGCTCCGCTTGTGAAAGGCATTAATCAAAGTGATACAGGTTCAGTCGGTGTTGCTGTTCCAGATAGTCCGTTAAAAGAAAATCCATATGTAACCGAATTAAAGCATTTTATTTCATGTATTAAAAATCAGGAAGAACCAATTGTAACTCCTCTAGATGCTTATAAAGCAATGGAAATTGCGTTAGCTGCTATTGAGTCAATTAAGCAAGGAAAAGTAGTGGAATTACGTAATCAAGAAATGGAGGTAAGAATATGAAAGTAGGAATTATTAGTTTTGCCCATGGTCATGCGTATGCATATGCGGAGGCATTAAAAAAAATGGAAGGCGTTGAATTAGTGGGGATAGCTGATGACAATGAAACACGAGGAGTAGAAGCCTCAATGAGATACAATACTAGCTATTATCCTACCTATGAGGAGCTTTTGAATCAGGATTTGGAAGCTGTCATTATCACTTCCGAAAACGCGAAACATCATGAACATGTGCTTGCTGCTGCGAAGCAAGGAAAACATATTTTATGCGAAAAGCCAATTGCAACAAACAAGCAGGATGCAGTTGAAATGATTAAGGCTTGTAAAGAAAATAATGTGTTCCTGCAAATTGCCTTTCCTGTACGCTTTAGTACACCAGTTGCGAAAGCAAAGCAAATTATTGAAGACGGCGAACTTGGAAGTATTGTCGCAATTAAAGGGACGAATCGCGGAACAAATCCAGGTGGCTGGTTTGTGGATAAAGAAAAATCTGGCGGTGGAGCAGTAATGGACCATACCGTTCATTTAGTGGACATTATGCGATGGTATATGGGCTCCGATGTGAAGGAAGTTTATGCGGAGGTAGACAATCTTATTTCCGATATTGCTATTGATGATTGTGGAATTGTAACAATGGAATTTGAAAACAATGTGTTTGCCTCTATTGATTGCAGTTGGTCACGTAATAAGACATTCCCAACATGGGGAGATGTTACATTAGAAATTGTTGGGACGAAAGGAACGCTGACAGTTGATGCTTTTGCACAGAAAACGGATGTATATAGCATGGACGGAGCAACATGGGATTTTTGGGGAGAAGATATGAACCAGGATCTTGTGGAAGATTTTGTTTCGAACGTGAAGAATGGAGTACCGCCAACTATTACAGGGGAAGATGGTCTAAAAGCAATGGAGGTTGCGCTTGCAGGCTATGAATCTGCGAAAAGAAAAGGTCCGGTATTAATCGGATAAAAATACTACTACTGCAATCTATTTTGGGAGGAATAAATAATGCTAAAAGGGATTAACCAGTGGTGTTATCCAGATAATACGCCATTAGAGATGGTATTTCAGTATAGTCGTGACGCAGGATTTGAAGCGGTAGAGCTAAATATTAGCATGGATGGCATTGGTCTTACGATGAATACGTCTAGGGAAGAGGCAAAGCAAATTCGAGAAATGGCAGATCATTATGGTTTACAGCTTAAAAGTATTTCTACGAACCTATTATGGAAATTTCCCCTTTCTCATCAGGATGATAAGGTGCGGGAACAAGGGAGAAAAGTGGTGGAAAAACAAATAGAATTAGCTTCTTTTATTGGTGCCGATACGGTTTTAGTCGTGCCAGGCGTGGTCAATGAGGAAACTTCTTATCTTGATTGTTATAATCGCAGTCAAGAAGAGTTAAGAAAAGTAGTGCCACTTGCTGAAAAACAAAATGTTCATATAGGAATTGAAAATGTATGGAATAAGTTTTTGCTTTCTCCATTAGAGATGGCCAGGTATATTGACGAGTTCCATTCCGATTATATGGGTGCCTATTATGATGTCGGGAATACCTTGCAATTTGGATATCCAGAACAATGGATTGAGATATTAGGAGACCGAATCCGAAAAATTCACGTCAAGGATTTCAAGCAAAGTGTGGGGAATATTACTGGTTTTGTCCCACTTTTAGCAGGTGATGTAAATTGGAAAAAAGTGTTCCAGGCATTAAAGCAGATAGGGTATAAGGATACTGTTACTGCTGAAATACCAGCCTATGCCTATGGACCACAATACCTTGCCGAAGATACGGCGAAGCATCTGGATATTATGTTAAAACACGAAATGGTGAACCATTAGAAGGGTGGAAGTCATGGGGAAAGTTCGCGTTGGCTTTGTAGGTGTCGGAGGAATAGGATCGGTCCATTTGAAAAACATTGATTTGAATGAACAAGCAGAAATGGTAGCAGTATGTGATATTTCCGCAGAGCAAGCGGTAGCTGTGGGCAAACAATATCAAGTTCCTTCCTATACGGATGTGAATAAAATGCTGGAGGAAAATTCATTTGATGCTCTATTTATATGTGTGCCCCCATTTGCCCATGGGGATATAGAAGAAAAGGCAGCAGCAAAGGGCATTCATTTAATGGTAGAAAAACCAGTTGGCCTAGACTTAGAGACAGTAAAGAAGAAATATGAGGTTATTAAAGACTCTGGGATTATTTGTGCGACAGGCTACTGTTTGCGTTACTTAGATACTGTCGCGAAAGCAAAGGAATATTTACAAGATAAAGAGATTGCTATGGTTAACGGCTATTATTTTACTAAATTTGTACCAACTCCGTGGTATCGTGAGCAATCCAAATCTGGGGGACAATTAGTAGAACAAGCAACCCATACGTTAGATTTAATCCGATACTTAACAGGGGATATGGATAAAATCTATGCCAATATGAATCTATTAGTTTCAAAGGATATTCCTAATATTGATATACCAGATGTCACTTCTGTTAATTTTACATTCAAGAACGGGGCAATTGGTCATTTAAGCTGTTCCTTTATTCAACCAGATCACCGAATGGGACTAGAAATTTTGGGAAAGGAGTTTCGCGTTGCCGTTGATGGCTCGAATGTAACGATTACAGATAAATATTCAACGATTACCTATCGACCGAAGCTGAATTATTATGAGGCACAGGATCAAGCTTTTATTAAAGCAATCGCGACTAATCAGCCTGATTTAATTCTGTCCTCCTATGAAAATGGAGCGCAAACACTGGCTGCTACGCTTGCAGCAAATAAATCGCAGGAAAAGGGGACACCGATAGATTTAAGGGAATATTATGCTTCTATGTAATCATTACTTGATTCAAGAATATAAATGTTGTATTACTTGCAAAAAAAAGAGAGCAGATACTGATATGCTATGCCTCTGCTGAAAAAACATCTAGATTAGCGGTGATTGCAAGGGAAGAGAGCACTTAGAAGGAAAGAAAAAATCCCGTTTTTTAGGATGTTAATAGGAGGAATAGTATGGCTGAATTAAATTTAAAGCATATTTACAAAATATACGATAAAGATTTGGCAGCAGTGAAAGATTTTAATCTACATATTAAAGATAAAGAATTTATCGTATTTGTAGGACCTTCAGGATGTGGAAAATCGACGACTTTAAGAATGGTCGCAGGTCTTGAAGAAATTTCAGAAGGGGAATTTTATATCGATGATGAGCTGGTGAATGATATAGCCCCTAAAGATCGCGATATCGCAATGGTTTTCCAAAATTATGCTTTGTATCCTCATATGAATGTCTTTGATAATATGGCATTCGGATTGAAGCTTCGCAAATTTCCAAAGGAGGAAATAAAGCGCCGTGTAGAGGAAGCCGCAAAGATGCTTGGATTAGAACCATATTTAAAAAGAAAGCCGAAAGCTCTATCAGGAGGACAGCGGCAGCGTGTTGCTTTAGGGCGGGCAATTGTCAGAGATGCCAAGGTATTTTTAATGGATGAACCACTTTCCAATCTAGATGCAAAACTCCGTGTACAAATGCGTGCAGAAATATCAAAGCTCCATCAAAGACTGCAGACGACAACGATTTATGTAACACATGACCAAACAGAAGCAATGACGATGGCGACTCGATTGGTCGTAATGAAAGATGGAGTGATTCAACAAGTAGGGACACCGAAAGAGGTTTATGACCATCCAGTTAATGTCTTCGTTGCAGGATTTATTGGATCACCTGCTATGAATTTCTTCTCTGGACGAATCGAAGGAAATGCCTTTCTAACAGAGGGAGAGATCATTCATTTGCCAGAGGAAAAGGTAGAAAAATTAAATGCGTTAAAAAAATCAGGGGAAGCTATCATCCTTGGTATTAGACCAGAGAATATTTATGTAAAACAAAGTGATCATCAATCCTATGCCCAAGTAAATGCTAGGGTTGATGTGGTGGAACTTATGGGAGCAGAAACCCTGCTTTATTCCTCCATAGGAGAAGATAATTCCTATGTAGCAAAAGTAGACGGCAGTACCAACGTAAAACCAGGCGAAACCATCCCATTTTATTTTGATATAGATAAATGCCACTTTTTTGATAAAGAAACCGAAGAAAAGATATAAGGAATCGTGGGGACGGTTCTACTGCTTCCCTTTGGAATATATAGGATAAGCAGGCATCTATACCAGTAAAGGGGATAGATGCCTTTTTGAGTATGAGAGGGAAGCGTTAGAACCGTCCCTCTGCTTCCCTTACAATCCTTTCACAAATCTCATGTGTTTTCAATGAGTCGCCAATTGATGGATCTGGGTCTTTCTTGTTTTGGATGCAATCGATAAAATGGTCAATGATCTGATAGAATCCTCTTTTGTATAGGGTAGGCTCCCAGTCTCCGAATTTAGAAATGTGGATTTCTTTGTTATGGAAGTGGGTTGTCTCCACAAGGCTGTTTACGACGTATTTATCTTTTCCTGTGGAATATTCAATGATTTCTTCCGTTACCCCGCCGTTTCTGTTCATTATTCCGATGGCAATACAGCCTTCTCCAATCAGTTGAATAACTAAGCTGTTAAGTGTGTCTCCTTCTTTCAGGCATTCTACCTTTACATCTTTTACTTCAGTACCCATCAAAAATCTAAGGGTATCTATGACGTGAATAAAATCCTCTACAACAAATCTTCTTATATAGTCTGGTGCAGCGTAGCGATTTTTTTGCATAAGAATGAGATTTGCCTTCCCAGATTCCTTTAATTCCTTTACTTTGGGGATAAATCTTCTGTTGAATCCGACCATCGCGATTTTTCCCGTTTTTTTTGCTAGGGTTACGATTCGTTCTGTTTCCTTGTAGTCCATCGAAATGGGCTTGTCTATGTAAATATGAATATCATTTTCTAACAATTTTTCCGCTATCTCGAAATGAGCTTCTGTAGCTGTACTAATAAATGCTGCATCAATTTTTCTGCTGATTAGTTCTTCTACCGTTTGAACATTTTCTTTTATTCTATATTTCTTTGATAGCTTGTTTAGTGTCTCCTCATTTCTAGTACAAAGGACGAGCTCTATTCCTTCTTTTTCAGACAGCACTGGTAAATAGGCTTTCTTTGCAATATCTCCTAATCCGATAAGACCAATCTTCAATGTGAATTCACCTCAATAAGTATGTTGTAAGATACAGAATTAATTCTGTATCTTTACTAGTATAGCAGGGGAATCAGGGGGACGGTTCTACTGAGGACCTTTTTTATATGAGTCTGATAATTGCCCCCCCATTCTATGAAAGGGCAGAAGAAGGACCGTTCCTAAGAGGTTTTACTCACACTTTAGTCGGTCTAATTCCTTTTGACCTTTCTTTAATTGTATTCCCCAATAGATACTTCTTAGTTTCAGAACGCCAACTATAGACCAAGCAAATAAGTTAGATATTAACAACCAGTTTAGTAAATTCAATGAGATCACCTCGAGTTTTTTTGTGATTTGAGTTTCCTTTAATTCTACAAGAAAAGGAAACTTAATCCAATAAAAAGGGGCGTTTTTATATAGATAGTTCACAAAGGGAAGCAGAAGAACCATCCCTCTGAGGTATAATAGAATGAACAAAGGAGGCTGAAACGACGTGGGCAAGTTGTTTCCGTATTTATATGATTTAGGAATGAAGCCGTTAGAGGATGGAAGGTTTTACACAATAAGAAAAGAACTGATTAGTAAAGTGAAGGGGAGAGTATTAGAAATCGGCTCTGGTTCGGGTATTAATTTCCCCTTCTATCGAAATGTGGAGCAAGTAGATGCGATTGAACCAAATCCTGCCATGAGGAAGAAAGCTAGAAGTAAATTAGAGAAGGCAGCTGTGCCGATTTTTTGTCATGAACAAAAGGCAGAACAGCTTCTTTTTCCTAATCAAACGTTTGATTATGTAATTTCTACTCTTGTTTTTTGTACGATTCCTAACCCTGAAGCGGCATTGAAAGAAATGATTCGCGTAAGTAAACCAAATGCAACCTTTTACTTCTTTGAACATGTGAAAATGGATAATGCCATATTGGGGAAGACGCAAGATCTTTTAACTCCATTTTGGAAAGTTATTTGCGATGGCTGCCATTTAAATCGAAATACGGTAGAAATAATTAAAGACGCTGGATTGCAGATCAAGGAAATAAAGTATTACTATAAAGGGTTATTTATTATGGTAGAATGCACTATCCAACACGAAACGGTTAATGTTCACTAGGCAGATGCGGAAAAAAATGATAAAGTAATAATATTCAGAATAAACTGGTATTACCGGTAGGATGAAAAAGGAGAATTTGTTCTCGTAAAAAGGTGGTAAACAGCATGAACGCGGCTCTTTATAATGATATTGTGAAAACAATTGAGAATAGCATTTTAAATGGGGAATTAAAAGTTGGATCGAAACTTATGTCAGAAAGGGAGCTAGCAGCATATTATCAGGTTAGTAGAAATGTCGTAAGAGAAGCGATAAAAATCTTAAAGGAAAAAGGCTATGTACAAGTACATGTTGGTAAGGGAGCTTATGTAAAGAAGCCAGAAGCATCTGTTGTAGCAGATTCCTTAAGCCGATTTGTCGATAAGTCTTTATCAGGTATTCGCAATATACTAGAGGTTCGTGAAGTACTAGAAATTTCTATTATTCAAAGGGCATCGGTCTATGCTACACAGAAAAATATGGATACATTGAAATCTATTTATGAAGAAATGGAGCAAAATCGTTTTTTCGTGGATCAATATGTTCAATTAGATGCAAAATTTCATATGGAACTGGCAAAATCGGTACCCAATGAATTATTTTATATATTGACCAAGTCCTTTTCCGACTTATCTGATCAAGTTGTTTATTTGACAAAGATTAATCCAGCAAGTATTGAATTAGCGCAAAGGCAGCATTTAGAAATGATTGAAGCAATACAAACAAGGGATGAAAAGAGAGCAGTAAAGGTAATGAAGCAGCATCTAAATACAGTCAAGGAAGATATTCAACTGTTAGAAAATGCAGGAAAGCAAGTGAATAGTGCTTTGGAATAAACCAGTGGAATGCTATTGGTTTATTTTTTATTTATGAAATATCAGAAAATTATAAAAAGTGTGTCAGATTATATAACCGATTGATTGCAGGGGGATAATTAGTGATTTATATTAGGGTTATCCAACCGGTAGTACCAGTTGAATAATTATGATAAAAAAGGGAGTTTTGCCTAATGGAATCAAGATCTTTATATGAAAGAGCACTTTCTGTTATTCCACCAGTAGGAAAAAGAATTACAGAATTAGGGATTGTAAAGGCAGAAGGCATGTATTTATATGATGAAAATAGAAAGAAGTATTTAGACTTTGGCAGTGGAATTGGTGTAACGAATGTCGGTCATAATCACCCATATGTCAATGATATGGCGAAAAAGCAAATTGATTCTTTAGTGCATGGTTGCCATAATATTGTCTATTATCCTGTCTATGTAGAATTAGCAGAGAAACTAGTGGAATTAATGGGTGGAGATTATAAAGTTTATTTTTCCAATAGTGGAGCAGAAGCAGTAGAAGGAGTGATAAAACTAGCAAAAAGGGTCACAAAACGCCCAGGAATTATTTCCTTTAAACGAAGCTTTCATGGAAGAACAATGGGAGCTACTAGTATAACTGCCTCTAGTTCCCATTATCGAAAAAACTATGAAGGATTATTACCAAGTGTCTATTATGCGGAATATCCTTATGCGTTACGTTCTGGTTTAACAGAAGCGGAAGAAGTAAAACGTTGTGTAAAAAGCTTAGAGGATATTTTTTCCTATTTAATTGCTCCTGATCAAGTTGCTGCGATCATTTTAGAACCTATTCAAGGAGAAGGTGGCTATATTGTTCCGCCAATGGAATTTATCAAAGAAATGCGTGCGATTTGTGATAAACATGGAATTATGCTTATTTTTGATGAGGTCCAAACAGGATTTGGGCGTACTGGAAAAATGTTTGCATGGGAGCACTATGGCATTAAACCAGATATTTTGTCGGTAGCAAAAGGGATTGCCAATGGCTTCCCACTAAGTGCCATGATTGCGAAAAAGGAAATAATGGATCAATGGGAAGAAGGGGCTCATGGTGGAACCTATGGTGGAAATCCAGTATCCTGTGCAGCTGCTTTAGCGGTAATTGAGTTGCTAGAAGGAGGACTAATTTCTAATGCAGCTATAATGGGGGATTACTTTATTGATAAATTAACAGAGCTACAAACAGAGTTTCCAAGCATTGTAGATATACGCGGAAAAGGTTTAATGATTGGGATTGAGTTTTTTGATGAAAAGGGAGAACCTGATAAAAAGATAGCGAGCATCGTCCAAAAGATAGCATTAGATAAAGGGTTATTGCTTTTAGTTTGTGGAGTGGATAAGAATGTCATTCGCTTTATTCCTCCAACGATTGTAAAAAAAGAGGAAATAGATGAAGCCATTTCGATTATCCGTACGTCATTAGAAGAAGCTTATTCTAGTATTCTTCCAAAGATTGGTGGATAAGGGGGAATGTATTTTGCAAATAACCAATTATATCAATGGTCAATGGCTAGATCCTTCAGGGATGGAGTGTTTTCAAACCATTAATCCACATTCGAAAGCAATACTTGAACAAATAGGAGAAAGCACCATAGACGATATGAAAGCAGCGATTGATGCAGCAAATGCGGCAAGTGAAGGATGGAAACATATGCCTTCTCCGAAAAGAGGTCACTATTTGATAGAGGCTGCTAAGTGGTTGGCTGATCATTTAGAGGAGATTGCCTATGATTTGACGAGGGAAATTGGTAAAACAATTGGAGAAGCAAAGGGAGAAGTGAATCGATCTATTCAGACGCTATATTATTATGCGGCTGAAGGATTGCAGCCGATTGGCGAAGTTATTCCTTCTTCTAATGAAAATATACTAATCTATACAAAACGTGAACCAATTGGACCGGTTGGCTTGATTACGCCATGGAATTTTCCGATTGCCATTCCGACATGGAAGCTTGCGCCGGCACTTATTTATGGGAATACAGTTGTATTAAAACCGTCGGAGTATGCTCCTAAATCTGCTTATTATTTAATGAAAGCATTGGATCACGCAAGAATTCCTGCTGGTGTTGTGAATTGTGTTTTTGGCACTCAAGTAGATATTGGGAAAACGTTAGTAGATTCAGAGAAAATTAAAGGAATCTCTTTCACTGGTTCGACTGAAGTGGGAAAAATTATTGGAGTACAAGCTGCAAGTAAAGGGAAAAAAGTACAGCTAGAAATGGGCGGAAAAAATGCCATTGTGGTCCTTAAGGATGCAAATTTACAAAAAGCGGTAGATTCTATTATTACAGATGCCTATTCTGCTGCCGGGCAAAAATGTACTGCAGCTAGCCGAATCTTGATTGAAGCTGAGGTATATAATCAAGTGAAAAACATGCTCAAAGAACGCACGGAGGAAATAGCTATTGGGGATCCTCATAAAGAAGGGACACTGTTAGGACCAGTTGCTACGGAGAAACAATATGATTTGGTGCAACAAAAGATGGAAAATGGTAAGGCAACGATGAATCTGGTAATAGAAAAAAACATAGAGATGCAGGAAGGCTACTATATTAAGCCTACTATATTTGAAACGAAAGATCCTGTAAGTGAATTTATAGACCAAGAAATTTTTGGACCAGTTATCACATTGCTAGAAATAAATAACATGAATGAAGCGATAAAAGAAGTAAATCGATCGAAATATGGATTAAGTGCATCCATCTTTACTACTAATCTAGAAAATGCACAGCGATTTATTCAGCACGTTGATGTAGGTATGGTACATATAAACACAGGCACTGTCTTTACAGAGCTTCAAGCACCTTTTGGAGGTATGAAAGATTCCAGTTACGGCCCTAAAGAACAAGGGAAGGAAGCAATCGAGTTTTATACAATGAGTAAAACAATTTATCAAAGTATATAAAAGTGTTGGGGGGAGAATATATGAAAAAAAGAGCAATAGCAGTTCTGGTCATTATTTTAACTTTGCTTGTTAGTGCGTGCTCAAGCGATAATACAGCTACTGATACGAATAATAATAGTACAGGTGGAACAAAAGAATTTAATAAAGAGGAATTAAATATTGCCATGCCAGCAGCGCCGCCAAACTTAGATCCGCATTTAAGTGTTGCTGCTGTGACTGGGCAGGTTGTACTGAATATGTTTGAAACGTTAGTAACCTTTGATGAAAACTATGAGGTGCAGCCATCACTAGCAGAAAAAATTGAGATTAGTGAAGATGGCAAGACCTATACTTTTCCATTGCGGGATATAACGTTTCATGATGGAGAAAAATTAACAGCTGCAGACGTGATTGCATCTCTAGAACGATGGGGCAGATTATCGCCAGTTGGAAGAAATGCGATGGCAGATGTAGAACTTGAAGAGCAAGATGAACAAACAGTTGTGATGAAATTAAAACAAGCTTCTAATACGATATTGTATGACTTAGCGTATCCTACTTCTCAAGCTGCTTATATATTACCTAAAAAGATCATTGATAAATTCGGTGACGATGTTATCACAGAATTTATAGGAACGGGTCCATATAAATTTGATGAATGGAAGGCTGATCAATACATCCAATTGTCGGAAAATACAGAATATAATAATCCTTCATTCGAAAGTTCTGGCTTAGCAGGGGCGAAGGAGCTATCTTACAAACAGCTTCGTTTTTATATTGTCACAGATGCTTCTACTCGTTTAAATGGGATTAAATCTGGTGAATATGACTTAGCACTTTCCTTAACTACCGATCAATATGATTCTCTTCAGGGGAACCAAGATTTAGAAACTACAATTGTTAAGCCAGCAAGTTATCCTGGATTAATTTTTGACAATACTACTGGCATATTCAGTGAGGTCGATGCTAGACAAGCAGTCCTTGCTGCATTAGATTTTGATGAAATTATGTTAGCATCAGCTGGCCATAAGGATTTTTACCGAGTGAGTCCAGGACTATTAATGGAGGAGCAGACAACTTGGTTCACGGATAAGGATGGAGGTCTTTATAATCGAAAGGATCAGGAAGAGGCAAAGGAATTGTTAAAAAAAGCTGGATATAATGGGGAACCAATTACCATTATGGCCACTCAAGATTATGATTACATGTATAATGCAGCACTAGTCATTCAATCACAATTAGCAGAGATTGGCATGAATGTTAATTTAGAGATTTATGATTGGCCAACTTTGTTAGCGAAACGTGCGGAGCGAAATGAGTGGGATGCATTTGTTTCAGGATTTCCAATGGTAGCTCAACCAACACAAACCTTATTTTTAGATTCAAAAAATGGTCATGCTTCCGGTTATGCAAGTGAAGAGATGGATAATTTCCTAAATAAAATACGAACTGCTCCAACACAGGAGGAAGCATATACAGCTTGGGAAGAGGCACAAGAACTTTATTGGAAGGATGTACCTGTTATTAAATTGGGGGATAATTTCCAATTCAATGCGAGCCAAAAAGGTGTTAAAACAAGTACGATATTTTCACTAAATGTATTTTGGGAATAGAGAAAATTAAAGTTGACTGAAGTTGTCTCGAGATATGCAAGTTTACGAGACAACTTCAGTAGGATTTATTTTTTTGAATAGGAATGATTTCATGGAAAGAAACGAAATTCTATTAGAGGTGATTAGAGATTGCTATATTATCTAATAAAACGTGTACTAGCGGCAATTCCATTACTGTTTATCATTTCTATCATTGTTTTTAGTATTATTCATCTAACTCCTGGAGATCCGGCTATCTATATGTTAGGTGCAGATGCACCAGAGGAGGATTTGCAGCGATTACGTAATCAACTTGGTCTTGATGATCCATTAATTCAACAATATTTTGCATGGCTAGCTGGGATTGTAAAAGGAGATTTTGGTATTTCTATTTATGAAAATCTACCAGTAACAGAGGTTATTATGAATCGTGTTCAGCCAACTCTTTCTCTTACCATCATGGCTATTCTTATTTCGATTATTATCGCCATTCCTTTAGGTGTGCTGGCTGCTGTGAAACAGGGGACTTTTTTAGATACATCTATTATTAGTTTGGCACTTATTGGAATATCCACTCCAACCTTTTTAATCGGAATTTTCCTTATGATATTATTTGGAGTCCATTTAGGGTGGCTACCGGTATCGGGATATAAGCCGTTGAGTGAAGGAATAGTGGGACATTTTCGTTATTTAATATTACCAGCATTTACATTAGGACTCTTACAGGCAGCACTAATTATGCGAATGGCGAGATCCTCCATGCTAGATGTTCTCCAGTCTAACTTTATAAAAGCTGCGAAGTCACGAGGTGTTAAGCCTTTACGTCTATTGATCTTGCATGCGTTTCGAAATGCATTATTACCAATTATAACGGTTATTGGGATGTCCATTGTAACTTTATTTGGAGGGGCTGTTATTACGGAAAGCTTATTTAATATCCCTGGAGTTGGACAAATGACCGTAAATTCCGTATTAAGACGAGACTATTCAGTCATTCAAGGAACCATTTTATTTGTGGGTGTTATTTATATACTTATAAATTTAGTGATTGATATTCTATATACCATCATTGATCCACGTGTTCAATTAACAGCAGGACCAAAGTATTCTTTTAAGAAAGAAAGGAGTACATGATGATTATTGAAAAGGGAGAAAATCCATTAGTCATTAGTAACCTTGATGATGTTGTGAATAATATTGAAAAAAAATATAAAAAAGAACAGCGCGTTATTCAATGGAAGAAAATTTCCGTGAATAAGCTGGTAGTTACAGGCTCTATAATGGTTTTTTTCGTTCTACTATTAACCTTATTAACCCCTTTTATTGCTAAATATGATCCAGTAGCGATTAATCCTATTGATCGAATGAAGGGACCAAGTGTGGAGCATTTTTTTGGAACAGATAATTTGGGGAGAGATGTATTTAGTCGCGTTCTTTTTGGTGCTAGATCCTCCTTAATGGTAGCTGTCTTTGTTGCTTTGTTCAGCACCGTAATAGGAACGGTTATTGGGCTCCTTACTTCCTACTATCGGGTGTTGGATAACATCATGATGCGGATTATGGATGGGATAATGGCTATTCCAGAAATTCTTCTTGCGATTGCTTTAATGGCAGCTTTAGGTCCAAGTAAGGTCAATATTATTATTGCCCTTAGTATTATTTTTGTACCTAGTATTGCTCGTACTGTTCGCTCTGCTGCTTTAGCTGTGAAGGAAATTCCATTTGTGGAGGCACTAAAGGCTTCTGGCGCCAATTCTTCTCGTATCATTTTTTATCATATTTTACCGAACTGTATGTCCTCCTTGTTAGTGCAGGTTACCTTTGTATTTGCCTATTCGATTATTGTCGAGGCATCCTTAAGCTTTCTTGGTTTAGGAACACCGCCGCCAGCACCTAGCTGGGGAACTATCCTTCAAGAAGGAGCTACCGTTATTGATGTTGCTTGGTGGATGACTGCTTTTCCAGGTCTAGCAATTATGATTACGGTAATTGGTCTAAATTTATTAGGGGATGGGATCAGGGATTTATTAGATCCTCATTCTAATGAGTAAGGAGGGGATTAGATGGGAGAAATAAATCAACCGATTCCTGAGACTATATTGGATGTTCAACATTTGAAAGTTTCTTTTAAGACGAATAAAGGGCTATTGACTGCTGTGGAAGATGTTTCTTTTCAGCTAGAAAGAGGAGATATTCTTGGAGTTGTAGGTGAATCAGGTTGTGGAAAAAGTGTAACGGCTTCTTCTTTATTAGGGTTACTTGATACGAAGAAAGCAGTGGTTGATGGACAGATTTTATGTCAGGGGATCAATCTAGCTACTTTGAAGGAAAAAGAATTTCTGAAAATAAGAGGCAGTATTATCTCGATGGTCCATCAAAATCCAATGACTGCATTAGATCCGTTATATACGGTCGGTACCCAATTAGTTGAAACGATTCGTTTGCATAAAAAAATTTCGAAGCAGAATGCCAAGCAAAAGGCTATTGAACTTTTACAAAAGGTTGGGATTCCTTCTGCTCCAGTTAAATTTCACGCCTATCCCCATCAGTTATCTGGAGGGATGAAGCAAAGAGTGATGATCGCCATTGCCCTTGCTTGTGAGCCTGATATTTTGATAGCAGATGAGCCAACTACTGCATTAGATGTCACAATACAAGCACAAATATTAACTTTATTACAGGACTTACAAAAGGAATTTAATATGTCGATTGTTTTTATTACCCATGACTTAGGGGTAGTGGCGAAATTTTGCAAGAAGGTTATGGTAATGTATTTAGGTCAAGTGGTTGAATATACAGATGTGAAATCTTTATTCACAAATCCAAAGCATCCCTATACAAAGGGATTGCTAAAAGCAGCTCCGAGAATAGATGGAAATCGAAAGGAAAGACTTTATAACATAGAGGGAAGCGTTCCTCCACTAAGTGCCATTCCCACTGGGTGTCGCTTTGCTAACCGCTGTCCGTTTGTGGAAGAAAAATGTAGCCAAGTAAAACCAGGCTTGGAGGACTGTGGCACAAATCATACAGTAAGGTGTTGGAAGCATGATGCCATTGAGAGTATGGAGGTGAAGATATGGTAATGCTTGAGACAGAGAAAAAAATCATTGAAGTTAATAATATGACGATTCAATTTCAATCGAAAACAAAGGAACCTTTTATTGCTGTTAATAATATCTCATTTCATATAAAGGAAGGGGAAACGTATGGCCTTGTCGGTGAATCAGGTTCGGGAAAAAGTACAACCGTAAGAGCTATAATGAATTTAGTCGATATTACGTCAGGACATATTTTGTATAAGGGAAATGATATTGGGAATGTTTCACAGAGGCAGTTCCGTAAATATAGAAAAGAGCTTCAAATGATTTTTCAAGAACCCATTTCTTCCCTCGATCCGAAAAAGAGGGTTGGGCAGACCTTAGTAGAAGTATTAAAGATTCATAAATTATATTCTCCGAAAGAACGCGTTTATCGTTGTATAGAGATGCTTGAAAAAGTGGGGCTTGCAGCTGAGCATTTCTTTAAGTATCCCCATCAATTGTCTGGAGGGCAGGCGCAGCGAGTATGCATCGCGCGTGCTTTAATTATTAATCCGAGTGTACTTGTTTGTGATGAGCCTGTCTCCGCTCTCGATGTTTCGATTCAAGCACAAATTATTAATTTATTGCTAGATTTAAAGAAAGATATGAATTTAACGCAAATTTTTATTGCGCATGATTTAAGTGTTGTTAGACATATCTCCGATCGGGTAGGGACCATGTATTTAGGGAATATTGTGGAAGAGGCACCAACAGATGCCTTATTTTCTAATCCGCTTCACCCTTATACACAGCTATTATTGAAATCGGTACCTACTATAGATTCTTTTTCAGCGGAAGAAAGTAATCCCATGAAGACTGAAACAGAAATAATAGAACCTAGTGCAGATAATATTGGTTGTAAATATAAAGGGATATGCCCTTTTAGCATGGAAAAATGTCAGACAGTAAGACCTGAATGGAAAGAAGTGAAACAAGAGCATTTTGTAGCATGTCATCTTTATGAATAAAAAAGGGGGAGAAAAAATGAAAGCTTCATTAGTATATTTAAACGGTGAAATTATTACGGTGGATACTGGATTTTCTGTCAAAGAAGCAGTGGCGGTTGTGGATAATAAAATTGTGGCGGTTGGGTCTAATGAAGAAATAAAGACCTGGATTGGGGAAGATACAAATGTAGTAGATTTAGGAGGAGACTCGTTACTACCTGGGTTTATAGATGCCCACCTGCACCTTCTTAATTTCGGACTAACGAAGGTAGCAACCAATCTAAAACCATGTAAGTCGATAGATGAGACGTTAGAATTGCTTAAGGCTAAAGCTGATGAAACACCGGCGGGAGGCTGGATCAGAGGTTGGGCCTATAATGACAATAATGTGGCAGAAAATCGTATGCCTAATCGAAAAGAGTTGGATTCTGTCTCCACTGTGCATCCTATCTATGTGCAGCGTTCATGTGGACATGTAATTGCAGCGAATAGTAAAGCTTTGGAGTTTGGTGAGATAACAGCTGAAACACCTAATCCAGCAGGAGGAGAAATCGAAAGAGTAAATGGAGAAGTGACAGGTGTCCTAAAGGAAGCCGCGCGCTCAAAAGTTCTTGATAAGGATGTTTATACAGATGAAGAAGTATTATCTGGTTTGCATTTGGCTGCGAAGGATTATATCCAATCAGGAATCACAAGTGTTCATGATATGGGAGGAAAAGAAAGGGACCATCTCCTTTATTTACAAAAAGTGGCGAAGGATCCAGATTTCAAAATGCGCGTATATGCATCGATTGTGTCATTTGATAACTCTTCCGATGCAATTGATAAGACATTAGATGCAAGCATTTTAACAGGCTTAGGGAATGAAAAATTTAAAATAGGTCCTAGTAAACTATTTTTAGACGGAAGTATTACAGGACAAACCGCTGCGATGAGTGAGGGCTATGTAACCGATTCAGATAATAAAGGGATTTTATATAAGAGCCAAGAAGAGGTCAATCAAATTATGGAACGTCCGCATAATGCTGGTTGCCAGATTACCGCCCATGCGATTGGAGATAGCGCTGTTGAACTGATGGTCAATTGTATTGAACATGTAGTAACAAAGTTCCCACGGGAAAATCACCGTCATCGTATCGAGCACGCTTCAGTATGTAATCCTGAGTTAATACAAAGAATCAAGAAATTGAATGCAATCATTGTCATAAATCCTGCTTTCTTTTATGATTTTGGGGATGAATATGTTAAATATATTGGATCAAAAGCAGAATGGATGTTTCCATCCCAATCATATCTAAATCATGGAGTGAAGGTGGCAGCTGGCTCAGACAGTCCCATTACAGACTTCGAACCTCTTTTAGGCATACAGGAGATTGTTATTCGAAAAACAAAAAATGGAACGGTTATCGGAGAAATAGAATGTACCTCTCTTGAAGATGCGATTCGAATGTTCACTATAAACGGTGCCTATGCCTCCTTTGAAGAAGAAATCAAAGGAAGTATTGAACCAGGAAAACTAGCAGATTTCGTTGTCCTAGAGGGATCTATTCTGAACACAAACGCAGAGCAAATTAAAGACATCCCAATTAAACATACCGTAATTAACGGAGAAATCGTGTATGGGAATGAAGCAGCAGTGGTTAAATAAGGGAAATAGAGGGACGGTTCTTATGGGAACCGTTTCTTTGGTTACTGTTTTATAAGTGTAGTTTTCATTTAAATAGGAATAATTTATAGTTGTATTAAAAGAATAGGTTTCTTCGATTTCTTTTTGCAGGAGACTTAATAAAGGAGTATCGAAATGAAAACAATCGCCTATTATATTTCTGACTATGGATTTGGGCATGCGGCTCGTTCTATTGCGATTATTCGTGAACTTTTAGAAAAGGAACCTTCCTATCGAGTCATTATAAGCCATTCTTTTGCAATGGATTTTTTGCGCAATTCTCTTCCATATGATCAAGTTTCCTTTCGAAAGATTGCCACAGATGTTGGCTATTTTTTAAAAGAGGGAAGCTTAGAGCCAGATAAGGAGAAGCTGGCGAAAGAATTTGATCGGTTTGTAGAGGATTGGGAGAAGAAGATTCTATCAGAGGTTCCATTTTTCCAACTGGCGAAAGTGGATTTGATTATCACAGATATTTCTCCACTGCCATTGGAAGCTGCTGATAGAGTAGGAATTCCTACGATAGGTATATCTAACTTTACCTGGTACACGGCATATGAAAGCTTATTGGACCAAAAAAGATTAGAGATTTGGAAAAGTTCCTACGCGAAAATGTCCTGTTTTTTTCTATTAGCTGGAAATCAGGAAAGCAATTGGCCTTGCGAAAAGCGATTATTTCCTTTTTTCGCTCGCAAAGTACAGGAGGATATGGTAGAGCGTATTATTGACCAGATTAATCCGACTAGGAAGAAGACCATTATCTTTTTTGGATTAGGGATGAAGATAGAAGGAATAGAAGTTGAATCGCTTCCTCTATGGGAAAGTGAGAACTGTGTGTTTATCGTATCGTCGAATGTAAAGGTAGATAGAGACAATGTATTCTCCATTCCAATAGAGGAAACGGAATCTCAAGCATATATCGCGGCGAGTGATTTAGTCATTACAAAAGCAGGATGGGGAACGATAAGCGAGGCAGTTGTCTATAATGTTCCGTTGTTGATTTTGAATAGAGAAGGAATGACGGAAGACCAACATACGATTAACTATATTCGCCAGCATGGACTGGGTAAAACAATAGAGTGGGAAGAAATGCAGAAATATCAGTATCAAGGTGAGAAGCAAGAGAAGAAGGAAAATGGGTTTAAGAATGAAGTAGAAGAGATAGTGGGAGAGTTGAGGGAAGCGGGGGGACGGTTCTACTGATTCCCTTCGTGTCCTCAGTAGAACCGTCCCTCTGAGGACATTATGGAGAGGTGAAACAAATGAAATGGCATATAAAGAATTTTAATGAGTTAACGAACATGGAATTATATACGCTTTTGAAGGAGAGAACGGCTGTTTTTGTGGTGGAACAAAATTGTCCGTATTTAGAGGTTGATGGGAGAGATCCTGATTCTTATCATTTATTTGCTGAAAGAGAGGGGGAGCTGGTTGCTTATTTAAGAATTTTACCACCAGGGGTTTCTTATTCAGAGGCTTCGCTAGGAAGAATTTTAGTGAAGAAAGAATGGAGAGGACAAGGCTTGGCAGAAGAGCTTGTGAGTCGAGGGATTGATTACATCAAAAAGGAATTAAACGAAGATGTGATAAAAATACAGGCTCAAGAATATTTACGAAGGTTTTATCAGTCCTTTGGCTTTCAACCGATTTCAGAAGTATATTTAGAAGACAATATTCCTCATGTTGATATGTTATTAAAGGAAGGTACAGGGGAAACTAACTAATTTTTAATACGCGGAAAGTTGGATAAGGATAATAATGCGAATCTCTGTATAAAAAGAATCATTACTGCCTACCCTTTAATAATGCAAGGAGTGATGAGAATGTTCTATATGGAGATTATCGTAGCAATTCTTTTAACAATGGCTTTTATTAAGTATTTTTGGACTAAAAAGGAAGATCAATATCAAACTTCGCTTTTGGCAAAACATATCGAATCAAGTAATGAATTGAAAAAGACGCTGGCAATGGGGCTTTATTTGCGATTTCGAAAAGAAAACGAGGATAATCCACCAAATTATTCTGAGATTTATATAAAACAGGACCCTATCCAGTTTGAAACCTTTGCTGCTGAAATCATAGAAAAAACAAGAGGAGGGTCGACTTGGGTTACCCCTCCAACAAGAGATTTTGGGGTTGATTTCGAACATGAAACAGAAAATGGGCTATTCCTTGGACAAGTGAAATGTTATCAGGGAGACTTACCTTTTGACCCGATTGCGCTAATTCATTCCAATATGGTGAAAAGAGTTGCAGTAGGCGGGTATGTTATTACAACAGGTAGCTTTACACCTGCTGCGTATGAGTATGCCAAAGAATTAAATGTTGAATTAATCGATGGAGTAAAGTTTGTAGAAAGCTGGTTAGGGAGTTTAAGCAAGGTGGAAAAAGAAATGAAAGAGATATTGCCAGATTTAGTGTAAAAAGGAGAGGGGCGGTTTATGTGGATGAATGTCCTCACAAGAACCGTCCCTCTGCTTCCCTTTATAGATTCACCACATTTTTATTAAATTCGCTACGTCTGCGGTTCAGCTCTATGTCCATTGATGCTCGTTGATTATCGAGCTTGTAGAACAACATGGTTATTCCGATTAGTAAGCAAATGGCTAGTGGAACCCAGATGAAGCTTATTTCGATATAGGATAAAGCTTTGGGTGTTTGTGTGGAATTTGGTACATAGCCGCCCATTTGTAGGAAAACGCCGACAAGTGCGCTACCAAGACCTAGGCTTATTTTTACGGCGAAACCTTGAAAGGCTGCAATCATTCCAGCGATACTTTTGTTGTTTTTATACTCGGAATAATCGATAATATCTGGTTGGATTGCAAAAGTGGTTCCAAAGATCCCGTAAATTCCAAGTCCGGTAATTGCCAAACCAGTAATTAGTAAGACAGGAGATGTTTTTCCGAAATAAATCATTAAATCTCCAACAATATAAATCACTGTACTTAATAGCAATACGGTTTTTTTCGGTAATTTCTTTTGAAGCCAAGGTAGAAGTAGCAGCATTGGCAGTCCAGAGAGAATACCGAAAAGTCCTACAAATGTGAGCCAATCTGTCCGCCCAAGATTGTATGTGAAATAATAGATAACCGTAGTGTTTCTTATAACAAAAAGGGCGAAGTAAAGAAAATTCAAGATAAAAAAGATCATCGCATGGCCAGTTAATCCTTTTAAATCTTCTTTAAAAGTAGATTTTCCTCGTTCTACAGTAGGTGGTACGACTTCTTTTGTATTCATAAACGTAAAGATAAACACAATTACTGCTGCAACCCCGTAAATAGTCATTGTAATGAGATATCCTTTTTGGGTATCCCCTTTTCCGAAAAAAGTAACAAGTGGATTTGTTATGGTCATAACTAAAGCGGTTCCAATTAAGGCACAAATCATTCTAGTTGAGACTAGCCAGTTTCGTTCATGATTATCCGAAGTTAATCTTGGCACAATGGTGTTTAATGGAATATTTACTACTGTATAGGCAATGTTTAATAAACAATACGTTACGTAAGCCCATACAATTTTTCCGCCCATACTGAAATCCGGTACAATGAAAGTTAAAATTGTAAAGACGGCAAATGGAATAGCTCCAATAAGGAAATAAGGTCGTCCTTGTCCCCATCTAGTATTCGTTCTGTCTACTAATAATCCCATGCCTGTATCAGCAAATGCATCGATAATCTTTGTTACGAGCATTAAAGTTCCAGCAACCGCTGCGGTAATTCCAAAGACATCTGTATAGAAAAACAGTAAATAAGATGCCATTGTACTAAATACAAGATTACATGCGAAGTCCCCAGCTCCGTATCCAATCCTTTTTCTCCATTTTTCCATCCCTATCACCATCCATTTCGTAAAAAAACTCTTATATTGCGGAAATTCTTGTCAACGTTTTCATATCTGTTTTTAAATTCTTATAGATAGATTTATAAACATGATAATATTCATTGTATTTTTGATGATTCTCTGTATTTGGCATAATTTTTTCATCGAGAACCTGCCATTTCTTTACTTCTTCATAAGAGAGAAGGCCAGTTCCAATTCCGGCAAGCATAACATCGCCCATATTGGCTTCTACATCATGAATCGGACAGACAACTGGATAGCCTGTAACATCTGCAAAAATTTGGCGCCACAATTTAGATTTGGTTACACCGCCTGCAAGTAAGATATATTCTCCAAGATCTTCACCAGTCGCTTCAATTGCATCACGTAAAGAGAAGGCAACTGCTTCAAGAAATGCACGATAGATGTGAGCTTTTGTATGTGCTAATGATAGTCCGACAATAGTTCCTTTTGCGTCTGAATCCCAAATTGGACTTCTTTCGCCCATAAAATAAGGAAGGACAATCAAGCCATCACTCCCGACTGGAATGTTAGATGCTTGTTCATTTAAAACATCGTACGCATTCTTTCCGCCAGCCTTTTCGACTTCCAATTCGTATTGGCACATTGTTTGACGGAACCATTTGACAATCGCACCCGCAGTAGCTCCACCAGCAAAATAATAGGAAAGTCTTTTCGCATCATATAAATAGGGCCAAACAATTAAGTCCGTTCCTTTGACTGGTTTATCAGATATTAGTGCCGCACACATGGAAGTTCCAATTGCTGCTGCATAAATGCCAGATTCTAATACACCAAGGCCGATATTCGCAGCGCCACAGTCAATACCACTAGCGATAACTGGCATTCCTTCTGACAGTCCTAACTCTGCTGCTGCTTCTTTCGTTAAGCCGCCGACAATATCGGTTGATTCCACAATTTTTTCCGGCATTAACGAAGCTGGAATTCCCATCGCATCCATCATTTCTTTTGACCATGTTCTGTTATTCATATCAAAGATTCCACCGATATTCCCTGCAGAAGAATAATCAATTGCAACTTCTCCGGTTAGTTTGAAAATCACATAATCATTTGGTGGAAGAAATAGCTTGGTTTTTTGCCAGTTCTCTGGTTCGTTGTTTTTCATCCAGAGGATTTTTGTGTATCCATAATAAGGGTCAGCGCCATTATGGGTAATTTCAAGAAGCTTTTCTTTTCCGATATGCTCAAGTACCCAGTTAGATTCTGCTTCTGCTCTTCGATCCATCCAAATCATACAAGGTCTAACAGGCTCCATGTTTTCGTCCAATGGAATACCGGAACCTCCATATAAACCGCTGATTGCGATGCCGCGTATTTTCTCAGGTGGAATTCCTGCTTTTTGCACCGTGTTTTTAATGGAGGCTTTTGTTGCTTCAAGCCAAACATCTGGCCATTGTTCCGCCCATAAAGGCTTTGGAGTTAACACATCGTATTCTTGTAAATCTTGTGCAATTAAGTTTCCATCAGTATCCATTAGAATCGTTTTTGTTCCAGAAGTTCCGATATCCGTACCGAGTAAGTAATTCATAAATAGTTCCCCCTATAGAAATCTATGAGTCTATTAAATCGCAGTGAAAGCACCGTCGATTACAAAGTCTGATCCTGTCGTAAAGCTGCTAGTGTCTCCAGCTAGATAAACACAAATGGATTGAAGCTCTTCTGGTTTCCCCATGCGATTAAGCGGTGCCATTTCATTCCACTGTTTAATTAAAGGTTGTAAGCTTGGAGAATTTAGCGTAAGCTCTGTGCCGATATATCCTGGACTAATGCAATTAACACGTACATTTCTTGATGCCCACTCGACTGCTAGTGATTTTGTTAGTTGAATCACGCCTGCTTTTGAAGCATTGTAAGAACATTGTGGTTGGGGAACGTTTACAATATGTCCTGACATAGACGCTGTATTAATAATCGAACCGCCACCCTGTTTCAGCATAACTTTTCCTGCTGCTTGCGCTGTTAGGAACACACCTGTCAAATTAATATCAATGACTTTTTTCCATTGATCAAAAGTCATTTCTTCAGCTGGGACATTCAAACAAATTCCAGCATTACAAAAAGCAACATCTAAACGACCAAAAGCTTCTAATATAGTATCCATCATAGCGTTTACATCTTCAGGATTTGTTACATCTGCTTTAATTGCGATGGATTTTATCCCATTGTTTTCTTCCAATTCTTTTGCTGTTTTTGTTGCTTCTTCTATATCTAAATCAACGATTGCGATATCAGCGCCAGCTTCAGCGAAAGCCGTTGCAACACTTTTTCCAATTCCTCTAGCTCCACCAGTAACAAAGATTTTCTTCCCATCTAATCTCATTTTTTCTATAATGCCCATATTTATCATTCCTTTTCGTTAAGTTATTTTGTAAAATAGTTTTATAAAATATATTTACATAATAAAACGTTTTCTTTAAATAGTCAATAAGAAGAAAATTTAAAAATGTCAAACTATTATTGACAAAGATAGGATAAAAATAGGTTTTGTGATATATTAAAGGAGAATTTAATGAAGTAGTTTTATAAAACTTTTTTATAAAATGGGGTTTTTTCATGGATAATAACATAACATTTCAAGATATAAAAAAAGGGAATTACTCATCGATCTATCATCTTCTTTATCAAAATGGGAAGCTTTCCAAACAAGAGATTGCGAATCAGCTGCATTTAAGTTTGCCGACAGTTACACAGAATTTAGTACGTTTGGAAAAGGAACAATTGATTGAGAAGAGTGGGCAGTTTGAATCTTCTGTTGGAAGAAGGGCAACAGCCTATGCAATTTCTCCACAAGCCTATATCAGTATTGGAGTAGAGATTCAGGCAAATACTGTTCAATTTTTAGCGATAGATCTACTTGGACAAGCCTTTCAGGAAGAAAAGCTCTTTATAAAATATTCGAGTGAAGCAAGCTATTATAAAGAAGTGAGCGATTCGATTCAGAAGTTTATTGCGTCTCTTGATATTGCGGAGAATCAGGTTCTTGGAGTTGGCTTCGCTGTTCAGGGACTAACATCCAATGACGGGAAAAAAATAACCTATGGGAAAATCTTAATTTCTACTGGATTAGATGTAGAAGTATTTTCCCAATATCTCCCGTACCCTTGTATGTTTTTACATGATGCTAAATGTGCAGCAACAACAGAATTATGGGTGAGAAATGATATTGGAGATGCTGTCTACTTATCAATTGGCCCACATCTTGGCGGTGCTATCATCATCAATAATCAAATATATATGGGAAAAGAAGGGCATAGTGGAACGGTGGAGCATATGACAATAAATCCGGATGGACCTTTGTGTTATTGCGGAAAGAAAGGATGCATGGAAACCTACAGTTCTGTTAATGCCCTATTGGAAAGTGGAGAGACGTTAGATACTTTCTTTGAAAATGTGCGATCTGGGGTAATTTCTTTTGTAGAAAGATGGAATACTTTTTTAGACTATTTAGCATTTTCCATGAACAATTTGCATCTTGTCCTTAACAGAGAATTTATTATTGGAGGGCATATCTCCTCCTACTTAATAGAAGAAGATATCCACATTCTTCATGAAAAAACAAATGAAAAGTCTGCATTTCCAAGTAACGAACGCTTTATTCATATAAGTAGCTCACCGGCAAAAGGCGTTCCAATTGGAGCAGCTATTCCGTTTGTCCAATCTTTTTTGGATAAGATTTAGTGGGAATCAGGGGGACGGTTCTACCGCTTCCCCTGATAGTTAACCATTACATGTATGATTAAATGAAAAAAATTGCTTTATTATGTATGAGAGGGTGCGGTAAAACCGCCCCTCTTTTTCTTATTTCTTAACAAACATCTGTACCCATTCATAACCGCCTTCGTCAAACCCAACGCCGATATGTGTGTACTTATCATTTAGTATATTAGCACGGTGTCCTTCACTATTCATCCAAGCCTCTACCACTTCTTCAGGTGTACGCTGTCCTTGAGCGATGTTTTCCCCAGCGGATTGATAAGTGATTCCAAAGTCTCTCATCATGTCGAATGGTGATCCATACGTTGGACTTGTATGAGAGAAATATCCTTTATCGTTCATATCCTTCGCTTTCATATCAGCAACATTGTTTAGTTCTGGATACGCTTGTAATGCAGGAAGACCTTGTTTCTTTCTCTCAGCATTTGTTAAATCAATAACTGACTCAATAAAGTTGCTCGGTTCTTTCTTATTATCAGCATTCGTTGAAGGAGTAGTCTGTGGTGCCGGCTGAGCCCCTTGATTCGTTTGTTGTTTCGGTGTAGCTTGTTTTGGTGTAGCTTGTTGTCTTGGTGTAGCTTTTTGGATTTGTCTATTTGCTGCATTAGGCTCGTAAGTTCCTACAATTGTTCGGAATTCATATTTTGCATCTTGAACCTTTATTGGCTGTGTATGTGGATATTTTTTACTGCTTACATTTGTCGTTAAGCTAGATATAGTATCCTCATTATAACGATGGTTAGAATCCCAATCCATCGCTTCACGATCATTGTTGTTACATCCAGCTAGCGCAAGAAGAAGCATGCAAGCAAGAATGGAAAATATATTTTTAATTTTCATCATTATATTTTGCTCCTTTTATTATTAAGTTTTTACCCTTTTATTTTTTCTTCTTTAACCAAAATTACATATGGGAATTAAAAGCAAATACAAAGGAGTTCGGAGGGACGGTTCTATTGCTTCCTTTCCATTTAGTGGATAAAGGGAAACAGTAGAACCGTCCCTCTGTTTCCCTTTCCATGAATTGGCATTGTGGTGTTGGCTGTAGAACTGTCTGTCTGAATCCATACTAATTGGTAGGGGGTGAAATAAATGGACCTGAGTAATTTTGATCAAGTGGATATTAAAGAGGTGAATGGGGAGTATACGCTTATTTTGCGTATGAAAGGGGAAGAGCCGTCATTTGATACGGAATTTGGGAGTGAGTTTTTTCACACGACGAAAGAGAGTGGAAAGGCTTTAATGACTTCGGCTAAACAGTTTATCAAAAAGGAATTTCCCAAAATTAAAAAGGCAACGATTGTTTTAGCTGTTGGAACGGTTATTTTGACAAGCTTTCCTTTTCAAAAGGCGGAAGCACATGAAGTGACTTTTAATATGTCCTATCTTTATTTTGGGAATACCAAATCGTATATTTCCCAAATTGATAAAACACAGGGAAATTTAAGCTTAGTTTCCCCAAGTTATTTTGATATAAACGCGGATGGTTCTTTGAAGTTAACTACGCAATATGATTCTGCCTTTGTTAACGAAATGCATAATCGGGGCATTAAAGTAGTGCCTTTTTTAAGTAACCATTGGGACCGAAATGTAGGGCGTGCTGCATTAAATAATCGAGAGAAGTTAACCACGCAAATTGCAGATTTTATTATCAAAAATAATTTAGATGGTATACAGGTAGATATTGAAAACACGACTGAAGTCGATCGAGATGCCTATACTGATTTAGTGAGGCTTTTGAGAGAAAAATTGCCTTCCAATAAAGAAGTATCGGTGGCGGTTGCTGCGAATCCGAATGGATGGACGAAAGGATGGCATGGTACCTACGATTACAAGGAATTAGCAAAGTATTCGAGCTATCTAATGGTGATGGCATATGATGAAAGCTATGAAGGAAGTCCTGAAGGTCCCGTTGCAAGCTATGGATGGGTGGAAAAATCGATTCAATACGCATTAAAGCAAGGTATTTCTCCAGATAAAATAGTACTGGGAATCCCCTTTTACGGGCGCTATTGGAAAGAAGGAGAAGCGACTGGAGGGACAGGGATTTCTAACGTTCGCGTAGATGAGCTGTTAGCTAGATATGGAGGAACAGTAGTATTTGATGAAGCGACAAAGTCTCCAAAAGCGACAATTACGATTAAACAAGGGGATCCTGTTACAACAATTGCGGGAAAAACATTAACGCCAGGAACCTATAAAATTTGGTATGAAAACAGTGATTCGATTGCCGCGAAATTTGAGTTAATTCATAAATATAATTTAAAAGGATCAGGTAGCTGGAGTTTAGGACAGGAAAGCGTATCTATCTGGCAAAATTATCGTGCTTGGATGTCTGATAATGGTCAGGTGACTCAACAGCCACAGCAATTACCATCTACTCAAGCAACCTCCACATACACCGTTAAATCTGGTGATACTTTATGGAAAATTGCTACATCCAATAATTTATCGGTCGATCAGTTGAAACAATTAAATAATTTAACAAGCGATACTATTTTTGTCGGACAAGTATTAAACGTTTCTTCTACAACAGAAAATATGCAAAGTCCATCTACAGATGTTGCATCTAATACAAATGAAGTAAGCAAACCAGAACCAGAAAAGGTCACAAAGCCAGCAGAAACGACTGTCGTTGTTCCACCTGCAAAGACAACAACGGTTAAGCAAGCTACCAAAAGCACTACCACTACAAAAGCCGTTGCGCCCGCTAAACAAACGAAATATCCAACATTGAAATCTGGTTCTAAAGGGGCCGCTGTGACGGATATGCAAAATAAGCTTAAGAAAACGAAGATGTATACAGGGAAAGTTAATGGGGTTTACGACACTGCTACGAAGAAAGCAGTCCTTGCTTTTCAAAAAAAATATAAGCTAAAAGCAGATGGGATTGCAGGTCCAGCAACGTTAACAAAATTAGACAGTGTAGCTGCTGCAACTAAAACGACGACCACCGCTGTAAAAAAATATCCTACCTTAAAGCAAGGTTCTCAAGGAACGGCTGTTAAGGATATGCAGAATAAATTAATTAAAACAAAGAGCTATAAAGGGAAGGCGCTTGGGAAATATGATGCTGCTACTAAAAAAGCGGTAATTGCCTTTCAGAAAAAATATAAGCTGGCAGCAGATGGGATTGCGGGTCCCGTTACACTTGCTAAATTGGATAGCGTGACTAAATAAAAATAGGAGTGATGTATATGAAAAAACAATTAATTTTTATTCCATTTGTTTTATTTTTATTTTTCTTTCCAACTTCATTTATGGCAAGGGAAGAAGCGGCAAAGTATTTTGGAGTGAATGCCACAGTAGAGAAGATTAATCAAGATGAGTACGTAGTAAAGACTAAAGGAGAGAAAACGGAAGAAGGAGTTGTTTATACATTATCAGGGGAATTTTCCTCTCTCCAAATTCAACCTAGCATAAATTTAAAAGGGAATGGAAAATATCTAATAGTAATACAGGAAACAGATGCAAGAGGAACCTTTATCAATGAAAAGAAATTGCCAATAGAACTTACCGATAACTGGCAAACATTTTCAGTTCCATACAAAATGAAAAGCACCACATCACAAATAGATGTAATGGTACTTACCCCAACAAAAACAAAGACAGAATTCTTTATAAAATAAGAGAATCAGGATGCATATGTTTACGGAGGGACGGTTCTTATGCTTCCGATTAAGAAATACCTGATTGAAAAGGGAAGCAGTAGAACCGTCCCTCCGAGGTCTTTTAGGTCAATAAAAAAGGAGCGATATATTATGGAAACGTTTCAAAGGTATGAGCTGAAGAAGGATCCGCAAAGTGATGAGTATACATTAATTATTTTTGCGGATGATTATTTATCGGAGTTTGGTGAGGAACTGGGATCGATTAATAAGGAAAAGACTTCTCTTTTAGCAGCTGCTAAAAAGATGCTACATGATCGTTATCCAAGTCTTAAAGTTAAGATGATAAAAGTGGTTGTCGGCGGCATTGCGATAACTGCAATCCCTTTTATGATGGATCCGCCAACCTCAGCACAAGCAGCAGCATTAAGCCCCACAACTGTTCAATCACAAACTTCAAATTCCGTTTATTATGTAGTTAAATCGGGAGATACACTTTGGAATATTTCACAAAAGTATAATTCCTCTGTAGATGAAATAAAGCAAGCAAATCAATTATCATCCAACACGCTAAATCTTAATCAAAAGCTTATTATTCCACAAGCTTTTCATAAAGTAGGAACAGGAGACTATTTGACGGTTTTGGCAAAAAAATACAGCGTTAGTGTAGATGCGATAAAAGAAGCAAATAACTTAACTAGTGATAGCACAACAATCGGGCAAGTCCTAATTATTCCAAAACTAATAACTGGAGATACAAGCACGACGAGCAATTCCAATTCATCTCCTTCTGCTTCAACCAATCAAACAGGTAAATACACCGTTGTTTCAGGAGATACGCTTTCAGCAATTGCCAGTCGATATGGTACGACTGTAGATAATCTTAAGAGTATGAATGGATTGTCGTCTAATACCATTTATGTAGGACAAGTTTTAACCGTGTCAGGAACTAGTTCGAACGGAAGCAGTGATATAAGCCAAAACCAAACGTATACAGTTGTAAGTGGCGATTCTTTATCTTTAATCGCAAGAAAGTACAATGTAACTGTAAATCAAATTAAGGAGACCAATAATCTTACTAGTGACATAATCCGTGTTGGGCAAGTACTAACCATTCCGAATGGACAAGTAGCCGGCACTACTACTCCAACTAACACCACTACAACAGCAGTTCAGAAAAATCTACAAACACTTGGTTACTATGCTGTCCCCGCAACGACTGGAAATACAAGTGTGTCTGCCAAAGAGGCAATTCAAAATTTTCAAAGGGATTATCTGTTACCTGTAACAGGTAATGCAGACGAAGCAACAACAACGGCCATCAATCATGCCATTGTAAAAAAAGCGCTAATAAGTGATACCAATAATTATCTTGGGGTCCCTTATGTATGGGGTGGAACTACTCCAAAAGGGTTTGACTGCTCAGGATTTGTATCCTATATGTTTAATCAGCATGGAGTATCCATGGCTCGCAATACTTCTGCTGGTATGTATAATACAGGAACAGCCATTCAAAGAGCTAACCTGCAGCCAGGAGATTTAGTTTTCTTCGCCGTGAATACAACAGGGACAATTTCCCATGTAGGATTTTATATGGGCGATAACCAATTCATCTCCGCCACAAGCTCAAAAGGAATCGCTGCCTATTCCATGGATAACTCCTATTGGTCACAGTATTATGTAGGGGCAAAGCGAGTATATTAGGGATATGGAGACCGCGGAGAAAATTCACTAACTAAATATGAAAAGGGCTACTTTCAATAACAATAGTTAGCAGTTTTTCAGTGACCCTGAACCATTTCTCTGTTTTCATCATTTTCTCATTTTTGTATTGTAAAATTCATGGAATAAAACAATTAAAAAGAAAGTGAGAGCGGGAATGAGAATAAGGAAAAGCAAAAAGAAAAAGAAAAAGATATGGATTACTTTAGGGGCAATCATTGGAATACTTGCTATTGGGCTAGGATCATATGTATTTTATCTATTTCATAGTGTAGAAGAGACAGCAAACAAGATGTATAATCCTCTTGATGAAGATTCAAATTCAGAAAAAAAAGAAAGAGAAGCAAAACTTAATGATAAACAGCCAATCTCCATTCTACTGATGGGAGTCGATGAAAGAGATGGGGATGTCGGCAGATCGGATACACTTATTGTCATGACTTTGAATCCTCAAAAAGAAAAAATGCAAATGGTAAGTATACCTCGTGATACGAAAACAGAAATCATCGGGGATGGACGAGTGACAAAAATCAACGCTGCATATGCTTGGGGCGGTGTTAAAATGACTAAGGATACAGTAGAAGCTTTCACTGACGTGAAGATGGATTACTATATTCAAGTAAACATGGAAGCACTAAGTGACTTGGTTGATGCCATTGAAGGAATTACCGTACAAAACGATTTGGATTGGATTGATGAAGGGTATTATAAAAAGGGCTATCATTATAAAAAAGGTACATTAACATTAGATGGGCCACAAACACTTGGATTTGTAAGAATGCGTCATTTGGATCCTAATGGCGACTTTGGTAGAAATGACAGACAACGAGAAGTCATTAATGCAATAATTGACAAGGCTACAGGGATATCTACAGTGACTCATTTCGATGAAATTCTTGATGCTCTTGGATCAAATGTAAAAACTAACATTACATTTGATCAGATGATGGATATTCAAAAAAATTATCGAAACGTCCGTAAATCAGTAGAGCAATATGAAGTTTCTGGTGTAGGTACTTCTCCTGGACAAACCTATTATTTAAATGTTTCAGATGAAGAGAAGACAAAAGTGCATGATATGTTAATTGGTAATATGCAATAATAATTGAGACGGAAAAGGACAATAACTAGGACACTAACTCCCAGTTAATGTCCTTTTTCACTTTTTTTCGAATTCGAAGTGACGATTCCGAAGATTTTCATTTAGATAATTAGGAGAAAAGCCATTCTTATTTCCCTTCCATTTAGAAAAATCTTCTATTGGAATTATTAGGATTTTACTATATTCTTAATATATATATAGGAAAAAATAAGCAGGATTCAGACTTTATTCCTAAGGGGTGAAGAAAATTGGTAAGTAATGAAATGAAGATAAATATATTATTAGTAGATGATCGACCGGAAAATTTACTTGCTTTAGAGGCGATTATCGAACAGAAGGAATACAATTTGATAAAGGCTTTTTCTGGGGAAGAGGCGTTGAAATATTTATTAAAGTATGACTTTGCGGCGATTTTATTAGATGTGCAGATGCCAGGAATGGATGGCTTTGGAACGGCGAAGATTATTAAAGCCCGAGAAAAAACAAAAAACATCCCAATTCTTTTTATTACAGCTAATAATATGGATTCGGAGCATATTTTTACAGGCTATTTACTTGGGGCAATTGATTATATATTAAAACCCTTTGATCCTATTATTCTAAAGACGAAAGTAGAAAGACTTGTAGAAATTTACAAAATGAATCAAATGCTAAAAAAACAAGCAGAACGATTGGAAGAAAAGAAAGTGGAATTAGAGAAAGCCAATAAAGAGCTAATGAGAATTTCCTCTGATTTATTAGTTTCTGAAGCTTTAGCGAATGTAACAAGTGAAACATCTAGTGATTCAATGCTTGTTCTAGATAAAGATGGGTTTATCTTGAAAGTGAATCCTACAGTGGAAAGAATGTTTCTTTACACTAATCAAGAATTACTCCATCAAAATATTAAGAGGTTGTTTTCTAGTGAGAAAACGCAAAAATATGTACATGCTATCCTGACAGCAATACATAATCTGGAGAGCATTCATGGCTATGAAAATAACAAAGAAGTGGAGTTGACTAGAAAAGACGGAACGCATTTTCCAGCGGAAATTCAATTTGGAAAAAGGTATGTGCAAGAGAAATGTATTGTTGCCTGCACAATCCGCGATATCACGAGGAAAAAAGAAGATGAGAGACGGATTACGCATATGGCATATCATGATGGTCTAACAGATTTACCGAACAGAAGATTGTTTAATGATCAATTAAAGCAATATGTAAATAAGGCGAAAGACAATTTTGAACCGTTAGCCTTACTATACCTTGATATGGACCGCTTTAAATATATAAATGACTCCCTTGGACATTTTATTGGGGATAGAATTTTGTGTGAAATTTCAAAATTATTAAAACGATGTATGCACAATCATGATTTTGTTGCTAGAGTTGGTGGGGATGAATTTAATATCATTCTACCAAATACGAATAGAGAAACTGCCTTAGAAAAAGCAGAATATATTTTAAAAGAATTTAGGAAGCCTATTTATATTGATAATTATGAACTATTTATTACAACTAGTATCGGTATTAGTGTTTTCCCCTACGATGGCGAGGATGCTTCTATATTAACCAAAAATGCAGATGCGGCATTGTATAGAGCGAAGGAAGCAGGGAAAAATCAGTATAATGTTTTTCATTCTGGAATGAATCTCCAATCCTATCGAAAATTCATTATGCAAAATGATTTACGTAAGGCATTGGAAAGAAAGGAGCTCAAGCTAGTTTATCAGCCCAAGTTGGATTTAGAAACAAACCAAATTAATGGTGCAGAAGCATTGGTTCGTTGGGAACATCCAAACTGGGGAACAATTATGCCAAGTGAATTTATCCCATTAGCAGAGGAAACAGGAGTAATTATTGAAATGGGGGAATGGGTATTTCAATCAGCCTGCGAGCAAGTAAAACGATGGGAAAAGAAAGGGATTGATTCCATACGTATAGCTGTTAATTTTTCAGCTCGACAGTTTCTGCAAAAGGATATATCAGCAAAAGTGGAAGAGATTCTTATGAAAACTGAAACAAATCCCAGCCTTATCGAGATAGAGATTACAGAGTCTGTTCTATTAGGAAATGAAAATAATATCGGCAAGCTATTTCATCAGTTTAAAAAACTGGGAATTCATATTACGATTGATGATTTTGGAACAGGATTTTCTTCCTTAAATTATTTAAGACGTTTCCCGTTTCAAACATTAAAAATAGATAAGTCATTTATTCACGATTTATCCAACAAACAGACAGAAAGTATCGCATTGATCCAGTCTATTATTTCTTTGGCAAAGGCTTTGAATATGACTGTCATAGCAGAGGGAGTGGAAACAAAGGAGCAATTAAAACTACTAAAAGAACTTCGTTGCCAAGAAATGCAGGGATATTTATTTAGCCCTCCTATTTCTTCGGAGAAATTCGAAGCTCTATTAATGGAAAACCAAGGAAATAAAACGCTTAAAAGTAATAGTTTACTAGAAAATGAGCTAACATTAGTAAAAAATGAGGTTCCATATACAATTGCTCCTCCTATGAATGGAAGCTTTGACACCAATCAGGAAATATTAACTGCTGCCTTAAACAAAACCAAAAAGATTTATGCAATCTCTAATAGAGAAATGGATGTGTTTGAGTTGATTGTACAAGGCTTAAGTAATAAGGAAATTTCAGATAAGCTATTTATTAGTGAGCATACAGTTAAGAATCATATTACAAAAATTTTTCAAAAGCTAATGGTGAATGACCGCTTACAAGCAATGGCAAAGGTCTACAATGCCTGTATGGAAGAAGGGAAAATTCGTCAAGCTTAATACCTGCCAATTTATTAGAAATATAGACTTTTAGGAGCCGCTTTTATGAAAATAAAATCAAAATTAATTTTACTTCTTAGTATATTGCCCGTTTTATTTTTTTTACTAATTGCCATTGCGTGGTATCAGCTTTCTTCCATTAATAAAATGAAAGTGTCATCCCAAGCCAATTATGAATTGTCTTTTTTAGCAGAGGAAATTCATCGGAATATTAAAAATGAAGCCATCAGTTTACGAAATTTACTTATTCTAACGGATGAGGAATCTATCCAAAAAGAATTGTCGAATTTAGAAACAGAAAGTAATTCTATTTCACAGGATATAGCGACATTAGATGCAAAAGTGTCTACCGCTGATCAACAAAAAATGATGAAGGAATTAGAAACGATCAACCAGGAGTTTAATCTGTATAAGGATCAGCTGGTGAATTTGGTAAAAGAAGGAAAGTTAGAGGAGGCAAGCACATTAATTAATAGCAAATCTAACTTGATACATGAAGATTTCTTTCAAGTCATTTCAGCTATAACAGAGCATTTTGAATCCAACTTGCTTACTTCCTTTGAAGAGGTTTCAAGTAGTATGTATGAGCGGATTTTAATCGGCAGTATTCTCCTTATGCTCTCGCTTCTCTTAATTATTGCGTTAATCTTTAAAAATGTCTGGTCTATATCGATGCGTTTAAACAAAGTTTCTAATGTGATGACAGACGTGGCTAATGGTAAAGAAGATTTGTCTACAAAGGTCGAAGATACTAGTAAGGATGAGATTGGAGATGTAGCAAAATCATTTAATCGGATGACCCAGTCTTTAGAAGAACAAATGGAGAGAGAACAGGAATTACTTTGGAATAAATCCAACATTGCTGAAATTACAACAAGCTTAAGTGGGAATCATGATTTAGAATCATTATCTCGTACATTCCTTTCCCAAATAGTGCCTTTATTGGATGCATGTCATGCTGTATTTTATATAAAATCAACTAATTCACAAGGTGGTAAGCAAATGTATAAGCTGCAGGCATCCTATGCATATAAAGAAAGAAAGCATATGACGACTGAATTTGAAGGTGGGGAAGGTCTGATTGGACAAGCAGTCCTTGAAAAGGAAACTATTCTTCTTACAAATGTCCCTGCTGATTATGTAAGTGTAAAGTCAGGTCTTGGAGAAGCAGCTCCACTGAATCTATATGTGATTCCGATACTTTTTGAAGGGGATGTAAAAGCGGTTTTAGAAATGGCATCTTTCCACCCATTTAACATACAGCAACAGGAATTTGTAGAAGAAGTGGTCAAAGGATTAGGGATTATCATTGATAGCGTAATAGGAAGAATCCAATTGGCAAGGCTATTAGAAGAATCGCAAACTTTAACAGAAGAGGTACAAGCTCAGAGTGAAGAGCTGCAATCACAGCAGGAAGAACTAAGAGCTTCAAATGAAGAGTTAGAAGAACAAACACAGGCACTAAGACAATCAGAGGAAAAATTGCAGGCGCAACAAGAGGAACTAGAACAAACCAATGCGGAATTAAAAGAAAAAGCCATTATTCTGGAAGATCAGAATAAACAATTTGAAAAAACAAATCGAGAAGTAGAACAAGCCCGTGCAGAGTTAGAAATTAAAGCAAAGGAACTGGCACTAAGCTCAAAATATAAATCTGAATTTCTAGCAAATATGTCTCACGAACTTCGAACACCGTTAAATAGCCTATTGATTTTATCCCAGCTTCTATCCGATAATCATGGTGGCAATTTATCAGATAAACAAATAGAATATGCGAAAACTATCTATTCATCAGGAAACGATTTATTAATCTTAATTAATGATATTTTAGATTTAGCAAAAATTGAATCTGGAAAAATGGAAGTAAATCCTAGCAATATTCAGATGGATGAATTAAGCGATTTCCTTGAAAATAATTTTAGACCAATTGCTAATAAAAAGAACTTACGCTTTGACATTGTATTAAAGGATAATCTGACACCCGCTCTATTTAATGATGAGCAGCGATTGAAACAGTTATTAACCAATTTATTATCAAATTCCTTTAAATTTACCCAGCAAGGTGGAATCGAACTTGAAATTTCTTCTGATTCAAAAGGTGAATTTAGATTTTCTATTTGTGATACAGGGATTGGAATTCCAAAAGAAAAACAAGGAATAATTTTCCAAGCCTTCCAACAGGCTGATGGAACAACAAGCAGGAAATTTGGTGGAACTGGATTAGGCTTATCTATTTGCCGGGAGCTTTCGGAACTGTTAGGTGGTCGTATTGAGGTAGAAAGTGAAGAAGGAAAGGGAAGTACATTTACCTTTATTGTCGGCAATTATGAGGGGGGGATAAAAGATATGTCCACCTTTATAATGGAGGAGGAAGTAGCTGCTTCTCAGGAACCAGTCTATCGTGAAGAGGTTCCGTATTCTCCACAAAGCGTTGTACAAGAAACCACTATTAAAAGACTATTAATTGTGGATGATGATAGAATTCATAGAAATTACTTGATGGAGCATATTGGTGATAAAAATGTAATAATCAAAGCGGTTTCTACTGGTTATGAAGCGATAGAAGAGTTAAAAGTAAATCAATTTGACTGTATTATTCTTGATTTAGGTTTAACAGATACAAGCGGATTTGTCTTGTTAGAAGAAATCAAAAAAGATTATGCGAATAAAGATTTAAAGGTATTTATTTATACGGCTCGTTCCCTTACCTCTAAAGAGGAATTATTTTTAAATAAATATGCCGATACCATCATTATTAAAGATCCACATGCACCAAAACGGTTAAAAGAGGAATTGGATTTATATTTAAGCGGGAACCAAGAAAATAATATAGAAGAAAACCAGACTTCTAGTAAAACTCAGAAAGCAAAAGCGTTAGAGGGGAAGCTGATCCTCCTTGTCGATGATGATGTTCGAAATGTATATGCATTATCAAGTGTATTAGAAATGCATGGGATGAAAATCCTATTTGCAGAGAATGGTAGAGAAGCACTGGAAATGCTAGCTAAAAATGAAGATATTGACTTAGTGTTAATGGATATTATGATGCCTGAAATGGATGGCTATGAAGCAATAAAACGAATACGACTGGATGATAAACGAAAAGAACTACCCGTAATTGCACTAACAGCAAAAGCGATGAAAGAGGACCGTGAAAAATGCTTGGAAGCTGGAGCATCTGATTATATTATGAAGCCAGTCCATTCTGATCAACTTCTTTCTTTAATTAGTGTGTGGCTCTACCCAGTAGAGGGAAGAGAATGATGGATAATGGGCGGACCAAGAGATGATGAAAGAATACCAACAAGTAAATGGAAAAGATAAGGAAAGAATTGAAATAGAATTACTTTTACAAGGACTGTACGCTTGGTGTGGATATGACTATCGGAATTATGCATATAATTCGATTCGAAGAAGAATATGGCATCGTGTGCATGCAGAGAAATTAGGGAGTATCACGGGTTTACTAGAAAAAATTCTTCATGATTCTGACTGCCTAAAAAGATTAATACAAGATTTTTCTATCCATGTGACGGAGATGTTTCGTGATCCTGCTTTTTTCTTAGCCTTTCGGGAAAAAATAGTACCTGTTTTACGGACTTACCCCTCGATTCGAATTTGGCATGCAGGCTGTTCAACAGGGGAAGAAGTATATTCTATGGCAATGCTGCTCCAAGAAGAAGGCATTTACGAAAAAACGAAAATATATGCGACGGATATTAGTACAGATGCATTAGCGATTGCAAAAGCTGGTGTATTTCCAATGGAAAGCATGAGAAAGTTTACGACAAATTATTTAAAAGCAGGAGGCAAAAAAGCATTTTCCGATTATTATGATGTAAAAGGTGATACAGTAAAGTTTGATTCAAGCTTAACGAAAAATATTGTGTTCGCCCAGCATAACTTAGTAACAGATCGATCATTTAACGAGTTTCATGTTATTTTTTGTAGGAATGTACTAATCTATTTTGATAAAGCCCTTCAAAATAAGGTACATCAGCTTTTTTATGATAGTTTAGGGATGTTTGGATTCTTAGGACTTGGTGATCGAGAATCCATCTTATTTACTGATACTGCAGATTGTTATGAAGAAATAAGCAGACATGAAAAGCTTTATAAGAAGATAAAATAGTTCGATGGATAATCCTCTCATGAATTTATAGGAGTAAATAGGAAAAAACGAAAGAAATTAGGAAGTTGTTCCTAATTTCTCAGGCTGTCGAGAAAGTCTCGACAGCTTTTTTCACAATTTCACTATACAACATATAGTGGTTTGATAATATCTTGCAAACCAAATGTCGTGGTCAAAATCAATTAAAACATCAAAAACCCCCTTTTTCAAAATCATACTTTTAAAAATAGGGGGTTTTTCTACAAGCTGAGAAATTAGGAAGTTGTTCCTAATTTCTTTTTTTTTGAAAAATAGGAAGGAACGCTAATACTCTCTCTTTCCTATATTTAGTAAGATGGAGATAGAATAGGTAAAAAGTAACAGTTAGATAAGATTAAAGTATTTTACCCATAGATAGAGGATTGGGGGGATTTGGGTATGGCGAAATTTAATTTCTTAAAAGATAAAAAAATGGAATTAGAGAATCAGTCTAAAAAGCTCGGTAATTTCGAATATTTATTAAACAAAGAAACGTTTAATGCCATATTTGAAAAACATCCGGATATTGTATTTGCATTGGACAATAATGGGGAGTTATTGCATGGGAATCCATCAGTAAAACGAATCCTTGGTTATGAAAAAAGAGATTTACATAAAAACGTTAGCAGAATTTATATAAAAAGACATCAACATCTACGAAAAAGCCATATAAAAAGGGCATTAAATGGAGAAAGTCAAAATTTTAGAGCAGATATCATTCATCTAAATGGTCAAACACTCACCTTTGATATTACATATGTTCCAATCATGGGGAAAGAAGAGCAAATCCTTGGTATTTATGGGATAGCAAAAGATATAACTTTGTTTAAAACGAATACAAAGGAATTGTTGAAGGTGAAAGAAAATCTAGAATTAGCTCAACAAGTAGCAAATATCGGAAGTTGGGAATATTACATTGTCGAGGATCAGGCATATTGGTCTAATCAGACTTTTGAAATATATGGAATAAAAAGCAATACGTTTGTGCCAACCTATAAGAAATTAGTAGCATTTGTTCATCCGGAAGATCGGCACTATTTCGATTCTACCTTTCGAAACGCCTTAAAGAATAGAGAAAGCTATACAATGGAATTTAGAATTAAGCGAATGGATGGTGTTTTTATCTATGTGTTTGTTCAAGCAGAAGTGATAGTAGATGAAAACTCTCGGCCTTTAAAATATGTAGGGGTTATTCATGATATAACGAAAAGAAAAGTGGCAGAAAAAAATTTAATAGAGGCAGAAGAGAGATTTAGAAATATTTACAATAATCTAGAGGTTGGCATTTCTTCTTATGATACTGTGAATAATGCGTTCATTCTAACATCACCAGGGATTAAAGCTGTTACGGGATATAGCTCTGAGGAGTTGTTAGTTATGGGGTGGGAGACAATTGTTCACCCGGATGATTTATTGGAGTTTAGACAATTAAGGTTGAAATTAATACAGGGTGAATCACTCACGCATACCTATCGAATACTCTCCAAGCAGGGAGAAGTAAAAAGGGTACAGGACCAAACGATACCGGAATTAGACCATGCAGGGAATGTTATCAAATTAGATGGAATCGTTTCAGATATTACTTTTTTGGAGAAAAGTAAGGAAGAAATTACGTATTTAGCTTATCATGATTATTTAACGGATTTATTCAATAAAAGAAGATTTGATGAAAAAATGGAAGAATTAATTCAAATTTCTAAACGAAATAAAAAGAGTTTTTCTGTCTTATATTTGAATCTAGATAGATTTAAACAGATTAATGATCGACTTGGTCATGCAATCGGAGATAAGCTATTGAAACAATTTACGATTAGATTGGATAAAAAGCTGAAAGTGAGTAATTATTTGTTTGCAAGACTTGGTGGAGATGAATTCGGTATTCTACTATGGGATTTCGAGCGTACAGATTTTCCAATAATGATTGCAAAAAGAATCATCGATTGCATGAAAACATCCTTTATAATCGATGAATATGAATTGTTTGTAACGACAAGTGTTGGTATAAGTACCTTTCCAATTGATGGACAGACAAAAGAAGAGCTAGTGAAAAAAGCAGATGCTGCTTTACATAGAGCAAAGGAAATGGGGAAAAACAATTACCAAATTTATTCGACTTTATTAAATATCTCTTCATTCAAACAGTTTCAGCTAGAAAGAGATTTATATAAAGCAATGGAAAGACAGGAATTCTATCTCCATTTTCAGCCTAGAGTGGATACAAAAACTGGAAAAATGGTAAGTGCCGAAGCGCTTATACGTTGGGACAATGCTGAATGGGGATCTGTTTCCCCAAGAGAATTTATTCCCATTGCTGAAGAAAATGGCTTGATTCTACCTATTGGGGATTGGGTATTTCAAGAGGTTTGTAATAGGATTTCAATTTGGAAAAGCATGAACCTACCTATTGTACCTATATCAATTAATATTTCTGCACAAAGATTATTAAAAAGTGATTTTATTCCAACTGTCATTCAAACCTTAAGAGAAACAAAAACAGATCCTTCCTTAATAGAATTTGAGATAACGGAGACTACTTTAATACAGTATGAAGAAATTGTCACATTAGCTGTACAGCAATTAAAAGAAATTGGTATTCGGATTGCATTAGATGATTTTGGTACGGGCTATTCTTCTTTGACTTATTTAAAACAATATCCAATTGATACGATAAAATTAGATCGCTCTTTTGTAAGGAATATAACGGACTCGAAAAAGGATGAAATGATTGTTAAATCCATGATCTTTTTGGCAAAAGGATTGGATATGAAAATTGTTGCAGAAGGAGTGGAAACAAACGCGCAATTGAACTTACTAAAGCAACAAGAATGTGATGAAATACAAGGATATTTATTTAGTAAATCAGTTGGCGAAGAAGAATTTCAAAGCTTCCTGCAAAAAAAGATAATAAAGCCACAAGAGCCGCAATGGGAGAGTAGAGAAATGACGAATAGAAGGAATTTCTATCGAATAAATCTAATTCGTCCTCTACAGGCACAAATGTCTTTAATAGCAATTAAAGGAAAAAAAGTTCAGTTAGGAAAAACTGAAATTCTTATAGAGGATATAGGGATTGGCGGAATAAAAATTCTTTCGAATATTGATTTACCTATAAGACCAGATATTGCTTTGCAATTTGAAACCAATATATTAAATGAGAAAGTAGAATTGTATGGACATATTGTTTGGAAACATGAAGTAAATGATATTTATCAATACGGTATTAAATTTGTGATTAGAGAAAAAGAAAGAGATTATTTTGCAAAATTATTTAATAAATTTTGTGTTGAATATCGTAAAAATCCTCTATTAACAAATTGTAGTTTTATTAATGAGGAAAAAATAAGCTATCTTAAAAATCTAAATTCTTAGGAAGCAGTTCCTATTTTATTCTAGCTTGCGGATAGTAAAAATCAGTAGAGAATGGAAAACTACTGATTCAAATTTTACTATATTTATATCACTCTTAAAGAATAGTAAAACTACCATCACAACATTATGCGAACTCGAGAATTGTCCGTATAGATCTGAATGATTTAACTAACGATCAGTAGAGTCCTAATGGGAGTTTCACTTTATGGCTATGTTAAGGAATGTTGATTTCGATTTTAGTAAGAAAAAAGTTCTTCCATTACGTTTAAAAATCGACTAAAACAACTATTCTTGTTAACATAGCTATTTTTATGAAAGGTTGTCAATAAATATGGATGATAAAAATGTAAGTGAGTTACACCCAAAAGATATTAATGGACTTATAAAATTACTTTTAACGGCATTTCACTCCTTACAGGATCTTGTATATGTAGTAGAAGTGACGAAAGATTTATATAGATATGTGTTTGTAAATCAAGCTGGCTTAAAAGTGTTGAATACAGATGAAAGTGTATTTGGGAAAACATTTGATGAAGTATTAGAAAAAGAGGATGCAGAATTTTTAAAACATCAATATTTAAAGGCTTGTAATAGTAATAAAGTAGTTACATTTGAAGATCAATTATTACTGCCAACTGGTAAAGTAAGGATAAATGAAACAGTATTAACACCATTTATTGACAATGATAATAATATTTATATCATTGCTGTGGTTCGTGATATTACCGAAAAAGCGAGGCAATTAACAGAGTTACAGCAGTCACGCAAGCAATTAGAAGAAAATGATCAGCTTTTAGCATCTCTGCTGGATCAAAATGAAGATGCAATATTTATGTTTGATACAGAAGGTTATTTTCTAGAGGTTAATGGAGCATCAGAAAAAATAACAGGGTTCGGAAATGGAGAATTAATAGGAACGCACTTTTCACAATCGATGCCAAAAAGAGAGGTAGTGAAGATAGAGAATCTCTTCAAGCAGTCGGCTTTAGGGATATCGAGTAGACACGAGACTGTTATTTATCATAAGGATGGGCATAAAGTTTATTTAAATATAAAGAATATACCAATTGTTGTAGAAGGAAAAGTTACAGGTGTTTTTGGAATTGCTAGAGACATAACAAAGGATAAAAAAACCTTAGAGGAATTGAGTATTGTTAAATCAAGACTAGAGTCTTTTATTAATGATAGTACGGATTCTATTTCAATGGTAGATAGGGAGGGAAAAGTTCTCTTTATTAATGATGCATTTACGAATATATACGGATTCTCAAAGGAAGAAGTAATAGGGAAAGAGCCACCAATAATCCCCAATTGGCTAAAAGAACAGGCAGACGATTTAAACCAACAAGTTTTATTGGGAAAAAAGGTGCAAGGGATATATGTGAAAAGGCAGAAAAAAACAGGTGAATTAGTCGACATGAGTATTAGCTTATCTCCTATTTATGATGAGATGGGGCAAATATCTGGAGTATCTCATATATCGCGTGATATCAGTGACCAGAAGAAATTGCAAATGGAATTGATGTGCATAAAAGAAGAATTAGAACTCGTATGGAATAATACCTCGGACGCCATCTTTATGATTGACCAAAAAGGGAGCTTTTTAAAGGGGAATCCAGCATTTGAAGAGATGCTTGGTTGGAAAGTAGAGGAAATGAAGAAGCTAACTAAATCCCCTATTTATCCACAATTCCACTTGCAACAATTAGAATATTTTCTAGATGATTTAAGGAGTGGGCAAAGAATACCAAGTTTTCAAACACAGCGAATGCGTAAAGATGGGTCTCTTATTGATGTAGTTGCAAACTATAAACCGGTGAATATGGGAAATATATTAGCTGTAGGTACTTACCAAGATGTTACCGAATATACACAAGTTTTGAAAAAACAAGAGGAAAGTGAGGAAAAGTTTAAAAGTGTGGTAGAAACAGCACCAGAAGCAATTCTTATCCTTACAGATGGAAAAATAGGTTTTATTAACCAAGCTGGTTTAAAGCTCTTAAAGGCAAAAGGTAAATCACAAGTCATTGGAAAAAACAGTTTAGATTTTGTTTTTCAAAATGATCGCAAGCAATTGCTAGAGAAAATACAGAAAGTTTTTCAAAAAGAGCTTATAGAAAATATGGTAGAAGGAAGATTTTACACATTAGACGGAGACATTATTTATACAGAAGCTACATTTGCAATGATAAGGGATCACGGGAAAACATCGGTAGTAGTGATGCTTAGAGATGTTACAACAAAAAGAAGAGCGGAAAAGGCGATGAGAGAAAGTGAAGAACGTTTTCGAATTATCGCCGAATATTCTATGGATATTATTAAGGTACTAAATCCACAAGGGAAAATCTTATATGTATCACCTTCTTTAGAAAAAGTATTAGGGTATCCAGTCAGAAATATGATTGGAAAAGAATTTTTTATAAATGTTCATTCTGAGGATTTGCAAGAAATTAAAGAAAAATTTAAAAAGATGTTTGAAACAAAAGAGTATTTTCAGGTGAATTTGCGGCGAATACATCAAGATGGTCATTCGGTATGGTTAAATACTGATTTTGTTCCAGTTATAAATTCTGAAGGGGAAATTGAGAGAGTTGTTGCTATTTCGGCAGATATTACAGAGATGCGAAGAAAGGAGAAAAAATTATCTGAAATGGCTTACTCTGACCATTTAACAGGACTTCCGAATAGAAGATTATTCCTTGATCGTTTGCAGCAAGCGTTCTATACATCGGATCGTACAGGAAAGTTGACCGCTTTAATGGTGTTAGATTGCGATAAATTTAAAATTATCAATGATACACTTGGACATGATGTTGGGGATGAAGTCATAAAGATATTTGCAAAAAGAGTAAAGAGCTCGCTTCGCAAAGGGGATACTTTATCAAGAGTAGGTGGAGACGAATTTACGATTGTCTTGCCAGAAATAAGGAAAGTTGAGGATGTGGTCGAAATATCCGAGAGAATTCTCGGAATAGTGAATGAAAAAATGCTGATAAGTGGAAAGGAATTGGAAATTTCAACAAGTATCGGAATTTCTTTTCATAATCCTAATGCCCCTTCTAATACGGATGAATTATTTAAAAAAGCGGATCAGGAATTATATAAGGCGAAAGCAAAGGGTGGAAATTGTTTTTCTTATACAGATGACACCACATTATAATTGCCTTTTTCTATTATGTGATTTTTAAACATATGTTTCCTGCTGTCGATAAATTCTTATGGTAAATTAATTTTATCAGACGTAGTTTATTTCATTGCTAAAAATGCAAATCCGATTAAAGTATACTCAGCGTAATTTTAATCGGATTTTTGTTTTAAAGAAATTTTGTCTTAGAACTTATTTTTATAAAAACATGTTCAACAATTAATTCTTGTTTATTTGATACGAATGGTATCTCCTACTTGTAAAGCTTTAACATTAACAGATGGATTTAATTTTTCGAGTGTACCATGCTTAAGATTCAGCTTTTCCTCAATATCCCAAAAGGTATCTCCCTTTTGAATATTATACGTTTGAATGGTAACACCAATATTTAATTTACTGCCTATTTGCAAAGCATTAGGGTTAATGCCTGGATTCCATGCTTTTAATTGATCTACAGTAACTCCTTGTGTTTGTGAGATACTCCATAAAGTATCTCCTTGTGCAACCGTATAGGTACCACTCTCTGCTTTACCTATTTCGATTGGTTTCTTCTTTAATCCAAATGCTTTTGCCATTCCTTCAACATGTCCTTTTGCAATAGCGTCTAATACATCATTTCGTTTCAATAAATTAGCATCAGCTTTTGTATCAATAAATAAATTTTCGGTTAAAATTGCTGGACTGTTCGTTTCTCGTAATACGTGGAAATTAGCCGCTTTCGCCCCTCTATCAATTATATTAAATGCTTTTAATTCTGCCATTACTGCAGAATGAATCGTTGATTGTACTTTTCCTGTAGCGCTACTTGCAGATAATGTGTTATAGCGGTAATCTTCGTATCCAGTCCCACCGCCAGCATTAATATGAATAGATAGGAAGAAATCAGCTCCCCATGCGTTAGCAGCATCAGTACGTTGTGACAAAGACAATGTAGTATCGCTCGTTCTACTCATTTTCACACTTGTATTCTCATAATTTTTTAATAAGTTTTCAATTTTTTTAGCAATTGTAAGCGTTAATACTTTTTCTTGCAACCCATTACCTACTGCCCCTGAATCAGTACCACCATGTCCTGCATCGATGAAAATTTTTGTCATGTACCTTCACTCTCCATTCTGTTTTTTATTTATACTATGAAAAGAGGGATAAAAACGTGTAGTTACTATTATTTCGGTTTTATTACAAACTAGCTTTTAGAAACAAATTGTATGATGATTGATTTAAATCTAGTTATTATAAACGCTGGTAGGCAATTTTGGAGTGACAAAGTATAAAGGAGAAAAAGCTGTACAATATTGTTCGTATTTATTTGGTATTAGGTACCATAGGCAATACCTTTATTAGATAGCGTAGAAAAAGTAAAGTATACATAAATCATGCTTTTAACGAATGATTTACTACATTGGGCAGACTTTGTGAAAGAAATTTTTCAAATAGTAGTTAAAGCTGTAAACATAAATAGCATTACAGCGAAAGAATATCCGATTAATGAAGGCATTCAAAGAAATCTCGAATGTAAAGGACGAACGGATTTCTCCGTCTTATTAACGTAATATATCTTGGAATACAAGAAGAGGTGAACTAAGGTGGCAAGAAAGAAAGTATTAGTAACAGGTGGCGCAGGCTTTATCGGCGGAAACTTTGTGCAATATATGGTCAACAAATATCCAGATTACGATATATATAATTTAGATTTATTAACCTATGCAGGAGATTTAACGAAGCATAAGGAAATCGAAAAGAAGGATAACTATCATTTCGTAAAGGCAGATATTGCCGATCGAGACGCAATATCAGCTCTTTTTGAAAAAGAAAAGTTTGATTATGTGACCCATTTTGCAGCAGAAAGCCATGTGGATCGTTCGATTACAGACCCAGAAATCTTTGTCGTGACAAATGTTCTTGGTACGCAAGTATTACTTGATGCTGCAAAAGCAGTTGGTGGTGTAACGAAATTTGTTCATGTATCAACAGACGAAGTATATGGAGAATTAGATTTCGATCCAACAACCTTCTTTACAGAAAATACACCATTACAGCCAAATAGTCCATATAGTGCAAGTAAGGCATCATCGGATATGCTTGTCCGTGCTTATCATAAAACATTTGGCTTGCCAATCAATATTACACGTTGTTCGAATAACTATGGACCTTATCAATTCCCAGAGAAGTTAATTCCTTTAACCATTTCTCGTGTGTTAAATGATCAAAAGATTCCAGTTTATGGAGACGGTAAAAACATTCGTGATTGGTTGCATATACTTGATCATTGTGCGGCAATTGATTTAGTGCTTCATGAAGGAGCAAATGGTGAAGTGTACAATGTTGGTGGTCATAATGAGCGTACAAACCTAGAAGTTGTAAAAACAATCATTAGCATATTAGGCAAGTCAGAGGACTTTATTGAATTTGTAACCGATCGTCTAGGTCATGACAAACGATATGCGATTAATCCAACCAAACTCGAAGCATTAGGCTGGAAACCAACCTATTCCTTCGAATCTGGAATTGCTCAAACGATTCAATGGTATTTGGATAACAAAGGATGGTGGGAGGAAATTATTAGTGGCGAGTATCAGAATTATTTTGAGAAGCACTATGCTTTATAAAGGAGCGAAGGAGGAGGTTCTTCTGTTTACATCCTGCTATTTTACATTTCCTTAGCAAGTATCAGGTTGGCATTTTAAGAAAAACTAAAGAGTATCTTTATAAGTATTGGTACAGTCTTTTCCTTGTATATCATTCATTCTCGACTTGTAAGAGGAATTTTTATTTGGGATTTGCCTTCTCTATCTCTTCAAGCAGATAAGTTTGTTTCCACGATATCAATTGATATGATAAAGAGGAATTAAACAAGAAAGGATCTTGCATAATGGCAAATTTAAATATACCTGTATCTGTACTAAACCTTGCTCCCATACGCGTGGGACAAACTTCAAAAGAAGCCATTGAATCAATGGTTGATTTAGCTCAAGCAACTGAGGAAATGGGATATAAACGATATTGGATTGCTGAGCATCATAATACTTCTACACTTGTTAGTTCTGCGACAGCCATTTTAATAAAGCATACGCTTGAACATACAAATAGTATTAGTGTAGGATCTGGTGGAGTGATGCTACCTAACCATTCTCCATTAGTGGTTGCAGAACAATTTGGAACGATGGCGACAATCTATCCAAATCGTGTGGATTTAGGGCTTGGGAGAGCTCCTGGAACGGATATGCTAACCGCAAGTGCCTTGAGAAGATCGCAAAAGGATTCTGTCTATACGTTTCCAGAGGATGTTAATGCTCTTCTGACATATTTTGGGCCAGAAGAAGATCAAGGGTATGTAAAAGCCCATCCAGGTGTTGGAACCAATGTACCGATTTACATTCTTGGTTCTTCCACAGATTCCGCCTATTTAGCAGCAAGCTTAGGATTGCCTTATGTTTTTGCTTCTCATTTTGCGCCAAGATATATGGAAGATGCGATCAAGATTTATCGTGATCGTTTCAAGCCTTCGAAGTATTTAGAGAAACCTTATATGATGGTTTGTTTAAATTTAATTGCTGCTGAAACGGATGAAGAGGCTGCTGTTTTACAGACATCCACTCATCAGTTTTTCCTTAATGTAGTACGTGGTACCCAAATGCCTCTTCAGCCACCAGTGGAAAGTCTAGATGGACTTTGGAACCCACAGGAAGAAGAAATGGCAAAATCAATGTCTAGTGTCACTCTATTGGGAAATAAAGACTCGGTTCGCAAGCAGCTTACAGCTTTTCAAGAACGCTTTAATGTGGACGAAATCATGGCTGTTTCTTATATTTTTGACCAAGACAAGCAGAAACGCTCTTATGAAATATTAAGAGAAGTGGTAGAGGGGAAGTAATAGTAAGAACCTCCGTTTTTTATTGGTAATCAATAGATTGTGCATAAACATAAAGGGTACTGAATCTCCGATGGAGTCAGTACCCTTTTAAATTATTTATCCTTCTTATCCTCTTTTTTCTTCTCCTGTTGCTTCTCTTTCTGCTCTTCCGTTATTTTAAAATCACGATCCACCGTCTTGTTTTTTAAATCTTCATTTTTAACCATAGCTATAAACGCCTCCTTTTTTCTTTTATATAGACGATTTGGCATGGATTAAACCTAAATGTAATAGGAAAAAATGGGATTATTTGGTTTTTGGAGAGGGCATGGAATCGTAGGGACGGTTCTCCTGCTTCCGTTTTTAATTAACCAAAAAAATAGGGAAACAGTAGAACCGTCCCTATGAGGACTTTGAGTACTTTAAATGAAAATCGGGTATTACTACTAATAGAAGGAGGTGATAGATCATGGCAGAAAACAAAAAAGAACAAAGTTCAAATAATGTTCAAATAAATATGGATAATCCGGAGCAATATCCAACCGAAAATGAAAGTTTATTTGATAAATTTGAAAGTGAATTAAATGTAGATCCAATCCCAATGGAGGATCTTAAAGAAGAACTACGAGAAGAAAAAGCTAAGCATGATACAAAAAATACGTCATCAAGCGAAAAAAAGTATAGGACAGGCATGTAAGGGAATCATAGGGACGGTTCTCCTGCTTCCCTTTTTTGGGAGTAAAACAGGATTAGGGAAGCGGAAGAACCGTCCCTCTGAACCCCTCTGAATACAGAAAAAAAGAGGCCACAAAGTTAAAATGGCCTCTTTTTTCTAAGAAAATTATTTGCTATTTACTTGCCTTGCAGCTTCTCCCAATCAGATGCTGCTAATGCTACACAAATGTCACCAATCACACTTAAAAGACCAAGCACAAGCTCTATCATTAGCAACCATCTCCTTTATATTTAGAATACCATAAAATGGAATCGGAGTGATAGTGCTATCTAGACTAGAGAAATGGGAAGCAGAAGAACCGTCCCCCTGCTTCTTTCTTATCTCTTAGGGAATGCGACGGCATATTGTTTTGGCATTTCTGTTTCTTTATGTAGTTGTGCAGCTGCTTCGATTGTCCAGTATGGATTGCGGAGCATGCCTCTTCCTACGGCAACTAGATCTGCATCATCGTTGCCAATGACGGAGTTTGCTAATTCTGGTGAATCTAGTCTTCCTACTGCTATAACTGGTACACTTAACTCTTGTTTAAATGCACGAGCTAAAGGAACTTGGTATGCGACATGTGTTCCAGGTCGTCCTGCTGCAGCAATTGGACCTTCTCCACCTGCACTCACATGGAAAATGTCTACGCCGGCTTCTTCATATTTTTTAGAAAATGCAACACTGTCTTCGATATCATATCCGCCCTCAACATACTCTTTACCAGAAACACGCATGATTAATGGCATATCTGCTGGCATTTCTTCTTTCACAGCTTTAATGATTTCCACACCGAACTTTGTCAAGTCTTTGCCGTATTCATCTGTACGTTTATTTGTATAGGCAGATTGGAATTGATGAATTAAATAGCCATGTGCGCCATGCAACTCGATTGTATCAAAACCAGCTTTAATAGCACGAGCAGTAGCCTCACGGAATTTTTCCACCATACCTTTTACTTCTTCTGTCGTTAATTCTCTTGGTGTTTTGGATTTATCATCAAATGGAAGGGCAGATGCGGACACAGGTTGTGGTGCGTCTTCCGCCTTTCTTCCAGCATGAGCAATTTGAATCCCCACTTTTGCGCCATATTGATGACAAGCATCAACAATTCGTTTCAATGGAGCAATATGTTCATCAGACCATAAGCCTAAATCATTATCGGTGATACGACCGTCAGGCTCTACATCTGTCATTTCAATAATGATTAATCCAGCACCGCCGATTGCGCGACTTACATAATGAACATAATGCCAATCTGTTGCGATTCCGTCTTTTTTCTCCACTGAATATTGACACATTGGAGGCATTACTACACGGTTTTTTAATTCTAATCCTTTATAAGAGAAAGGAGTAAATAAATCCTTCATAACCAATCCTTCTTTCATTGAAAATTATATTGTTTGTCTAACAAGGTACCACCAGCCACAGCTTATTTCAAATATTATGCTCCCTGATGAGGTGATTTTCAGAACTATTATGTACAAAAAAATGTAACAAATTCGTATAACTATTTATTTTTCAAAGGAAAAAGATTAAAGAAAATAACAATTAATCATTAAAAATATTTATTATCGAAAAATATAAAAAGTAGGTAGTTTTAAAACTACAAGCTTAAATTTGAATGGGAATAATATAGATTTTGCTGATTTTTGGTGAGAGAAAGTCGAAAATTATGTCAGGTTTTCATTATAGAAGAATAAAGAGTAATGATTGAAAATTTAGAAAATAAAGAAAACTACACAAAGTTCACCTTTACCATATTAAAGTACTGCTATATAATAATTTTAATATTCAGATAATTTGTCAGAAAATATGACAAATGCAACTTTATGATAACAACACATAAAAATAATGTAATATTTTCTGGCAAAAAACAACTAGATTATTCCATTTGTGTAATAGAGAGAGAAAGATTTAAGCAGTAAAAAAACTAATACATAAGGAGAATGAGGATGAAAAGGAATAATTTTAGGTTATTAATTTTTAGTATTTTAATGGTCTTATTTTTAAGTGCATGTACTGACGAAAGTAATCCTACAAGTTCTACTGAAGACGATGCGACTAGTAGTAATGAGCCAACACCAGGGGGGACGTTAGTAAGAGCAGCTATTTACGGGGATCCACAAAACTTGGATCCAATGGCCAGGTCTCATGGTACTTCGACATCCATGGTAACTTGGAATATCTTTGAACCACTTGTTCGTTATGACGCGGTAGCTGGAGAATTCAAAGAAGGAAATGCGTCGGAATGGGAAATTAGTTCAGATGGTTTAACTTATTCTTTTACCCTAAATCCCGATGTAACCTTCCATAATGGAAGAGTGGTTACTGCCGAAGATTTTAAGTATTCGATAGAGAGGGTTATGAATCCAAAAAACGCTTCTCCTAATGCAGGAAACTTACAAGCTATTAAGGGATCTAAGGAATTTATGAGTGGAGATGCAACCGAAGTAACAGGTATTAAAGTGATGGATGATACACATATAGAAATCAGTTTAGACAAACCAGATAACACATTCCTTTCCGTTTTATCTTTACCATTTACAGCTGCCGTTCCAAAAGAGGTAGTGGAGGAAAAAGGGGATAAATTTGGTGAAGAACCAGTTGGGGCAGGTCCATTTAAGTTTTCTAGCTGGGTTCGAGGTAGTGAAATTGTTTTGGAAAAAAATGCAGACTACTTTGCAGGTGCACCTTATTTAGACAAAGTTGTCTATAAAGTTATGGAAGACCAAACAGCGAGAGACAATTCATTTGCTTCCAGACAATTAGACATGATGGTATTAGGGGATGCCCAGTATGCAAGATATAAAAATGATCCAACATATGGTGAATTGATAGTCGAAGTGCCAGAATTATTTACAAGAAATTTAAAGTTTAACCTCGAAAAGGATGGTCCATGGCAAGATGTTCGTGTTAGACAGGCTATAAATTATGCAATCGATCGAGACACCATTATACAAACGGTAATTCAAGGGAAGGCGTATCCAGCAGTTGGAGTACTTCCTTCTTCCATTCAAGGCTATAACGATAAGGTAACTACGTATTCGTATGATCCAGAAAAAGCTAAGTCGTTACTAGAAGAAGCAGGATATGGGGATGGATTTACACTAAACATTCTTACTACCTCACACCCAGCATTCGGATTACCGGCAGTAGAAGCATTAAGTGGATATTTAGAAGAAGTCGGAATTACCGTAAAGACAGAGCAAGTAGATTTTGCTGCAATGACAGATAGATTGAATAATGGAGATTTTGAAACGGCGATGTCTTCAAACGGTGGCATGACACATCCAGTAGAGTTTCTATCTCGCTATTTCCATAGTAAAAATGCTGGTGCATCTGGTAATACAAGTCATTATACCAATGAAAAGGTCGATGAATTGCTAGATAAGGCATCCCAAACAACAGATGAATCGGAAATGATTGCTTTAGCCCAAGAAGCAGAAGAAATGATTGTAAAAGATGCACCTTGGTGGTTCTTTAACTATAACAAGGCAGTTATTGTTCATCAGCCTTGGGTGAAGGGGCTACAGGAAATGCCGACAGATATTGACTATCAAGACTTAACGAAAGTTTGGATTGATGAAAGTCTAAAATAAAAGTCGAGAGGTGAACCATGCTTAATTATACGATAAAACGTCTTTTGGAAGCCATCCCAATCTGGGTAGCTATTACCTTAATTGTATTTGTTTTGATGAATATTATTCCTGGGGACCCAGTAGCCCAATTAATGGATGCGAGAAGCGGGGCATTGGATGAAAATGTTATGAAACAAATTAGAGAGCAATGGGGACTTAATGATCCCCTTCCTCTCCAATATTTACATTTCCTGCAAGGGGTAGTCCAAGGGGATTTTGGTACGTCCTATCAATCTAGAAGTTCTGTAACGGAACTGCTTATTGAAAGGATACCCGTAACCTTACAAATTACTGTTCTAGGATTAATCATTGCTATTGTGATAGGAATTACCGTTGGAACCATTGGAGCTTTAAAAAGAGGTTCTTGGATTGATTCTTTCGTAAGTTCTTTTTCCGTATCTGGTGTTTCCTTGCCCTCGTTTTTCCTAGGATTAATCCTTATGTATCTATTTGCCGTGAAATTTAGACTTCTTCCTGCAACAGGTTATGTAGCAGGGGATATTAGATATTTAATTTTACCATCCCTCACACTAGCTCTAGCTGTAAGTGGCGTAATTGCTAGAATTACTAGATCAGCAATGATTGATATATTGCGAATGGATTATATGACAACGGCTATTTCCAAAGGTATGTCATCAGGAAGAATCATTGTTTTACATGCACTAAAAAATGCCATGCCACCTATATTGACGATAATTGGGGTTCAAATGGGATTGTTGTTATCTGGAGCTGTTATTACAGAAACCATTTATGGATTACCAGGGGTTGGCAGATTAATGATTGACGCGATATTGCAACGTGATTTACCAATCGTGCAAGGTTGTGTTGTTTTTGTAGCCACTGTTTTTTTACTAGTGAATTTACTTACTGATATTGGCTGTAGATTAATCGATCCAAGAATTAAAGTAGAGTCTTAAAAAGGATGGAGTGAATAATGAATGGAGACTGTCAATGCGCCAACAATCAGTACTGATAGGAGCATACATATTAAGAAAAAGAAAAGAAGGATGAAATTTTCTTTTTCCTATATTGGTATTGGGTTAATGCTTGTTATTGTATTAGGCACCATATTTGTCCCATTTATTTCTTCTTATAATCCAAATACCAATGATTTAACACAGACATTGCAAAAACCTTCAGCTACCCATTGGTTTGGAACAGACCATTTAGGAAGAGATCTTTTTACAAGAGTTTTATATGGAGGGCAAAAATCACTAGTTATTGCTATCGTCGTTCAGCTTATTTCTATTTCCATTGGAACTTTACTAGGCTTGTTATCTGGTTATTTTTCAGGAAAAACAGATAAAGTAATTATGGCGGTAACCAATATTATGTTTAGCTTTCCAGGGCTCTTATTTGCAATTGCCATTATGGCAGCCTTAGGACCAGGAATATTTAACTTGATTCTTGCCTTAGGAATTGTGAGTTGGCCTGAAATATGCCGATTGGTACGGTCGCAAACTTTATCCTTAAAGGAACAAGAATTTGTAGAAGGTGGTCACGCTTTAGGTGCTAGTGTCTTTCGCATTTTATTTCGCTATATTTTACCTAATTGTTATGGACATATTGCTGTTATCGCAACATTAGGTATGGCATCTACCATTCTTGCCGAATCATCTCTAAGTTTTCTCGGATTAGGCGTACAGCCACCTGATCCTAGTTGGGGATCTATGGTCAATCAAGGAAAGGATTATATGTTTAATGCTCCTTGGTATTTATTTATTCCTGGTGCAGTGATGTTTATTGTCATATTAGGCATAAATTTAGTAGGCGATGCATTTAGAGACTACTTTGATCCAAGAATGAAAAATTCGCGATAAAGGAGGGTACTGCAATTGGGGATGATACTAGATGTTCAAGATTTGAAAGTTGGATATAACAAGAACGGTGACATAGTCCATGTTTTAAAACAAGTGGACTTTTCCTTAGAAAAAGGGGAGACATTGGGGATTGTAGGAGAGTCGGGCTGTGGAAAAAGTATGACTTCCTTAGCCATAATGGGCCTACTTAAAAACAAAGGCCTTCTCGCTACGGATGGAAAAATAGTTTGGGAAGGAAAGGATTTATTAGCCTCCACAAATTCAGAATGGAAAGGCATACGCGGAAAAGAAATTTCGATGATTTTTCAAGAACCGATGACAGCACTTAATCCTTTATTAACAATTGGAACACAAATAACGGAACAATTAGCTGCTCATTATCGCTTAAGTAAAAAGGAAAGAACAGAAAAAGCGGTGGAAATGCTGAAATTAGTAGGCATACCGTCTCCAGAGCAACGGATGAAGTCTTATCCACATGAGCTTTCTGGAGGAATGCGGCAAAGAGTGATGATTGCGATGGCCATTTCTTGTCAGCCGCGTCTATTAATTGCAGATGAACCAACAACAGCTTTAGATGTAACGATTCAAGCACAAATCTTAGATTTACTTGCTGATTTAACGAAAAAATTAGATATGGCGATGATTTTAATAACACATGATTTAGGAGTTGTCGCTAATAATTGTCAAAAAGTTATTGTAATGTATGCTGGCCGCGTAATGGAGGAAGCAAGAAAAGACCAATTATTTGAAAAGGCATTTCATCCCTATACACAAGGATTATTACAGTCTGTTACTTCGATTGAAGAGAAAATGGACGAATTATATTCCATTCCTGGTCGAGTTCCAATGGCGGATGAGGAGATACAAGGCTGCATTTTTCAAGACCGTTGTCCTTTTGCTGAACAAAAATGCCAGATGCAACAACCGCCGCTTACAGAAATAGAAGAAAATCGTAAAGTCAGTTGTTGGAGATATAAGGAAATTGCAGAAGGGGTTGCATCATAATGGAACATGTTGCCGAAAAAGAAGTGTTGCTGGAAATAAAAGCACTTAAAAAGTATTTCCCAGTGAAAAGAGATATTCTTCAAAAAATAACAAGAAAGGAACAAAAGGTTGTCAAGGCAGTAGATGATGTCAATTTTAAAGTATATAAAGGAGAAACATTGGCGTTAGTTGGCGAATCAGGGTGTGGGAAAAGTACAACCGGTCGATCTTTATTGCGGCTAATTGAACCAACGTCAGGAAATGTTTATTTTGAGGGAAGGGATATTGTTACCTATTCCAAGCAAGAATTGAAGAATATAAAAAAGGATATGCAAATTGTCTTTCAAGATCCCTTTGCATCCTTACATCCTAGAATGACGGTAGAAGAAATTATTGCAGAGCCCTTGTCTATTCATAAAATTGGTAGTCGAGAAGAAAGAGAAAAGAAAGTGGAATATTTAATGGAAAAGGTAGGTTTATCCCCTCAGATGAAAAAAAGATATCCCCATGAATTTTCAGGAGGGCAAAGACAAAGAATTGGGATTGCAAAGGCGTTAGCGCTAAATCCTAAGTTTATTATATGTGATGAACCTGTATCCGCATTAGATGTTTCTGTCCAAGCACAAGTTATTAATCTCTTTAAAAATTTACAAAAGCAATTTTCCCTGACGTATCTATTTATCTCTCATGATCTTAGTGTAGTAAAACATGTTTCAGATCGAGTAGGAGTGATGTATTTAGGAAAAATAGTGGAGATTGCTAATACTGCTGATTTATTTTCAAGGCCAGCTCATCCTTATACGCAAGCTTTGTTATCGGCAAGACCAGTAATTGATGAGAAAAATAGAATGGAACGGATTGTATTAAACGGGGAGTTGCCTACACCTCTTAATCCACCAAGCGGCTGTCGTTTTCATACAAGATGTCCATTTAAAATGGAAAAATGTATGAAGATAGAACCGACAGTAAAAGATGTAGGAACTAATCATCAAGTAGCATGTCATTTACATTAATGAAATAAATAGTATCAAAATAAGGAGATGAAGACATTGTATATTTTGGTCAATGAAGGAATTATTCCAAAAAGCTCTTTTTCTATTGATATTGAAGATAGAGGCTACCAATTTGGTGATGGAATCTATGAAATGGTAAAGGTATTTGAAGGAGTCCTATTTGAGTGGGAAGCACATCTAGAAAGACTTTTTCGCAGTGCTCGGGAGTTAAGGATTGCTATTTCAATGAATAAAGAAGAGTTAACCAAGCAAATTCAGCAATTAATAGCGATTGAAAATTTAAGAGATGGTTATATCTATTTACAAGTTACTAGAGGAGTGGCTGCAAGGGTACATCATTTTCCAGAAGGCGCTACTTCTGTGTTAGTAGCTTATGTAAAAGAAGGGGGAGAAGTAAGAAAAGCAGAATTAACCGGAATTCATGTTATTACGACAGAGGATATTAGATGGCAGCGTGTAGATATTAAGAGTCTAAATTTACTAGGAAATGTACTTGCAAAACAAAAAGCAGTAGAAGTAGGGGCTCAAGAAGCTGTTTTTGTTAGAGACGGATTCGTGACGGAGTGTAGCAGCAGCAATATTTTTGGCATAAAGGATGGTGTTTGTTACACCCATCCAGCTAATCATTTCATCTTAAATGGAATAACAAGACAAGTGGTGATTCGCTTGTTAGAAAAGGTCTCATTAGAGTTAGAAGAAACACCAATGACATTAGAAGCGTTATACGAGATGGATGAAGTATTTATAACCAATACAGGACAAGAAATTGGCCCCGTTATTGACATAGATGGTAGAAAGATTGGGACTGGAGAGGTTGGAGAATATAGCCGCAAGCTTTCCAGCGAATTTCAACGTTTGATTGACTCTGTTGTGCCTAGCAAACAGTAGAGTGGAATGATTCTACTATTTTGATTGCAGGTAAAAGCAATGAATCTTACAAAAGCAGACAAAACTAGTATAAATGGGGGAAATACATGGAAGTAGTAAAAGAGTATCCGTTATCAAATAGGTTTCCAGAAATGCCTTTATTATCTGCAGCTAATGCGAAAAAACATCCTGATTTAATTCCATTTGCCTTTGGTCATCCTGCGAAAGAATCATTTGATATTCCTTTATTGTCTCAATCAGCAGTGTCTGCATTGCAATTGGATGGTCCAAAAGCTCTGCAATATTCAGGAGGAGAAGGTCCTGATCATGTTGTAAATTGGATTCAAAGACGCTCCAAACATGTATCAATCGTAGTAGACAAACCAAATATTCTTGTTACTGCTGGTTCTATGCAAGCTATTGACTTAGCAACAAGAACCTTAACAGACCCTGGGGATCATGTTTGGGTGGAGGCGCCGACTTTTTTTGGCGCAATTAGACAATTCTCCCTTGCTGAAGTAAAAATTTCGTCAATACCTATTGATGAAAATGGTTTAATGACAGACAAACTTGAGAGTAAATTGAAGGAAGCAGTTAAGAATAATATCCCGATTCCCAAGTTTATTTATGTGATGCCAAATTATCATAATCCTACTGGTGTTTGCTTATCGATAGAAAGAAGAAAGAAGCTTGCTGAACTTGCTTATGAATATAATTTTTATGTACTAGAAGATGATGCATATGTAGAGCTTTGTTTTTCTGGAGAGAAATTGCCCTCTATTTATTCTTTCGGTCCGAAAAGGGTTATTTATTTAAGTACCTTTTCTAAAACGATTGCACCAGGAATTAGAATGGGCTGGGCTATAGCGGATGATGATGTAATTATCCAGCGAATGAAAATGTTAAAATCAGATGGATCCACAAGTGTTTTTGTTCAAGAAATTATTTCTCATTTCTTGGGAGAAGTAAAATTTGAAAACCATATGAATAGAATAAATGATTTATATTGTGCTAGGAAAGAAGCAATGGTTGACATAGTAAAGGAATATTTTGGAGAGGAAGTAACATTTACCGAGCCAGAAGGAGGCTTCTTTCTTTGGTTAACCTTTCCTAAAGAAATAAATACAAGTGAATTTGCTAGTGATGCACTTTTAAGAGGGGTTAGTTTTATTGAAAGTAAATTCTTTTATGTAGATGCTGCAGAAACCAATCATATAAGACTAAGTTTTACTTTTACAAATGAAGAGGAGATTCAAAAAGGAGTTCAGCGAATTGCAGAGTCATATTACCGATACAAAAAAAGCATCGAAGTATTAAACGAGGTGTAAAAATGGAAAAAGTAATGGTAGAGAAAAAGCAGCCCAAAGTTTATTTTAGACGAAATGTTCCAGAAGAGTTCTTGTCGAAATACAAAGAAATTTCCCAGGTAATAATTGAACCTTGGGATTTTAAAGGAGAACAACCAATTCCAACAAAGGATTTAGAGGATTGTGATGTGTTATTTACGGTGGGACTGAAGGATGATTTAGAAATTTTAAAGTATGCACCTAATATTAAATGGATTCATTCCGTTAGTGTAGGAATAGATGCGATGTTAAACGATCAGTTAAAAAATAGCGACATCGTAATTACAAACTCAAAAGGAGTTACCTCTATTCCAATTGCAGAGCATACTATTGCTCTGATTACTTCCTTTGCAAGAGGACTTCCTAAACAATACAAAAACCAGGCAAAGCAATTATGGACCGATGTTTCTGTTATAGATTTAGAAACATCAACGGTTGGCATTATCGGGTACGGAGAAATTGGATACCAGGTAGCTAAAAGATGTAAAAGTTTGGGGATGAAAGTGATTGGTTGCCGACGGAATTCCAATGGTAAAAGAAGAGAAGATTGTCCGGCTGATTCGGTAGTTGGCCTTTCAGAAGTAGATCAAGTAATCGCTTGCTCAGATTTTGTTGTTCTTGCTTTGCCTTCTACAGAGGAAACCGTTCATTTTATGGATAAATCTCGATTGAAAAAGATGAAGAAAAATAGCTTTTTAATAAATATTGGAAGAGGAAATACTATTGTAGAAAAGGAATTATTGGAGGTTTTAGAGGAAGGTGTAATAGGCGGAGTAGCCTTAGACGTCTTTGATATAGAGCCATTACCTAAGGGACACCCATTTTGGCTCCTCGATAATGTTGTGATAACTCCTCATATAGCTTACAAGTCTGCTAGACATGCAGAAAGAGTATTTGGGATGTTTATGCAGAATTTACAACTTTATTCAGAAGGGAAACCTTTGCTAAATGTAGTTAATAAGCAATTTGGGTATTAGGTGGTAGATGAGAAGAAAGTCGTTATTCTATAGGGATAATGGCTTTTTATATCATAAATATCTAGAGTTAAGAAAATTTTTGTGCGAAGGATTAATTTACTTTTGCGCATCTAAAGGAATTCAATGAGTCACTAACAGATAGGTAGAAGCTTTTAGCAAGTATTCTCCCTTTAGCAACACCTATCGAAGTTTGTCGAAGAAAATTTCTTTTTTTTTACATATGTTTATAGTAAAATAGTACTATAAACAAAAAGTAGTCAGTTTAAAAGGCAAACTTTCCTGAAAAGGAAGGACGCAAAGTCACAGATCTAAGGCATAGGCTAAGATGGCTGGATTACCGGATTATTGGAATGGGGATGAGAAAATGAAATTTGGTGCTATTCTTTGTTTTCTAAAAAGACGCCATAAATTTAGTTATTACTCCAATAAATGTGTACGATGCGGAAAAAAACGAAGAATTTAATGTAATCACAAGCTGGATGAACATTTTATAGTAGAGCGAGACTCATTTGGGTCTCGTTTTTTTTATATAATAGCCCATTTTAAAATAAATGCTTGCTAAAACTAATGCTATTAGTTATCATTAAACTAATAGCATTAGTTTTTATAAGGAGGTCTATCTAGTGAGAATTATTCATCGTAATTTTTTATATCAGTTAACTTTTTTGCCAATGGTTTTCCCGGTGAACAGTTATCTAGTTGATGAAGGGGAAGAGTTATCATTAATTGATACTGCTTTACCTTTTAGTTACAAAAAAATTCTAGCTTTTGCAGAAAAAGTGAAAAAACCAATAACGAGGATTATCTTAACCCATGCCCATGGAGACCATATTGGATCCTTGGATGCTTTAAAAGAAAGATTACCTAACGCAAAAGTATATATATCAGTACGTGATGCTAGAATATTGAGTGGAGATCACACAATTGACAGGGAAGAGGAACCATTTGTTTTAAAAGGGAGCTTGCCAAAAAATATAGAAACAAAGCCAGATGTATTAATAAATGATGGGGATCAAATTGGTTCTTTGACATGTATTTCTTTACCTGGACATACCCCGGGAAGCTTTGGTTTTTTTGATAAACGAGACAATAGTTTGATAGTGGGAGATGCTTTTCATACAAGAGGAGGCTTCGCTGTTAGTGGTCAATTTAGAGCTTTATTTCCATTTCCAGCAATGGCGACTTGGAATAAAGGAGAAGCAATAAATAGTGCGAAGAAAATCCTCCCCCTGAATATAAATATTCTCGCCACAGGCCATGGAGATTTACTTGAAAATGCTCAAGCTTCTATCGAATCATTATTACAGAAAGAAAGGGGCTAACCATGTCACCACGAGCAGGTATTACAAATAAGGACATTATTACAACAGCAATTGAGATTGCAAATGTAGAGGGATTGAAGGAAGTGACAATGGCGAATGTGGCAAAGCGGCTTGGAATCAAATCACCATCTCTATATAACCATATCAATGGACTTTCTGATATCATGAACCTCCTGACATTACGAGCACTTGAAGATTTATATCAGTTATTAAAACAGGCAATAATGGATGTGGATGAAATGAAGCGGGAGGCGATTTATCCTCTAAGTGTTGCTTACTTAACATACGCTAGAGAGCAGCCAGGACTATATGCGTTAACTATTGAGTCAGCATCCAAAAAGGGAGAGGAAATTAGTACTGTCGCCAATCAAATAATCGAATTATTAACAGACGTATTAAAACCTTTCAACCTCAACGAAGAAGATACCATTCACGCTATTCGCAGCTTAAGAAGCATTCTTCATGGCTTTGCCTCCATCGAAAATCAAAAAGGCTTCGGTATGCCAGTAGCTGTAAATGAAAGCTTTCATTATTTAATAGCTACCTTTATAGAAGGATTAAAAAAATAATGAAGGGGATCAGGGGGACGGTTCTTCCGCTTCCTCTTGTTCCCTTCATAAGTACATAGAATGTAAAAAAAATTATAGTTATAAGTCGAATGGAATTATCTTCTATTGTTTTTACAATGGAGTGGAAAGAAAAGTCCTCAATAGAACCGTCCCTCTGCTTCCCCTCACTCTCTAATAAGAAGATAGATAAAATAGGGTGCTCCTAAGCAGGATAGAACAAGGCCTACTGGTATTTCTGAGCCGACCATTAGGCTTTTGGCGATTATATCTGATGTTAATAAGAGAAGTGCGCCTATTAATGCTGCGACTGGTAGTAGGCGCTGGTGTTTTGGGCCAACTAGCATTCTTGCTAAATGTGGGGCAAGGAGTCCTAAAAAGGAGATTCCTCCACCAACAGAAACACATGCACCTGAAAGTCCTACAGCAATAAGTAAAAGCAATCCTCGTTCTCGCTCAATGGACACCCCAAGTCCTTTTGCGAGATTGTCTCCTAGCTGCAATAAATTGATGGATTGAAATTTAAACATAGCAATCGGAACAAGTACGAGTATCCAAGGTAAAAGAGCTAGCACATAGCTCCAGCTTGCACTCCAAATGCTCCCCGATAGCCAAATGGTTGCTTGAGTAAAATCTCGAGGATCCATCATCAATTGAAAAATGATAATCAAGGCACCGAAAGCAGCGTTAATACCGATACCGACCAATACTAAACGAACAGGTGTGACCCCGTCTTTCCACGCGATGATGTAAATTAATGCAGCAGCAACTAATGCTCCAGCAAGGGCGAAAAAGGGCATAATATAAACAGATAATGACCCTGCTTGAAAAGAACTTCCTTGAATAAAGAAGATATAAAGAATAACGGCAAAACCTGCTCCGGAATTAATACCAATAATCCCTGGATCGGCTAAACTGTTTCTCGATACACCTTGTAAAATTGCCCCGGCAATAGCCATTCCGATTCCTATTAATATCGCAATTACCGATCGGGGAAGTCTAAAATTATATAAAATATTAAAATTTTGAGTAGAACCTTTTCCTGTAAAAGCTTCTATAATCTCGATAGGGCTAATTTTTATCGTCCCCATATTTAAACTAAGAAAGAATACAAATACAATTGCCACAATCAGAATTGTACTAACCATCAATAATTTTCTATTACTTAATTTTGTAGAAGGCATTATAGACCTCTCCCTTCTCGACGTGCTAAATAAAGAAAGAAAGGAACGCCAATTATAGCGGTAATTGCTCCTAAAGGTGTTTCAAAAGGTGGATGAATCAAACGTGCGACCACATCTGACAGCACTAATAAAAGAGCACCCACGACCGCAGAGCAAGGAATAATTAACCGATAATCGGAACCTACGATAAAACGAACGATATGAGGAACAACAAGTCCGACAAAGCCAATGGTTCCACCAACTGCAACTGCAGCACCGGTTAAAAGTAAAACAACAATGGTACCTAATAGTTTTATTAATCCAACCTTTTGCCCTAATCCAGCAGCGACGTCTTCGCCTAGGCTTAAGATGGTGATGGATTTACTAATGAAAAAAGCCAATATTAACCCAGCAATCGCTACAGGGATAAGCAATTTTATATTAATCCATTGCACTCCTGCGACTCCTCCTGCATACCAAAAGCTAATATCCTTTGCAACATCAAAACGAAGTGCAATACCAGTTGAAATGGAACCCAGAAGTGCACTAATTGCTGTCCCGGCAAGAGCTAGTTTCATTGGCGTTAATCCTCTTTTTGAAAGGGCACCTATTAAAAAGACTAAAGCTGCACCTAAACCGGCTCCGATAAAAGCAAATAGCATAATAACCGTATTAGAAACTACAGGGATAAAAGCAAATGCGATGGATACGGTGAACATAGCACCAGATGAAACCCCCATAATAGAAGGAGAAGCGAGTGCGTTTCTCGTCATCCCTTGCATGATTGCTCCAGAAACAGCAAGACTTGCCCCGATAAAAGTGGCAGCAAGCGCTCTCGGTAAGCGTAAACGATAAACAATTTGATGAGCGGTTGATGTGCTATCAAAATGAAAAATCCCTTGGATAACGGTGGCGAGATTAATATCTGCTACACCTAAAATAATCGACAAGCAAATAGAAATAACTAGTAAAATGATGCCGACTATTAAAACCAAGCTAGCAGCTTTTGGTCTAAATATAGTAGTTTTATCACTTTCTAAAGAATGGCCTTTACTCATGAAGAACCCACTTTCTGATAAATATAGAAATAATAATATGTAAATTGTCGAATAATAAAAGATAAAGTTAACTTTTCCATTAATTTTACTATAAAATAGAAGGAAAATCGATATTTTTATTGAAAGTGATAATCGTTATCATTTATAATCGATTTATAACCTATTAGGAGGATACATAATGAAAAATCGTACAATGAAATCGATATTATTTATTTGTTTACTATTGGTTTTCACTGTTCTAGCAGCATGTGGAAATAATAATAGTAAAGAAGAAAACAATAAAGAAAACGCTGAGTCTAAAGAAGCAACAGAACGTACACTGACAGATGCTGTTGGTAATGAGGTGAAAGTTCCGGCAGAGCCAAAAAGTATTATCGGTTCTTACTTAGAAGATGATTTAATAGCATTAGGTGTTACTCCAGTAGCCCAATGGTCTGTTCAAGAAGGTAAGGGCGTTCAAGAATATCTGCAAGAATATTTAAAAGATATTCCAACTATTGATTCTACATTGCCTTACGAAGCAGTATCTAGCTTTGCTCCTGATTTAGTATTAATGTCTTCGGCTTCGGCAGTAGAAGGGGCTAAATATGATCAATATGCAACAATTGCTCCAACCTATGTAGTTGCCAAAGAAAATAATAATGACTGGCGCACTAGATTACAAACTATTGGAGAAGTAGTAGGGAAAAAAGAAGAAGCAGAAAAAGTATTAGCAGACTATAACGAAAAAGCAGAAGAAGCAAAAGGAAAAATTCAAGAATCCATTAAGGACGAATCAGCAGCAGCAATCTGGCTTGTGTCCAATCAATTATTTATTGTAGGAGAAAATGTATCAAGCGGTGCTGTACTATATGGCGATTTAGGATTAAAAGTACCAGAAGTAGTCAAAGAAATTTCCGCTACAGCAACAGGTAACTGGTCCGCGATTTCCTTAGAAAAACTGGCGCAACTAGATGCAGACCATCTATTCCTAATCAACAGTGATGGAGAAGGAGCAGAAGTACTTAATGATTCCTTATGGTCCAACATCCCAGCCGTTAAAAGCGGAAACATATATGAATATGGCCCAGATACAAGCTGGCTATATGCAGGTCCAATTGCTAACACACAAATTATTGATGACGTAGTAGAAAGCCTAGTGAAATAAGAGAAGTAGAGGGAAACGGAGGGACGGTTCTACTGAGGACCTTTTCTCTAAATAAGAACAGTAGAAAAGCGAATATGCTATTTCTACTGTTTTTTATTTTATGGAGGATATTTATATATTTCAGGGGAATCACAAGAACCGTCCCTCCGCTTCCCTTAAATTAAAGCTTCAAAGCTCTTATAGTAATACGGTATAATGAAAGGGCACCATTCTCTCATCTGTTTGTCTTTTCCCACTCCCGCTATATGAAGAAATTCTTCCATTAACACCTTATTCATTAGTAACCCGTCTGTCCTTTTAACTAATAATTTTTTAAAAGAAAGTGGTGATAATTTATGCCGAGAAAGGCAAGGGAAAAAAGCTCAACCAAAACCTATCATATTATTTTAAGAGGAGCAAACAAGCAACTCATCTTTCATGAGGAAGCAGATACAGATAGAATGAACTTTCTTGCTATCTTAAAAAAATATAAACAAAGGTCAGAAATAAGCATTTATGCTTGGTGTTTAATGGACAATCATGTCCATCTTGTAATAAAAGAGGGAAATGAAGATATTTCTGATACTATGAAAAGAATTGGTGTTAGCTATGTTTATTACTTCAATCAAAAGTATAAAACGAATGGTCCTTTATTCCAAGATCGATTTAGAAGCGAGTGTGTGGAATCAACAAGATATTTGTTAACAGTAATAAGGTATATACATCAAAATCCTGTTCAAGCAGGGCTGGTTACTTACCCAGATAAATGGGAATGGAGCAGTTGTAGTGCTTATTATGGAAAAAAAGAAAATTCCTCTACGCTGCTAGATAACACGGAAATAATGAAAATGTTCTCAAATGAACATGGCGAATCAAAAGGAAGCTTTAAAGCATTTAATGAAGCTAAACACTACGATGTCTGTTTAGAAGATAAAACAGGAGAAAGAATTAGATTAACCGATGAACAAGCAGTACTCGAAATTAAGAAGATAATTTCCCCAATCGAAATCCCCAATGTAAGAAAGCTACCTAGAGAAACAAGAAACGAAATCATCCGTCAAATAAATCACCAGTTAAAAGGACTATCCAAACGCCAAACAGCCAGGATATTCGGAATGTCTCCCAAAGTCATTCAAAAAGCTTTAGAGTAAGCAGAGGGACGGTTCTCCTGCTTCCCCCTATCAGGAGGGAAGCGGAAGAACCGTCCCCATGATTCCCTATTTATCTAAATATTCTCCCAAAAAGGATTCTCCGTTTCGGTAAAAGCGTGGATCATAAATGCCAATTCTATTGTCATCATCCACTACTACGACGAATGGTGACCATCTGTATAGTGTTGCGGCTGCGGGATTTTCTGCGAATAAGTGATCAAGGTTTACTTCATCACTTGAAGTAAGTCTGTCCACAAATTCAGCTTTTGTTAGAAGGGAGTCATTGATAAGATCTATCGTATTATCATTTTTTCCTACAATCGTAAAATGCCATGGAATGAAGCTTGCAGATAGTGCAAGATCCTGATAATCTGTTTTATAATTGTTGTATAAAATGGAGCCCTGTATAGACTGAATAGCAATATGGAGCACAATTAATACCCAACCAATCCGAAATAATACATGTGTTTTTACTTTTGGATAGACCTTTGTAGCGATAAACGTCAGCAAAAATATAAACCAGATAACGAGATCGACGATGGGGACTGTCCCGAAGGTTAATCGAACAGTTGAAAATGGTTCAAGATAACCGGTTCCCCATGCGTTAAACACATCACTTGTATTGTGGATGAATACCGCAAGTAGGGCAATAAAGTACGATTGGACTCCCTTTATTTTAAAAATATATCGATTGATGATGTAAAAGAATAATGCCCATATAGGAGCTAGAAAAATCGAGTGCGTAATTCCTCTATGCCACATCTGATATTGTCCAGTGGTATCCCAAAGCTGTGATATTACATCAATATCAGGAATTTGACTTGCACCTATTGAAGTAACGAGTAGAGCATATTTCTCTTTCTTACTCATTTTTTCCTTATTAATGCCTTGATAGATTCCGACTCCAAATAAAGTATGTGTAATAGTATCCATATTTCCCTCGTTTCAAAAAATGAAGCAGTTAATAGTATCTTTACTTTATCCCACACTTAACGGACAGTATAGACTCTCACCTTTTGTTTATAAAATTCGAGGAAGATAGGTGAGAGATCAACTGTCCGTAAAGGTCCGATTGGTTCAACTAACCATCAGTGGGGATGAAGAACTCCCCACTGATGGAAGTTTCACTTTAGCTTCTCTAATATTTCAATATATAGTTCATTTTTAGTAGATGTTCCTTTATTCATTTTTACGAGATGGTACATCGCAATAATAAAAAGGAGTAACCAGGTAAATAGCTGCACAATAAAATGAATTTCTTCATTTACCGCGAATTCTGTGTTAAATAATCTTGGATTTTGAATAAGATACAAAAGAACTCCACTAAATATAGTAGAAAAAATCGCCATAAATGTGGTATTAATAGTAACTGCATTTCGTTGTGCCTTAAAGTAGGCTAGTAATAGCTCTCTTTTTTTCTTATCTAATTTTGAAAATGTCTCATGAATAAGCTCAAGATTATCTACTAGATTATATTTTGGCTTAATGTCTTTAAAAAGACTTTGTTCAAGCCTTCTGCCACCTATTCCTCCATCATCGACCCATTCTAAAAGATTATTATAATGTTTCTTTATCCATCTTGTTTCCCTATTAGATAGTAAGTGTAAGAAGCTATCTAATAAAAAAATAATAAAAATAGAAAGCAAAATGGAGAAAATTTCATTTAAAGCAGGTTGATTTAACACTTCAAGCACACCAATTATTGCCAATCCTAAAAAAAAACCAATAAAAATCAAAGTAGCCCATAGTATTCTGTTCATAAACTCATCACCAATACATGTATAATTTAAGTAAATTTAACTTTATTTCCATTATATCAATTTATTGGCTGGAAACATAGGGACGGTTCTTCTGCTTCCCTTTTAAGGGAAGCAGAAGAACCGTCCCTCCAATGACCAGGAGGAGAAAAATGATATTCTTTGATATTGACGGCACATTGCTAGATCACGATTATGCAGAACGACAAGGGATATTAGATTTCCTTCGAACAAATCCTTCTCTTGCTTCCTTTACAGAGCAGCAGATAATAGAAACATGGAAGGAGCTTTCAAGGAAATATTTTGAGGAGTTTTTAATGAATAAATTGTCTTTTCAAGACCAGAAAAGGGCAAGAATGATCGAGTTGTTTGAAATGGTGGGTGTAAATTTAACTAACGAAGAGGCTGATGATAAGTTTAAGAATTACTTGTCTTTTTATAAAGAAAATTGGATTGCTTATCCCGATGTTATGGAGGTCTTAGAGAAATTAAAGGTATTAGGTTATCCGTTAGGGGTTATAAGTAATGGGGATTATCAACAACAGGTGGAAAAATTACAGCGTATAGGTGTAGAAAAATTTATTAATTGTGTTATAACTTCAAGTGAGGTAGGTGTGTCAAAACCTGATTCAACTATTTTTATAAAGGCATGTGAATTAACAAATAGCAGTATAGAAAAATGCTATTATGTCGGCGATAGGTTAGAAATTGACGCATTAGGAAGTCAAGTGGCTGGGATGAACGGTATTTGGTTGAATAGGAGTGGAGGGAAGGAGTGTAGAGAGGTAACTGTTATTGGTTCTTTGGGGAATTTGTTAAATCTATTGGAGAATGACTTGGAAGAAGTTTGAGTTTTTCAAAGGATAGGTTAGTCATGAAAAGGAGAGAGGAAGATACTCCCTCTTTCCTACTTAAGATACAAAATTAGATACGGTTGAATCGTTAATGAAAATAGTAGGATTGTAGAGTGTAAGATTGGGAGAAAGTGAGTCTTTTTTGCTATTTAGAATCCTTTCCATCTCGTTCCTCCAGTGATGTTCCAGAGATTCTCTGTATTTCATTGCTTTTTGAATAAGTTTCCACTGAGCATCTAGTCCTAAATCAAAAAAATCATCTAGCTGAATTAACCATTTAATTTTTTCGAGTTTGTCTGTAGTCAATCGGTTTGGATGACGAGATTTTAATACAGCTCGATTAAATAAATTGTGCTTAATACAACTGCTAAGAGGGAGCCTGCGAATTTTTTCTAGGTTAATAAAGCTTCCCTTATTTTTTTCGGCTAGCTGAATAATTGCTTTTGGAATATCAGGATGTATCAAATAAGATCTTATGAGGGATTCACTAACTCCTAGTCTACTTGCGATTTTACTAGTCGTTTTATTTTCTTCTATTAATCGTGAGATAAGTAGATGTTTATCCATCCATTTCGTAACTTGGTGATGGAACATTCTTTTAAGCAATGTTATTCGCTGTTCTGTTGTATCAGTATATGTGCGAATAAGGCAAGGTACACCAATGGAGTCTTTGTTATAACTGTTTAGAGATTTATATGCTAGGTATTCTGGATATCCTCCTACTAGCCAAAAAAGATTTTTTACTGGATCTTTTTCGAGAATCATATAACTGCTTAAGGAATCGCCAGCATTAAGAATGCGTACTAGCTTTTTTAGTTTATTTTTTGAAATTTCTTCTAAATAAATAGGTTGTATTGAAGAAAATGGCACGTTGTCTAGTAAAATCCCATCAACTTGCATTCGCACCCCTCCATGTATTTTCTAACAATATATGTAATCTGAAGTTTGTCTTAGTACGAATGACTTTTTATTCAAGAATGAAAGAAAAAAGGAATGGCTGAATAAATACAGTATCACCTAAATCTCTACAGAAAAAAGACCGCAAAAAGAGTCCTCAAAGTCATGAGAACTCTATTAGTTATATGGGGGGAAAATCACAAAGGACAACAGATAAGATAACATCCTTTGTGAAAAACGGAATCACAAGAACCGTCCCCCTGCGTCCCTAAACCTCAAACGAAACGACTTTTCCTTCATTCACTGCTATCAACCCGTAGTCTGTTATCTTTAAGGCTGGGCTTACTGGAAGTGAAAGGGTGCTAAGGGACATGATTACATTGTAATGTTCATAGCCTATTGATTTTAAAGCAGTTGTTAATTCTTCTACTTGGGCTGAAATCACTTCTAATGGCTCTTCTGAGAGTATGCCGCCGACTGGTAATGGCACCATGGAAAGGATTTCTCCATTGTGCACGCAACAGATGCCACCTTGGTTTTTGATGACTTCATTTGCAGCGAGCTGCATGTCTTCTTTATTTTTCCCAACGACTAATAGATTATGATTATCGTGTGAGTAAGTGGTTGCGACAGATCCGCGTTTGAGAATGTCTCCGCCAATTAGTCCATGTGCTTTGTTATCATTCTTACCGTATCGTTCAAAGGTTTTCACTAAACAATAAGGACTGTCTTCCCATTGTAATCTGCCTGCATCTACAGATAAGGTGTCTTGTCGCTCTTCTGTAAAAGTCGAGCCGTTTTGCACATGAATAGTACGTACGGTTACGTTATTTTTCTCTACGTCCATATAAACTTCAAATTCTTCCGCATTTAATGGAGATAGCTTCACACTTTCATAAAAAGATGCAGGGAATTGCTTCGATACAGCGTTCTGCACATATGGTAGCTCATAATCAAATACCTTTTCACCATCTTTATACACAGCATCGATGAAAAAGTCATCCAAATTACTTACTACAACAAAATCGGCAATTTTACTTGGCGCGATGACACCTCTATCATACATTCTCATCCGCTTGGCAGGGGTATAAGTACATGCATAAATTGCATCCTCATAAGACATGCCCATTGCAATGGCCTTCTTTAGAAGTACATTTAGATGGCCTCTTAATTGAAGAGAATCTGCCATAACATCATCTGTCACGAAACAAAAATGCTCTTTTACCGGGTTTTCGATAAGATAATCGATTACATCCCGTGTCATCGATTTCTCTTGGATTTCTAAAAACATGCCAATCCCAATTCTTTCCTTCATTCCTTCAACTGTTTGGTGCGTATGATCGGAGCCGACGCCAGCAAATGCAATTCCTTGTAATTCATCATCCAATAGCTTAGGCACATGTCCTTCAATAATAAGTTCGGGATAGTGCTTACGAACATAATCTAGAATTTGATTTGTTTTGCAACCAGGCTTTGTAAGAACATCGTAGTAATTCATGATTTCGCCTAAGCATTTAATTGATTCTGTCTGCATTAATTCTTCAATGTCTTCTATTTCAATTGCGCCTCCAGTTGTTTCCATGGAAGTTGCAGGAACAGAGCTTGGAATGCCATAAAACATATCAACCACTTCATTTTTGCTTGCCTTGATCATTTCTTTCACACCAGTAACACCAAATACATTCGCCATTTCATGAGGTTCCGGAACAATCGTTGTTACCCCATTTTTGATTAAAGCATACGAAAAAGTTGCCGGAGTAACCATTGTACTTTCGATATGCAAGTGAATATCGATTAAGCCTGGGACAATATATTTTCCAGTTGCATCAATGGTTTCGGTAGACTGGAAAAATTCTTGTCCTTTCTTTCCGATATAAAAGAACCTTCCATCTTTGATGGCGATATTTTCTTTTCTAAATTGCTTAAAATAACTATTAAAAACCGTTCCATTTAAAACAAGTGTATCTACTTGCACGAAAAACCCTCCTCTATTCCACAAGCACCATTTGATTCTTTGGAATAATTACCGTTACTTCTTGTCCATTTTTAAATGGCTGAACCATTTCTTTATTGATTGTAAAATCACCTAGCGCGGTTTGAACCACATATTGATAGCTTCTGCCGAGGAATGTTGTGATTTTAATTGTTCCATTCATTCCGTTTTTAGGAATAGCTGTTGTGCTTGGCTCCATTATGAAATCATCTGGACGAATGGCGCCAACCATTTTATTTTGATTTTCCATATGAGCATGGCGATCAATTGTAAATACTAAACCAGCTTTTTCAAGCTCGATATGATCCTTGAGGTCTGATCGTTTATCAAAAGTAATAAAGTTCTTAAACCCAATAAAGTCTGCGACAAATTTCGTTTCTGGATATTTATAAATCGACGAAGGATCACTTAATTGTTCAATAACGCCTTTATTCATAATGGCAACTTGGTCAGAAATCGAGAAGCATTCTTCTTGGTCATGGGATACATAGACAGTTGTAATCCCTAATTCCTGCTGAATTCTACGAATCTCCACTCTCATATTGACTCTGAGGTTGGCATCTAGATTACTTAACGGTTCATCAAATAATAGAATGTCTGGTTCAATTACTAAAGCTCTCGCGATGGCAACCCGCTGTCTTTGGCCACCAGATAGCTCGCCAGGAAATCGCTGTTCAAATCCTCTTAAATTAACAATTTCCAGCATATTTAGGACGCGTTTCTCGATTTCCTTTTTGCCAACTTTACGTAAACGTAACCCGTACGCAATATTGTCAAAGATAGAAAGATGAGGGAATAGGGCGTAATTTTGAAAAACAAAGCCGAAGTTCCGTTTATTCACAGGAACCTTTGTGTAATCTTTATCTTGAAAAATAAATTTTCCTTTACTAGCTTCTAAAAATCCAGCAATTAAGCGCAGAGTCGTAGTTTTACCACAACCACTGGGACCTAATAAGGAAACAAGCTGTCCTTTTTCAATACTTAAATTAAAATCTTCTAATATATTTTTCTTTTCATAAGCAACAGATACATTTTCTAAAGTAAATAAAGCCATTTTTATCCTCCATTATCTTTTCGTGAAATAAGACAATCCCATTAATCTTTCGACTGCAAACATAAAAATGGCAGTAAGGAACATTAACAGAACAGAGATAGCTGCAACTGTAGGATCAAAATAATTCTCTACATATAACAGCATTTGAATAGGGAACGTACTTACACCGGGTCCGGTCATATAAACAGAAATATCCACATTATTGAAAGACTCTAAAAAGGCAATCATGACTGCAGCAATAATGCCTGATTTAATGTTCGGTAATACTACACTGAAAAATGTCCCAATTCGAGTGGCACCAAGGCTGAGTGCTGCTTCTTCTATGGGAAAATCAAAGTTTGCAAGACTAGAAGAAATCACTCGAATTATAAATGGTAGCATGATGACCGTATGACCGATAAATAGGGATAAATAAATAGGAAGGTTATAGGTCACAACAATATAGCGTAAAAAGGAAAAACCTAGAACAATCCCTGGAATAAGAATCGGAGATACAAAGATAGCGTTGATAATTCCCTTGCCAGCAAAGTTGAAACGGCTAAGCGCATAAGCTGCCGGGACGCCAAGTAATAATGCTAAAATGTTTCCTGCAATGGAAACAATAATGGATGTCTTAAATGTGCTTAAAAACATCTCTACTTTAAAAATATTTTCATACCATCTAAAGGAATACTCTTCTGGAGGAAACTTTAGAATACTACCGCTCTCAAAAGAGGTAATGGATATTATTACAAGCGGCCCTAATAAAAAAATAAAAACGAGGATAGTAAACAGGGCCAACCCTCTATGTTTCTCTTGCATACACGTTTACCCCTTTGGATTTAGTTTTTTCGCCACACCGTTCATAATAGAAATAATGATAAAGGTAACAACAATCATAATCGTTGCCACAATAGAGGCAAGCTTCCAATCATTTAGTGTAATGGCATTTTGATAAAGAAAAGTGGAAATAACGCGTTGCTTACCACCTAGTAAGGCAGGTGTTGTATAAGCGGTAAAGCTTCCCACAAATACTAAAATACTCCCAATAACCAAACCTGGCACACATAAGGGCACAATGATTTTCATAAAGGTCGCAATTTTTGAAGCACCAAGGCTTTCCGATGCACGTAATAAATCACTGTCGATATTCTCCATCACGCCAACGAGTGTAACGATAATTAATGGAAGAAAGAGGTGAACAAGTCCGATAATAATCGCATTTGGTGTATATAAAATATTTAAAGGCTCCTGAATAAGACCTAAGCTCAATAACGTTTTATTAAGGACACCATTTTTTCCAATGATAATCATCCAGCTAAAGGAGCGGACGACAGGGCTTGTCAGCAATGGGAAAATCGTAAACAACAAGAGAATGGCTTTTCTTTTGCTAGGAAGCTTGGCGATATAATAGGAAACCGGAAAGCCAATTAAAATACAGATAAAGGTAGTTAGTAGACTTACCCTTAAAGTAGTAAGGAGGATATCAATAAAGTATTTATCCTTAAAAAAATCAATATAACCTTGTAAACTAAAGCTTCCTTCGTCATGAAAGGTTGTACCAATCATCGAAAGAATTGGTATGACTAAAAATATCGTTAAAAATAAAACACCTGGTAGTAAGAGTAAATATAAATATCGTTTCTTCAAGCCGTCACTCCCTTTCCTCAAAGTGACCATTTAAAATGTCGATAAACATTTGAAAGAAGGCATGATCATCCACTTTTAAGGAAACATGTAAATTCGCTTCCCTCTTTAGACGATTCTGAAAGTCACAAACGAGCTGACCATCACATAATTCACTTCTCGTTTCAATATCGACGAAGTACTTTTCGGTTTCTACTATTCTTTTATTTATAGCAATTCCAACAGCTAGTGGATCATGCATTGCACAAGCATGGACTCCATAACGGTTAAAATATTTCTGTTGATAGTCATTTGTGCTTTTTGTAATATAGGCTCTTAATGTTTCATCAGTAATGGATTCGAGATGTTTCTTGGTTAATAATGCTTTTCGTGTTACATCTAAACCAACCTGCGTGATAGAAGGGAAGCCTGCATGTAAAACAATTTTGGCTGCTTCAGGATCAACATAGCTGTTAAATTCAGCAGTTGGCGTAACATTGCCAGGTCCTTTTACTACGCCCCCCATAAAAATAATTTCTTTTACGTGATTTGTAATTTGGGGACATTTCTTAGCTGCTAGCGCTAAATTTGTTAATGGTCCAGTGAAAACCAATGTTACTTCACCAGAAAAGCTAAGAATAGAATTAATTAAAAAATCAGGAGCAAAGCCGTCACTCACAGGGTGAGTAACAGCTGTTTCCTTTAATGCTCCGCCTAAACCATCTTCACCGTGAATGCGGTGTTCAAAGAAGGGCTCCCGAAGTAGGGGAGTGGCAGCGCCTTTTATAACAGGGATATAATCTGCTTTTACTAAATCTAGTATTTTGCATGTGTTTGCAGTTGCTTGGTCTAAGGAGACATTTCCGTTAACGGTTGTAATCCCTAAAATATCAAATGCGTTGCTCTTTACAGCTAGTAGAATACCAATCGCATCATCAATGCCAGTGTCTACATCCAATATCAGCTTCTCTTTCATGATGACCCTCTTTTCTATTATTGAACTAGCTCACGATTCCAGCGATCGATCCAACCTTTTAAGTTATCATTGATAAATTTCATATCTAATGTGTGTAAGCTTGCAATAACGTCTTCGCCATATGTTAAACCTTCCGCTTCTTCTTCTGTTAATTCAACTTGTGTATTAACCGGTGAATCTACTTTGTTTTTTGCTGATTTTTCTTGTGCTTCTTTTCCTAAAATATAGTTAATGAATTTTTCAGAAAGTTCTTTTTGGTCTGTATCTTTTACTACGTTCATTGTATTCATAACAGCATAGCCGCCTTCAGCTGGTGTAATGAATTCAGCATTAGGAACTGCTTCTTGTAAATCAGCAAAATACATTTCCATGATTGGTCCTGCAGCTATTTCACCTTGAGCAAACATATTTACAAATTCAGATGTTTGTCCATATTCTTTGATGACACTTGGCATTAGAGCCTTTAATTGTTCAAAAGCTTTATCTTCGTTAAATGTTTCCTCCCCACTAACTAAGGAAGCTGTATCGACTATCATCGGACCTGTTGTAGATGTGATGCTAGGGATTGTGATTTTTCCTTTTAAATCATCGCTCCATAGGTCTTTCCAAGAAGTAATGGGATTAGCAATTTCATCAGGATTATAAGCAATTCCAAACTGTGCAATTGTATATGCTGGACCATATTCTTCGCCCAGTGGAGCTTTTGCTGCTTCATAAATATTGTCGAGATTGGAAAGCTTGCTACGATCAATTGTTTCAAACAGATTATCTTCAATACCTTGTTGTGCATAATAGTCTGATAGGAAAATAACATCTACATCTGAATTTCCTTGTCTTACTTTATTTAAGCGATCTGCATTATTACCAGTATCCAATACGATTTCTACATTATTTTCTTCTTCAAATGGTTTATAAATTTCGTTACGGAAGAAGTCTTCATTAAATCCCCAAGTGGAAACGACTAACTTTTCCTTTTTTTCTTTGCTATCATTTGTTGCGTCGTCTGAACTACAAGCGGCTAATAGTAAAAAGGATGATGCTGCAACTGCACTAACTAATTTTTTCATTTTCATTTTTTGAACCCCTCCAAATGATTTGTTTGTTAATGGCTTAAAGACAATCTTTCTTGCAAGCTAATAAAATAATAAAAAAAAGACAAGCTTAAATAGAATTATCCTTCTACTTAAGATTGTCTTTTCTTTGTAAACAAAGATTAAACTTATCTTTTGTATATATCGGCGTTCTGCTTAGATAAATCCAAGAAGAAATCCAAGTTTAATTTTTAGTTAATACAATGTTTGTGAAAGCAAGCTGTGTGAAAGAATCATAATCCCTAAGAATCGCTTCGATATTCCAATTTGTCGTTTCTTCTAGTTGTTCTTTAAGCTTTTTCTTAAAAAGTAAGGACAGATGAAAGTCAACCTCTTGTTTAAGGCTCGGTACTTCTCCTTCCAGAGCAGCAGAGCGTGAGGCACGAGGGTGCTTCGCATGAAGTGTAATAACATTCTGATCGATTGTCACCTTCAGTAGCGTCGTACCAGCCCCAAATAATTCTTTTGAAATCTTATTATACACATGAGATAAAAACTTCTTCATTTCATTTGCATCGATGATAACTCACCTGCCAAACTATTGATATTGGTTATTATACATATTATTTTCGGTTATTTCAATAGAATGTGCGGATTTTGACGAAAAAAATATTAATTTGTCTTTTGATGTTGATAAAACAGAGTGAAAAGCGAACTTTTATAGTTTTTGAGGGAATCGGGGGGACGGTTCTTATGATTCCCTTTTAGTCTTAATGAGTAAGGGAAACAGTAGGTTAATGGATTTCTATTATAATATTGTTAAAATTACATATATTCATAACCTTATTATATTATCTTTTATTTTACTAGTGTTTTGTAAGATTTTTTAACGTTATTTTAATAGAAAGGAATAGCGGGATGAGGATAATGAAATAATGCTTGCAACATGATGATTAATACAAGGAGATTGTTAAATTAAGGTATTGCATTGGTTTTATAAAGCAACTGCTTATCAGGCAAGAGCACCAATCTACTAGAGAATTCTTAGACTTATTCTCCTCTACTGATTGGAGTCGAGCTATCGCCTCTCAAAACATGATAGTATGTTTTTACAGTAAAAGCATACGGTTCTCTTGCATCCTAGAAGGGAAGCAAGAGAACCGTCCCCATGCTTACTTTTTCATCATTTCTTCCATTTGATGATAATGTTCTTCTATTTCTTTTGATGGTTTTTGTGTTGCTAGGCTGACTAGTACCACGGTAATGGTGCTTAGTAGGAAGCCTGGTATCATTTCGTAAAGGGTTTCTTGTAATACTGGGATGTTTGCCCAGATAAGAACGGTTATGGCGCCTACAAGCATTCCTGTTAACGCTCCCCACTTTGTCATCCTTTTCCAATGTAAGCTTAACAAGATAACAGGACCAAATGCTGAACCGAAGCCTGCCCATGCGTAACCAACAAGTCCTAAAATGGTATCGTTAGGATTGATAGAAAGAGAGATTCCGATTAATGCTACAATTAAAACAGTAATTCGCCCAATAAGGACAAGCTCTTTGTCGCTAGCATCTCGACGGAGGAATGTCTTGTAAAAATCTTCTGTTAACGAACTAGCAGTTACTAGTAGCTGTGAAGAAATGGTACTCATGATAGCAGCTAAAATAGCAGCTAATAAAAATCCAGTAATTAATGGGTGGAATAGAATAGTAGAAAAACCAATAAAAACTGTTTCAGGATCAGCTAACTCCTGGCCATGCATTGAGTAATAGGCAATACCGATAAGTCCAGTCAACATGGCACCAATGATAGAAACAATCATCCAGCTCATACCGATTCGACGTGCTGTTTTTAATTGTTTAATACTACCTATAGCCATAAATCGAACAATGATATGTGGTTGCCCAAAGTAACCTAATCCCCATGCTAATAATGATATTATCCCTAAAAAGGAGGTTCCTTTAAAAAAGTCTAAAAGGGAAGGGTCCACGTTTTTTATTTCTTGAAAGGTGTTCTGTACTCCACCTATATCTGTAAACGCAACAACAGGAACTAAAATGAGCGCAATAAACATGATGACACCTTGAACAAAATCGGTCATGCTTACTGCTAAAAATCCGCCGAATAAAGTGTAGGCAACAACAACCCCAGCTGTTATAAATAAACCTACTTTATAGTCGGTATTAAAAGAGCTTTCAAACAATCGGCCACCAGCCACAAGGCCTGATGATGTATAAAGAGTGAAAAAGATTAAAATAACGAGCGCTGAAACAGAACGGAGTATTTTCGAATAATCATTAAAGCGATTTTCTAAAAAATCTGGAATGGTAATAGAATCGTTCGCCACTTCAGTATAAGTGCGAAGACGTGGGGCAATGATTATATAGTTTAAAAAAGCACCAATTGTTAATCCTATTGCTAACCATAAGCTTGAAATTCCAGAAGCATACATCGCACCTGGCAATCCCATTAACATCCAACCACTCATATCAGAAGCACCTGCAGATAATGCAGTTACAGCCGGCCCAAGACCACGCCCTCCTAACATATAATCATTTAAATCGGATGTTTTTTTATAAGAGTAATAGCCGATTAACAACATACCTACTAAATAAATTCCTAAAGAAATAAATACTTCTACCTGCACCAAATCTCTCCCTTACAAATTATAAGTCTTGAATACTTAAGTGTTGACAGCTGTCTTTCGTATTCTTGTATCTGATACATTTATTTACCTTAACAACAATTGAAAAAGCTTGCAAGGAAGAATAGGCATCTTGCCAAACTGAAAAATGGCGATGATTCCCAGTCACTTAATAATGAAAACGCATTCATAAATAATTATATTTGTAAAATTCAGAAAGTTGTCAGAGGGACGGTTCTACTGCTTCCCAAAAACGGAAGCAGTAGAACCGTCCCTCTGTATCCGTTAAAAAGCATGGGGATATTTTTCTTGGAAATATTGCAATAGGGCGGGGAGGTTTTTCTGGAATTCTAAGCATAGTTGTTGGCCTAATGGTACGGCTAATATTTTTTTCTTGCAAAATGGACAGACTGCCTTTTCCTTAAACACATGTTTTACATTTATCGGAAATGGATTTTTGGAATTACCAATTAGAAATTGATAGTTATGATTATTGACACGAAATAAAATTTCGATTCCGTCAAAGCTCTTAGATGGATAAATAGTAATGACCTCAATAGGGAGTTCTTTAATCACAAGCATAAGTGAATTCCGTCCTTAAAAGTTTTATTGTATAGTCTTTTATTTTAATTAAACTATACCATTAATTGATAGCGTATTCAATTATGCGGATGGAGATTTACTGATTTCCCCAAAAACTATCAAGTGCCAAAATTAAAAAAGGGAAGCGGAAGAACCGTCCCTCTGAGGTCATATATTTTCTTTTGCTATCCAACCTAACTGGCCGTCTTTTTTTATTAATGTATACCCTGTGCAGTTGTCATCGACTATGGAGACTTGTTCTCCTTTTTGTACGGTTAATTGGGCACAGGATATGTCGGTTTTTACTTGAAATTTTCCATCGTTATGTGGATGGATATATTCGTTTTTTACATAAACGATGCGATTTGTCTCTAATTGTTTACATTGTGTAAAGAACGCCTCTTTTGCTAGTGGCTGAATGAAGTAATAGGGATAATTAATAGAGCCCGTCATCGTAATGTCAGCATGAAAGTCTTTTCGCACTTTACGAGTAGGGAAAGTGTCTACATAAGTATAAGAAATTGTATTTTGTTCCAGAATTACTGCATTTAGCTGTCCAGTTGGTTTCACCTTATTCCCACCGTCCATCGCTATTATTTTTTTATCTTTATCAATAATCGGGTTATCAGAGGGAATGTCAGTTGAATAATTTATTACCGGCCAATGTCCAACGACTACGAATTTCTTTGCTTGATGGTTTTTTTCTAAAAAAGAGGGGATAGAAAGGGCAATTTCTCGATCTGTATCTTTCCAATTTTCGATATCCTCTAAGCCTGCATGAACAAAGATATATTGTTCTGTTTCGATTACAGTTGGTAGATTAATCAACCAATCGATTTCTTTCTGATAATGCTTTAATAATAACTGCTTTATTTCTTGGACTGTTGTATGATTTGTAAGAACAAAGTCTAGTTCTTCTAGCCATTCATTTAATAGAGAGTGCTTTTGTTTTGTAAGGTAATTTAATATAGCAGGATTCTCATATAAAATTTCCTCTATTAACACATCACAGTTTCCCTCCGTTACATGGACATTTGGAAAATTACTAGAAAGATCCATAATATAACGGATTACTTCTTTACTACTAGTTCCTTTTTCACACATATCACCATTAATAATTAAGTAATCATCTTGATGAAAATTCACTTTATTTAGGAGCTTTTTTAATAGGTCAATTTCTCCGTGAATATCAGAAATCACGATGATTCGATGGTGCTTTGGAATGGTTACTTTTTTTATTTTTTTCACTGTTAATAGGGCTCCTTCATTTTTATTCTATTAAAAGAATTATTAGAATTTACTATATTATCATTATATAAATGAAACAATGAGATAGGTAGGTATTTTTTTAGAGAGTAGTTTCTCCTTCTAAAATGGTCGTATGCTTTAATCAATTGTTTGATTAAGAAGAATAAATGACTTTGATCAAAAAAACACCACAAATCAGCTCATTTTGTGGTGGTAAAGAAATTTATTTTTCCTTCATAAAATTTATGATTTTATCCTTTAATTTTCCGATACTTGTAAAAATAATATAAGTATCTGTTTTCGTATGTATGATGACTCTGTCTGTGTTTCCATAAGGGAAACCAATTCTTATTCCGCTTACTTCTTTCCCAGCATATGTTTCGTCATTTGCTACTGCTGTAATGTCTGATAAGGGAATTTCAATGGTGCTTAGCTGCCATTTTATGTGTAAATTGTCGTTGTGTTTGGTTACTTTGACTTCCAGCATTGCCCTATCACTCCTTTTAACTATGTTTACGGATCTGATTGGGAAAAGTTTCAAAAAAATTAGGAAAGGGGAATTAGAAAAGGGAGAGAACTGCTGAAAAGGAAGAAAGCTCAAGATACATACTATTTTCTTCTATATAATAGAAAAAGACGATTCTCCTGCTTCCAAAAAAGGATGCAAAAAGAATCGCCTCGCTATTAATCTTCCCAAACGTCGTTCATGAGGTCTTCGATTTCTTTTCGAAGTTTTTCTGTCTCTGTTTTTAATATTTTTGCTTTGTTGCCGGTGATCTCTACTACATCTCCAACAACTGCTTTTTTGGGCAGAATACTTTTTGGGAAGTCTTGTGTCTTCCCATTGATTTCGATAACAGCGATATCTCCTTCAAAACGATCAATAATGCCTTTCATGAACTCTCTCCTATTTTGGTGTAAATGAAGTTTGGGTTTTGTATGTCTTTCCATTATAGCTTGCGGAAATGTCTACGACTACTTTATAACCTTTTGCAGCACGACCTATTTTTACAGGCAATGCTTTGCCAATTGTTCCTTTATAAGTCGTTGTTGTGCTCTTATAGCGGAATACTGCTTTATACGTTCCTTTTGGAATTCCTTTTACAGTTAAATGGATCGTGCTATTTTGCTTTGGTTTTGTATTATCTAATTTTGCCGATAATTTATAGGTAGCTGCAGGTTTCTTGGTTGTACTTGTACTAGTTGGTTTTGTATTAAAACTAATTGTTTTTCCATCTGAAGTTGCAATGATTGTTCCTTGTTTATCGGTTCTGAATATTTTTGCCTTACTGCTATTCAATCTTTTAATTGTTTCAGAAGTAGGATGGCCGTAGCTATTCTTCCCTACAGAAATTATTGCGTATGTTGGTTTTACTGCTTTTAAAAACGCAGAGCTTGTTGATGTTTTCGCTCCATGATGTCCAACTTTAAGGACATCAGCTTTTAACGTTTCTTTGGATTTTATCATGTCTGTTTCTGCCTTCGTCTCTGCATCTCCTGTGAATAGGAATGATTTTTTTCCATAGACAAGGCGTAATACTGCACTCCAATCATTTAAATCACTTTTGCTATAGGATTTTACAGGTCCGACAAATTTAGCTGAAACTCCTTTTAAAGGAATAGAAACTCCTTTTTTAGCAGTCTTCATAGTTAATCCTTCTTTTTTAACAGAACTTAAGAAGTCTTTATAAACTTGTGTAGTATGGCTTACTTTTGGAGCATAGACAGATTTTACCTTAAATGCCTTCAATACTTCATCTAATCCACCCATGTGGTCAGCGTCAGGATGTGTGGCAATCATTACCTCAATATCTTTTACTCCCTGTTTCTTCAGGTAGGATACGACATCACTTCCATCTCTATTTCCACCATCAATGATAATATCGTCTCCATTTGGAGTCTTGATGTAAATACTATCGCCTTGCCCTACATTAATAAAGTGTACCTGTAGCTTATTAGCAGCAGATGCAGGTGATACGAACACAGTCGATAGAAGCAATATAAATACTGGCAATAATAATTTTAGTTTTTTCATAGATGACTATTCCTCCTTATGCCAAAGAGAAATATATCATTATTTAAAATGGAAATCTATATAAATTACAGAAATGGGGAAAAATACCAATCCGAAACATAAAGTACAGTTTTTCATATGTCTCGAATCGTTCTTCTACTCTACTATGAATGGTATTTATTCATTTCCATATAATAAGCAAAGCTTATTATTAACAAAGGTGGTCTGTTTTTTGAAAAATGCATTTACTATTTATCGAAATGATTGGGTACGTATTTTTAAGGCGCCTGTTGCAACACTTTTAATTGTAGCTTTAATGGTGTTGCCATCTCTTTATGCGTGGTTTAATTTGGCTGCTTCGTGGGATCCATATTCTAATACGAGTGGGATAAAAATTGCTGTGACAAGTGAAGATGATGGAGCCATTATTCGCGATTCTGCCGTCAACATTGGTGATGAAATTGTTGCGAGCTTAAAGGAAAATGATAAGCTTGGCTGGGAATTTGTAAGTAAAGAAAAAGCGGAAGAGGGGGTGAGGAAAGGAGAGTATTATGCAAGCATGTACATACCACATGATTTTTCTTCTAAAATTGCAACGATTTTAGAAGACAAACAAGTAAAGCCAGAAATTGACTATAGTGTAAACGAAAAGTTAAACGCAATAGCGCCGAAAATGACTTCTACTGGTGCTTCGACAATTGTGCAACAAGTGAAAGAAAACTTTATACATACCGTAAGTGAGTCTGTTTTGAGTGTTTTTAATGACGCTGGAATTAAACTGGAAGAAGAATTGCCGACAATTCGAAATATAGAAGAGAAAATTTTTGCATTAGAAAAAGAAGTACCTAAAATAAATGAACTGGGAGAAAAGGTGGTAAAGCTTGAAAGTAAATTGCCGGAAATCAATAAACAAGCGCAAAAAATCCTAGCCTTAGAAGCTGCTTTTCCGGAGATTAATGAAGCCAGTAAAAATATCCTGTTATTAGAAGAAAAGATTCCAGAGCTAGAAAAGGTAGGAGAAGGGATTCTTCTATTACAGGAAAAAGCGCCAGAGATACAAAGACTAGCGGAAGGAGTAATGGAGCTAGATGCTCATTTTGCTGATGTTAGTGAAATGGTAACAAGTGCATTATCGAATGTAGAAGATATGCAAGCTTTTCTTGAAACAGCAAGTGGATCATTAGAGCAAATAGAGCAAGGGATAAATAATGGAAAGCAAATTGCAGATGTACTCCCAGTATTTATGGAAACAAATGGGCAAGCGCTTGATGCTGTTGGTCCAGTGTATAAGCAAAATCTACTGCTTTATCAAAAAACGGCTGATGCTGTTCAGCAATTTGCAGCGTCGGTTAAGGCAGGAGCCCTAACAGAAGAAGAAGCTTCAAAAACTGCATTTACTTTACAGGCACAAGTGCAAACAAGCATCGATAGTTTAACACGCTCGATTTCATTATTTACTACTCTAAACAGTGCAACCTCAAATGGAGAGGAAGCTTTATTAACAGAAATAAAAGACTTACAAGCATTGCAAGGAAATTTTCAGCAAGAAAAAGAGAAGCTTCAGACGATTCAGGCAGATGATGAGGAAGAAGCAAGCACTTTAATGGCGTTATCACAAGAAGCAATAGAGCTTAGTACTACCCTAATAAATCGATATGATAAGCAAACAGAACCAGCGATTAATCGTACATTAGAGGGGATAAAGGATTCTGCGCAAAATGCAATGAATGATTTAGAAAGTGCGCAAAAGAATATACCGAAGTTAGAAGAAATAATAAAAAATACAAAAGAGTCGGTTACTTTTGCTCAGGAAGAATTAACAAAGCTTCAATCAAGTTTGCCTACAATAGAACAAGAGATTCATGAAGCGACAAATTTAATTCAGGAAAATATGGATAAAGTTTTAGCTGGCATTGATGATGCTGCTACATTTTATAAAGCTTCTTTTCCAAGTATAAAAGAAAAGATTCATGCAGCAGCAGGCTTTGTTCGTAATGACCTTCCTGCGGCTGAACATGATATTTCTAAAGTTGCTGCATTTATTAAGACGGATTTACTTAGGGTAGAAGATGCTGTTCATAAAGCGGCAGATATGGTCCAAAATGAACTGCCAAAATTAGAAGGGACACTGACTAAAACAGCAGATTCTATTCGGAATTTTGAAGACGAATATGATCTAGGAGAGATTATTTCTTTGTTGAAAAATGATATTCAGCAAGAAAGTGACTTTATTTCGGATCCGATTGTATTAAATGAAACTTCTCTGTTTCCCATTCCTAATTATGGGTCAGCGAATTCGCCTTTCTATACAACCCTAAGTTTATGGGTTGGTGCCCTATTGCTCATTTCCTTATTACGAGTAGATGTTCAAAATCCAGAAGGAATCTACACGCCTAACCAAATATACTTTGGCAGATGGCTCACCTTTGTGACAATTGGAATATGTCAAAGTCTAATAGTTACACTAGGAGATATGTTTATCTTAAAGGCGTTTGTTGCAGAGAAAGTTGCTTTTGTGTTGTTCAGTATGTTTATCAGCTTTGTATTTATGACAATTGTTTATACATTGGTTTCTGTTTTTGGCAATCTTGGCAAAGGATTAGCGATTATTTTTCTTGTATTGCAGTTATCTGGTTCTGGTGGTACTTTCCCTATTCAAGTTGCGCCACCTTTTTTCCAGGCAATTAATCCCTTTCTACCATTTACACATGCCATCAATCTTTTAAGAGAAACAGTAGGTGGTATGGTAAAGGAAACAGTACTATTTTCAATTAGTATGCTTCTTATTTTTAGTGCGATTGCTTTCAGCGCTGCTCTATTTTTAAAAAAACCATTGGAAAATGCAACCAAAAAAATGACGAAAATGGCAAAAGCAAGCGAGATTATTCATTAATAATGAATAAGGAAAAATATAGAGGATGATAAGTTGGATTTAATTTATCTGCCATAATATAGCTAAAAAGAGGATGAATTTCTAATAAAAAGGAAAAAAATACAATTGTAAACGTATAAACTTTTCTATTGACAACTTGTATATACATCTATATCATTAAAAAGTATCTTGTATATACAAGATTCGACAAAATGTACTGAAAACGCTTTTAATATTTTGAAAATAGAATTTATCTTTATTTATAGAGTAGGGGGACATAAAGTGAGTGTGGATAAACAGCAGGTTAGTGACATAATAGAAGCTATAGGCGGCAAAGAGAATATTTCAGCTGCTACACATTGTGTGACAAGATTAAGATTTGCATTAGCAGATGAAAGCAAAGTAAATAAAGAGAAGTTAGAATCCCTTGATTTAGTTAAAGGTTCTTTTTCGACAAACGGTCAATTTCAAGTAGTAATTGGACCAGGTACTGTAGAAAAAGTATATAAAGAATTAATCAATCAAACTGGAGCAAGTGAAGGTTCAAAAGACGATGTAAAAAAAGCTTCTGAACAAAATTTAAATCCATTACAGCGTGCTGTGAAAATGCTAGCCGATATATTTATCCCCATTTTGCCTGCGATTGTAACAGCTGGTTTATTAATGGGAATAAACAACGTATTAACTGGAGAAGGTATCTTTTTTGATCAGTCCGTTGTACAAGCATATCCACAATGGGCAGATTTTGCTAGTATTATCAATTTAATTGCGAATACAGCGTTTACGTTTTTACCTGGTTTAATTGGTTGGTCTGCGATGACCCGATTTGGCGGCAGTCCTTTATTAGGGATAGTTCTTGGGTTAATGCTCGTTCACCCAGATTTATTAAATGCATGGGGATATGGAGCAGCAGAAGATGTTCCAACATGGAATATTTTCGGTCTAGAGGTAGAGAAAGTTGGTTATCAAGGACAAGTTTTACCAGTCCTAATTGCATCTTATGTATTAGCTAAATTAGAAATTTTCTTAAGAAAAAGAATTCCGGATTCTTTCCAAATGCTATTTGTAGCACCAGTAGCCTTGTTAATAACTGGATTTGTGTCGTTCATTGCAATCGGGCCAATTACATTCTTTATTGGGAACCTGATTACAAATGGTGTTGTAGCTATCTTTGATTTTGCGCCAATTTTAGGTGGATTAATTTATGGTGGATTGTATGCTCCACTTGTTATTACCGGAATGCATCATACATTCTTAGCTGTAGATTTGCAGTTAATCGGAAGCACGGGCGGCACATTCCTATGGCCAATGGTTGCTTTATCCAATATTGCGCAAGGTTCAGCAGCACTGGCTATGTTATTTATCGTGAAAGATGAAAAGTTAAAGAGTCTATCTATCACATCAGCTGTGTCAGCGTATCTTGGTGTTACAGAGCCAGCATTATTTGGTGTAAATCTACGATTCCGTTTTGCTTTTATTTCAGCAATCGTTGGATCCGCAATTGCAGGTGCTTTTATTTCTATACAAGCAGTTCAAGCACCTTCAATAGGAGTAGGTGGATTGCCTGCATTCCTATCTATTTTTCCGCAAAATTGGGGATCATTCTTCATTGGAATGGCTATTGTTATAATCGTACCTTTCCTTTTAACGCTATTATTTGGTAAAGTACGTAAAGTACAGTAAGAAGTAGAAGGAACTTAGATAGCAGAAGATATCAAATGATTTTATTGGTATCTTCTGTTTTTGTTTTATTGTTTAAGGATGAAGAAACGTATACATAAAAGGAGCTGCTATTGATGCATAAAAAATGGTGGAAAGAAAGTGTTGTTTATCAAATATACCCTCGAAGCTTTATGGACAGCAATGGGGATGGGATCGGCGATTTACAAGGCATTATTTCTAAACTAGATTATTTAAAAAAACTAGGTGTAGATGTTATTTGGCTTTCGCCTGTTTATGAGTCACCGAATGATGATAATGGCTATGATATCAGTGATTATCAAGCGATTATGCGTGAATTTGGAACAATGGGGGACTGGGACGAGCTTCTTAAAGAAATTCATCACCGTGATATGAAATTAATTATGGATTTGGTGGTAAATCATAGTTCTGATGAACATAAATGGTTTGTCGAAGCAAAGACATCGAAAGAAAATCCATATCGGGACTATTATATTTGGCGAAAAGGAAAAGATGGAAAAGAGCCAAATAACTGGTATTCAAATTTTGGGGGTTCTGCGTGGCAGTATGATGAACAGACCGATGAATACTTTTTACATCTTTTCTCTAAAAAGCAGCCAGATTTAAATTGGGAAAATCCGAAACTGCGAAATGAAATTTATGAAATGATGCAATGGTGGTTAGAAAAAGGAATCGATGGCTTTCGAATGGATGTTATTAACTTTATTTCCAAGCCAGAAGAAATGCCCGATGGTGAACCAAAACTAGGGAAAAAGTATGCATCAGGAAGTAAATATTATCGAAATGGACCAAGAATTCATGAGTATTTACAAGAAATGAATGAAAAGGTTCTTTCCAATTATGATGTCATGACAGTAGGAGAAATGCCTGGGGTTACACCAGAATTAGCTGAAATATATACACAAGAGGAAAATAAAGAACTGAATATGGTATTCCAATTTGAGCATATGGGATTGGATAATGGACCAAACGGAAAATGGGATTTAAAGCCTCTGGATTTACTGGATTTAAAAAAAAATCTTACAAAATGGCAAAAAGCTCTAGAAGATAAAGGCTGGAATAGTCTGTATTTCAATAATCACGATCAGCCTAGAATCGTTTCTCGCTTTGGAAATGACGGTGACCTACGAGTAGAATCTGCTAAAATGCTGGCAACTCTGCTGCATATGATGAAAGGAACTCCTTATATTTATCAGGGAGAAGAAATCGGCATGACCAATGTACAATTTGATTCTATAGAGGATTATCGAGACATTGAAATTCATCAATTTTATCAGGAACAATTGGAAGATGGAATGCCTGTTGAAAAAATTATGGAAAGCATTTATGCAAAGGGCCGAGATAATTCCAGAACTCCAATGCAGTGGGATCACACGAAAAATGCAGGATTTTCAACAGGTATACCATGGATAAAGGTAAATACTAATTATAAAAAGGTTAATGCCGAAGACGCAATCGCCGATCCTGACTCTATCTATCATTATTATCGTAAGCTTATTAAGTTAAGAAAAGAACATGAAGTTATCGTCTATGGCAGCTATGACTTATTGTTAGAAGATCATAAGGAAATTTTTGCTTATAAGCGTTCTTTGAATGGGGAAACACTTGTTGTCTTCTGTAATTTTAGCGAGAAAGAAATAGAGCTGGAGTTTTCACAAGAATATTCCAGTGGGTCAGCAGTAATGTTAATTAGTAACTATCAAGACACGGATGAGAAATTAGAGAGTACAATGGTTCTGCGATCGTACGAGGTTAGGGTGTATTTACTTAGATAATTTTTTATTCAAGCTTCAAATGAATAGTTGTTTGATTATAAAAAAGATACATCAAAATATACAGTAGAGGACAGTTTAACTAGCATGTAGATTGAGGGACAAGCTAGAAACCTGTCCTTTTGGGTTTATAGAAAAGTAATTAATCGAATAATAAGATTATTTGTTGTGAAATATTTTAAGAGCGATTTAATAAAAAGAGTTATGAGCATGTAATATAATTTAGCACTTATCCCAAAAAAATAAGATAAATTAAATATATCTAGTCATTTTTATGTAATCTCTTTAGAATGTATGGATGAAAAAAGCGATTACATTTGTTATGGTGAGAATATAAAGAAAACGTTTTCTTTATATTTTGGAAAAGGAGGAGGATAAGATAGCTAGTCCTATTTTTATTTTATATGAGTGATTGCCTTTATTAATTTTATTGTTTGAAAATTTATATGGGGGTGTACAAATGAAGAAGATAATTTCCGTTTTATCTGTATTTTTAATAGGTTTATTAGTTCTCTCAGGATGCGAATCTGATAAGGAAACATCCTCTAATGTGGATGAAAATGGAATAAAAACTTTTACTGCATTTATGGCTGTCCCTGGTAAGGAATTACCGGATGATAATAGAATGATGAATAAAATCGCTGAAAAAATAGGCGCGAAAGCAGATGTTACGTGGTTAACAGGACAAACCGCCTCTGAACGAATCGGTGTAATGATTGCAGGAGGAGAATATCCAGATTTTATTGATGGATCAGATGGGACAGCAGCGTTAATTAATGCGGGTGCATTAGTTCCGTTAGAAGACTATTTAGATGATTATCCAAATATTAAAAATTTGTATACGGATGCTCAATGGAATCAAATTAGGAATGAAGATGGTCATATATATATTATTCCTCAATTTGGCGTCGTTAAAGGGGAGAATATGGCGGTTAACCATAATGATCAAGCATTCTGGATTCAAAAGCGAGTTTTGGAATGGGCTGATTATCCTGACATCACGACATTAGAAGAATATTTCGACCTAATTGAAGGCTACCTTAAAGAAAATCCGACATTAGCTGATGGACAGAAGAATATTGGGTTTTCCATTTTGTCTGATGATTGGCGATACTTCTGTTTAGAAAATCCGCCGCAATTTTTAGCTGGTTATCCGAATGACGGAGCCGCAGTTATTGATCCTGTAACAAAGCAAGCAAAAGTGTATGATAAAATCCCTGAAGCAAAAGAATATTACAAAATATTAAGTGAGAAATTTGCGAATGGAATAATTGATCCAGAGACTTTTACGATGTCTTATGACCAATACATTGCAAAAATTTCTTCTGGGCGTGTATTAGGAATGGTTGATCAACATTGGCAATTTCAGGATGCTGAAAATTCACTTAAGTCTCAAGGCTTAGATGATCTTACTTATGTCCCGCTTGATTTAGTCTTAGATAAAAATGTTACCCCGCAATATTTTAGCCCACCAACATTAAATGTTGCAAATGGTCTTGGCATTAGCATTAGTAATAAGGATGTTGAGGGATCCTTAAAGTTCTTAAATGACTTACTTGATCCAGAGATTATGGTTATGAGAACTTGGGGAGAAAAAGGTGTTGATTATGAAGTAGATGATAAAGGTGTATTCTATCGTACAGAAGAACAGCGTAAAAACGCAAAAGATCAGAATTATGTAACAAATAATTTTTCTGATTATAATTATTTTCCGACATACACTGGAATGATGGAGGACGGAATAAATGCTGTTTCTCCAAGGGAGCAGCCAGATGAATTCTATGCAACGTTATCTGATTTGGATAGAAAGATTCTTGATGCTTATGGCTATAAAAAATGGACTGATTTCTTAACACCAGTGGAAGAAAATTCACCGTGGTATCCTATCTATTCAGCGACAAATGGATGGACGGCAAGCACACCAGAAGGAATTTCCAAAGAAAAAATGACAGAAGTAAAGCAGCAGTGGTTACCAAAAGTTATTATGACCTCACCAGATAAGTTTGAAAGTGCTTGGAATGATTATATGGATGCATACAATTCTCAAGTGGATGTAAAAGCATATGAAGATGCCTTAACAAAGGAAGTACAACGAAGAATCGAAGTGGCTGAATCTACTAATTAAAAAAACTGGAAATATTAAACGGAATATTGGGAATACGGTCTCCACTCCAAATGAAGGGCGTTTTCCCAACCCTTTTCGTTTTAATGAAAGGTGTGATAAAAGGTGCAACAGGAGAAACCAGTAGTATTAGAGACTGTCGTTCAGCCATCTCCCAAAAAGGTAAGTTCTTTAAAAAAATTATTTAAGAAATGTAGAGAACAAAAGGAATTAGTGTTATTATCTATCCCTTTTGTTATTTATGCATTAATTTTTTATTATGCACCCCTAAGTGGCTGGTTAATGGCTTTTCAAAATTATCGACCAGGTAGAGGATTATTGGAACAAGAATGGGTGGGGTTAAGTAATTTTAAATTTCTCTTTTCCGATCCAACATTTATTAATGTAGTCCGTAATACGTTAGCAATGAGTATGATAAACCTAGTGCTAGGATTCATTTTTTCCATTGGATTTGCACTTCTATTAAATGAGGTAAGAAATAAAACGATCAAAAAGTTTATGCAAACAGTATCTTATCTTCCTCACTTTTTATCCTGGATTATCGTTACAGGAATCGTAATGGAAGTATTGTCTCCTGAAACCGGCATTATTAATCAGTTATTGCTATTTTTTGGCATAATTGATGCACCCATTAACTTTTTTGCAGACCCGAAATACTTCTGGTGGATTGTAGGATTTGCAAATGTATGGAAATCAACTGGATGGGGAAGCATCATTTATTTAGCAGCAATGGCATCAATTAATGAGGAACAATATGAGGCTGCATCTATTGATGGGGCAAATCGCTTAAGAAGAATTTGGCATGTAACGTTGCCAGGTATTAAGCCTACTATCTTTATACTCTTGTTAATTAATATTGGAAATATATTAAATGCTGGATTTGAAGTTCAATATCTACTAGGAAATGGATTGGTCCAAGGAGTATCGCAAACCATCGATATCTTTGTTTTAAAATATGGAATTAGCTTAAATAACTATTCATTAGCAACAGCTGCTGGAATATTTAATGGAATAATTAGTCTTACCTTAATCTTCATTGCCAATCACTTAGCGAAAGTAGCAGGAGAAGAAAGATTATTTTAAAGGAGGATCGAGAGCGATGAAAAAGGTCTATTATTCAGATGTTCTTTTTGATATTTTAAAATGGATTTTTTTACTGTTTTTTATTCTTGCAACCTTGTACCCAATTTTAAACACATTAGCAGTTTCCTTTAATGATGGATTAGATTCTATTAAAGGAGGAATCTATCTATTTCCAAGAGAATTAACACTTGAAAACTATATAACTGTATTAAAAAAAGATACGCTTATCCAAGCTTCCATAATTACTGTTGCGAGAACGGTCATTGCAACTATCGTTCAATTATTCCTGACAGCTCTTTTAGCGTATATATTAAGTAGAAAGGAATTTGTATTTAGAAAGTCTATTACATTGCTCTATATCTTTACTATGTATTTAAATGCGGGATTGATTCCGAATTATCTTTTGATGAGTAAATTAGGATTGTTAAATAGCTTTTGGGTATATATTATTCCAGGAATGATAAGTGCTTTTAATATGTTGGTTATCCGTACGTATATTAATGGATTACCGGAAAGTTTAGTGGAATCTGCCAAAATGGATGGTGCATCCCATTTTAGAATTTTCATAAGTATAATTATGCCACTATGTAAACCAGTTTTAGCAACAGTTGCGTTATTTATAGCAGTATACCAATGGAACTCTTGGTTCGATGCCATGCTATACAACGGATTTAATGATCGATTGACCACGTTACAATATGAATTAATGAAACTGCTTTCTTCTGTGACAAGCCAAGGTGCAAATGTAGATTCTATGAAAAACTCATCTTCTATGGTTACTCCTACATCGATACGGGCGGCAACCACAATTATTACGGCATTACCGATTGTTTGTCTTTATCCCTTCTTACAAAAGTATTTTATGAGTGGACTAACAATAGGTGGAGTAAAAGAATAAAGACGTTAAAAATAAATGATGGAGGTGAACTGCCTTACTATCAGGAAGTGATAGTTCGGTAGATTAATATGGGAACAGCATTTCAGACGGGGGAATATACTAATTTATTTAAAAAATATGGTTACCAGAAAGAGGAAATTAACGATCGTTTAGCACTCATTTGGCAAACATTATTTTTTGGAAAGGAAGATGAACGTATTTATTATGAAACGGACAACCAGATGGGATATGTGATGGATACGGGGAATAACGATGTAAGGACAGAAGGTATGTCTTATGCAATGATGTTAAGTGTGCAATTAGATCAAAAGGAAGTATTTGATCGGTTGTGGAAATGGACAAAAACGTATATGTGGATGGATTCTGGACTTCACGCTAACTACTTTGCATGGTCTGTTTCACCTGAAGGAGTGAAAAATGCTTATGGACCAGCTCCAGATGGAGAAGAATTTTTCGCAATGGCATTATTTTTTGCTTCGCATCGCTGGGGAGATGGAGACGGAATCTTTGAGTATTCAAAAGAAGCGAAAGATATTCTCCACTATTGTATCCATAAAGGAGAAAACAATGATGGTTTCCCAATGTGGAATCCTGAAAATAAGCTTATCAAGTTTATTCCAGAAGTAGAATACTCTGATCCTTCCTATCATTTACCGCACTTTTATGAGCTCTTTTCCTTATGGGCAAATGAAGAAGATCGTGACTTTTGGAAGGGAGCAGCTGAAGCGAGTAGATGCTATTTGCTAAAGGCCTGCCATCCAGTTACGGGGCTTACGGCAGAATACGCTGATTATGATGGAAACCCTTATTATGACAGTGAGCATTTCTATTTTTATAGTGATTCGTATCGAGTAGCGGCTAATATTGGTCTTGATTATGAATGGTTTGGCAAAGATGAAGATTTAAGAAATTGTGTGGCAAAGATTCAAAAATTCTTTTGTGAAACAGTCAAAGGAGAAGAGGATTACGTTTATGCTATAGATGGAACAAAGGTGGAGCAGAGGGTATTACATCCCGTTGGATTATTGGCAACAAATGCAATGGGTTCCCTTGCAACAGAAGGAAAATTCGATTATGCGAGAGAATGTGTAGAGAAGTTTTGGGATACTCCACTTAGAACGGGAGATCGCAGATATTATGATAACTTTCTTTATAGCTTTGCGTTTTTGGCGTTAAGTGGAAATTATAGAATTTGGTAATGTTATTTTTGAAAGAAGGGATGATTAGCAAGTGCAGACTTTTCAGAATCCAATTTTAAAAGGATTTTCGCCAGATCCATCTATTTGTGTAGTTGGAGACAATTATTATTTGGTCACTTCTACTTTTTCTTATTTTCCTGGTGTGCCGATTTATCATAGTAAGGACCTTGTTAACTGGGAGTTAATCGGAAATATACTGGACCGAAAATCGCAGCTTCCTCTATCAGATGTTACACATTCTCAAGGGATATTTGCCCCATCCATTAGATACAATAATGGAACTTTCTATATGATAACTACGAATGTTCCAAAGGGTGGAAATTTTATTGTGACAGCAACAGATCCAAGAGGACCTTGGTCAGATCCTTATTATTTAGAAGGAGCAGAAGGAATCGATCCAAGTCTATTCTTTGATACAGATGGAAAATGCTATTATGTGGGGACAAGACCTAATCCAAAAGGTGTTCGATACAATGGAGATTGGGAGGTGTGGTTACAGGAATTAGATCCAAACTCTATGAAGTTGATAGGGGTTAGTACAAAACTTTGGAAAGGCGCTCTAAGAGATGCAATATGGCCAGAAGGACCACATTTATATAAGCGGAATGGATATTATTATTTAATGATTGCAGAAGGCGGCACTTCATTTGAACATTGTGTCACGATTGCAAGAAGTGAGAAAATTGATGGTCCTTATATAGGAAATCCATGTAATCCTATTCTTACACATAGACATCTTGGGCGTGATTATCCTATATGTAACGTTGGGCATGGCGACTTAGTGGAGACACCAGATGGGCTATGGTATATGACTTGTCTTGCAAGCCGTATTTTTGATGGGCACAGCAACTTAGGAAGAGAGACATTTCTAGCAGAAGTAGTCTGGGAGAATGATTGGCCAGTTGTTAATCCAGGTTTAGGAAGGTTAGCGCAAGAGCAGATGCACAAGCTGCCACCTTTTCCATTAGAAACGGTAAATACCCGAATTCCGTTCGAGCAACCTTTAGATAAGCGATTATTATTTTTAAGAAATCCTGATATAGAAAAGTATGTTTTTAATGAAAAAGACGGTTGGTTAAGAATGTACGCTTCATCGCATACGATCGCAGATATTGCATCTCCTTCTTATATAGGTGTTAGGCAACAATCCATGTGGTATACGCTTAAAACAAAGCTGAATTTTATTCCTCAACAAAATGGGGATGAAGCTGGGCTTGTTATTCTTCAAAATGATCGTTACTCTATTCGCTTTGTATCGGGATTATTTGAAGGGAAAAGAGAACTGAGAGTGATAACAAATTATAATGGGGAAGATAAGCTGGAAAATCGTATAGTAGAGGATTCTAGTAATCTAATTTTGAAAATACATGGAGATTGTCAAAATCTACATTTCTATTATTCACAAGAAGATGGAAAGGATATAGAAGTGGCGAAGAATATAGACGCACATATCTTAAGTACGGAGGTAGCAGGGGGATTTGTTGGATGTACAATGGGAGTTTATGTAACTAGTAAATCGGAATTAATAAACAGTTGTTATGCAGACTTTCAATGGTTGGAGCAAGTAAATGAGGAAGTAGAATTTGCATATAACAGAAAAGGTGAAACTGTATGAACAGATTAATGAATGGAATATATATGAGAAGATTGACAAAGGTAGCCAATTTATTATATTTAAGTATTCTATGGACAGTATTCTCGTTACCTATCATTACGATTGGGGCTTCAACGGCTGCATTGTATTATGCAGCCCATCATGCTGTTAGAGAGGATGAGGGATATATATTTCAGCAGTTTTGGAAAGCGATGAAAAATAGCTTTAAACAGGCTACTATTACTTGGTTATTTTTTGCAACTGCCATTTCTGTGTTTTATTACAATAGCCTGTTTTTAGGGGCAAAAGCAAATGGAAGTGTTGTAACTATAATAGGGCAAACCATGTTTCTTCTTTTTATCCCTTTGGCATGTTGTTGCTTTATCTATGCTATCTCCTATATAGCGAGGTTTCAATCCCCATTAAAAATTGTTTGGAAAAATGCAGCCATTTTAGCCATTAGCCATTTGCCTAAATCTTTATTTCTATTAATACTTCTTATGTTATTCGTATTTAGTATATGGTTATTACCAATATTAGTTGTAATCCTTCCTGCTTTTTTCTCCTATATGATAAGTCGCTATATGGAAAATATATTTTCTAGTTATTTACAAGAGAAAGAATAGGAGATTGTGGATATGCAGCAGGAGGATTGAGCGCTGTTTATAAATGAATCTCCAAGAATATAGCAATATAGATGGCAAGGATTCATGATTTTATGGGAAAATCTCTATATACTAATAGTGAATAAATGGTAGAATATAAAATATAGAATACGCTTACAACCTATATGATATTTATATAAGGTTCTCTAGTTCAATATTTCTTCTGATTACAACAGATGATAGCCTTTAGCTTTACTTTTTGCGTGGAGCTTGGTTTGGAAGGATGGGAAAAGAACTTGCTTGCTTTGCTTCTGAATAACATCAAAATAAAGAAAAAAATGTTCCTAATCTATCTATTAGCTGTAGTGATTCCTATCGTTCTTACCAATTTAGTCATTATTCATTCCATTCGAGAAAATGAGAATATCCAAAAAAATAAATCGATGGAAATTACGATAGAACGGCTGAAGTATCATCTTAATGAGAGTTTAAACGAAATTACGGAAGTATCCAATTATATTAGTAGAGATTTAAATATCAATGAATTTCTTCAAAAAAAGTATAAGGATAATGTAGATTATTATAGTGACTATATTTCGCTTGTTCAAGGAAATATCATTAATAATTTTTATGTATCGCAAGCTTTGGAAAGCATAGAAATATATACTACTAATCCAACTATTATTAACGGCGGGGTTTTTTGGGATTTGCGAGCGGTCGAGAATACGAATTGGTATAAAATTTACAAAGAGAATAATCAGAATATGATTTTATATCCTTATTATGAAGAGAATAAGCAGTTCCCTCCAAAGCTAGAATCGAATCGAACGATCAGTTTTATAAGAGAATTGCCAAATGGAAGCAATGGATATCAAAGTATTGTAAAAATAAATATTAATTATTATCGATTATTGGCAAATATCAAAAATGAAGATATAAGTAATAATATTGTAATAGCATATAATGATCAGGTTATTTTTAGTAATCATGGTTCGGAGAAGAAGAATACCATATTCCGTAAATTAGAATCAAATGAAAAATCCAGATTTAATCTTTCTGACTCTTTTCTAGCAATCAATGATCGTTGGGATATTTATATATCTAATAACCAAACTAATATTTTTGATTTAATTGAAAACAAGAAAACCGTACTCCTTGTATTAATCATCTTTAATTTTCTATTTCCCACACTTGTTATTTTACTTATTAATAAGTCTTTTCAAGATAGAATCGCTCTAACAGAGCAACATTTATTAAAAGTAGAGAAGGGGATATTCGAAAGAATCAATATCAATCAAGGAAAAGATGAAATAGGTGATTTAATAAGAAGCTATAATTTCATGGTGATAAAGATCGATGAATTATTGGGTGAAGTGTACAAAAAAGAAAGAGAACAGCAGAAAATAGAACTAGCAAAAACGAAAGCAGAGTTAAACGCACTTCAAAGTCAAGTGAATCCACATTTTCTTTATAATACTTTAGATAGTATTCGAATGAGGAACTTATTAAATGGTGATAGAGAAAGTGCAACAGTTATTAATGAATTAGCACAGTTATTTAGAAGAATGACCAAATGGAGCGACTCTTATTTTGTCACTGTAGAGGAAGAATTAGCGTATGTCCAAAGATACTTGAATATTCAAAAATACCGTTTTGTAGATAGATTAAACTTTTCTATCTATGTGGAAGAGGAATGCAAGACGTATTATATTCCAAAAATGCTGATCTTAACTTTTGTAGAGAATGCCTGTATTCATGGGATAGAGAAAAAGAAAAACGGAGGGGAGATTAGTATTATTGTCTCTACACAAAAAGATGCTATTTATATGGAGATTTTAGATAGTGGTGTTGGGATGGATGCAAAGAGATTAATGGAGATAAGAGAAGTCCTAGAGAAAAAGGATTTAACAACATCCAATTGGGAAGAAAGCACAGGAATCTTAAATGCCTATTTACGATTAAAAATGCATTATCAAGAGGAGGGGGAATTAGAAATTGAAAGTCAGAATTACACGGGAACAGAAGTGTACATTAAGTTGCCGATTATATAGTGAATGCTCTACAAAATATGACAAGGTCGGTGTTATTTGCTTTTCGTTTAGTGTTTCTTTCATCAATTCTTACTGAATGGGAAAAAGGTCATTTTTTAGGGGGAATAAATAATGTTAAAAGTCCTTATTGTTGATGATGAACCATATATTCGGGAGGGAATTAAAGTCATGATTGACTGGGGAAACTATGGTTTTGAAATTTGTTATGAAGCCGGAAATGGAGAAGATGCTCTTCAAATTATTCGAGACTATGAAGTTGACATTGTTTTTACTGACATAAAAATGCCTGTAATGGGCGGACTAGAACTAATTAAACAGGTAAAGCAGAACGTCGATAAGGAAATAAGATTTGTAATCTTAAGTGGATATTATGAATTTGAATATGCGAAGAAAGCTATTCAATATAGGGTCACTGATTACTTGTTAAAGCCAATACAGGAAGAGGAGTTAATCGATTTATTAGAAACCATTAACAAACGATTTATAGTACTAAAGAGAAAAGAAAAAGAGGAAGAAAAAAAGAACAAGGCAATTATTGATTATCATTTAAAAAATATTTTATATGATAAATTTACTTCAAAGGATATCGAGTTTATCAAAGGAAAGTATGGAAAATTTAAAAACTATACCTTCATTAATATAGATGTTGTACAAGGAAATAAGCAGGAAAGTGTTACGATAGATGAAAAGAAGGAATGGAGAAATGTGCTGTATAAAGTAATAGAAAAAATGGTGCAGGAAGAGAATTTTATTATTCTTTATGATATAGAAAATACAAATATGGAATACTCGGTAAGTGTTGTATGGCAATGCAATCGTTCGGAGGTTTATAGAGCGAATTATATAGAGAAGCTACAAAGAAGTTTACTTAGAGAAGTTCCGTTCAAGGTGAAAATGTATATCGGAAATACAGTAGAGAAAATAGAAGAAATAACTGATTCCTATAATAAAGTAGTTTTAGGAAAAGAATATGAATATTTTTACTGTGCAGATAAATCAATAATCTATTGTGATAATATACCGGCATTTACTATAGAGCAATATCACTTATCTCAAAAAACAATAAATCAATATATCGATAGTATTTCAGAAAATAATGAGAAAAAAATAAACGTTATCGTTAAAGAAATATACGATGAATTTCATCGGAAATGTTTGCACCCTCAACTAATAAAAAACAATCTTACTCTTTTGATTTATCAATTAACAGACTTATGGAATAAGAATAATAACCCGAATTTTTCTTATGATGAATCCCTCCTGTTTATTCATGATCAGAAGAATATTTTATCTGGAAAAATTTCGATGGATGAGTTTTTAACGTATTCCTTACATTTCGCAAACTATTTATATAGTATCAAGAATTATTCATCAAAAGACATTTTAGTTAAAATTGAAAGTGACATTGAAGAGCGCTATATGGAAAAATTGAGTTTGAGAAAATTAGGAGATAAATATAATATAAATAGTGTATATTTAGGCCAATTATTCAGTAAAAAATATGGGGTAGCGTTTAAAGACTACTTAAACGAATATAGGATAGAAAAGGCATGTCAGCTTTTAGAACAAACGGATGATCGGATTTATCAAATAGCTACGAATATAGGATTTCAGAATCCTGACTACTTTATAAAAAAGTTCCTACAGGTTAAGCAAGTGACACCTAGAAAATATCGTCTTATGTCTAGAAATATAAAGGAAGCGTGAAGGAACAAATGATAGAGATAGTTAAAAAAAGATTTAAACAAATAAAGGAGAAAGATTCCTTTTTGAACTATCCCCGCATTTATCTGTATGACATCAAAGCAGGGATAGTTCCTCTCAGGTAATTTTAAATAAAGCCATTATACCCGCTTGACCACATCATCAAATTCCCTGCGTGTTTTTGGATAGGGCTCTTTCGCACGATAACCGAATGCAACCATTACCGAAACTCCTAAATGGCCATCTTCTAAAAGGTCTTCTGCATCTAATAGTTGATTCATTTTCTCCATATTAAAGCCTTCAATTGGACAAGAATCGATGCCGATTTGGGCAGCAGCAGTCATCATATTTCCAAGCGCTATATACGTTTGCTTCGAAGCCCAGTCAAATAAAGCACGGTCGGTGTCTAAGTGGAAATCGTCCTTTTGGAATTCTTCGATACGTTCAATCATTTTTGGAATCACTTCATCAGGAAGCTTAGATACATTAGTAAACTGCTCTTTTAAATAGGCAGAATCATAGGCTGTATCTAATTTTGTCCTAGCTAATAAAATAACAAAATGGCTTGCTGCTGGAATTTTTGTATAAGCTCCCCAAGAAGATTGTTTAATTTTATCTAGCAAGTCTGGATTTTCAATCACTAGAAACTTCCAAGGCTCTGTCCCAAAGGAGCTCGGAGATAGTCTCCCCGTTTCTAAAATAAACTCCATGTCACTCTCTGAGACCTTCTTCTCCGGATCAAATTCCTTTGTAGCATGCCGAAAATGATAAGCATCAAGAATTTCTTTTTTTAACTCTTCTTTATTACGCATCCTATTGCTCCTTTCCTTATACCTATTTTGATTATCTGTACCCATTCCTTCTTTTAAGATAAGCAATTTAGGAATGAGTATAGCAAATGCTAGGGATACTTTCTAAGAATTTGTTTGGTTTTACATAGAACATTTCTTTATGATTGAAAACACTTACTTTAAAAATTTAGTAAAGAATCCGTCCTTTTTGTATAAAAAGAAGCAAAAATCACATATTATTTTCTTGACACTTCTAGATTCTCACATTAGTATTATGTAGACCAGTTGTTATAATTTTTTAAGAAGAGATGATTCTAATGAAAAAAGGCAACAATAAAAAGGAAGCAATTTTAACTACTGCGACGAAGCTGTTTCAACTTCAAGGATTTCACGCTACTGGGCTTAATCAAATAATTGATGAGAGTGGTGCACCAAAAGGCTCTTTATATTATCACTTTCCTAATGGGAAGGAAGAAATTGCTTTAGCAGCAATTAAGCGAATGCGGGAACTAGTCGTGGAGAAAATGAAAGCAGACTTATATGGCGGGGACACACCAGTGTCTGCATTTCAAGAACATGTTAATTCGATTGCAAATGAATTTGATCAAATGGGATGTAGTGCACTTGAAGGCTTGCAAATTAGTCTGATTGCTTCTGAAACAGCGTTGACTCATGAAACGCTGCGCTTGGCATGCGATGCTACTTTTACCGATTGGCAGGCGCTTTATACCAATCGGCTAGAGGATTTTGGCTTTGAAAAAGAGCTGGCAAAAGAGTTGGGTATTACGTTAAATGCAATGATAGAAGGTGGATGCATGCTTGCTCTAACGAATAAGAGTAGTAATCCGCTTCGTTGCATTTCGAACCAAATAGCAGTGCTGTTAAAACAGTAGTTTCTATGATTTTAAAGGAGGAAAAGGAATATGACAATGGATATTCCCGCTAAAGGCGAGGCAATGGGAAAAAGTGAGTTTAAGACGATTCCTATTATCGCATCTTTTTTAATTGCGGGCTTTGTTGGATTATTTAGTGAAACGGCACTGAATATGGCATTAAATACAATTATTACAGATTTTGCAATTAAAGAAACAACCGTACAATGGTTAACAACGGGATTTTTATTAACGCTTGGTATATTAGTTCCTGTATCTGGACTTATTTTACAATGGTTTACAACAAGGCAGTTATTTATTACTTCTCTTATCTTTTCCATTTCGGGGACGATAATAGGAGCAATTGCACCGACATTTGCTGTATTAATGATTGCTCGTATCGTTCAGGCAGTTGGAACAGCACTTTTATTACCGCTAATGTTTAACACAATTCTCGTATTAATTCCACCACATAATCGTGGAAAAGTAATGGGGATGATGGGGCTAGTAATTAGTTTTGCACCTGCGGTTGGACCAACCATTTCTGGTTTAATTCTTCGCTCTCTTACTTGGCATTGGATATTCTGGGTTTCCCTGCCATTATTAATTGTTGCACTTATTTTTGGTATTGTATTTATGCAAAATGTAACGACACCTACGAAGCCGAAGATAGATATCTTATCGATTATTCTATCGACGATTGGATTTGGTGGAATTGTTTATGGATTCAGTAATGCTGGAGAAGGCGGAGGCTGGGGAAGTCCAGTAGTAATTCTTTCTATAGGAATTGGACTTGTTGCTTTAATCGTTTTCGCTATCCGTCAAGTGAAAATGAAACAGCCGATGATGAATTTAAGTGCTTTTAAATACCCAATGTTTGTATTGGGACTATTACTTCTTGTGATTATTATGATGGTAATGCTTTCGTCCATGATCCTATTACCACTGTATTTACAAAACGTTCTAGCTTTAAGCACGTTTACAGCAGGATTACTACTATTGCCAGGTGGATTAATCAATGGATTCTTATCTCCTATTATGGGAAGCCTTTTTGATAAGTTTGGACCTAAATGGCTAGTTATTCCGGGTCTTGCGCTAGCAACTCTTTCCTTATTTGGATTCTCAACCATTGATATTGATACATCATCTGGTTTCATTATTGCTCTTCTGATTGTATTAATGATTGGAGTATCCATGGTAATGATGCCGGCACAAACAAATGGTCTCAACCAATTGCCGCCAGAATTGTATCCACATGGAACAGCGATTATGAATACATTGCAACAAGTCGGTGGTGCGATAGGAACGGCGATTGCGATTTCTTTATTAACTACCGGTTCAAGCAATTATTTAAGTAATGGTGCGGATATGACCAATCCATTAACTCCGTTGCTTGCTTTTACAGCAGGTGTTCAAAAATCATTTAGCTTTGCGATTATCGTTGCGATAATTGGCTTTGTTCTATCTTTCTTTATTAAACGTGTGAAAGTAGATCATCCATCACATTAATAAATGAAGCATTTGCAAAAATAAAAATCGATAGGAAGAACAGATCAGTGTATGTAAAAACAGATCTGATTCTTCTATCGATTTTTTTCATCTTTTAATTAAACCATTCCACCATTTACACGAATTGTCTGTCCAGTAATCCAGCGAGCGTCATCGCTTACTAGGAAGGCGACAACTTTGGCAATATCATCTGTTTCGCCAAAACGACCAAATGCATTAAGCCTTTTTAGGTTGTCTAATTGTTCAGCACTTTTGCCATTCATAAATAACTCTGTGTTTGTAGGACCAGGTGAAATAGTATTTATTGCAATATTTTTTGGCCCAAATTCCTTCGATAGCTGTCTTGTTATCTGTTCAACAGCCCCTTTTGTTGCAGCATACAGGCTGTATCCAGGGAACATCATCCCAGCTACAGAGGTGGAGAAATTAACGATTTTTCCATTTGGCTCCATATGTTTAAGAGCCTGCTGGCATGCAAAATAAGTGCCTTTCACATTGATAGAGAAATGGAGATCAAATTCTTCTTCTGTAACGTCATTTAAAGGGACAGTATGCATAATTCCTGCATTATTTACTAAAATGTCTATTTTTCCGAAATGATGAAGACTTTCTGTAAATAAACGTTCCACCTCTTTGATTTTGCTGACATCTGCTTGAACAGCTACTGCTACTCCACCGTTTTTCACGATTGTTGCGACAACTTCCTGTGCTTTCTCAACACTATTTGCATAATTAATAATCACCTTAGCTCCTAGTTGAGCCAGTTCTTCTGCTATACTGCTACCTATTCCTCTGGATGCACCAGTAATAATGGCAACTTTGTCTTTTAAGTGAGTCATATGATTCCTCCAGTAGTAATTATTTCTTTCATCCTTTAAGATGTCGTGATTTTATTATAAGTAAGCATGAAACAAGAGGGATAGAAGATTCATGTATAATCTTTGCCTAATTCTTCAAATAAGATGTAAAATAAATGAAAAATCGAGGTGGATTTATGGGAGAGCAACAAACTAAGTTAATGAATCTAATAGAAAAGAATATTAAAAACGATGGTACACATGAAACGAAGATTGACCATTTAAGCATTATTCGTGCTTCTACCTTAACAGAGCCGCTGCATTCCATTATAGAGCCATCTGTTTGTTTCATTGTGCAAGGGGCAAAAATAGTTATGCTTGGTGAGGAAATATTTCGTTATGATTCCAGTCAGTATCTTATTACATCTGTTCATTTGCCTATTAGAGGAAAAATTACAGAGGCTACGAAAGAAAATCCATATTATTGTATAAGACTTGGGTTTACGACAGAGCAGATTTTAGAAGTAGTCACGAGTCAGAGGGAAGAAGACTCACTTCCGCCTAAAAGGGCAATGCTAGTAAATAAAACTACCCCAGACATGACAGCTGCGTTAATTAGATTGCTGAAGCTGCTTGACTCACCACAAGATATTTCTGCTCTTGCCCCACTCTATCAAAAGGAAATTTTATACCGTATTTTGCAAAATGAGGATGGTAATCAGATGAAACAATATGCTATCTTAGGAAGTCATTCTCAAACCATAAAAGAGGTAATACAAGTGATTAATGATAACTATGCGAAGCCGCTTCGCATAGAGGAATTAGCTAAATCTGTAAATATGAGCCTTTCTTCTTTTCATCATTATTTTAAATTAATTACAGGAATGTCCCCTTTGCAGTTTCAGAAAATGATTCGATTGCAGGAAGCGCGTAGGTTATTGTTGTCTGAAGGATTAGAAGCTGCTGAAGCAGCCTTTCAGGTTGGCTATGAAAGTCCATCTCAGTTTAGTAGAGAATACAGCAAAGTGTTTGGGCTACCACCAAAAAGTGATGTAAAGCAAGTGCAAGAAAATCTTAGTAAAAGAAAACCTGTCTATTTGGATTCCAAATAGACAGGTTTTTTAGTATGGTTATTAGTATTTTTAATAACTATCATTGCTAAGATTAACTAATAATGAAACTTACAAGAAGTAGAGAGAAAGGAATTTGTTCAGAAGGAAGTGTCCGAATGAAAACGAAAGATAAGGCCCAAGCGAATCAGGAAGGCTGGTTAATGGGAGTTGCTATTCCCTTGGTTATTGCTGTTCTTGCAAATAGTTTAGCTGTATTTCAATTCCTGTCTATGTTATAAGCTTAAACGAAAATACATATAATTCGTTTATTTTTTCCTATAATTTGTTTATTGGTTATGTTTCTCTTCGATTTAGTTTTCATGGATATTTATCGAGAGCTGGAGATTCAAGATAAATTCATCTATGAAGAGATGGTAGAGAATATAAATAAAGCGAGTTCCTTTAAGGAGCTTCAACATTTGATTAAAGATCTAATGCACAATTTAAAATATAAGAAATTTAAAAGGGAATACAGCGTTAATGTCCAGAATGTACTAAAAATGATTCAAGAAGAATACCAAGAAGATTTGACGCTAAAGACTATCGCAGAGAGGCTACACTTAAATGTAATGTATTTAGGGCAGATTTTTAAGAAAGAGACAAATAAAAGCTTCTCCCAATATTTAAATCATTATCGAATAAAGCTAGCGCAGAATTTATTATTACATTCAGAGCTAAATGTGAATGAAATCGCTGATCAAATTGGCTATATGAGCCAAGGGTATTTTTATAAAAACTTTAAAAAATATTGTGGGATTTCGCCAAAGGAATTTAGAGAAAGCTATCAGCTGCTATTTGAACCGATTGATGAGTAAGAAAAAGGACACTATTGATGATGCTACTTGCATCATCAATAGTGTCCTTTTTTATCTTCTATTATTTGGTGGTATCTGTTGATAAGGAATATGGGAAATCTGTTTTTGTATATTCTTTAATTGGCGGCACAATGCCAAGCTGAAAATCGATTGTGCAACCTTTTATTAAAACATCATGTTCTATAAATAGCTTGCTATATGCTTTATTATTAACGGCTATTTGATGAACAAAGTTGAACTGTGGCTGGTTAAATTTCGTTGCTATTTCAATTTTCTTATCATTCGGAAGATGAATCGTAACCGAATCAAATATAGGAATGCCAATTACATACTCTCCTGTTCCAGGGCAGACTGGATAAAAACCCATACTGTTAAAGATATACCAGCCAGACATACTACCATTATCTTCATCACCAGGATAGCCGGTAGGGCTACTAGTAAATAATTGTGTCATTAATTGTTTTAATAAGACTTGAGAAGAGGCAGGATCTCCTGCATAGGTAAATAAATAGGGCAAATGGAAGCTCGGCTGATTGGAAATTGCGACTTGACCAAAATCGATGGCAGCCATTTCACTCATTTCATGGATTTCAAACCCATATCCTTTTGTTTCAAAAACAGGATCTTGATTGCATAGTTGAACTAACTTTTCTCTAAATGGTTCTTTTCCACCATAAGCACTTATTAATCCAGCGAAGTCGTGAAAAACGGCAAAACTACTCTGCCAAGCACTTCCTTCTGCATAATCTTGTCCCCAGCTAAAGGAGTTAAAGGGCTCTTCTACATTTCCTTGTTTATCTTTGGCACGCATAAATCCTGTTTCTTTATGAAAGATATTTTGATAATTATAAGCACGTTTTTCAAAGGTATTCTTAAGCTCCTCATTTCCTAATTCTTTCGCTACTCTGCTAATGCAAAAATCACTATAAGCGTAATCAAGTGTATGGTTAACACTTTCATGATGATTGGAAGGAATGTAGCCGTATGTATCATAGTCCTCGATTCCTTGGCGCCCATAAGTGGCCTTTGAACTTACTGTCGAGGCCGTTTTAATCATTGCTTCAAATAGCTCAGGTATAATGTCAGGAGCAATTCCTTTGATAGCTGCATCTGCAATAACGGCATCTATCAATGTACCTGGCATAAGTCCACGCTCATCTGGTGAAAGCCATTTTGGCAAAAAGCCAGTTTCTCGATAGCTGTTTAGAAATCCCTGCAGCATTTCCTCGTATTCATTTGGAATAAGAAGAGAATAGAGAGGATAGACAGTACGGAACGTATCCCAAAAGCCATTATTCGTATACAGGACACCTGGTTTTACTTTTCTACTCGTTGTATCATAATGGATTGGCTCCCCTTGTTGGTTTATTTCATAAAACTTTTGCGGAAACAGAAACATCCGATACATACAATGATAGAAGGTTTTAACTGCTGAGATATCTTGGTTTTTTACTTCGATTTTATTTAAGTAATATTCCCATGCATTTGCTGCTTTCCTTTTGATTGTATCAAACGAAAAAGAGGATAACTCTTGGCTTAGATTCCATTCTGCTTGAGCATGGCTTATAAAAGAAGTCGCAAGACGAGTTTCTAGTTGTTCATTCTCATTCAATAAGAAACGGATTAGAAATTGCTGGTCTTCTCCAGATGTTGAAAGAGCTGGAGTAAACGATTTCTCCTCTTGGAAAAATCCAGTATGCTCTTGATCAATGGAATGATTAAAGGTCAGTACAAAATACATTTTGAAATTGGAATCTTCACAGCCGGCAAAATTAGAAACATAACCAGTTATTAGTTTCTTATCGATATCTAGGGAAATTTCTCCTTTGCCTGGAAGTAAGAGCGACAAGCCTGGCAAATTGGAATCTCTATAATCAGAACGAAGAATAGCGCCATACGTAGTAGGAACTAGCTCGTTTTTTATTTGATAGCGTGCCTGCGTTATTTGTAAATAATGTGGCTGATAAATGGCACTCTCCGGTCGATAGGAGCTTTGATAATGGTAAATATCCGCATTTTGAAAAGATCCTGAAATGGGTGTTACTAATAAATGCGAGAAATCCCCCATCCAAGGACTAGGCTGATGGGTTAGTCGAAACCCCTGAAACACACGATCTCTCGGATGGAAGAACCAGCTTCCATTATTATGCTTAGTTTGTGGAACAAAAAAATTCATTCCAAATGGAAAACCAGTATACGGAAGTGTGTTACCGTTTGAATAGCTATATTGATTTTCTGTACCTTGTCTTGTATCAATTAATTCTAGCATAGCCAACTCTCCCTAATTAGTTGATTCTCTAATCATTATTTCAATAGGAACTACTACAGATTGAATATCTTGTTTTTTATCGATTAATTGAATAAGCTGTTTAGCAGATTGATAGCCTATCTCTTCGAATCTCTGAGCAATCGTCGTTAGCCCTGGATCGACAAGACCAGCTGCTTGGATATTATCAAATCCGATAATGGAAAAATCTTCAGGAATTTGATAGCCGCAGCCTTTGATTTCTTTCATTAAATGGATGGCGTTAATATCATTTTCTACAATAATCCCCGTAATTTCATCTTCCTTCAGTTGATGGATAAATCCACTGTTATCTGCATCAGGGTTCATTACTTTGGAACCGTGATACTCTAAATTCTCTTGATGTATAGCTTTCAAATATCCTAAATACCGTTCTCGGATAGTCGAGCTTCTTTCTAAATTCTGTGTGGCGTAAAAAATGATTTTCTTATGTCCTTGTGATATCAAATGTTGCGCAGCCAGATAACCACCGTGCATATTATCCGAGGTAATAAAGGGAAAAGGGATGCTTTCGATTTTCTTATCGAGTACGACAACCGGAAATTTTTCGAGATATAACGTATAAAGAATATCTAAATGAGATGTCCCGGCCTCTGGATAAAGAATTAATCCAGCATACATAGATGATAGTTTTTTTGCGTCAAGCTTCGTAAGATACGTATTGGTTTGGATTTGGACCGTGTAGGATGTATTCTCAATAAAACGGCTAATTCCTTGTGCATAATCCCCTAAGCCTGGATTATTGGGAAAAGGCAAAAGAAAGAGAATGACATTAGAATGAGCTTGCCTTTGTTCGGAAACAAAGCTTCCTCTCCCTTGTATCCTTTCGATTAACTGCTGGTTTTCTAATTCTGTTAAAGCCCTTTTAGACGTTATTCGACTGACATTATATTGCTTTGAAATTTCTAGTTCTGTAGGTACTTGATCTCCTGGCTTTAATTCCCCGGATTGAATTTGAGCCATTATGTCTGAGACGATTTTTTGATAAAGCGGTTCTTTTTTCATCCTAAACTCCTTAAATGATATATCAAATTTATTATAACATGAAAATGGTTACAGTAAAGATTGTTTTCGAAAAGATAGAGGCTTTATAAATTTTTCCATGTAAGAGTAGAATGGCGCAACTATTCATTTGTATCAAAGAAAATAAAGTGTTAAAAGAGATGATGGAATGAAAAGTTTTAAAGGGTAATTTTATAAAAGGACGATAATGTATAGGAAAATAGCCAAAGAAAAAACTAGACAATATGGAAAATTAAAACTAAAATAATTATAAATGATATATCAAATTTGAGAGGGGTTTAAAAATGTCATATCAAAAAACAGCGATGTCTTCTGTAAGAGAATTTATGAAAATGATTACGGAAAAATGCGGAGAAGAACATGCGGATTGGGCAGTTAATTTCAATACATGCTTTGCCAATACATTAGAAACAACGGTCGAAAAGCTGGAGGACGGAACTACTTTTCTTTTAACGGGTGACATTCCAGCGATGTGGCTTAGAGACTCAACCGCACAAGTTAGACCATATTTAGTACTAGCAGAAACGGATGAAGAAATGGCTAATATGATTGCTGGACTTATTGAAAGACAATTTCAGTATATTTGCTTGGATCCATATGCGAACGCTTTCAATAAAGAGGCGAATGGAGCAGGGCATCAAACCGATTTAACGAAGATGAATCCATGGATATGGGAAAGGAAGTACGAGATTGACTCTTTATGCTATCCTATTCAGCTTAGTTATTTGTTCTGGAAGGCAACAGGGAAAACAGATCAATTTAATAATACGTTTCAAGAAGCAGTCCGAAAAATAATGCAAGTATGGGTAGTAGAACAAGATCATACGAATTCACCTTATACGTTTGAAAGAGTAACAGATAGAAAAGAGGATACATTGGTGAACAAGGGGCGGGGAGCAGAGGTAGTGCCTACGGGAATGACTTGGTCAGGATTTCGACCAAGTGACGATGCGTGTGCTTACGGATATTTAGTGCCTTCCAATATGTTTGCGAGCGTAGTCCTTGGTTATCTAATAGAGATTTATGAAGATGTTCTCAAGGAAACGGACCTGGTTCCTGCATTCAAAAAGTTGAAATTAGATATACAAAAAGGCATAGAAGAGTTTGCTGTCGTACGTAATAAAAATGGGGAAGAAATCTATGCCTATGAAGTAGATGGAAAAGGCAATTTTAATATAATGGATGATTCGAATATTCCTAATCTATTATCTGCTCCGTACCTTGGATTTATCGAGGAGAAGGATGAGAGATACCAAGCTACACGCCAAACTGTGCTTAGTAAAGAAAATCCTTACTTTTATAAAGGGGAATATGCAGAGGGGATAGGAAGCTCTCATACACCGGAAAATTATATTTGGCCAATTGCTCTTGCGATGGAAGGTTTGACTACTGGGGATAAAAAGGAGAAAGAGAGAATCCTAGATTTACTCGTATCCTGTGATGGAGGAACGCATTTAATGCATGAAGGATTTGATGTAAATAATCCGTCTCAATATACAAGAGAATGGTTCTCTTGGGCGAATATGATGTTTTGCGAGCTAGTAATGGATTACTTTGATATTCAAGTGAAGAAAAAATAACAATGATGCTAACCAAGGAGTGCTCTAGATGAAAAAAGTGTATATTATTTCCCATAGTCATTGGGATAGAGAATGGTATTTGCCTTTTGAACAGCATCGAATGCGACTTGTTCAATTAATTGATGATTTACTAGAATTGTTTGAAACAGATCCACATTTTGATAGTTTTCATTTAGACGGCCAGACGATTATTCTTGATGATTACTTGGAGGTAAAGCCGCAAAATGAATGGAAACTCAAAAAGTATATTCAAGAGGGTAAATTAAAGATTGGTCCCTTTTATATTCTTCAAGATGATTTCTTGATTAGTAGTGAATCGAATGTACGTAATCTTTTAATTGGGTTGCAAGAATGTGAAAAATGGGGTTCGCCTGTTCAGTTAGGCTATTTTCCTGACACGTTCGGTAATATGGGGCAGGCACCGCAAATTCTTAAACAGGCAGGGATGGATGTAGCAGCATTTGGCAGAGGTGTGAAACCTACAGGATTTAATAATGTTGTTATCAATGATGATCAATATAGTTCCCCATTTTCGGAAATGTGGTGGGAAGGTCCTGATAAATCCTCCGTTTTAGGTATTCTTTTTGCAAATTGGTATAGTAATGGAAATGAAATTCCTGTAGAGGAAGTAGAAGCAAAGCAATTTTGGGATCAGAAATTAAAGGATGCCCTTCAATATGCATCAACAGAACATTTGCTGTTTATGAATGGCTGTGATCATCAGCCGGTTCAAAAAAATATTACAGCAGCAATTGAAATGGCAAATAAATTATATCCTGATATAACCTTCATACATAGTAGTTTTGATGAATACATGAAGGCTTTAAAGAAAGATATTCCTGAAAACTTACACACGGTTAAAGGAGAATTAACTAGTCAGGAGACAGATGGCTGGTATACATTAGCGAATACTGCTTCTGCAAGAGTATATTTAAAGCAAAGAAATACAGATGTTAGTAGATTGCTAGAAAATGTTGCAGAGCCATTGGCGACAATGGCCTATGACAAGGAGAGAGAATATCCGCATGAGCTGTTTCAGTTTGCCTGGAAGCAATTAATGCAAAATCACCCGCACGATAGTATTTGTGGCTGTAGTGTGGATGCTGTGCATCGCGAAATGATGATTCGCTTTGATAAGGCTGAGGAAGTTGGAAAGTTTATAAAGGATGAGGCCATAAATAGACTTGCTGAACAAATTGATACTAGTCATTTTCCTGATGAAAGCCGTCCGTTTATTGTGTTTAATACAGCTGGTAGTTTGAAAACAGGAGCAGCAGAAATAGAGATAGAGTGGAAAAGACTTCCGTTTTCTAGTGGGTGTCCAGATGAATTATATCGGAAGGTAAAAACAGAAGAAATACCTGTGATGAAAGTCATCGATGAACAAGGGATGGAGATTCCATCAAGGTTGATTTGTACGGATGTTCGTTTTGGCTATGATCTCCCGGAGGATCGTTTCCGCCAACCGTTTATCGGTGTTTATGTGACAGTGGAGCTTTCGTTTAATCAAATGAGTCCGCTATCCTGGAAAACTTTTGCACTAATAGAAGGGGAGTCACAGCAGCAAGAATACAAAAGGATTGTTCAAAATAATGGCCTTCTTTTAGAAAATGATTATCTAACGGTCAAAATAGAACAAAATGGTACATTGACCATTTTGGATAAAGCAACGAATAGTACGTACAATAATTTTCTTGTTTTTGAGAATACTGGCGATGTTGGTAATGAATATATTTACAAAATGCCGAAAGGAGATCAGCCTATTTTATCTTCAGCTTGGATTGCGGAGGTGGAAATAGTCGCAGATACATTTGCATATGGGGAAGTACTGTTAACACAGAAAATGTTGATTCCTGAATCTGCGGATGAAAGGTTATTGGAGGAACAGCAGGGACTGGTTGAATTTCGTGAACGTAAAGCAGGTCGTTCAAAAAAGCTGAAAACGTTAGAATTGAAAACGAAAATAAGATTAGAGTCAAATAGTAATCAGCTTTTGTTCGAAACGTCGTTTGATAACCAAATGAAGGACCATCGCTTAAGGGTTCTTTTTCCGACTGGTATTCATGTGAATGAACACGAGGCAGATAGCATTTATGAAGTAGTGAAAAGACCGAATAGAGTAAATTCTAGTTGGGAAAATCCAACTAATCCACAGCATCAACATGCATTTGTTAATTTGCATGATGGGCATAGAGGGGTTACGGTTGCTAATTATGGACTAAATGAATATGAAATAGTGGAGGATACTATAGCAGTAACTTTGCTTCGTGCAGTTGGAGAATTGGGTGATTGGGGTTATTTCCCAACGCCAGAAGCTCAGTGTCAAGGAAAGCAAACAGTGAAATTCGCAGTAGGGTTTCACGATAGGACGAACAAGCTAGAATCCTATCATGCAGCGATTAATTTTCAAATTCCTTTTTCAAGTGTTCAAACAGATATTCATACAGGTACGTATTCGCCCACGAATGAATTTATACGATTGGACGGAAAGGCTTTTCGACTAACAGCCTTTAAGCAGAAGGAAAACAGCAATGAAATTATCCTTCGTGGTTATAATTTAACAGGAGAAAAACAGCCCTTATCTGTGTCATGGAAAGGGAAATACCCGAAAAAATCCAATTTATTGGAAGAAATGAACGGAGAGCTGTTTGATTCCAATCAAATGAAGGAAGCAGAGATTTGTACGTTTATTTGGGAATGAGTTGAAGGGAAAGCAAAAGGAGTGTTTAACCGTTTATTTGACGGTGAGCACTCCTTTTTTATCCTGCTTGTAAACAGTAAGCCCCTTTACTAAAGCTTCAAAGCATAATGAAAATAGTCAAGCTGTTATTCTAGACTTTTCCTTTTGGAATAATTATATTATATAACATCTAGTCTGATGGAAGGAATTAAGGTAAATGAACAAAAAAACAAACTTTCTCATTTTTCTTTTAGCGATTAGCTGTGGAGCTGTTGTCGCTAATATTTACTATGCTCAGCCAATTATCCAATTTATTTCGGCAGATCTACATATTTCCTCTAATTTTTCTGGACTTTTAACAACCCTAACGCAAATAGGATATGGTGCTGGTTTATTTTTTTTAGTACCGATGGCGGATTTATACAAAAGTAAGCGAATAATCGTCTTTTTATTAGGACTAACAATCCTTTCGTTAATTGGAGCTTTATTCTCAACGAATGGCTTTCTCTTTTTGTTTATTGTTACCATTATTGGAATCGGTGCTAGTGCAGCCCAAATGCTTGTTCCGTTAACGATGAAAATTGTCCCGAAAGAAGAAGCTGGAAATTATATCGGAAAAGTAATGAGCGGACTTTTAATTGGGATTATGATTGCTCGTCCATTTTCTATTGCAGTTACAGAATGGCTAGGATGGAGGATAGTCTATCTTTTTTCTTTCCTTCTCTTAGTTACTATATTACTATTATTATTAAAATTTTTGCCAGACTTTGAAGCAGAATCTAACCTTGGTATAACCTATCCGGGGTTATTGCGTTCGATGTTAAGAGTGTTACTAGATACAGCGCCTTTACAGCAAAGAGCATTTTATCATGCCTGCATATTTGCTACGTTTAGTCTATATTGGACAGTTATGCCGATATTATTAAGATCTGAGTCCTTGGATTTCTCGAATAATGAAATTGCGCTTATTGGATTTGTTGCGATAGCGGGTGCGTTATTGACTCCTTATATTGGGAAGTTAGCGGATAAAGGCTATATTTACATTATGACAAATGTATCAATGGGGCTGGTTATTCTTTCTATTTTTCTCCTGTTTTTCGTCCGAGATCACTCTTTTATAAGTATTGCACTCATCGTTTTCTCTGGACTTGTTCTAGATATTGGAGTAGCTGGGAATATGTTATTAGGCCAAAAGGTTATTTATAGTTTAAACCCATCCATCAGGAATCGATTGAATGGTTTGTATATGACGATTTTCTTTTTAGGGGGAGCTTTTGGCTCTTGGATAGGAAGCTATAGTTATTATCAATTTAGTCCAGAAATTTCCCTGTTTTTTGCAATAGCCTTTCCAATGCTCGCCCTTATTGTTCATATGTGGAAGGGGAAAGGTACTTCACATCTATCTACAATGGCTTGAAAATCGAAATAGTATAAAGAACAGTCTCTTTTTGATAGAAGAGGCTGTTTTTTATATAGGATGCATTATATTTAAAGAGTAAGAAAGATTATTATATTTCAAAAAAATGGCATAAGCGCGATATAATAATTATAATAGCAAAAATAGAGATAGATTTTAGGGGAGAAGGGGTCAAATGGTAGGTGAAAGAATAAGACAACTGCGAATACATAAACAGTTAACGCAAAAAGAGCTTACGGAAGGGATATGTTCGATCACTTATTTAAGTCGGATTGAAAATGGGCAAATCAATCCTTCTGCTGAGTTTCTAAGAAAAGTATCGAAAAGACTTGGTTATGATTTAACAGAGTTAAGCAGCCCGAATAGAGACGAAAAAACATTGGGGATTGTAGAAAACTATAAACAGAACGGTGAGATAACAGAAGAAGAACTCTCTTATTTGCATATCCAAACACTAGAGTTGAATTCTGCTAAAATCAATCTTGGGATTTATGGTGTTCTATTGAAGTACTATACGTTGAAAGGGGAAATAGAACAGGCGAGGAGTATTTACAAATTGTCCAAAAGATTTATTTCTGGAGAAATGAGTGTGGAGCTAGAAGAAGAATATTTTTATTATTTTCTTGCGTGTGGAAATTTCTTTTATTATCTTCAGGACTTTACGCTTGCTAATCATTATTATTCAAAAGGGGAAGGTTTATTACTAGATAAAGAGAATTTAGAGGCTGCGAAATTATACTATAATCTTAGCTTAGTTAAGCAAAGGACATATGCTAATCAAGAGGTTAGTCTTTATTATTCACAAAAAGCCTATGAAATATTTAAAAAATATGGAGAAAAAGAAAATATCATTATTGTATTAATTACACTAGGTGTTCAATATCAATTAAATAATGAATTGGATACTTCAATGGAGTGCTTAAAACAAGCGGAAGCAATCATAGTAAATGAACAAGAAAGAGAAAAGTATGTAAGCTATACTGCTATGATTCAACATAATATGGGCAGAATTCATGAAAAAAAGAAGGATTATCACGGTGCTGTCACATATTATATAAAAAGCATGGAAAAGTTTGAAAAACATTCGTTGGAGCAACAAAATGTTTATCCATTAAAAAGATTGGTAGAAATTTATATAGAGCTAAAAGATTGGGTTTTAGTTGATAAGTATTTAGAAAGGGCTATTGCCATCACAGAAAAACATCAGTTAAAGTATGATTGTATTCGTCTTAACATGATAAAATTATCGGTGAAAAAAATACAAGGGAATGAGAGTTCTTATGAAAAAGGGATGCAAAAGCTACTTGATACAGCCATTCAATTAAATCAGTCAGCTTTAATCCGAAAAATTACGAAAGAACTTGGAAATCATTTTTATGAAAAAAAAGCTTATAAAAAGGCAGCAGATTTTTTAATAAGGGCGCTAGATTATGAGAAATAATAGGGGAATATCTAAATCTAGTGAAAAAATTGTTAAATAGAATGGGAAAAAGTATGGTTAAATGATAGAAAAATTAATAGAATTTTACTTCTTTCAATAAACTAATCTTATGCGTTAAAGTATTAGTAACAAAACTTAGATGATAGGAGTGTTTAGATTGAAAAAAGTAATTTTAGCTATTCTTGCTCTCGTAACTTTAACATTAGGGGTTAATTTAGATAAGGCTTTTGCAGAAGCTGAAGCTCAGCCAGGACCATTTAGTATTGTTAATAAGGTTACGGAGTAATAGTTAGATGGTGGAGATGAATAATCAGTTAATGCAGCGGATATTTGTAACCTATCAAGATCAAATGAATCGAGATTATTTACAACCATCAACTTCTCATATTGTTGCGTGTTCCATTGAAAAGCATCATAAAAATATAGGGAAAACAGGGGATTCACTTTTTCACAAAAATACACTCGCACAGATTTTGTTTGAGGTGTTTGAAAAGTTTGAACCAGAATTTATCCAAGCTATTTCGCCTTTAATTATAAAATTGAATCAAGATGTTGTTACAGGAATACCTAATAATGGTGTTTACAAGTTAGATGCAGATAATGAAATTTTTGTTCAACTAGATCACATCGAGAGCAATCAATTTCAAGAGGTTGCAGTCCATCAAAAACACCTTGGCATAAAGTCTAATTTAGGGATTACCTATAAACTTTTAAGAAAAGATAAAGAGACATTGGATACATTAATTAAGGTCATGAAAAAATTGAATTATTTCCTATCCTTGCATGGAGGAGTGGAATCTACGATTGCTATAGCTGATTTTGTATCAGAACAGCAAGAGAAAAAGCTACTATTGCCTCCGTATATTTTCATACAGTGGTTATATCCTACAAGCAATTTTAGAGATTCTTTTATCTCGTAGTAGGGAAAATTTATATGATAGTGATAAAAAGGCGACCAAAAATCGCCTTTTTTGTTTTGGGTAAAATCCTGTCATTTGTTAAAGGGGTCTATATTTAAGGAGAAAAGTATAGGGGAGACCGTATACTTTTTTGCTTTGCTAGTCTATAGAAGTAAGAGGGGTTATTACTTAGTTTTGATTTTTCTAAATATTTAAAATAATAATTGACCTCCTTAATAAGGGGAAGTATAATAACTTTATGTTATAAGAAGTGACATCAAATGACTTTCATCAATTTTTTGACATTGTTTTTGTTAGAAAATATAACATTTTTTTGTTGTGTACAGGTTATATACATAATAAGGGGGAAAACAATGAGAAAATGGTGGATGTTAAATGTATCAGTAATGGCAGTATTAGCTCTACTACTTAGTGGATGTGCTGGCTTTAGTTCTAGCGAAGAAGAAAAATCTAGCAATGAAGAAGTTAGTTCATTGAATCTTGCGTTAGAATCGGACATACCAGATTTAAACCAAACGAAATCAACGGATGGAACATCTTTTACCATCCTAAATAATGTCCTTGAAGGACTCTTCCGTCTTGATAAAGACAATAAACCTCAACCGGCAATGGCAGAAAGTGTAGAAGTTTCTGAGGATGCATTAACCTATACCTTCCATTTAAGAGAGGGAATTAAATGGAGTAATGGAGAACCTGTTACAGCAGCAGATTTCAAATATGCTTGGTTAAAAACGTTAGATCCTGATACAGCAAGCGAGTATGCTTTCATTATTGCTCAGTTTGTAAAAGGAGCAGCAGAATATAATGCTGGCGAAGCAGATGAATCAGCTGTTGCGGTAGATGCACCAGATGATAAAACACTGGTTGTTACATTAAACCAGCCTACGCCATTCTTTCTTGATTTAACTGCATTTGTTACTTATTTCCCACTAAATCAAAAGTTTGTGGAAGAAGTGGGGTATGACAAATATGCACTAACAGCAGATAGCATTCTTTATAATGGCCCCTATGTATTAACCTCATATGATCAAGGAAAAGGCGTTTCATTAGAAAAAAATAAAGAATATTGGGACAAAGATAATGTTGCAGTAGATAAAGTAAATTTAGATGTTATTAAAGAAGCGAGTACCGCTTTAAATTTATATGATTCTGGAAAACTTGATAAAGTTTATTTACAATCCTCTGATGTAAATAGTTATAAAGATAAAGAAGGATATGGAACAGAAACGATGTTCCGTACTTATTTTACGCAAGTAAATTTACAAGAAAAACCATTTGATAATGAGAAAATTAGACAAGCGTTTCAATTAGCATTCGATCCGAAAATTTTAACAGATACTATTTTAAATAATGGTTCCCTACCTGGAACAGGGGTAGTTCCGGCTGGAATTAGTGGAAATAGTTCCTCCACTTATCGTGAAATTGCAGGTGATATTTTTACACCAGATCCTGCTAAAGCAAAAGAGTTGCTTGAAGAAGGAATCAAAGAGAGTGGAGAGTTACCACCTATCGAACTATTGGCATCAGATGATTCTGTTTCTAAAGATACAGCTACATTTTTACAAAGTGAATTTAAGAAGAATTTAGGGGTAGATGTTTCCATCGTCACGAAGCCGTTTAGTGGAAGATTGGAAGCGATGCGTGAGGGAGATTTCATGATCGCGGTAAATAGATGGGGAGCAGATTATAATGATCCGATGACATTTATTTATGAATGGTTTGGACAGCCAGCTTCCGCATCACGAGGCTATTTTGAAGACAGCAAGTATCAAGAATTAGTACTAGCTGCTCAAACAGAAACAGATGTAGATAAACGTATTGATTTATTTATCGAAGCAGAGAAAATTCTGATTGATAAAGGGATTGTTGGCCCACTTTATTTTGATGGTAGAGCGTTTATGATCAATCCGAAAGTAAAAGGGTTAGAATTGCCGCCTGGAGGATCATTAGAATTGAAGTATGTATCAATTGAAAAATAAAAATGGAGATAGGAGGGAGATTTTTTCCCTCCTAATCTATTAGATTGTTCTCCAACTAGTTAAGGAGGAACTTCTTTAGAAGAAATTAAGTATCTTTTCATGGGAAGAGGTGTTTTTATGGGGAAATTTATTGGCATAAAAATCTTAAATATAATCATTACATTATGGATTATTGCAACAATCACTTTTTTTCTGATGAAGCTGTTGCCGGGCTCTCCTTTTAATGAAGAAAAATTATCGAGTCTCACTGATGAAGCAAGAATGGAGTTTCTTGCAAAATATGAATTGGATAAGCCGGTTTATGTACAATATGGAAAGTATTTAGTGAATCTAGTAAAAGGGGATTTAGGAATTTCCTATTATTACAAAGGACAGTCGGTTAACGAGCTTTTATCTAGTCGTATTCTCCCTTCGGCATTTCTTGGTGTGCAGGCTATCATACTTGGATTATCTATTGGATTAATTTTAGGGATGATTGCAGCTTTAAAGCATAATACGGTTTGGGATTATGTCACGATGTTCGTTGCAGTAATTGGTGTTTCTGTTCCCAACTTTGTATTTGCTGCCCTTTTGCAATATGTAGTTGCATTGAAATGGGGGTTGTTTCCAGTGGCGTTTTGGGAAGGATACGATAGTTCTATTCTTCCATCGATCGCCTTATCTTTAATGATTATCGCACTTGTTTCCCGATTTACACGAACAGAAATGCTAGATGTACTCCAGCAAGATTATATTCTAACAGCTAAATCAAAAGGACTGAGTCAATGGGGAGTTATTATCAAACATGCTGTTCGAAATGCGATGATTCCAGTTATCACGATTCTCGGGCCGGTTGCGGTTAGCATTTTAACTGGTTCATTGGTTATTGAAAATATCTTTAGTATTCCTGGTATTGGTAGTCTCTTTGTGGACTCTATTAAGTTTAATGATTATACAACCATTATGGGAGTAACACTATTTTACAGTGCCTTTTTTATTCTAACAATGCTTGTTATCGATCTTTTATATAGTGTTATTGATCCGAGAATTCGAATTAGTGGATTAAAGGGGTGAAAATAAATGGCAGAACCAAATCGTAAAATAGATCAGTTACCGGATGAGCTATTTGAGGTAGTTGGAAGGAAAGAGGAGGAGCTTGAACAAATATCTCAGCATTCCTTTTCTTTTATGAAAGATGCATGGATTCGCATAAGAAAGAATAAAGCAGCTATTGCTAGTTTAGTTGTTTTATTATTGATTCTTTTGCTTGCAATTTTTGGTCCTTATATGAACGGCTATTCCTATTATCAAACGGATTATGATAAAACCTATCAACCTCCTAATGGAGAACATTGGCTTGGGACCGATAAGTTTGGAAGAGATCAATGGACAAGAATATGGGAAGGGACAAGAATTTCTTTATATATTGCCTTTTTAGCTAGTATTCTCGATTTAGCAATTGGAGTCACTTTTGGTTCTATATCTGCATTAATTGGTGGGAAAGTGGATAGCTTCATGCAGCGAGTTATTGAAATTCTGATGGGAATTCCCCATCTAGTTATTGTCATTCTATTAATCATGATGATGAAGCCAGGGATTTTTACCATCACGGTTGCGATGGTCATTACAGGCTGGGTTAATATGGCTAGGATTGTAAGAGCACAGATTATGAAATATAAGAATCAAGAATTCGTTCTTGCTGCTCGATCTTTGGGTGCAGGAAATAAACGGATTATTGTCAATCATATGATACCTAATACAATTGGCTTAATTATTATTAATATGATGTTTACCATTCCAAGCGCTATTTTTACAGAAGCGTTTTTAAGTTTTATTGGACTAGGATTACAAGAACCTGCAGCTTCCCTTGGTGTTTTGATAAATGATGGTTTCCGCTCGATGCGAAATCAATTTTACTTATTGATTTATCCAGCTATTGTTATTACGGGATTAATGGTGAGCTTTAACTTGTTAGCAGATGGATTAAGAGATGCATTTGATCCGAAATTGAGAAAATAATTTAGGAGCAATTCTACATATTGATAGACTTTTGGGGAGGCATAGAAAATGGATGCGATTTTAGAAGTGAAGGATTTACATATTTCCTTTAAAACATATGCCGGGACTGTTCAAGCAATTAGAGGAGTTGATTTCACTTTAAAGAAGGGGGAAACATTAGCAATTGTAGGAGAATCTGGGTCAGGGAAATCGGTAACGTCAAGAGCGATAATGAAATTGTTACCAGAAGGAATCTCGACTATTAGTCAAGGGGAGATTCTATTTAATGGGCAAGATTTGGTTTCCTTAACGGAAAGAAAAATGCAAAATATTCGTGGATCTGAAATTTCGATGATTTTTCAAGATCCGATGACTGCTCTTAATCCAACAATGAAGGTTGGATTGCAAGTAGTAGAAAGCGTAAGAAAGCATCGGAAAATAGCCCAAAAGGAAGCTAAGAAAATAGCATTAGAACTATTTGAGCTGGTCGGAATTCCTAATGTGGAGCTTCGATATAATCAATATCCCCATCAATTTTCAGGTGGGATGCGACAACGGATAATGATTGCATTGGCATTAGCCTGTAATCCGAAAATTTTAATTGCAGATGAGCCGACGACTGCACTGGATGTAACCATTCAGGCACAAATTCTTGATTTATTAAAAGATATTCAGAAAAAAACAGGAACTGCCATCATTTTGATTACCCATGACTTAGGAGTAGTTGCTAATATTGCAGACTCTGTTGCTATCATGTATGCAGGCAAAATTGTCGAAAAAGGAACGGTTGACGAAATATTTTATGATCCGCGGCATCCTTATAATTGGGGACTGTTAAGCTCTATGCCAAATTTAGATACGAAAGGAGAACTAATTTCTATTCCAGGTTCTCCTCCTAACTTAATGAATCCTCCGAAGGGTGATCCATTTGCTGCAAGAAATGAATATGCAATGGCTATTGATTATCAATTAGAACCACCAATGTATCAAATAACGGATACACATTATGCAGCAAGCTGGCTGCTACATGAAAAAGCTCCTAAAATTACTCCTCCTGTAAGTGTGAATGAAAAGGGAATTTCCTTAGTCCAAAAATCACTAGATAAAGAAGATAAGGAGGAGAATCGGTATTTTTCTAGTGAACCAATTATGGAAGTGAGAAATCTTAAAAAGTATTTCCCTATAGATAAAAATCAAACATTAAAAGCAGTTGATGATGTTAGTTTCCATATTATGAAAGGAGAGACACTTGGGCTTGTAGGGGAATCTGGTTGTGGAAAATCTACGACTGGTAGAACGATATTAAAGCTATATGACACAACGTATGGAGAGGTTATTTTTAATAAAAAGAAAATTAATGAAAATGTAAAAATGGACGAAAAGAAGGAGATTCATCGGAAAATGCAGATGGTATTCCAAGATCCATACGCATCTCTTGATTCAAGGAAAACCGTTGAAGATATTATTGCAGAGGGAATGGATATCCATCAATTGTATCAAACGAAAGAGGAAAGAACGAAAAAGGTGAAGGACTTGCTGGAATTGGTTGGTCTTCAAAAAGAACATGCAAGCAGATATCCCCATGAATTTTCAGGAGGTCAACGGCAGCGAATTGGAATTGCTCGTGCTCTAGCAGTTGATCCAGAATTTTTAATTTTAGATGAACCTATTTCTGCTTTGGATGTATCTATTCAAGCACAAGTAGTTAATTTACTGAAAAAGCTCCAAAAGGAAAAAGGTTTAACGTATTTGTTCATTGCCCATGATTTATCAATGGTAAAGTATATTAGTGATCGTATTGGTGTGATGTATTTAGGGGGACTTGTAGAACTTGCTCCTGCAGAGGAGCTGTATAATGAACCATTGCATCCTTATACAAAGGCGTTATTATCTGCAATTCCAATCCCAAATCCAAAGGTGGAACGGCGGAGAGAGAGGATTGTATTAAACAGTGATCTTCCTAGTGCGATTGATCCTCCAACAGGCTGTAGATTTCGGACTCGATGTCCGATTGCCACAGAAAGGTGCAAAGAGGTACCAGAATGGAGAGAGGTGAAGGAAGGCAGATGGGTTGCTTGTCATTATAGTGACACAATGAATGAGATGGCTTAAAAGGCAAGGAAGCAGGGGGTATCTATGCTTCCTTGCTTTTTTCTTATGGACAGAATGAAGGGAATGGCTATTGTTTACCATTTGTAAAGAATTAATCCTACTCCTACATTTTTTTAGAAATTACACATTACATAACAAACATGGGGAAGGTGTTCTTAATTATTCTAATAGACAGAAGGTAAAGATAAAAAAGTAAAAAATACCGTTTCAATAGGGACATAAAATCCATCGTACTTTTGTAATTGTGTATCCGTTTTCATTCGGATAAGATATTACCATAGAGATAAGAAAAGAGGTGAAGTAATTCGTGAGTCAGGTCATGAATGAGCGTCATCAAATGATTCTAAATATCTTAAGAAAGGAGAAACGATATGTAACAGCTTCCGAGTTAGCAAATGAACTAGCAGTTTCTAAAAAAACAATATATAGAGACATCCAACAAATAATAGATGCAAATTCAATGCCGTTTCGCATAATAAAAAAAGAAAATTTCGGTTACTATTTAGAAAAAGATAAGACAAAGCTAGAAACTGAAACAATAGTATTTGATTATCCAGATGAAAGACGTTTGAATCTATTACTATACCTTCTTTCGATTGCACCCTGTAAGACCTCAATTCTGAAAATATCAGAGAAATACATTGTAAGTCAAAGCTCTATCCTCAATGACTTTAAACATATTGAAAAAGAATTAATGTCCTATAACTTATTATTATTAAGGACAAATGAAGGATCTTTTATAAAGGGAGATAGACTATCCATTTATCGTTTAATGGCGGTGATTATTGAAAATTACTTAACTCAAATGGGTGATCCTTTTAGCCAATATGATATTCCTGATTCCATAAAAAAAGTAAAAGTGAAAAATAAAAACTTATTGAAAATTAAGAAGTTGCTACATGATATTCAAGTGGAGCATGATTTAAGCTTAGACCAACCTTATTATTTAACGTTATTTTGTTCCCTTCTTTCAATAATAGAAAAACAAAATAATAAACTTGTATTAAATGAAGAGATAGTATTTGAAGAAATAGATTATAGTTCTAGTATTTATTATATATGCAAAAATTTAGTTGATAAGATGGAAAAATGCTTTTCTATTCAATTGAAAGCATATGATATTTATTCTCTATACTATATTTTGAAAGCATATAAACTTAATTCACGCTTTTTATTGAATCAAAATATTGAAGAGTATCAAAATGAACAAGTTATTCTTTTAGCTAATAGATTAATAGCAAGAGTTACAGAAAACAGTGGGTATCAGTTTGATACAGATGATGAGCTATTAGAAAGGCTAATCTTGCATATGCATGCGATGATATATCGGCTTAGTCATCGGATATATATTATTAATCCAATTATAAAATCCATAAAAACCAACTTTGCAAATATATTTGGTTTAGTAAAGGTTAGCATAGATGAGCTAATAGAAGAAGGTCATTGGGAGAATTATATAACAGATGAAGAAATCGGCTATATTACTTTATATTTTCAGATTTCATATGATGATCATTTTGCTAACCAGATTCCTATATTAATTGAATGTACAAGTGGGATTGGTACTTCTCATTTGTTAAGTGAAAAAATAAGAAGAACTTTTCCTGATATCCATATAAAGAAAATTATTGCACAACAACGAATAAAACAGACAGACTACGAAGATGTCGAACTAGTAATTTCGACTGTGAAAACACATGGAATCATTGATAAACCAACTATCCTTGTGAGTCCTATTTTAAACCAAGAGGATAAATTTAAAATAGATCAATTTATTAAGGATTACTACAGTCAACAGAATATAGTCGATAGCAAATGGAAAGGTAGGAGAGTCTAAAGTGGACATGAGAATAGAGGAATTAGATTTTAATAAGGTAGTAACGGAAGACCTTATAGAGTTAAATTTACAAGGAACTACGAAGGAAGAAGTACTTCATGAGTTAACCGATTTATTATATGAAAACGGTTGTATTTCTAATAAAGAGGGATTTATAAAGGATGTGATGTTTCGCGAAAATGAAGGAGTTACTGGTTTGGAAAAGGGGGTAGCCATCCCCCATGGTAAATCTGAGCATGTATTAAAGACTTCTATTGCAATTGGTAGAACAAACACATTTATAGAATGGGAATCATTAGATGGTAATCCCATTAATATTATTATCTTATTTGCAGTCAAAGATACGGATAGAACAACTATCCATATTAAATTATTACAAAAGGTCGCTGTCTTATTAGCAGATGAAGAGATAATTGGTAAGTTTCAAACACTTCAAACGAAGAGTGAATTTTTAAAGGTATTAACTAAAAATGAATAAGGTAAGAATCTCGCTAAATACTTTTTTACTAGAGGAGGATTAATATGAATATTGTTGGGATATCTGCATGTACTTCTGGAATTGCCCATACGTATATTGCTAAAGAAAAATTAATAAAAGCGGGTCAAGAGCTGGGGCATAAGGTTCGAATTGAAACGCAGGGAACGATAGGAATTGAGGATGAGTTAACGGCTAAGGAGATTAAGGAAGCAGATTTAGTGATAATTGCTGCCGATATTAAGGTTAGTGGTAAAGATCGATTTACAGGAAAAAAAATAGTGGAAATACCAACACATATTGCGATAAAGGCACCAAAGCAACTATATCAAAAGATTGAAGCTGAGCTAAATAAACAGTGAGGAGGACTATTATATGTTGAAGAAAATGCAAATAAAAAAGCATGCTTTAACTGCAATTAGCTACATGCTACCACTTGTTGTTGCATCAGGACTACTTATTGCGATTGGCAATCTTACAGGTGGTTCTGTTATTGAAGATTATAAAGCATCATTTGATATTCCTTCAGCTCTTGTGTCTTTAGGAGTCCTTGGAATGGGCTTACTAGCACCGGTTATTTCAGGAGCAATAGCATATTCTATAGCTGATCGTCCGGGTATAGCCCCAGGGCTATTAATGGGGTTAATAGCGAATGCAATTGGAGCAGGATTTTTAGGTGGAATGCTAGGCGGATTTATTGTTGGTTACTTTGTCTTATTTTTAAGAAAAAAATTGAAAGTTCCTAAGTGGGCAGAGGGCTTAATGCCAATGATGATTATACCTTTAATATCGAGTTTGATTATCGGATTACTTATGTTTTTTGTGCTTGGAGTTCCAATCGTGTGGGCAACAGAAGGTTTAACTTCCTTTTTAACAAGCATGCAAGGTTCTATGCGATTTGTATTTGGAGCAATATTAGGTGGAATGGCGGCATTTGATTTTGGTGGTCCAGTTAATAAAGTAGCTTCGTTGTTTGCAGATGGTTTGTTATTAGAGGGCATATATGAGCCAGAGGCTGTAAAAATACTAGCATCAATGGTTCCTCCGTTTGGTGTGGCCATCTCATGGGGACTTTCTAAATTATTCCGTAAGAAAAGATATACAAAAACAGAAGAAGATAATATCAAAATTGCTCTTCCAATGGGAGTATGCATGATTACGGAAGGTGTCATTCCTATTGCAGCAGTAGATATTGTAAGAGTTGTTGTATCATGTACAATCGGAGCAGCTATCGGGGGCGGATTCTCTATGATGTGGGGAGTTGGATCTCCTGTACCATCTGGTGGAATGTTTATTGTACCTGCAATGACACATCCAATTCTATTTTGTATGGCATTACTTATCGGCTCATTGATTACAGGAATAATGCTATTTTTATGGAAAAAAGAACCTGCTGTGGAAAAAGAAGAAACAACTAGTGAAGAAGAAGAAGTTGATTTATCAGATATTAAAATTTCGTTTTAAAAGGTAAATGATGGAAATTATGAATGTTTTGGTAGAGCGGTATAAGGTATTCAGTAAATTTCGAAGGAGGAGAAGCCGAATGTATGTTTCAATGAAGGGGATGCTTGCTCGAGCTAATCAGGGGAATTATGCAGTAATGGCAATTAACTGTTTTAACTTGGAAACAGCGAAGGCTGTGATTGGAGCAGCCCATGAGCTAAGAGCACCTATTATTATTGATTTATTGCAGGATCATTTAATACAGCATTTAGGAAGTAAGTTGTTGACAAAACCGATTATTGAAATGGCAAATGCGGCGAGTGTAGAAGTCGCGATTAATTTAGACCACGGGCAGGATATTGGATTTGTGAAAAGGTGTTTAAAAGATGGTTTCTCTAGTGTCATGATGGATGCTTCTGCTTATCCGATTGAGGAAAATATTAGAATTACAAAAGAAATGATAGCGTTCGCTCAAATATATGACGCAAGTGTAGAAGGGGAAATAGGCAATATTGGTTCTGTTTCTAGTAATCATATGACAGATAACGAGATGTATACAAATCCTGATTTAGCAATTAAATTTGCAAAGGAAACTGGAGTTGATGCATTGGCTATTTCTTATGGTTCTAGTCATGGGGATTACCCCGATGGTTATGTTCCAGCTTTCCATTTTGATATTGTAGAAAAAATTAAAAAGGGAACTGGAATCCCTCTCGTTCTTCATGGGGGATCTGGATGTGGGGAAGAGAATATAAAAAAATCTGTTTCTCTTGGTATTAATAAAATTAATGTTGGCTCCGATTTTTTTAAATCACAGTTAAATAGTATAAGAGAAAACATGAATTCTAATGATTTAGATTACTTTAATATTATTCATCAGACTATCGCCGCGGGGACAGATTTAGTGAAATATTATATTCAATTGGCAGGATCTGAAGGGAAATCTTTATAAAAAATGAAGGAAAAGAGGAGAATAGTATGTTATTAAATATGAAGCAATTATTAGAAGTTGCGCAAAAACATCAATTTGCAGTTGGGGCATTCAATGTAGCGGATAGTAACTTTCTTAGAGTAGTAGTTGAAGAGGCAGAAAATAATAATTCGCCAGCTATTATCGCTGTACATCCAACTGAATTGGATTTTGTAAAGGATGAGTTCTTTTCTTATGTGCTATCAAGAATAAAGAATAGTCATGTTCCATTTGTGCTACATTTAGATCACGGTGGGAATTTGGACGATATTATGCGGGCTATCCATGTGGGATTTAGTTCTGTGATGATAGATGGTTCATTGCTTTCTCTAGAAGAAAATATTCAGTTGACAAAACAAATTGTTGAAGTCAGCCATTCGTTAGGGGTATCAGTCGAAGGGGAATTAGGAACAATTGGTAATACAGGTACCTCGGTCGAGGGAGGGGTATCTGAGGTGATTTATACAAGACCGGAAGATGCACAAGAATTTGTGGAAAGAACAGGGGTAGATACATTAGCTATTGCAATTGGAACTTGTCATGGTATTTATCCAAAAGATATGAAGCCAAAGTTAAGAATGGATATTTTGAAAGAAATTAAAGAAATTGTCGCCATTCCGTTAGTATTGCATGGGGGCTCAGCAAATCCAGATGAAGAGATTGCAGAAGCTGTTCAAATTGGCATTCAAAAAGTGAATATTTCATCAGATTATAAGTATGCTTTTTATAAAAAATGCCGCGAGATTTTGGCAGAAACAGAGCTATGGGATCCCAACGCTATTTATCCAGCGTGTATTGATGCAGCAAAAGAAATAGTGAAATATAAAATGAATTTGTTTCAATCCATTGGAAAAGCTGAAAAATACAGAGAAGAAAATGTGATAGCTTGGCGTAGTGAAAGGTTATAGATTGAAAAAAAGGGGGGGATATAGCCTCTCCTTTTTTCAATCTAATCTACAATTTCTAACTTTTAATCAACTCCTTCTAATTACTTCCTCCTGATAATAAAAAGATAAAAAAAATCTTTCTTTTTCTATCTGCTCCCTTATTATATAGTTATATAGAAATAGGAAAAACGTCTAGTTTTCACAAGTTGCTTAGCTACAAATGTTTGTGATTTGCAAATTTTGTGATATCTTACAATAAAGAATAGGAAACGAAATGGTGTAAGAAAGAGGAGAAATAAGTGAGCAGATTTAAGGATTTTATAAAGAAATTCAAAAAAAATGAAGCGGATTTTTCTGATTTCACTAACTACGATCACGAATCATCCTTTAAAGCTGATACTTTTCGAGCCCTTTACGATAATCATCCAGATGCTGTTTTTATGTTAGATTTAGAAGGAAATGTTCTTGATTATAATAGCTCGGTAAAAAGAATCTTTGGATATAAAGAGGAAGAGATTAGAGAGAGCTTTCTAAATTTTTTTAATCAAAAAGATTTGGAGAAAAATGAATTGAATTTTAATGGAGCTCTAAATGGTATGGCACAAAACTATTATGCTAGCGTTACTCATAAGAATGGTAATCCAATTGCTATAGATATGACATATATTCCGATGATGAACAAGGATAAAGAAGTAATTGCTATTTATGGAATGGCTAAAGATATCACGCTTTATAAAAATAGCAGGAATGAGCTGTTGCAGATAAAAGATAATCTCGAGTTATCTCAACAAGTGGCTAATTTTGGAAGTTGGGAGTATGACATATTAGAAGATAAATGGTATTGGTCGAAGCAGCAATATAAAATCTATGGTCTCCAACCAGATGAAATTGTACCAACACTCGGTAAAATCCTGCAATTTATCCATCCAAAAGATTGTGAAAGATTCGAACAAACCTATCGAAATGCCATTAAATTAAAGCAAGATTTTAAACATGAATATCGAATTCGACGAAAAGATGGGGCTATCCAATATGTCATAGAGGAAGCTAAAGTAATGCAAGATCATAAACAGAACACCCTCAAACTTATTGGTACGATAAAAGATGTTTCCTTAAGGAAAATAGCGGAGATTAGGCTTAAAGAAAGTGAGCAGAGATATAAAAATATTTTTGACAATCTGGAAGTTGGAATTTGGTCCATTGATGTCAAGAAAGATCAACTTATATTACATTCACCTGGTATGGAACGAGTATTAGGTCATCCAATAACAGAGATAAACAGTCTTGATTTTTATAAGAATATTATCCATCACGAGGATTTACCTATATTTTTAAAGCATCATCAAGATCTGTTCGAGAAGAGGAGTCCTATAAAAAACAATTATCGAATTTTTCAAAAGAATGGTTCGATTAGATGGATACAGGATCAAGCGATACCAGTATTTGACGAAAATGGTGATTTTATTAGATTAGATGGGATATTTACGGATATCACAGAATACCGAGAAGCAGAAGAGGTCATTAAGCATCTTGCCTATTATGATTATTTAACCAATATACCAAATAGAAGAATGTTTGACGAAAAAATGGTTTCCTTAATTGAGGAATCTACTGCAAATAATACGAACTTTTTTCTATTAAATATGGATTTAGATGCATTTAAAAATATTAATAGTTCATTAGGAAATAAAATTGGTGATCAATTATTACGGAGTTTTGTTCAAAGAATTCAAAGCATCATTAAACAGTCTGCTTTCTTTGCCAGAATGGGAAGTGATGAGTTTAGTATTTTGCTTGATGATACATCCATTTCAAAATACCCAGTGGAATTGGCAAATGAAATAATTAGTCAGCTTCAGCAGCCGTTTTTTATTGATCGCTATGAATTATATATTACAGCAAGCATCGGGATTAGTTCCTTCCCATCGAATGGAAAAACATCGGAGGAATTACAAAAAAATGCGAACGCTGCTTTATTCCGAGCAAAAGAAAATGGGAAAAATAATTTTCAAATTTATTCTTCCTCTTTAAATATTGAGTCTTATAAACTGTTTACGATGGAAAGGGATTTACGAAAGGCAATAAAGAATAATGAATTCTTCTTATATTTTCAGCCCAAAGTTAACGCAATCAGCAATAAAATTGTAGGGGCAGAAGCATTGATTCGGTGGAAGCACCCAGACTGGGGAATGGTATCTCCTAAGGATTTCATCTCTATTGCAGAAGAAAATGGCTTCATCATAGAGATTGGGGAGTGGGTATTAAAGCAGGCTTGTCAGTATTTAAAACAATGGGAAAAAAGTAATTTTCCATTAGTACCGATTTCTGTGAATATATCCCCAAAGAGCTTTTTGCGGAAAGATTGGCCGGATAGCGTTGTAAATATTATCAAGGAGATGAAGGTGAATCCTTCCTTATTGGAATTTGAAATTACCGAAACGACCTTGCTTCATCATAATGATATAGTACAAAGTTCTGTTGAGTTTTTAAAAAAAGTGGGTATAAAGGTATCTTTGGACGATTTTGGAACAGGATATTCTTCTTTAACCCATCTTGAAAGGTATCCGATTGATACGATTAAAATTGACAAATCCTTTATTGGGAAAGAATTAAATGAACGATCAGAAATGATTATTAAATCTACAATTTTCCTTGCGAAAGGGTTGAAAATGACCGTTGTTGCAGAGGGAGTAGAAACAACTGAGCAGTTAGAGTTTTTACAGCAACAAGGCTGTGACGAAATTCAAGGCTATCTATTTAGTAAGCCTGTTGCTGAACCAGATTTTAGAGAATTGCTATTGGCAGGATTCTTATTTCCTGCCAATAGCAAGCAGTTAGAGAAAGTTCCAAACAGGAGAAAAGACTATCGAATTAATTTAAAGTTTCCACTAAGTGCACAAATGACACTTACTTCTATAAAGGGCCGTAAAGTGGAATTGGGTAGTACCGAAATATTGATTCAGGATATTGGCTTTGGAGGAATTAAAGTATTGTCTACTTTAGATCTTCCCGTTCGTTCTGACTTTAATTTGCAGTTTGAAATATTGATAATGCATCAAACAATAATGGTAAATGGAGTAATTGTTTGGAAACAAGAGGATAATGAATTATATCAATATGGAATCCAATTTATTTTGGATAAGGAAGAGAGAGAACAGGTAATGGATACATTAAATCTTTTTTCAAGCGAATTACGTAAAACCCCTTTAGTTGATGGGTGTAATTTTATTCAAGGGGATGAAAGAACGTATTTGAATAAGTAAGATAGGATAAGCATATATTTTTAACGTTGTAGCGAATAGACTAAGATGTACGGTTTGATAAAAAAATACCATACAAGATGATGGCGGGATTTATCTAGGCCGTCATCTTGTAGATTAACTATATTTATATTTTTTAAACAGTACCTTGCAATAAATAATACTGAATGATATATTATTATCAACAAGTACTATTTTTGCATAGGTACTGTTCAATGTAAGGTACTTAGTAATGAACATAGGTAGGTGGAAAAGGTGAATGTACAGTTTAAAAAAGGTGTATTAGAGTTATGTGTACTTGTACTTTTGGATAAAAAAGATCGCTATGGCTATGAGCTGGTTCAGAAGATATCAAATCAAATTGAAATATCAGAGGGTTCCGTTTATCCACTGCTAAGAAGGTTAACAAAGGAAGAGTACTTTACAACCTACTTACAAGAGTCAACAGAAGGTCCTTCACGTAAATACTATAAGTTAACGGACAAAGGAAGAACCTATCTTTACGAGCTTATTGCGGAGTGGAATGAATTTTCCACTGGTGTGAATCAATTAATAAAAGAAGGTGTGAAAAATGACTAAAGACCAATTTTTTAAACAGCTACAGGCTGGATTACACAAGCTTCCATCTGAGGAGCAAAAGGATATCATGCAGGATTATGAAGAGCATTTTTTTATGGGAATGGAAGAGGGGAAAACCGAGGAAGAGATTGCTCATTCTTTAGGATCACCACAGCAAATAGCTAAGGAGTTGTTAGCCACTTTTCATCTTGAAAAGGTTGAAAACACAGTTTCAACAGGTAATATATTTCGAGCGTTATGGGCTGTGATTGGTTTAGGTTTTTTTAATATGGTGATTGTTCTTGGTCCTTTCATTGCGATAGTAGCGCTTATTGTATCAGGTTGGATAGTTGGAGTTTCTTTTCTTCTTTCTCCATTACTTGTCGTTGTAGATAGTGTGCTACAGCCAAGTGGATTTGAGTTTTTCCGATTATTTATGTCGATTCTACTTGTTGGATTAGGAATTTTTATTGCGATTGGCATGTACTATCTAACTAAATTTTCTATGAAGGGGTTTGTGCGCTATTTGAAGTTTAATGCTAAATTGGTGAAGGGTGGCTTAAAGAATGACTAAGTTAAAAAAAATTATGATAACCGGGATTGTCTTCATTATAATAGGCACTTTAGGTAGTTTGCTTACCTTTCGTGATAATGGAATAGATATTGCAGAAGAAAAAGTGTTCAAAGAGGGCAATATTACTTCTGTAAAAATAGAGTCAAATAATGTAGCGGTTGAAATAATACCAACGACAGATTCGGAAACGAAAGTAGAGGTAGTTGGAAAAGGCTCGAAAGATACAAGGACAAATTTAACTGCAAAGGTAGAAAGAGAAACACTAATTGTAAAATTGGAAGAAAAGCAGCTTGGTTTTATTCATCTTGATTTTAGCTCCCTTACTTTAAGGATTTCATTGCCTGAGAAGCAATATAAATCTATGAGAGTTAATAATGATAATGGGAAAATCGATGTAGCAAATCTTAGTGTTGAGCAGTTGAAAGCAGAAAGTGATAATGGCCGAATCGAAATGAAAAACATCCTGTCAGAAAATATAGATGTTCAGTCAGATAATGGAAGAGTAGCGCTAGAGCATGTAACTGGTAGTATTAAAGGGAAAACTAGTAATGGAAAAATTTCTATACTAACAGCTACTTTAGATCGACCAATAGAGTTAGAAACGAATAATGGAAGTATCGAGATTGAAACAGAGAAGGAACCCACAAATGTAACCTTTGATGTCCAAGTCGATAACGGAAGCATTAACATTTTGGATAAATATAAAGGAAGTACTGTGATTGGGAATGGAGAGAACCTAGTAAAACTGAAAACGAATAATGGGAAAATTCAAGTGTTGAAATAGTATAGGCATCTCTTTTAAGAATTGCCAAAATAATTATTGTTCTAATAGGCAACTTTGTTTAGAAGTTGTCTATTTTCGTATGTTCAGATTGCTATTGGATAACTTTTTGTACAAAATAAATTTTTAAGAAAATTGGTATCGCATACAAACTATATAAAAAATAAATGTCTCCGATATATAGAGAAGGTACATAGTTTAGAGATAGATGATAACAAAATAGCTTTATGAATAGGCAACAAGAACACAGGGGGATAAAATGAAAATAAAATATCAATTAGCACTAATTTTCTTCATTTTAATTATATCTATGATAGGAATAGGCTTATATAGCAATAACGGCCTGCAAGCTCTAATAACAAACAGTAAAGAGCTTACAGAAGCAAAAGAGATGCAGCGTCTTGTTACCCATTTGCAATATCGCATTGCTGGAATTTCCAATGATGAACGTGGCTTTCTTCTTACAGGAAATAATGAATATATCGATGGAATCGATAATAAAAAATCGGATATAAATGACACATTGAAAAAAATGGAAAATTTATCGAATTATCGTGTATATGAAGAAGGTATCCAGACTTTTAACGCTAGTCTACAATCGTATTTAACGACAAGTGATCAAGTGTCCGAGGTTTATAGCGAGGACAAAGCTTCTGCAGAAAAGCTCCATTTTGAAGATTTACGTACATTGAGAAAGGAAGTACTGGATCCAGCTGTAAATGAATTAGTAGAACACATCAATCAAGATGTCATTTTGATTGAAGAAACAAATCAAAAAAATAATCAAGTAACGCAAATAATATTAATGATAATTATTGTTATTGCGACAATTTTAAGTATAGTATTAGGAGTTATTTTACTAAAGTCTATTTTGGGGCCGTTAAATAAAATCAATAGTCAATTGCAAAATATCGCTTCTGGTGAAGGCGACTTAACACAAAGAGTGCAAGTAAATGGGAAAAATGAATTCGGTCATTTAGCAAATTCGTTTAACACATTTGTTGGATCGCTTCAGATGATGATAGGCAGTGTAGGTCAAACTTCTAAAAACGTGGCACTTGCATCAGATGAATTAGCTTCTAGTATGGAACAATCAACTGTAGCTGCAGAGCAGGTGGCGGATGCTATACAAACCATTGCAGAGAATGGAAATAAGCAAGATACACTTACTCAAAACAGTTTAATAGAGGTTAATAATTCATTAGACAATATTAAGCATGTAGCCAATACTGCTAGCGAAGTTGCAAATGAGTCTCTGCTTATTAAAGAAAAAGCAAAAGATGGAGAGTTAGCGCTGGTAGAAATGCAAATGCAAATGCAGACAATTCATTCATCCGTTGATTTAGCAGGGGATGGGTTAAAGTCTCTTGTTTTAAGTACAAATGAAATTAATCAGGTACTAACAAGCATTCAAGATATATCTAATCAAACGAATTTGCTAGCATTAAATGCATCAATTGAAGCAGCAAGAGCAGGAGAACATGGAAAAGGTTTTGCGATTGTTGCAGAAGAAGTTCGAAAACTATCAGAAATGACAGGTACTTCTGTTAGTCAAATTCATACACTTATTAGCTCTATTCATGAGCAATCTAATTCTACCGAGCAAAATATGTCTTTAGTAAAAGATAATGTGAATTCTGGAATGATATTATCGAATACGACGAATGAACATATAAAAGAAATACTAAATCGCATTGAAGCAATAGCAGATCATATTAAAAATATGGCGGAAACGAGCCAAGAAATTACGGCAGAAGTTCAAGAGGTACAAGAGTCTGTTGAATCAATCGCTCATACTTCTCGTGAAACGTTAGAGAGAACAGAGAGTGTTGCAGCAGCAACAGAAGAGCAAACAGCTTCCTTCCAAGAAATAACAAGCTCAAGCATTGCCTTATCTAAAATGTCAGAGGAACTTCAGCAATTAGTCTCTCGATTTAAAGTTTAAGGAAGAACACTCTTTTTTATTTTAGAAATAAAAGAGGAGCACTTTTTAATGTGACTCCTCTTTTATTCGATTAAATTAAAAGAAATGGCTATTTGCCTGAATGAAAAACTGAGATTGCTGGTAGTTATAAGTAACTTTTGAAAAGTCAAAGGGTTGTCCATTTGCTAAGTGAAAGATGCTTTCTACTAATAATTTAGGGTCATCTTTTTCTAATTTTAAATAAGCTGCTTCTTCCTCATTTAACTTTTCTACTTGTAAATATACATCTGAAAAGCCAACTTTTAATCCTAGTCCCTCCGTTATATAATGAAAAATCGATTCAGTAACAATTTCTTTATTTAAATAGGTAATAATGGACTTATTATAGTAAGATTCCTCCAGGCAAAGAGTTTGCCCATTTATATAGCGAATTCTTTTCACATAATAAACATCCTCATTAACATCCAAATTCAAATTGAGTGCAACTTCTTCTGTTGGTTTTCTGACCTCCAACTCTATAATCTTCGAAGTTAGCTCATAATCTTCTAAATCCTTTTTAAATCCTTGATTTGAAAGCAAACTGATATAGCCTTTGCGATTTTGTCTTCTTACAAAAATGCCACTGCCTCTTACTTGAAAAATGATTCCTTTTTTTTCTAATAGTTCCATGGTTTTTATAATCGTGCTTTTACTAACCTCATATTGCTTCATTAATGCCTCGATAACAGGTAGCTTGCTTCCTTGTTTAAGTCCATGGTCTTCAATATATCTTTCTATTTCTTCTGCAATTTGCTGGTATTTTAACATTTACATACCTCAATTATCTTTAAACTTTATAGCTGGATTATAGCATATCTGTAAAAAAAACTCATTGTTATTAATTAGGTATAAAAATATTATATTGTATTTTTGTAATTATACCGATACAATTAAGGTGTGAATATAATGTTTCTGGAAATGCTTATATAGAAAAGTAATGAACATATAAATAATGATTACGATAATTATGAAGGAGGAAGAAGCGATGAATAGAATGCCAAAGGATTTTCTATGGGGTGGAGCTTTAGCTGCACATCAATTTGAAGGCGGTTGGAACCAAGGGGGAAAGGGACCAAGTGTGGTAGATGTCATGACCGCTGGTGCCCATGGTGTGCCAAGAAAAATAACGGAAACAATAGAAGAAGATCAATTCTATCCTAACCATGAAGCGATTGATTTTTATCATCGTTACAAGGAGGATATTGCTTTGTTCGCTGAAATGGGCTTAAAGTGTTTACGAACATCCATTGGATGGAGCAGAATATTTCCAAAAGGGGATGAATTAGAACCAAACGAAGAAGGCTTACAGTTTTATGATCGAGTATTCGATGAATTATTAAAGTATGGAATTCAACCAGTTATTACCCTATCTCATTTTGAAATGCCGTTACATCTTGCTAGAGAATATGGTGGTTTCAGAAATAGAAAGGTAGTGGATTGCTTTGTGCGATTTGCAGAAGTATGCTTCCGCCGCTATAAAGATAAAGTGAAATATTGGATGACCTTTAATGAAATTAATAATCAAATGGATGTTTCTGGACCGTTATTCTTATGGACAAATTCAGGAGTAACAGTAAAAGAAGGAGAAAACGCGAAAGAGGTAATGTATCAAACCGCACATCATGAGCTTGTTGCAAGTGCGTTAGCAGTATCCATTGGGAAAAAAATAAATCCGGAATTTCAAATAGGTGCGATGGTATCTCATATTCCTATCTATCCGTATTCTTCTAATCCAGAGGATGTCATGTTAGCAGAAGAAGAAATGAGACAAAGATATTTCTTCCCAGATGTCCAAGTTCGAGGTTTTTATCCTAAATACGCTTTAAAGGAATTTGAAAGAGAAGGTTATTCTATTACATTCGAGCCTGGTGATGAAGCATTCTTAAGAAATGGTACTGTCGATTATTTAGGTTTTAGTTACTATATGTCTACAACAGTGAAGAGTGATGTGGCAAACGATAATGCAGGGGATATCGTAAATGGAGCATTGCCGAATGCGGTAGAAAATCCGTATATCAAAGCAAGTGATTGGGGCTGGTCCATTGATCCGACAGGTCTTCGCTATGTGTTAAATCGTTTGTATGATAGATACCAAATCCCATTGTTTATTGTAGAAAATGGATTTGGAGCAATCGATACGGTGGAAGCGGATGGATCCATTCATGATCGAGAAAGAATCGAGTACTTGAAGGCTCATATAGATGCTTTAGAAAAAGCAGTAACGTATGATGGAGTTGATTTGATTGGATATACTCCATGGGGAATTATTGACATTGTCTCCTTTACAACTGGTGAGATGAAGAAGCGTTACGGAATGATTTATGTTGATCGAGATAATGAAGGAAACGGATCAATGAATCGTTCGAAAAAGGACTCCTTTTATTGGTACAAAGAGGTTATTCAATCGAATGGGGAAAATCTATAATAATAGAAAAAGGAAGGAGGGTTTAATGCTCCTTCCTTTTTCTAGTGATTTTTTTATTTAGGCTATTTTATGAAGTTTGTTGTTATTAACCTGTAGCCTGAATAAATTATTTCTATTGAAAACAGCTTTTACTCAATAACTAGCTTCTAGTTCATCTATTAAACTTCCAACATAAGCTACTGCTTTTTGGATTGGCTCTGGTGTGGACATATCGACATTTGCTAGTTTCATTAGATCAAATGGTTTTAATGTGCCGCCAGCTTTTAGAACGGTTAGCCATCGATCCACTGCAGGCTGTCCTTCCTCTTCAATCATTTGAGAGACAGCAGTGGATGCTGTTAGTCCCGCGGAGTATGTATATGGATAAAGTCCCATATAATAATGTGGTTGGCGCATCCATGTTAGCCCAGCACCTTCGTCTATTTCTACACTATCTCCCCAGAATGATTGTAAGACCTCGATGTTTTGCTCATACAAAACTTTAGCTGTGATTGGAGTTCCTTGCTCTGCCAAATCATAAATCCTTCTTTGTAATGCACCTTCTAAAATATGGGTAACAAAATTATGATAATACGTTCCTAAAGATTGAAGGATTACCCATCTTCTTATTTGCGCATTAGTAGATTTTTTAATTATATGCTTGCTCAAGAGCATTTCATTCATAGTAGATGGTGCCTCGACAAAGTAACGAGATGGTCGAGTATTAGAGATGATTTGATTTCTTCCCGCTAGAGCGAAATGTCCTGCATGTCCAAGTTCATGGGCTAGTGTAAATGTATTTCGCATGGAATTATGCCATGTCATTAAAATATATGGATGGGCTCCATACGGGCTAGAGCAGAATGCACCTGAACGTTTTCCATGGTTATCAGCTAAGTCTACCCAACGGTCCTTTAAGCCTTTTTCCATTATCTCCATATACTCCGGACCCATGACATCAAGTGCTTCTAGAATAAGCTTGGACGCTTCTTCATACGTTATTTCAGGGTCATAGGTTGTATCAAGTGGTGCCTTTAAATCACAATAATGGATTTTCTCTAAACCTAAAACTCGTTCTTTTAACTTGGCATATCTCTGCATATGTGGCGCTAATTCCGTGAGAATGGTGTCCAGTTGATTATGGTACATTTCTTTTGTTACTTGTTGTTCTTGTAAAAGCATATCGGTTACAGATTCGAATTTACGAAGACGAGATTCGATTACTTGTTTTTTTACCTCTGTTCCATAGGTAGCTGCATACGTATTTTTATATCGATTTAGTCCTTCGGTAAAAGCATCGTATGCTTTTCTTCTAAGCTCTTTATCAGAGGACTCTTCGTACTTCTCAAAGGAATTGAATGTTAAAGGATATTCAGTCCCGTTATCTGTAACAAAAGCAGAAAATTCCATATCCGATGTTTTACTTCTTTGATAAATCATGTAAGGAGAACCATGGATTTCACCAAAGGCTGCTAATACTTCTTCTGTTTCTGGTGTTAACATATGAGGTTTTGCTTCCATTAAGTCATTTAGTGTTTTGGAGAATACCTGTAATTCTTCTACATCTTGCATGTATGTATTTATTTTATCGTTTGATAGCGTAAGGATTTCAGAATCAATAAAGGAAAGATTGGAACCTACTTTTGCATAAAGGGAAGAAACAATAGCATCGTTTTCTTGGTAAACAGGATTCGATCCATCTGTAGATTGATTTAGATTGGCGTATGTGATGGCTCTCGATAGTCTTTCACTTAGTGCATCTCTTGCTTTCAAGCATGCCAATAAAATGGAGGCATTCTGATGAAACTGCCCTTTAAATTGAGTAACCGTAGGAATATCCTTTTCAATAGATGCTATCTCTTCTTTCCATTCTTCTTCTGTTTCAAATAAATCGCGTAGGTCCCAAGTATGCTCCAATGGAACTTCTGAACGGTAAAGCGTTTTTTCCATCTCTTTATTCATTTTCATTCTCCTTATCTAGTAAATTATTTCGTTGTACGAAACGATTAGTTTGATTATACAATAAATATATAAAAAGTGGGAATATTTTGTTTATTTAATTATTGGATAGTTATTAAATTGAGAATGAAGGTGAAAAAGCTACGCTTTATTATTGAAATAATTGTATAATGGTAAATACATCTTACCATTTCACTAAATTTTACAATTTTTTAATAAAATACATTGCTGAAAATGGATTAAATAAAAAGGAATGAATGTAAATTGTTCTTGAAATTTTCCCGTAAAAAAAGATTTTATCTATTATTTTTTATTTGTGCAGCTGCCATGCTCGTTATCTTTATTTTCTCGCATATGCCATATCAGGAACAAGATATTAAGCCATTCTTGCGAGATAAGGTGGATCTTTCTAATGTCCCTTTACCATCTATTAGTTTTGAATACGATGGACAGCTTGTTTCTTCCGATGCAGATCCCTATGGATTTATAGAATTCTTATTCCGCAAAGCCGGACACGTTATCGGCTATTGTCTATTAAGCCTTCTTCTTTTTGTAACACTTATCCATACAAACTTGAGACGAAGATGGGTATACGTATTAAGCGGTGCCCTAGCACTTCTCTATGCTCTATCTGACGAATGGCACCAAAGCTTTGTACCAGGGAGAACTGGCCATTGGCAAGACGCAATTATTATTGATGGAATCGGAGTATTACTAGGTTTACTTGTTGGATACATAGGGACAGTTCTTTGGAAGGGAGCAAAGGGACGGTTCTACTGATTCCCTCAAAGGGAATCAGTAGAACCGTCCCCATGAGTCCCATTTAAGAGGGGAGTTGATGCTGTTGTATCAAGAGAAAGAATTGACATTAAGACCAATTAAAGAGGAAGATCTCTATCGTCTCTGGACGCTGGCATTCAAAGAGGAAGCACCAGAATGGAAGAAATGGGATGCGCCGTATTATGCGCATAAAGCGATAGGTTACGAAGAGTTCTTGTCAAAAAAGGAACGCTACCTAGAAAAAGACGATTACTGGGCAATTGTTGTAGAAGAAGAACTGATTGGAACGGTCGGTTATTATTGGGAACATGAGCCATCCCATTGGTTAGAGATGGGGATTGTCATTTATGATCCAAATTATTGGAGCGGTGGATATGGAACGAGAGTAATAAAGCTTTGGATTGATCATTTGTTTACAAAAATGCCATTAGTTCGCGTAGGATACACAACGTGGTCAGGTAATGAGCGAATGATAAAGGTTGGAGAAAAGCTCGGTATGACGATGGAAGGACGAATGAGAAAATGCCGTTACTATAACGGTGTATATTATGATTCTATTCGGATGGGGATTTTAAGAGAAGAATGGGAATCTCAAGAGAATGGGACGAAAATCAAATAATAGTGTCCTAATATAGATGAAAGTTGCATAAAATTATGTACTATTAATCATGTGCTGCATTCATTTTAGGAGTATAATGGAAGCAAATAAGTAATGAAAAGGGCAAATTATTTAAAGGTATGAGCAGCAATGGAATCAAGTAAGCGTGGTAACTGAATGAATGGAGTGAGGTCCATGAAGAAAAAGGTTGAGTACGTATTTTTCTGCCAGCATTGTGGATTGCCTCAACGTATTCCAGCGTTTGTGCTAAAAACGTACTTATGTGATGACATGGTAAAGCAATACTATTGCCACAATTGCAGCCATGAAAATGTAATTCCTCCATATATAAAAAAGCTTAAATCTGAGCTCTAGTGGAAAGCTTTATTCCTGAAAAGCCAAGTGTACTAAACACTTGGTCATTTTGTTTTTGTCAGAAATAAAAACTGCAAGCAATTTAGCAAATCCAATAGACAAAATGGAAGCTTTGCCATTTTTAATGAGTAATTACCAATTTATTGTACAAACTATTTATAGCAGAACATTATAATTTGTTGGTTAGTGAAATAAATATTTTTAGCTTAATTATTGAAGATGTTTATCAACTGCCTTCTATAATGGAAACTTTAAGTAGGAGATGAATGAAGTGGATTACAAAGAATTTTGGGACAAAATTTCTGAGCAGAATGGGATTATGCATTCTTTATATACTTCTTATTGGGATAAATTTTCTGATTTTACTACATGGCAATTTTGGGTCATTCTAGTTTCATTAATTTTACCTTTGATCATTCTGTTTTTTACAGTGGACAGGAAAAGATTATTTGAAATATTATTTTTTGGTTACACTGTCCATTTACTTTGGGCTTACATAGATCTTGCTCTTAGTAGAGGCGGTTTTTTAACACATACACATTTTCTTACTCCAATGCTTCCCAATGCATTAAATATCACAGGCTCCTTTCTCCCAGTAGGATTTATGCTAGTGTATCAATATGCCACAAATAAAAAGAAAAACTTCTATATACTAACGATTCTATTAAGTGCTGTATATACTTTTATTTGTGCTAATATTGAAAAGGCAATTGGGTTAGTAACCTTTCATAGAGGGGTGACTGCTTTTCATTTATTCCTTTTGGATTTAGTGATTGTGTTTGTATCATTCTGGTTTACTAGGTTACTGTTGAAATTCAGGATTATTAATAAGGATGAAGAAGTGCAATAAATAAGCATGTGTTAAAGCACATGCTTATTTTTTTAGCAAAATTTCTAGAGCCTAGAAATAGTTTTTAAAAGCAATAGACTTTTTCCAGCTCGATCGATGTATTTGAGCAAAAATGTAACGAGGTGTATACTTGCGAGTGAGATTTATTAAAGGGGGATTTATTTTGTTACAAAAGCCTAAGGCTATTTTTCTAGATATGGATGGAACAATTTTAAATCATCAGAATCAGGTAAGTCTGAAGACGAAAGAGATTATTGATGATTTACGAAAGGAGGGCTTCTTCGTTTTTATAGCAACAGGAAGATCCTTTGACGAAATCACGTCTGTCGTACCAGAAGGGTTTGAAGTGGATGGATATGTTACATCTAACGGCATGGCTGGATATATAGGGAAAGATCCTATTTTTCAGCATACGCTATCTTTAGAATTAGTTGAAACAATTATTGAAAAGGCAAGAGAGAATAAAGTATATTATGAGCTTTTTCCATATGGAGCTTCTCGCATGACATTAAATCAAGATAAGGAGTATGTTATGCATGAAATCAGGGAACCGAAGCCAGAAAGTGTTGGGATCAATGAATGGCTTTCTCGAAAAGAAGCGATCAATGGAAAAATTGCCTGGAAGGAAACAATAGAGGGAAGAGAATTTTCGAAGTTTTATTTCTTTGCCCGTACAAAAGAGCATATTAATCAATGGAAACAAGTACTGGAGGAATTAAGAACAAAAGTAGATTTTACTGCATCAACCTCATCTAGCCATAATGTAGAAGTAATGGTTGCAAATGTAAATAAAGCCACTGGCATTAAGCAAATGCTAGAGAAATTTAATCTTTCAGCAGAAGAGACAATGGGAATTGGAGATAGTGATAATGACATCCAAATGCTTCAATTTGTTTCTATGCCAGTTGCCATGCAAAATGCACCAGACCATATTAAAGAAATAGCAGCAGAAATAACAGAGTTAACGTGTGATGAAGATGGAGTTTGTCATTTCCTTACATCTAGATTCAAGTAACGAATTAATTTGTTGTTTTTTACCATATTATTCATAGCTCCATCTGGTAAACCTATTTAGAGGGAAACAGAAAGGAGTGGAAATAAATGACGAAGAAATTTAATAATGGCAGTAAGAATCAAAACTCACCAAAGGGAAATCAATCTAGTGTGAGCGGTGATAACAGTAAAGGAAATAAACGGAATAAAGATCAAAGTGATAAAACAGAAGATTAAGCAAAGCCAGCTTCATAAAAGCTGGCTTTCTTTCTAGAAACTGGTTAAAAAGTTTTCTTTTGCAATTTTTGAACATTTGCAGTGTGAAAAGGTGAATCGATTGGTTCATCCACGACGCTAAATGGATTTCCATCTAAATCAAAAAAATCAAAGTATTTCATCCCACCAAATTCCTTTATTTCTGTCGTTTTCACTCCGTTATTATTCAAATACTCATAAGCCTCTCCAATATGATCGACCATAAAATTAAAGTAGGGGTTTTTTGCTTTATCTTTTCGTATAAATTCTGTAGCTTGCCATGTATCAACATGAATTAATGCCAGTTGAGTGGAACTACTTGGAAAACAAAATCCTGCCCCATCTTCCCAGTTATCAATTTTCTTTACGCCAAGCTTTTTTTCATACCATTTGCTTGCTTTCTCTAAGTCCGTAACCGGAATGAAAATACTTCCAATTCTAAACATATCTTTTTGTCTCCCTTCATGTTTTGTGATATTTATTTTGAAGGAATTTCTATCTATGTAAACCGAATAAATATCTTTGTTCTATTATACAATTTTCCTCCTGAATAGATGTTTTTTTCTGGGAAAATAAGTATACTCGGAATTTGTCGAGGATTAGCTTGGTATTTTAAAAGGAGTTTAGCAGAAAAGCTCGAATAAGTAAGTAGCTAAAACTACTTAGAAGGGCTGGTTACGACAATTGTTAGCTTTTCCTACTATCGAACAATTATCTTATCATTTATTAGTAATTATCTTACCAATCGTTTGGTATCTTTTAGTTAGTAAAGAAGAAATTTCGCAACGGAAGAAATTATTTTCTAATTTTTCGTTTATTCTTTTTATAATGCTTGTCTTCACGATGGTGCATCCAATTAAGATGGAGGAGAATTTTTTTTACGATCTTAAAGTGGTTCCCATTCTTTTAGCATTTGTCTATGGGGGATTAAGCACGAGTATCCTTTTAACCGTAATTTTGATTGGGTATAAATTTTTTTTGATAGGGAACGCCTTTTACATAAATCTTCTAAATTACACGATTGCAGCTGCTATTATCCTGATTTTAAAAAATAAATTAGTAACTCTTACATTTAAAAAGAAATGGAACATCATAATGGGCGTTTATTGGCTATGCGCTTTTACGCGAGTACTATATGTTATCATAACAGATCAAGTAACTCAGCTTCCTTTTGTATTGGTTTATACGTTTACTACTTGGGCAGCATTATTTATCGTAATCAGCATGGTCCATTATAATGAAGAGAAAATCCTTAATCAGAAAAAGATTCAAATGGCAGAACGATTAAATGCAGTAAGTCAATTGGCTGCATCTGTTGCACATGAGGTAAGAAATCCAATGACATCTGTAAAAGGATTTCTGCAACTTATACGTGGGGACAACAATTTATCGGAAAAACAAAGAAAATACATAGAAATATCCTTAGAAGAGTTAGAACGTACAGAAACGATCATTAGTGATTATTTATCAATGGCCAAACCGGTATCAAAAGAAGAGGAAGCTCATTTGGATATTACAGCCGAACTAAGAGGCGTTATAGATGTAATGACTTCTTATACAAATAATCATAATATTATAATCGATGCGGTCGTCCCTAATAATCTTTATTGTAAAGGGAAAAGGAATGAGTTTAAGCAGGCGATGATTAATATGATGAAAAATAGTGTAGAAGCCATGAATGGATATGGTATCTTATCTGTCCGTGCATATGCTTTAGGAGAAAAAATTTATATTGAAATTGAAGATAATGGAATAGGAATGACAAGCAAACAGGTGAAACAACTAGGAACCCCATATTATTCCACGAAAGATAAAGGAACAGGTATAGGCTTAACCTTGGTATATCGGATTATTAGAGATATGAAGGGAGAAATATCTGTTGTCAGTAAGAAAGGGCATGGTACAACGTTTAGAATTGCATTAGTAAAAGCGATTGTTTGATAAAAAATGTCGGTTCTTCTAAAGAATCGACATTTTTATTTTCTGACTAGTTCAATGATAAAATAGTTAATCCAAGAAATAATAGGAATTAATAATGGCAGCACAAAGACAGAATTATGCCCTAACCCAAATAATTTAGCTTCTTCATTAACAAAATAATAAATCCATGTAGATCCCACTAAAAAGACTGAATTCCAACAAAATGCAACCAATAATGCTACCCATTTATTTTTTGTTTTTGTAAAAGTAAGAATAGATAGGATAGCGGAAATGAAGAAGGATATAAAAATTAAGATACTAACCAATAGAATCCCTCCAAACCCTTTAAATTAGATGTATTTTAACATACTTTCCTTCTGATGATAGATAAAAATTTACATTTATTTACCAAAAATATAAAAAAGATTAACAGTGAATGAATAGTAAAGTTATATACTATAGATATTACGATTAGAATTGCGCTTCTATTGTTTAATATAGAGCAAGTTTGGTCTCTAATCTTTTACATAAGGAGATTGTTAGAATGAATATCACAGTGGCAGGTACAGGATATGTTGGGTTAGTAACAGGTGTTTGTTTAGCAGAAGTTGGTCACCAGGTTACATGCGTAGATCAGTCCCAAGAGAAAATTGTTCTTTTAAACTTAGGGATATCACCGATTTATGAACCGGAATTAGATGTATTAATTGAAAAAAATGCGAATGCAGGGAAATTGGCATTTACGACAGAGTATGCACAGGCATATGCCCAATCAGATGTTATTTTCATCGGAGTAGGAACACCAGAGAATGAAGATGGGTCTGCTAATTTAAATTATGTATTTCAAGTTGCTAAGCAAATTGCTGAAAATGTTACTCGTGATTGTTTAATTGTTATTAAATCAACGGTTCCTGTTGGGACAAATGACCGTGTGGAAACCTATATAAAAAATCATTTAAAAAATGAAGTTGCTGTTGAGGTTGCATCTAATCCAGAATTTCTTGCCCAGGGAAGCGCGATTAAAGATACCTTACATGCCTCCAGGATTGTAATTGGAGTAGAGAGTGAGAGGGCGAAGGAGATATTGACTTCTATTTATGAGCCATTTCAGCAACCTATTTTATCCATGAATCGTCGCAGTGCTGAAATGGTTAAATATGCATCGAATGATTTCCTTGCGTTAAAGATTTCTTTCGTCAATGATATTGCTAATTTATGTGAGGCAGTTGGTGCGAATATTGAGGATGTTACAAGTGGAATGAGCTATGATGGGCGAATTGGGAAAAAGTTTTTAAATCCCGGTATTGGTTATGGTGGTTCTTGTTTTCCAAAGGATACGAAAGCCTTACATTGGCTTGCGGAAGAGGAAGGCTATGTTTTACGTACGGTAAAGGCTGCGATAGAGGTAAATGAGAAGCAAAAATTTAAACTGATTTCAAAAGCACGAAATGAATTTTCCTCCTTCCATGGGCTGAAAATCGCTATTTTAGGGCTTACTTTTAAGCCTGGGACAGATGATCTACGAGAAGCCCCATCCATCCCAAATGTGCGGTTATTATTAAATGAAGGAGCAAGGGTACATGTATTTGATCCGGTAGGGACAGAAAATTTTAAAAAGCTCTTCCCTAATGAGGTTGTATACGAAAAAACACCGGAGAAGACACTAGAGGAAGCAGATATTTGTTTCATTTTTACCGAATGGGATGAAATCAAGGCGATTGATTTAACCCTCTTTAAGGAGAAAATGAAAGCACCGTTTGTTTATGATGGGCGTAATTGTTTTCCATTAGAGGAGGCAAGAAAGGCAAGCATTAATTATTTCTCCATTGGTCGGCCAGAAGTTAAGGTGATGAAGGTTGGAGGAAGAGATGGGGATGGCTTCTTAGTTTCCTAGTTAGTTGAATAGGTATAAATAATAGTATCATATTTAAACAGGATGTGAGCACCAGCTATAGATAGATTAAGTGTTTACAATTAGGGTGAAAGAAACTGTGAAAATAATTTCTTTATGACACTTCCTCCCATTTTTTCATTTTCTTAAATTTGACGTTGACTCTCTCTTTTATTATAAGATAATGTAGGTAGTCTAAATTTTTAAAATTATCTTACAAGGGGGTTGTTTCATGTTCTGGACAGCGAAAAAAATAGATGCAAGAATCAAGGAACTAGAAACATATCGTTATCGAGATTCTATTTTCTTAGAATCCTTTTATATGCAATTAGACGAAGAAGGAGAAATTGGTGCGAGACCACCAGAAAATGGGGAATGGACAACCATTAATGTTGGCGACAATTGGTCAGGACGGGATCAGTATGCTTGGTTAAAGACAGAAGTAGCGATTCCTGCTATCTGGAATGATAAACAGGTGCTAGGATATTTTGATTTTGGCATAACCGATGGTGGAACAAATTCTGGATTTGAATCGTTATTATATGTGAATCAGGAAACGTATCAAGGGGTAGATGCTAATCATCGGGAAGTCTTTTTTAAAGAAATGCATTGTGGAACAAAGGTCAGCTTGTTTTTTCGATTATGGTCTGGTTTAGAAGGCGGTGGAGTACCACGTATTCAAGAGCACAAGATAAAGACAGCAAAGATAGGTTGGCTTGATGCAGCTACAGATGATTTATATTACACTGCAAAAGCTATGATTCAAACGATACATATATTAGACGAAAATCGACCAGAATATCAAACACTTCTTACTGCTTTGAATAGAGCTTTTTATGAAATAGACTGGACGGAGCCAGGTTCTGACCTATTCTATGAATCTATTAGCAAAGCAAATAATCACTTGAATACTTCATTAGAAAAAATGGATAAACATACTGCTGTTACGATTCATGCAATTGGTCACACACATATTGATGTGGCATGGCTATGGAGATTGAAACATACCAGAGAAAAAGCAGCGCGTTCATTTTCAACAGTTCTACGCTTAATGGAGAAATATCCAGAATATTTATTTATGCAATCACAGCCACAGCTATACGCGTATATCAAAGAGGATTATCCAGAAATTTATGCCCAATTGAAGGAAAGAGTCGCAGAAGGAAGATGGGAGCCAGAAGGCGGGATGTGGCTCGAGCCTGATTGTAACTTGCCATCAGGAGAATCCTTTGTCCGACAATTATTACACGGAACAAGGTTTTTAAAAGAAGAGTTTGGTGTGATGAGCAAGTATTTATGGTTGCCAGATGTCTTTGGCTATAGTTGGTCATTGCCGCAGATTCTAAAAAAATCAGGTATTGAGACTTTTATGACGACAAAGATTAGCTGGAATCAGTATAATCGGATGCCACATGATACGTTTCAATGGCGAGGTATTGATGGAACGGAAATTTTGACTCATTTTGTAACGACTCCTTATCCAAATAGTAGAGGCTGGGCTTATGATTATAATGGAGAAATGCAGGCAGATGTTATTCAAGGTGCCTGGGACAACTATAAAGATAAAAATATAACACAAGATTTACTCCTATCGTATGGCTATGGAGATGGTGGTGGTGGGGTAAACCGAGATATGCTGGAAATGCGTAGACGATTTGACCGAATTCCTGGTCTCCCTGCTGTAAAATCAACAAAGGCAGGCGACTATTTTGACGACCTTCATGAAAAAGTGAATAGCACAGAAGAGTATGTCCATACATGGGATGGAGAGCTCTATTTAGAGTTTCATCGGGGAACCTATACAAGCCAAGCGTATAATAAGAGAAGTAATCGAAAAAAGGAATTGTTGTATCGGGAAACAGAGCTGCTTAGTGTATTAGCAAGTGTGTTTGTAGAGGATTGGTCTTTATATCCGCAGGAAGAGCTTCATAAAGGTTGGACGATTTTATTACGAAATCAATTCCATGATATCATTCCTGGCTCATCCATTCGGGAAGTATATGAGGATAGCGTTCTAGAATATGAAGCAGCAGAAGCACTGGCATATGAAGTCCGAGGTAAAGTTTCAAACAGCTTAGTAGATAAGAATGCCTTCCAATATACAGTGATTAATGATTCCTCTTGGACACGTTCTGGAATTGTAGAAGTTCCAGTTAAGCACGGCTTAGAAGAGGGACAATGGGTATCGGAAAAGGAAAAAGTACTGCAAGCTGAAAAAGTGAATGGGAAATGGCTTGTACAAATGGAAGACCTTTCATCCCATGGATTAGCTAATCTCTCCTTTATATCAGCTAATAATGGAGAACAGGATAAGCAATCCTCCTTTGTCATGAATGAATCTGGGATTGAAACACCTTTTTATAAAATTAGCTGGAATGAAAAAGGACAATTAAGCCGTATTTTTGATAAAAAAGCAAAAAGAGAGATTCTGAAAGAAAAGCAAGCGGGTAATGTGCTTCAAGTTTTTGAAGATAAACCATTAAGATGGGAAGCTTGGGATATCGATATTTTCTATCAAGAAAAACATCAAGAGATTTCAGCCCTTGAAAATATTGAAGTTGTAGAAAATAACTCCTTACGTGCAGTAGTACGGTTTGCATGGACGTATCATCATTCTAAAATAGTGCAGGAGCTTATTCTTTATTCAGATAGCCCGAGAATTGACTTTAAGACAGAGGTTGATTGGCATGAGCAACATCAGCTTTTAAAAGTTGCCTTTCCTGTAGAGATTCGAACTACTCAAGCAACCTACGATATTCAATTTGGAAATGTGCAAAGACCAACTCATTGGAATACAAGCTGGGATTATGCAAAGTTCGAAACAGTTGGACATCAATGGGCAGACCTATCTGAGCATGGATATGGAATTAGTCTTTTAAATGATTGTAAATATGGCTATGACATTAAGGATTCTACGATGCGTCTTTCCTTAATTAAATCTGGAACATATCCAGATTATTTACAAGACCAAGGAACTCATACTTTTACTTATTCTCTCTTGCCACATGAAGGTGACTGGAGAGACGGTGGAACGGTTCAAGAAGCATGGTATTTGAATCAGCCGTTAAAAGCTCTGGAGGGAAAGTTAAAATTAAAAGATTTTTCTTTACTCCAAATATCCTCCAATCATTGTATGATTGATGCTGTCAAAAAAGCGGAGGATGAGGATAAAATCATTGTTCGTATCCATGAATTTATGGGGAAAAGAGGCAAGGTGGAACTAACATCAGATGCACTCATTCAATCTTGGCAAGAATGCAATCTTATGGAGCAACCAACTGGTGATAAACAGCAAAATTCAAAGCTTACATTTGAACTAAAGCCATATGAAATTAAAACATTTTTAGTGGAAATTTAAATTCTCTAGGCAGACTTTAAAGGGTTATAACAACTTAAAGTCTGCCTTTTGCATGTTTTAATAGGAGGAAGCTTATACTATAGTAGTAAAAATCAGTTATAGTGAGGACCTAGTATGACCACAAATAAATGGAATGAACAGGCAATCTTAGTCATAAAAATAGCTATCGGATCTGCCATCGCTTACCAAGTATCAAAGCTTCTAGGCTTAAGCCATTCTTATTTAGCACCGCTATCGCTTATTTTATGCTTACAGCCATCACTAAATCAGTCTGTCCAATTTTCTTTCCGCAGAGTAGTGGGAACCATCATTGGTGTGCTTATGACAACTTTTATCATACAATACGTTCCAATGACTAGCTGGGTGCTAGGAATATTACTTCTCGTGGGAACAGGGATTGCCGTGCTATTCAAATTAAATGCAGTAATTCTCCATCAAGTTGCGTTATCCATTTTATTAGTCTTTGCCTTAGAAAAAAATGCTAGTGATTATGGATTGGATCGGATGACAGGCACGTTAATCGGATCGATAATCGCTATCATCTTACAATTATTTATTTTTCCACCGAATTCTCTGAAAAAGGTAGTAAGAAATTACGAAACGCTTACAGAAAAATACTCTGATTTATTTCTTCATATTGCAGCTTGGATAGAATCAGATTTAGGAAAAGAAAAAGCTGGGGAAATAGATGGATTAAAAAAGAATCTGCTTCAAGCAATAGAGACTACGCAGCAGAATCTTCAATCAGCAAAAAAAATATAAAGTACACTATATATAATAGAAGAAACTATAAAAAAACAATCTATTCGGATACAAAAAGAGTAGAGGATATGAAAGAAGCCTATACCTATTTAACGAATATAATCGCTATTTTAAAAGACTGGCATAAAGCAGGAACGATATCACTACCCGAAAAGCAGCAGCTAACAATACAATTAGATAGAATGGAAAAAGTATTTCGTACCCACTATATCGAGACAACGAAAGAAGAAGGAATGACAAAAGATAAAGCATTTATTCTTCAAAATCCATTTCCATTAGAAATCCAATGCTACAGAGGTGCAATATATGTAGAAATGAAAAAACTTGTAGAGGTAACCACGAAAAGGGGTTAATGTATATTTTTCTTTGAAATTTCCAGAACCTTTTCTAAAGTGATTATATTTTTCTCGATTGTCTTTAAATCTGAATGGCATTGTTTTAATAGGTTTTGAATTTCATTCCATTTATCGTTTTGTTTCATAAAAGCTTCTCCTTACAGAATTATGATAATAGTAAAAATTATGTGTAGCGGAGAAGAATTATTCATATTAGGTGCAGTTTCTTTTCAGTCGCAGGAGGTTTTGTATAAATTAGTTTAAGTCAGGATGCTTTTAGAACAGAGTTTTGTTGGGGTATGAAGATATGATTTGAAACGGAAGGCGGAGATGGTGGGAAAATAGAAATATAGTCCAGAGCAGAGCGGATATGGTCCAAAAAACGAATATATGATCCAAAGCAGAGCGGATATGGTCCGAAAAACGAATATATGATCCGAAGCAGAGCGGATATGGTCCAAAAAACGAATATATGATCCAAAACAGTGGATATGGTCCAAAAAACGAATATATGATCCAAAGCAGAGTGGATATGGTCCGAAAAACGAATATATGATCCAGAGCAGAGCGGATATGGTCCAAAAAACGAATATATAATCCAAACCCCAAATACACGCTATCCAAAAAAAAGCCAGGCTGCCAATTTCCACAGCCCAGCCTAATCCTAGCTTCACCACAAATCAATTAAACCCTTACTATACAACTTCTTTAATCGACTCTTTCTTCCTTAACGGCCAAGCTTCGACTCCTTTGAGCCCTTTAATATCGTTTCGGTAGAAAACAGGTTCTTTCCCTAGCTTTCGCTGTTTCATATAATGGTCTAGTGCTTTAAAGGCAATAGGTCCAAGAATTGCAATCGCAACTAAGTTAACAAGTGCCATTATTGCCATCGTAAAGTCTGCTAAATCCCAAACGATTTGCAAATTAGCTACTGCACCAAACATTACCATTCCAAGTGCTAATACTCGATAAAAGTTTAGGAATGTTTTACTTTTACTAATAAACGGTAAGTTTGCTTCGCCGTAGTAGTAGCATCCGATGATGGAAGTGAAGGCGAATAGGAATATGGCAATACCTAAGAATAATCCACCCCATGTGCCAAAGTGCTCTGCCATCGCTGCTTGTGATAATTCAATGCCTGTTAAGCCTGATCCATATGCATCAGAAGTTAGGATAATAAAGGCAGTTGCAGAACAAACGAGTAAAGTATCAAAGAATACACCTAGAGCTTGGATAAACCCTTGTTTGGCTGGGTGAGAAACAGATGCAGTTGCGGCCGCAATTGGATCTCCTCCAATCCCAGCTCCATTGGAGAAGAGACCTCTTTTAACTCCATTCATAATAGCTGCAGCAATTCCACCGCCAACTACTTGTTCCATACCGAAGGCGCTTTTAAAAATTAATGCTAAAACATGAGGAATCTCTGTAATATTGGTGATTACTACAAAGACTGCAAGGAGAATATAGCCTAAGGCCATAAAGGGAACGATAAGAGATGAAATATCAGCAATACGTTTAATACCGCCAAAAACAACTAAACTAGTAAGAATGACCAAGGCAATTCCAGCGATAATGGGACTAAGGCCAAATGAGTTTTCTAATGCAACAGCAATCGTATTACTCTGTACTGCATTAAAGGTAGTACCATATGAAAGAATCATCATGACAGCGAAAAGGGCACTCATCCACTTTTTATTCAGCTGCTTTTTCATATAGTAGGCAGGACCACCTTTGAAACGGCCATTGTCTTTTGCTTTATAAATTTGTGCCAAAGTATTTTCCACAAATGAACTTGCACTGCCGAGAATAGCTACCATCCACATCCAAAATACTGCTCCAGGTCCTCCAATTGCTAAGGCAATGGCTACTCCTGCAAGATTGCCTGTACCAATTCGAGTACCTGCCCCTACGAAAAATGCTTGTAGAGAAGAAATTTGTTTTTTCTCTGTGTGTTCAGGTGGCTTCTCTTTCACTCTCAATAAACGAAACATTTCTTTTACATACCTGATTTGTGCAAATTTTGATCCAATGGTGAAGTATATCCCAAGCCCAAGTAAAACGGCTATCAACACATACCCCCAAAGTACCGTATTTCCACTTGCGATTAACTTTTCAATAATATTCACGCAACCCCTCCCAAAAATTTTATGGTTTTGATTATCTCGAAAAATGTTGCTCCTGTCAAATAAAATTGGTCGCTATCACTGTTGAAAAACTCGTTTGGATATTTTTGTAACCTTCTCTATCCCTTATCAGTATTGACTTTGATTAGATTTGCTGAATTATTAAATTATTTAAAAAATTATTTTGGATTGAACGAGAAATAAGCAGGAAATGACTTCTTTTATGGACAGTGTAGAGCTTAATTTTATCTGTATGCATGAAAAATTATTTTGTTAATAAAATTTTTAGTTATGGGACTTATGTATCATTGGAAAAAATCAAATCGTCCCCTTTGACAACATACACTTACTAATGGTAAGTTAGTTGTTGTATATAACGAACTAGATAGCTGGAGGAAAAATTATGTCACAATTAGAACAAGTTATGAAGAGTCGTAAATCAGTTAGAGTGTATGATCCTACTTACAAAATAGATAAGCAGGAATTAGAAGAAATCTTAGAGGTAGCAACAAGTGCACCATCTTCAAGTAATCTGCAATCTTGGAGATTTATTGTTATCCAAGATCAAGAAATCAAAAAAGAGTTACGAGCAATTGGGAACAATCAGGTACAAATTGAAGATTCTTCTGCTATTATTGCTGTATTAGGAGATACAGAGGCTTATAGAAATGTAGAGGATATCTATAAACAAAATGTATCTCTTGGATATATGGACCAGTCGATTGCAGATAGAACAATAAATAATACACAAAACCTATACCCAAATCTTCCAAAACATACACTAGCACAAATTGCTAGTTACGATGCAGGTTTAATTTCCATGCAGATTTTATTATTAGCAAAAGAACGCGGGTATGATAGTGTTGTGATGGGCGGCTTTGATAAATTAGCGTTTGCTAAACGTTTTGAACTACCGGAAAACGAATTTCCTATAACACTAATTGCAATCGGAAAAGCAGTGGAACCTGCTTTCCATACAAGCAGATTACCAATAGAAAAAGTGGCGAAATTTTATTAAGAAAAAGCTAGAGATAATCTAAGATTGTCTCTTTTCTATAAAAAAGAGATAATCTAAGATTGTCTCTTTTTTATAGAAAAGAAACCGTTCTTTTTGTAATTTATTCCTAAGCACGCTAAACTAAAATAGAATTCAAAAAGAGGAGTGTGGAAAGATGGACTATGTTACATTAAATAATGGCTTAAAGATGCCCCAGCTAGGATTTGGCGTATGGCAGGTTCCAGATGAGGAAGCGGCTGTTGCTGTTACGAATGCCTTTAAAGTTGGCTATACTTCTATTGATACAGCGATGGTATATCGAAATGAACAAGGCGTTGGGAAAGCAATTAAAGATTCATCTATCCCTCGTGAAGATTTATTTATCACAACAAAGGTTTGGAATAGTGATCAGGGCTATGAGAATACGCTAAGAGCATTTGATGAAAGCTTAGAAAGATTAGGACTTGATTATGTTGATCTCTATTTGATTCACTGGCCAACTCCACAATTTGATGAGTATGTTGATACATATAAGGCATTAGAAAAATTATATAAAGATGGCAGAGTGAAGGCAATTGGTGTTTGTAACTTTGAAATCGAGCATTTAGAGCGCATTTTAAAGGAATGTGAAGTGAAGCCTGTCTTGAACCAGGTAGAATGTCATCCATACCTTGCGCAAAATGAGCTTAAAGAATTTTGTGCAAAGCATGATATTTTTGTTGAGGCTTGGAGCCCACTTGATCAAGGGGGAGAAGTCCTACAAGATGAAGTGATTAAACAAATCGCAGAAACGAAAGGGAAAACACCAGCACAAATAGTGTTACGTTGGCATTTGCAAAATAATACAATTGTCATTCCGAAATCAGTGACCCCATCACGTATTGAAGAAAACTTCCAAGTATTTGATTTCGAATTAACGGATGAAGAAATGAAGCGTATTAATGAGCTAAACCGCGACAGACGAAAAGGTCCACATCCGAATGATATGAATAATCGATAATAAAGAAAGGGAATAGAGAGGCTATGAAAAATAGCCATTCTATTCCCTTTTACTTTAAGAACTTATAGGTTTTCTAAAGTTAATTTAGTGCCCTGTACTTTTCTTAACTATTAGAAAGGATTTGTTCCTATTACAGTAGCTGTTTTTACATAAATTCTTGGATGTAATTTTAGCTGTGAAACAATCAGTTCAGCAATATCTTCTGGCTGCATGTACTTCTCTGCACTGCCTTTAATTAAATCTGTTTGAACAGCTAACTCTGTCGCAACCGTGCTTGGTGTTAAGGAGGTAACGCGAATATTGTTTCTACGTACCTCTTGTGCCAATGATTCTGTCATGCCAATTAGACCAAATTTAGAAGCACTGTAAGCACTAGATGTTGCAGCCCCATTTAAACCATTTGTTGAAGAAATATTGATAATATCTCCACCATTTTTTTCAATTAATTGTGGTAAAACTGCTCGAGTTACATAGTATGGACCCATTAGATTTACATCAATGATTTTCTTCCATTCTTCAGGATTCATGTCTAATAAAGACTCGAATTTTCCAATACCAGCATTATTAATTAAAATATCTGCTTTTCCAAGCTCGTTTGTTAATGAAGCAATTGCTTGATTTACTTCTTGTAAGGAAGATACGTCAACAGATGCATAAGCAGCTTTAACTCCAAGTGCTTCAACCTCTGTTACTACTACTTTTAACGCTTCCTCTGTACGAGCAAGTAAGCCAACATTTACGCCTTCATTTGCTAATGCAACCGCTACAGCTTTCCCAATTCCTCTTCCAGCTCCTGTGATAAATGCAACTTTTCCTTTTAAAGTTTGTGCCATTTATAAGCAACTCCTTCTAAAATATTGATTTCTCTTCAAATATACTTTTCTTATTTTATGATTTTCTGTAACCATTAGCAAGAAAGCAGCTTAGCGTAAAAGATTCTTTCCTTTTTTCGTTGTATGGGAGAAGAAAAAAAAGGATAATAAAATCAAATTGTTCCCACTAAAAGGAGAATTATCTATGTCGTTTTCTTTGTCTCCTATCGGTTTTGTTCTTGCTATTGGACTTCTTCTACCCAATATCCTGCTTATTATCTTTGTACCGCCGAAAAATATACCAATTAAAACGAAAAGCACCCCATGGATCTTTAATTTTTTTGAAAGATTAGGACAAATAGGCTGCCTGTTTCTATTAACTATTACTACTAATCCAGTAAATGTAATAGATAGTTGGTTGATTCTATCCTTTCTTTTTCTCCTTTTGTATTATCTTCTTTGGATAAGGTATGTAAGAAATGACCGAGAGTATCGCTTTCTGACTAAGTCATTTCTGTTTGTACCAATCCCATTAGCAATCCTGCCTTGTTGTATTTTTTTCACAACAGCTATTTGGGGACATTCTATTTGGTTAGGAATAGCAGCTATTGTTTTTGCAATTGGTCATTTGAAGGTAAGTTGGGATAGTGTTATATAATAAGTCTAGCATGGTGTTTTTTAAATGAATAAGAGGTGATTAATAATGTCAAAAACAATTGTCGATAAATTAAATTTAAAAAAGTATAAAAAACTTGCAATTCTTAATGAACCAAATGAAACGGAATATTTTCCAGAGTTAGAGGCATATGATACGGAGCTTCTAAACAAATATGATGCTGTATTTGCATTTGTACTAAATATGGAGGAGATGCGAGAAACAATCCATGCAATTATTCAAAGCGATTCTTTAAATAAGAAGGGATATATCTTTTTAGCGTATCCAAAGAAAGGGAATAAAGTTTATTCGACTTATATTCACCGAGATGAACTATTTAAGGGATTAGATACAAATTCAGAGGGATATGTTGGTACAAGTACAATAAAATTTGCTCGAATGGTTGGCTTGGATGATGTTTTCACAGTAATTGGCTTAAAAGAAGAAGAAAAAAACAAAGCAAAAACTGTTTCCTCCAAAGCAAGCCAGCGTGTCGATGATTACATAGAAAAAATGCCAGATATTGAAAAGGATTTAACAGATTCTCCAAAGCTATTAGCCTTTTACCAATCTCTAACACCAGGGTATCGGAAGGAATGGGCGCGGTATGTGTATAGTGCAAAGCAAGAAGAAACTAGAGTAAAGAGGAAAGAAGAGATGAAGATGATTCTAGAGTCTGGGTATAAAACTAGGGATCTATATCGAAGAAGTCAGAGAAGTGGAGAATAAGCTAAAGTTTCAAAGGAAGTGATTGATCCTAAATCACTACCGAATTTTCCATTTGTTTAACATTAATAGATTTTTGGTGATTACTAGAAAAAATGGCGTGTTTTCTTTTGAAACACGCCATTTTTTTGACGAATGTAATGAGTATGACACGAAGTTGGACTGGTCCTATACAACATTAGTCATCTTTTTAAAGCTGAAATCATAGTTTAATATATATTGATTTTTGAAGGAGATGGACTATATTGCGCATTGCTAGAATAGCAGATCGCTTTTGGGATGGAATGACTTTGACTAATGTAAACCATAAAGGGATCATATATCCTTATTTCTTTTTTATGATTACAGCTTTTGTTTTTGAACTATTTCTTACAGTGCTAATAGGTGTATCTATTTATTTCTTTTTTTATTGGGGCTATTCTCCAGATTCCCTTTTTTACATCGGTTGCTTCATTGTACTCTTATTAATGGCTATGACAATCATTACAATAAAATCTATTTTTCTGAAAATCAAATATGCATCAACTATCTATTAGATGATCTCCTTCTTTTTCCGTAAATAGTAGAATAAAATGACACAGCAAATGGAGCAAAGTAGGGATAGCAAGGCAATAAATCCATATCCTGCTTGCTGTCCAATGACACCATTACTCGTATTAAACAGATGATTTATCCCATCTATAATGACTCCTATAAGCAGATTTCCTAGTACACTTGCAATTCCCATCAATGTAACCGTAAAGGTAATGGCTGTACCAGTTCCTTTGGGATATCTTTTCGCTAATAATGCCATAACAGTAGGATAAATGGGGGCGATGCCAATTCCTGCAATCGCAAAAAGAATGGCCCCTTTTTCTCCAATGATAATGCCAGCAAAACTGCAAATACCTGAGAAAGCAGCAAAAATCATGATGGACAAGGTATAGCCGATTTTATCTGTTAAAGGGCCAAGCAATAGTCTTGAAAGCATAAAAAATAAGAAAAACATCGATAACATTCCGGAAGCTGTTTCTACATTCCATGAATACGCTTTAATTAAAAAGTTAACTAACCAGCCTCCAACAGCTAGTTCAGAAACTACTCCAAAGGAAAGAATCATCACAATGAGCCAGGCAACTGGATCCCGAAGTAAAAATCGATAAGAAACATTCCCTTCGTCGTTTGTTTCTTCCTCTGGAAATTTACTGAAGAAAGAAGGGATGATAGGCAGTAGTGCTAATAGTAACACAATAAAATACATCCCTCGCCAGCCAAATTCTCCCCCCGCGATTGTCCATTTCATCATCCAAGATGCAATAATTGGTGCCACCATAGAACTTAAACCATAGAAAAAGTGTGCAAGATTCATCATAAAGCCAGTATTTTTCGTGAAAATACGAGCAGCCATTATGCCTAGACCAATTTCAAGCATCCCATTTCCAATGTATAAAAGGAAATAGGAGGAAGAAAGGGCAAAATATTTTTCAGAGAGATAAAGACATATTCCAGAGACAGCCATTGATGCAAAAGCAACAATACCTGTCCATTTAATGCCAATTTTATTAGCTAGGGCAGCTGTAAATGTACAGGCAATTAAATAACCGAGTGAGTTGATTGCAAGTAAAAATCCTATTTGCGACTCACTTAAAAGGAAATCAGCCTGAATGATAGGAATGGCAGGTCCTTTAACGTTCTCTGATAGTCCGAAAATAAGAAAACCGCCAAAAATGATAGCAAGAAGAAGATAGTAATTAAGCTTGGACTGTTCTTTACTAGAAGCGTTTAAATGATCCATGGGCATCCTTCCTTTTTCTCCTAATAATATAGTATTAAAAGTATCTATGAAAATATTATTTATGATAACGGGATTGACGAGATGGAAGCTTTTCATCCTTTTCTTCTGTTGGAATGTTATGGTTGTCTAAGTGACTCTTTCTTTTAAGAACTAGTTTTTTTAGCCCCCTAAAAAACAAGGCTAGTACTAGATATACTCCGAAAAAAAGGAGAAAACCGTTAATTCCTGCAACAGCATCTGCAAACTCCATATTCCCCCGTCCAGTAATTCCCTGCTGAATTTCAATTGCAAATACTAAGACAAGAATAAGTGTAAAGGTATAGATAAAAGAAATGCTCTTAATGCTCCAGGCTGCTAAGCGTTTAAAGATAAATTGGACAATAAAGAATGAAACAATTCCAATGATGCCAATAATCCATAAATGTAAATCTTTGTCTGTAGCTTGCCAACCAAGAATAGCAGCAACTTCCATAATAATATCATGGAGAATATTGACTATTTCAGCTATAATTTTGAAAAACTCTACCATTTTTTACCTCCCCTTATAAAGTTTCTTTTCATTAAATTATACTTTACGATTGGAAATAAATAAAATATGTAATCTATTATTCTATCATGGAATTGCGCTTCAAGTTAAGGATTAAACATGTTAATATAGGAGAAAAGGTGTTCATCACAACGAACGTTTTGGAAATATATATTGAAGGGGCAATGACCATGCTACTTTGGAATTGTAATAGACCAATACGGGGACAAATTACGTTAGTACTAATCTCTGTATTATTTACTACTTACCAATTTGTAATTAATCATGATTCGTTTTTTACCATTGATTTTTTTCTTTTTACGATAATAGCATGGATTGTTGGCTGGAGATATGATCTATCCAAATACTATGAAAAGAAAGCGAAGGATAGTGAAGCAAGTTATCGTCTCCTTATGGATTCCTTGCCTGAATCTATATTTATACAATCGGACTCGGACAATAAGTTAATGTATGTCAATCATGCGGCTGTTAGAATGATGGCAGCATCGAGTAGAGGGGAACTAATCAACAAGTCATTTGGAGAATTTGTGTCGGCAGATTATATAGAACGCTGGAAAATGAGAGTAAAGATAGCGAAGGAAAAAAAGAAACCGCTCTCGCATAGCGAATACAAAATGAAACGGATGGATGGAAGTGTTTTTTTCTATGAAGCATCCTGTTTAGCGGTTAACTTAAATGGAGAAAAGGCAGTTTTATCGATTGGAAAAGACGTTACGGTTAGTAAAGAGGTAACAATGAATTTACTACAGAAATCAGAAAAGCTAGCAATACTAGGAGAAATGTCTGCAGGGATTGCTCATGAAATTAGAAATCCCTTAACAGCCATTAAAGGATTTATTCAACTTGCTAAATCAGAAAATCCCAAAAATAAGTATTTTGAGATTGTATTGTCAGAGATTGAAAGAATTAATAGCATTGTAGGAGAATTGCTTTTTCTTGCGAAGCCGACAGCTGATGTTTTCTTAGTTAAAGATATTCGCAGTATCATTCAAGATGTTGTTACGTTAATACATACACAATTGAGCTTACATAATATACAGATTAATGAAGAGTACGACTGGGATATGCCGAGGATTTTATGTGAAGAACAGCGATTGAAACAAGTATTTATTAATCTCTTACAAAATGCAATCGAAGCTATGCCAAAAGGTGGTTTTATTTCAATTAAGGGAACATCCTCAGGAGATGGAAATATTTCGATTGAAATTATGGATCAAGGTGTAGGAATTCCTGCTGAAAGAATTTCTACACTTGGTGAACCGTTTTATACGACAAAGGAAAAAGGGACAGGTCTTGGTTTAATGACCTGTTATAAAATTATTGAGAGTCATAATGGAAGATTAAGTTTTCAAAGTAAAGTAAACAAAGGGACCAAAGCAACAATCATTTTTCCAGCTGCTACACAGGAAACTTTGCTGGGGTCAGCCCTACATTAATGTAATAGATCAACGGTTACCCCCTCGCTAATTAGGGTGGAGGTTATACTATGTAGTTAAGAGGATTTTTCTTTTTTTCTATATAGTATTTTTTTTTCATTATTTTGAAAAAAGAATGGTTTATGAGCAGGCAGGGACAGGTCTTTTAACAGTTACCCATGTTATAATGGCTACAATATAGGAAAAGGATGGTGGTTGTTTGTGATAAATAACTTCGATGAAGTGGTAAATCGACGAAATACTTATTCCGTTAAATGGGACGGTGGAAAGCTTATTAAGGAGATGGGATTAACGGAGCGGTATGATGAAGAGACTATTCCGCTATTTACAGCAGATATGGATTTGCCTGTACCACAAGCCTTAGTAGATGCATTACATAGAACGGTTGATAATCGCATATATGGCTATTCTATTTTTCCTGACGAATATTATGAAGCGATTCAACATTGGTTCAAAAAAAGACATGATTGGGAAATAGAGAGAGAGTCAATTGTCTATAGCCCAGGAACGGTTCATGCGATTAATATGGCTGTTCGTGCGTTTACAGAACCTGGTGATGGGGTAATCATTCAACGCCCTGTTTATCCACCATTCACCTCAGCGGTTGAAGGGAACGGCAGAGTAGTAAGAAATAACGCATTACTGAAAGACAAGGAAGGGTATTATACAATAGATTTTGCTGATTTCGAAGAAAAAGCAAAAGAAGAATCAACGAAGCTATTTATTCTTTGCAATCCCCATAATCCAACTGGACGCATTTTTACAGTGGAAGAACTCACTCATTTATATGAAATTTGTGTGAAACATCAGGTGTTAATTATCGCAGACGAAATTCATGGTGATTTAATAAGAAGTAATCAGAAATTCACCCCCATTGCTAAGGTTGCAGCAAATAGTGATCATTTGATTACATGTACGGCAATCAATAAAACCTTTAATGTGGCAGGACTTCACTGTACAAATTTAATTATTCCGAATGTAAAGCTACGCAATAAATTTAATAAAGAAATGGGACACCAATTGGCTTCTCCTTTTACTATTTCCGCACTTATTGCGGTATATAAGGAAGGAGAGGAATGGTTGGAGGAATTAAAGGAATACATTGATGGAACAATGGAATGGGTAAAGGCATATCTAGATGAACATATGCCAAAAGTAAAAGTAACAATTCCAGAAGGAACCTATATAATGTGGATGGATTTTGGAGGATATGGAATTACCCCCGAAGAAGTACATGAACGGATTTATCATAGAGCCAATGTATTACTGGAGGATGGCAGCATGTTTGGAGAAGAAGGAATTACTTATCAACGAATTTGCATCCCATCTCCGAGACCAATTATTAAAGAAGCGATAGAGAGAATCGCAAGAGAGTTTGCTGATTTGGAAAAAAAATAGAGTGACGTTCATGCTCAGGATCTGATGTCAGAAGTTGTTTTCTTGTTTAGTGTACTAGGGAACCCCCTATATACTAGATGAAAAAATAGTATCTTTCTGCAATCAGATCTTTTTTTATGTTGTATAATTTTTAATGTTTAGCTTCAATAGGTTAAGGGTATGTGAACGTGGGCAGCAATTTAATATTGGATATTTAAGAATAAATTAAGCTTCTTTTTTTAGCATAGAGATTAAGGAGTCACTATTTAAGGATTATCATTAGCATATAAACGGTTGAATAATATTAGGAATAGCCCTGTATAAAAAATTTAAAAGTGCTAATGATGATACTAGGTATATATCAAATAGGTTAGTAGGAAAGGAAGGCCGTTTTTTAAAAGATTGTTGTTGTTTTCAATAGGGAAAATAAATTAGTTAGGTATACTGAACAGCCTGAATTTTAATTTTGTAGTTATAGAAAGGGTTAGTTAAATGAAGAATATATTGATTAGAGCAGGTATGTCACCTCTGGATATTTTTGATGCATCATACATACTAAACAATAATTCAATAGGTGGAAATGTTGGAAATCTCATATACCAATATAGTGTTTTCCGTACATTAATGACAGAGGATACAATCATTACACCAGATTACTATGATTATGATCCATCAAGAGCAGATGAAATTAATGAAAAATACGATTGTTATGTCATTCCATTGGCAGATGCGTTTCGAAAAGAATTTGTCCCAACTTTACGAAAGTATACACAGTTAATCAAAAAATTAAAGATTCCAGTCTATGTTATTGGTGTGGGACTTCGTGCTCCGTTTGAGCCAAAATTAAATGAAAGTTTTCCTTTTGATGAAGATGTGAAAGAGTTCATTAAGGCAGTTTTAGAAAAATCAAATATAGTTGGATTAAGAGGAGAGATTACCTCCAAGTATTTGACTGGTTTAGGCTTTAAAGAAGGAGTAGACCATACTGTAATTGGGTGCCCTTCTATGTATACATTTGGCCGAGATTTGAATATTAGAGAAACAACTATTACGAAAGATTCTATGGTATGTGTGAACTCTTCTCGATTATCGCCAAAAAATGTCCTTGACTTCATCACTAGAGGAATGGAGGAATATCCTAATCATTATTTCATTCCACAATGGCTTAAAGAACTAAGGTTAGTACATTTAGGAGCGCCAGCTATTGCAAATGATAGTAACAACTATCCAGTAAAAATTTCTGATTCAGCATATGCAAATAATAGAGTGCGCTATCCTTTGAATGCACCAACTTGGTTTGATTTCATCGGTCAAGCAGATTTAAGCTTTGGAGCTAGATTACATGGGAATATTACGGCAACTATTTCAGGTACACCAAGTATTATTATTCCAAAAGATGCTCGAATGCGGGAATTGGCCGAATACCATCAGCTAACCCATGTGATGGCAAATGAAATTGATGAGAAAACAAGATTATCTGATTTAATTGAAAAAGTAGACTTCCAACAGCCGACAAAACGACAGGCAGAAAATTTTGATCATTATATTGATTTCCTAAATAAAAATAAGATAAATCATATTTATAAAGAAACGAATCATCCAGCTCGTATCCCACTGGAAGAAAGATTGGCAGAAGTGAACTTACTCCCAGTAGAAGTACCAATTAGTGCATGCAGTATTGAAGAAACGGTTGCTAGATGGGAGAATTTCTATTCAGGAGAATCTCCACAAATTACTGCATTGAAAAAGAAAGTAAAAGAAAAAGACAATAAAATTAAAAAGCTAGAAGGACAATTAAATAGAAAATCTGTCAAACTAGTATTAAAAGCTGCAAACGTATTTAGTTAAAGTTTTTAAGAAATTTGTTGTTAGCTATTTATGAAATATATTAGGGGAACAATCATTACAAATGATAACGAATACTATATATTTTAATAATTAGTTACTACAAATCGAAACCAACAATCTTAAGACAAATATTCTTGTAAGCACCCAAGTTGATATTGTGGTGCTTTTTACCTTTAAGGGCTTCGTTATAAACGCTAGGTTTAAAAGCATTCTATCCTGTCAAAAATATAAAAAAGTAGTCTTAAGAACATAAGGTAAAAAGGATGCAAGTACGATAAAAAAGTGATGGGGAAGAGGCATAGATGAAAAAAATATTAATAAGAGCTGGTATGTCACCCTTAGAAACCTTCGATGCAGCAAAAATGATGATTGATAATACCTTTGGTGGAAATATTGGAAACTTAATCTATCAATTCAGTGTGTTTCGGACGTTGATGACAGAAGATACCATCATTACACCAGATTATTATACATATGGACCAGAGAGAGCAGATGAAATAAATGAGAATTATGATTGCTATATTATTCCTTTAGCAGATGCTTTTCGTAATGAATTTATTCCATCTCTACGAAAATATACGAAGCTAATCAATAAATTAAAGATACCAGTTGTTGTAATTGGTGTTGGATTAAGAGCTCCATTTGAGCCAAAGCTAAATGAAGGATTTCCATTTGATAAAGATGTGAAGAATTTTGTTCAAGCGGTTTTAAAGAAATCATCTATCATTGGCGTACGTGGTGAAATTACGGCAAAATATCTAACTCGTTTAGGTTTCCGTGAAGGCGTTGATCATGTAGTAATTGGCTGTCCTTCCATGTACACCTTTGGAAGAGAATTACAGATAAGAAATACCGAAATTACGAAAGAGTCAAAAATCTGTGTTAACTCTTCCCGCCGTTCACAAAAGAAAGTTCTGGATTTCATTGCTAGAGGAATGGAGGAATATCCTAATCATTATTTTATTCCACAGTGGTTAAAGGAATTGAAATTAACCTATTTAGGAGCACCGTCCATTGCAGAGGTAAGTAAAAAATACCCGATTAAAATGTCAGATCCAGTATACATGAACAATAGTGTCCGTTTCTTCTTAAATGTTCCTACCTGGTTAGACTTTATGAAGGATGCAGATTTGAGCTTTGGTGCAAGACTGCACGGTAATATTGCTGCGACGATTGCTGGAACACCGAGCTTAATTATTCCAAAGGATGCTAGGATGCGAGAATTGGCTGAGTATCACCAATTAACAAATATAATGGCTAACAAAATAACGAGTAAGTCAACCTTATCTGGAATAATAGAGAAAAGTGATTTTCAAGCCCCTACAAAGGTACAGGCTAGGAATTTTGATCACTTTATTGATTTTCTTAATAAGAATCAACTAGATCATATTTATCAAAAGACTCAAATACCAACGATTGTTCCATTGGATCAGAAGATAGCGGATATTCAGCTTCAACCTCCTGTACAGCCATTGAGTGGATGTAGTCTAGAGGAAATGGTAGAACGATGGGAAAGATATTATCCATTAGAAAATAGCAATAAAAACGCAAGTACATCAGCTATTACAAAAGAACATCTAATAGCATTGCTTTTCGAAATGATTACAACAAAAAAAGAGAAAGTTTTTAAAAGATTTTCGAAGACAGGTAGTAAGTAATTAGAAACATATAGAAGAAGGATATAACTATTAGAAAATACTCCAGTTTCCTTTCTAATAGTTATATTTAGTTATCCCATCTTTTAAAAAGATTTTTCTAAAACACGACGTATTCTTTACCAATAGACTAAAGATAATATATAATAGAGAAGAAGGAATTCCACTTTTTTGTGGACTTGCTATATTTTTTTACTAATTTGAAAGGATGATTTTTATTGTTATTCAACAGGCAGTACAAACCGAACTAATTAAAAAGTATTGGGAAATGTATGAAAGTAAGAAAGAGAGGCCGTATCTTGTCAAGCCTTCTATGCCCATTATGTATTTTGGTAACAGCAAGAAATATTTTGAATCCCCTATCCGCATCATTACTGTAGGTCTAAATCCGTCTAGACGTGATTTCCCTGACCCTGACCCTTTCCAAAGGTTTCAATCAATGAAACGAGACCATCACTATCAATTCAATCAACAGTACATTACTGCACTTGACCAGTATTTTGAAAAAGACCCATATAAAGCATGGTATGAGCCTTCTTTTGAACCGATTTTGAATGGATTACATGCAAGCTTTTATGGTAATAAAGAAAATACAGCATTGCATACAGATATTTGCTCACCGTTAGCAACGAATCCTACTTGGGATAGTTTAAGTAAAGACGCAAAGAAAGACCTTCAAACAGAAGGAGTTAAATTATGGCACGAACTTATTGAATACTTGCAACCAGATGTCATTCTTATTTCTGCTGCTGGAGAGCATTTATCAAAAATTAAGTTCGAGACAGAAAGTGATTGGGAGACAGTTTATAGCGTTCCTAATTCCCGTTATTTAATTAATAGTAAAAAAGTAAAATTAGTGACAAAAACAGCTGATGTTTACTATGGCAGATCGGCAGAAATTCCATTTGGCCAAGTTTCTCAAAGCAATAAGGTGAAGATTGGTGAATATATTAAGGTGATTACGGAAAAGAAAGATCAGCCGATTGATTTTAGAGCTTTTCATCATGCGGTTTTAGAATCGGAGCAGCAAGATGACCAACTTTTTGGCTGGAGCCAAGAAGCGAATTAATACAAAAAAGGAATCAGACAGTTTATGTTTGATTCCTTTTTTAATTACGGCATTCTTAAAAAAAAATAATAGTTACTTTCCGCTTCATTCAAGTTAATATTCTAAACTCGATATCAGGTGAAATGCTGGTTTTACAAAGCGTCTGCTATAATTTTTTTATAATAAACAACGGATAGAATTCCGAAAATCGAATACAGTACGGCATACAGCCCCATTACGATGAACATTGGTGCCCACAATTCTGTTCCGAAGAAAAACCAGCCGGATTGGACAGCGAAATAGCTGTGAAGTAGGCCAATAAGTAATGGTATTCCGAAGTTAAATAGCTGCTTTGTTTTGATACCATTTAATAAGTCATCCTGTGTATATCCTAATTTGCGGAGGATGGTGTAAGTATATTTTTCTTCTTCCCCTTCATCTATTTGTTTAAAATAGAGAATACATCCAGACGTTATGAGAAAGGTAAGTCCAAGAAAACCGACGATAAACATTGTCAGACCCATCATTTCCTTTTGGGTTTGGATTCTATCATAGCGTGATATTGTATCGTAGCCTTCAAAAGCTAGCTGTTGATAAAGTTTATTAGCAGCTACGATTTCGTTGTCCTTGTTAATAGTAATCCCAATATAAAGAGTAGATGGTGATTGGATACTTTCATCCATATTCTTTTCTAATAAATCAAAAACAGTTGAGTCGACAATAGCGGTTGGAAGTCCGCCACTAGTAAAGGTATAAGGAATAATGTTTCGATCCTTTAGCCCTACATAATTTAAGGAGAAAGATTTCCCGTTTAACAAGAAGGAAATGGTCCCTTTTGATTTCAGTTTCATAAACTTTTCTAATGCAGAACTATACCCAGTAAAAGCTACTTCCTCTTTAGATAAATTAACATCCTTTACATGTTCTTCGCTAATGACAGGCATTTGCATCGCGGTAGAATCTATTGTGAATTCTCCTGGAACCTCGTTCATAATGTCTTCAAGATTGAAGATAGTTTGAATAACAGGAATTCTTTCCTCCGTATAAGCGATGTCTTTGTCTTTTAAGAGCTTTGAGAATGATTCGACATCATCTGCATTAGCAAAAGCGAAATCAGCTGGAACATTTTCCTTCGCAGTTTTTTCAGCAGAATAGTAAGATATATAGCTTAAGCATAATAAACCTAATGCCAGAGCAGAAACGGTTGTAATAATCGTTAATAAAATAGAGTTCGATTTCATACGAAACATAATACTAGATAAGGAAAGGACTTGATTAATATTAATGTAGCCCTTTTTCTTTTTGCGAATAAGGTTGAATAAAAAACTAACAGATCCTTTATAAAAAAGATATGTGCCAATTATTACAAGGGCAAGAATGGAAATCATCGCTAAAAATAACATATTCATTGATACAATAGAGCCGCTAAATAATTGAGAAGAGATAAAATAGCCGCTTATAATAAATACAATGCCAATAATACCAAGGATCATTTCCCATGCAGACATTTTTTTCACTCGTGTTTCCGTAGAAGAAGTAATACGGAATAAGGAAAGAATGGTTTGTCTTTTAATGAAAATATAATTCATTAACATGATGAATACATATATGACACAAAAAACAATGATTGTTTGCGCTAGAGCCTCCGTAGAAAAGTGAAGCTTAGTAATTGCTGTTATGCCGGTTACTTTAAAGAGAATCATGACAGTTACTTTTGAAAAAGAAAAGCCGATAAAAATACCAATAAGAATAGATAGAAAGTACAAAATAAAATTTTCCAATGTTAACAACCGAAAGATCCTGCTTTTCGTCATCCCAATTAATTGGAACAAGCCAATTTCTTTTCCACGACGTTTAATAAAAATAGTATTTGCGTACAGGAGAAAAATCGAAACGATAGCAACTAATAATACGGAGGCTGCTTTAATGGCAGCAGCACCTTTCATGGTGTTTTCAGCAGCATCCATTGATGGATCATACTGTAAAGTCACAAAGGAAAAATACAGTGCAACACTAAATACTAAGGCAAAAATATAAAGATAATAGTATTTTATATTTTTCTTGAGATTACGAATAACAAGATTACTTAAGGTCATTTTGCACACCACCCAAAATTCCTTGTGTTTTGATAATATCTTGGAAAAAGCTTTGTCTATCTTGAGATCCTTTATAAAGCTGTGTATAAATTTGTCCATCTTTAATGAAAACAACTCTGTTACAGTAGCTTGCAGCAACTGGATCATGTGTAACTATAAGGATTGTTGCACTTCTTGTTTGATTTAAATGGCTTAATTTATTTAATAAATCAGAAGCGGATTTTGAATCAAGAGCTCCAGTTGGTTCATCAGCAAAAATAATGCTTGGCTCATGAATGAATGCTCTTGCTGCTGAAGTTCGTTGCTTTTGCCCGCCTGATATTTCATTTGGATATTTATCTTTAATCTCATAAATACCTAGTTCTTTCGCTAATGTATCAAAACGTTGATGAGCTTCCTTGTTTGGTGTCTTTGTAATCGATAATGGCAAAAGTATATTTTCCTTTACTGTTAACGTATCAAGTAAATTATAATCTTGAAAGATAAATCCTAAATGATTTTTTCGGAATTCGGCTAACTGCTTTTCTTTTAGACGGGTAATTTCTTTCTCCACAATACGAATAGTTCCTCCGGTAGCTTGGTCTATGGAAGAAAGGACATTTAGTAGCGTAGTCTTCCCTGAACCAGAAGCCCCCATAATACTGACAAATTCCCCTTTTTGAACGTTTAAGTCTACACCTTTAAGCACTTCTTGGCGGTTTGCCTTATTCCCATAACTTTTATGAACTTTTGAAGCGACTAATATATCCATTTTTTCCACACTCCTTTAAATGATAGGTTCATTATATAAAAGGAATTTTATTCATTCCTTCTAATTGGCGAACAAATAAAAGAAGCATGTGACATTTTTGTCATATGCCTCTTATAAGTTGATCAAATGCATTTTTTTTGGGAAAAATTAGAGTAATGGTTGTGCCTACGTTTACTGTTGACTCTACTTCAATAGTAATTTTTAGTGCATCTGCAACTTTTTTAGATAGATATAATCCCATTCCAGTTGCGTGATTATTTTGATGCTTAGCAGTAGAAGTAAAGCCTTTTTCAAAAATTCTAGGCAAATCCTGAAGAGCGATTCCAATCCCATTATCTGTAATATTCAAACAAGTATACCCATGATTGTCATAGCTCATTATTACAATATCGGAATTGTTGCTATATTTAACTGCATTACTTAATAGCTGTCTGATTATAAAGGATAGCCATTTTCCATCCGTTAGCACGGTAGTATTTTGTAGTTCTACATCAAATCCAATTCCCTTTTGTATACACCAGGACTGTAATGTTTTAATTTCATCAAAGAGGATATTCTCTAGATCTATATTTTCTATGTATAAATCATTTTGAATAAAAGGAAATCGTTTTTGGTGCAGCTGTTGATCTAGAAGATGATGAATTCTTAACCATTCAAACGTTAAAGATGTTTTCATTTCAGGGTTATCAATGGAGTCAATTAATAAACGCAGTGCCGTTAATGGTGTTTTTACTTCATGAATCCATGAAAGAAGTTCATCTTTTTCAAGTTCGAGCTGTTGAAGATTTTGATTGCGCTCTTTCATTAGAATGGTAGTCTGTTTTGTAAAGCTTTCTGCTATTATTTTTTCATAAGGTGTATTTGCTTTTGGTAAAGATGTAAGGTCTAAATCATCTTCTCGAGTAGATAGCCCTTTATAAAAAGTTGTTTCCTTTTGATATTGGAAGGCAGCGAAGAGAAGAAACAAAAGCATACTAATAAAGCAAATATAGACCATGGAATAAAAGGAGATGGTCTCATCTATACTTGCCATAAATAACTGAAACAGCTGTAGTAAAAGGATAAAAAGAATCCAGCCTTTTTTTTCAATCAGATATTTTTTAATCATTTTATGTCCCCTTCAATCGCCATATATCCTTGTCCAACTTTTGTTTCAATATGACTACCGAGATGAAGCTCATCTAGTTTTTTTCGTAAACGATTAACATTTACTGTTAACGTATTGTCACTAACGAATCGCTTATCATTCCATAGTTCGTTGATAAGAGTGTCTCTAGAGACAATTTTATTTTTCTGATCCAGTAAAATTTTTAAGATAAACATTTCATTTTTCGTTAATTCAATTTCCCCTTTAGGAGAAGTTACTGTGTTTTTTTCCAAATCAATTGTTGCATCCCACCAGGTTTTTAGTACTGTTTGTTCTAAGCTATAATTATATACTCGGCGCAGTATTGCTTGAATTTTTGCGATTAAAACGTCAAAATGAAATGGTTTTTGTACAAAATCATCTGCCCCAAGCTGCATGGACATAACCATATCGGTTGGGTGATCGCGAGAAGATAAGAATATAATTGGCACATTTGAGTGACTTCTTATCATTCGGCACCAATGAAATCCATCGTATTTCGGAAGTTGGATATCTATAAGCACTAAATCAGGTTTTATATCAGCGAATTCCTGCATGACTTTATTAAAATCATTTATTCCGAACGCTGTATATGACCATTGCTCTAAACGTTCCTTTATTGCATGAAATAATGTTTGATCGTCTTCGATTAAAAGTATTTTAAACATGGAAATCACCACATAATAGTTAGGTTTTAATCTTCTTTTTTGTCAATAATAAGAAGAGAATTAAACTCATTATATCATGTTGCTATATATTCCAATATGAAAGAGTGGAAAAGCAAAAGTAAAACTTTGTGAATAAATGGTATTTTTATGGTAGTATATTGAAGTGATTTAATTAGATTGGAGTGCGACAACTGTGATGAAACAAGTAGAATCCTTAGAAGATATTATTCCAATTATCCCAATTATTAAAGCGGCAATTCCTGCTGATCTCTCCATTGCGATTTGTGATAAGGAAAAATTTATCGCTTATTTCCCTGGTGAGGTGATTGATTTACATATTAAAACAAATCAACCCTTGCAACCTGACGAACCGCTAAAAGCAGCGATTCGTGAAAAGAAAACACTAAAGCAAGAAGTACCAGCAGACTTTTACGGTTTTGAGTTTATTGGTACTGCTTCTCCAATCATGAATACAAAAGGAGACGTGATTGGTGGAATAGCTGTACAGTTAAAAAGACAAACAGAGATACGAAATATCGTCGATGAAATAACAGGGTCTTTAACACAATCACAAGAACATATCGATAATATTGCCGATGGTTCTCATTCTTTAGTGGACTTTTCAAAGATTCTTTTAGAGCAATCAAGTGTTGCAGAAGAAAATATTAGGAAAACCAGCGAAGTAGTTTCCATTATTAAAAAAGTTGCTGATCAGACTAATTTATTGGGATTAAATGCCGCAATTGAAGCAGCAAGAGCTGGTGAAAAAGGAAAAGGGTTTGAAGTAGTAGCAAATGAAATTCGTAAGTTTTCCAAAGAAACAGTAAATTTTACACAGACTATTGCCGAAACGATGGATCAAATTAGAAATACAACTCATTCCATCAATGAGTCGATTGAAAAGATTGCCGCAATCGGGGAAAAACAAGCAGACTCGATTCATCATACATCCATCTTTATGGAACAAATTTTAGAAATGGCGAAGAAACTAAATGCTTATTCGAATAAACTTTAAAAAAGTTTTCTACCATTATTAATCAATTAGAGGTTTTGATAAAAATGATGGAAAGTTTTACCCTTTATAAAATTTTTGTTTTCATTTCAAAGAAAATCCGTTATAATCCATTATGTTGTCAAATAATCTAACAATATAAACACTCGTATAATAGCAGGAATATGGCCTGCAAGTTTCTACCAGATGACCGTTAATCGTCTGACTACGAGTAAGCGTATAAAATGGGAGATATACTGATCTATCGCATAAGTAGAGCAGTTTCTTTTGCTCGAAAAAGCACATTCGCTTACTCATAGAGTAAGTGAATGTGCTTTTTTGCGTATTATTTAGGACAGTGAAACTATTTAGATTGGTAAGTCTGTCCTCACAAAAAAGGAGAGAGTCTAGTTAATGGAGTTATTGAAGAAGAAAATTGAAGAAGAAGGTATTGTATTAAGTGATCAGGTATTAAAAGTAGATTCATTCATTAATCACCAAATGGACCCTCATCTGATGAAAGAGATTGGCCAAGAATTTGCTAGATTGTTTAAAGAAGCGGGAATAACTAGAATCTTAACAATAGAGTCATCTGGTATTGCGCCGGCTATTATGGCGGGGCTGGCATTAGATGTTCCAGTTATCTTTGCAAGAAAAAGAAAATCCCTTACGTTAACAAGTGATTTATATACAGCAACGGTTTATTCCTTTACTAAACAAGAATCAAATGAAATTACCGTTTCCAAAAAGTATATGCATGCCGATGATCATGTTCTTGTTATTGATGACTTTTTAGCGAATGGACAGGCTGCACTTGGTTTAGCAAATATTGTTGAACAAGCTGGTGCGACTGTGAGCGGGATTGGGATATTAATTGAAAAGTCATTCCAGCAAGGGACAGAAGATTTAATTTCAAAAGGCTATCGAGTAGAGTCCTTAGCAAGAATTGCATCCTTAAAGGGTGGCAAAGTAACATTTGCTGAACAACGTATACACGAAGGCATTTATGCAGGAGGATACTAAAATGGAAAAAATGACAGCAAAAACTTGGTCTGTAGGACTGCAGCATGTACTTGCAATGTATGCAGGTGCGGTGCTTGTGCCTTTAATAGTTGGTGGAGCTCTAAATTTAACACCAGAACAATTAGCATACCTTATTTCTATTGATTTATTAACTTGTGGTATTGCGACATTGTTACAGGTTTGGAAAAATAAATTCTTTGGAATCGGCCTTCCTGTTATGTTAGGTTGTACATTTACAGCTGTTGGCCCGATGATTGCAATTGGAAGTAAGCATGGAATATCCGCTATTTATGGTGCAATTATTGTTTCTGGTATCATTGTCGTTCTTATCTCATCTATTTTTAGTAAACTAGTAAAATTCTTTCCGCCAGTTGTAACTGGATCTGTTGTTACAATTATTGGTCTTACTTTAATTCCGGTTGCATTTAATGATATGGCTGGTGGAGAGGGAAGCGCAGATTTTGGCAACCTTAAAAACCTAGTCCTTGCTTTTGGTGTGTTAGCAATCATTATTTTACTTAATAAATTTACAACAGGATTTATCAAAACAATCTCTATCTTACTCGGTATTATTATTGGAACCATTATTGCGTCATTTATGGGGATGGTTCATTTTTCAGAGGTAGGAGAAGCGAAGTGGCTTCATGGGATTACTCCGTTTTATTTTGGTGCTCCAACCTTTGATCTTACTTCTATTATTACAATGACACTTGTTGCAATTGTAAGCTTAATTGAGTCAACAGGGGTTTATTTAGCACTTGGGGATATTACAAATAAAAAGGTATCCGAAAAAGATTTAGCAAAGGGATATCGATCAGAAGGATTGGCATCTGTTATTGGCGGAATATTTAATTCATTCCCTTACACTGCATATTCGCAAAATGTTGGGCTAGTTCAGCTAACTGGTGTCAAATCGAAAAATGTCATTTATGCAGCGGGTACGATTTTAATTATTTTAGGTTTTATTCCTAAAATTGCTGCCATTACTACATTAATTCCAACTCCAGTTCTTGGTGGAGCTTCTCTTGCCATGTTTGGAATGGTTGTTTCGTATGGTATTAAAATGCTAGGTAAGGTGGACTTTAATCAACAAGGAAACCTATTAATTCTTGCCTGTTCAATAGGGATGGGACTTGGTGTAACCGTCGTTCCTGATATTTTTATGAAATTTCCAGAAAGCATCCGGATTCTATTCCAAAGTGGTATCGTGGCTGGTGGAATAACCGCGATTATTTTAAATATTTTATTTAACATTATTCCAGGTTCCCGAGTAAAAACAACTCAAATGGAAGAAAAGACAGTAGCTTAACTCCATATTCTATAGCAAGGCTTTAAGAAGAAAGACTTTCCAAAAGAAAAGGAAAGTCTTTTTTTGTCAGAAAAATTACGATGTTTTAGGGGGAAATAAAAAAAGTGTGTCAGATAATGTAACAAAATCCTTTTCAAGGCATCTTTTTTCATATATTATGTAAACTACGCGGTGTATAATTAGAAAATTCAGAAAACAAACCTTTCCCTAATCCATTTCACCTACCACATTTGCTTAAATAAATTTACCACTCAGAAATATCATTTTCAGTGAACTTTCATAAAAAAAGGAGGTATGTATCATTACTCAAGTAGTTTCATTAAACGATACCATTTCTTTTGGCGGTAAAGAACCTTTTGTTCTAATTGCAGGACCCTGTGTCATTGAGGATGAGAAGCTTATCATGGAAACGGCTGAACAGTTAAAGGAGTTGACAACGAAGTTAAACATCCCCTTTATCTTTAAGGCTTCCTATGACAAAGCAAATCGTTCTTCCATTCATTCTTTTCGAGGACCGGGCATCGAGAAAGGCTTAGAAATGCTAGCTAAGGTAAAAGAGACATTTAATGTACCCGTGACATCTGATGTTCATGAGCCAGTCCAAGCAATGGCTGCAGCAGAAGTATTGGATATTCTACAAATTCCTGCTTTTTTATGCAGACAAACTGACTTATTGGTAGCTGCTGCAGAAACAGGGAAGATTGTGAATGTGAAAAAGGGACAGTTTTTGGCACCGTGGGATATGAAAAATGTTGTTACTAAGTTAAGGGAGAGTGGAAATGAACAGATTTTGTTAACAGAACGTGGATCCACATTTGGTTATAATAATTTAGTTGTGGATATGCGATCCCTTATTACAATGCAGGAATTAGGGGTACCGGTTGTTTTTGACGCGACACACAGTGTTCAAATACCAGGTGGGAATGGAACAACAACTGGGGGGAAAAGAGAATTTGTTCCCTATTTATCGAGAGCTGCTGCTGCAGTAGGAATTTCCTCGATATTTATGGAAGTCCATCCGAATCCTGATAATGCAATGTCAGATGGACCAAATATGGTGAACTTAGCGGAATTAGAGGAAGTGTTAAAGCCAATAGTGGAGATTGATGCACTGGTGAAAAATCTGTAAGAATGGGAGTGATTGATATGCAAGAAATTAATTTGCCGAAATTCGACTATACAGATACATTAGCAACCGTACTAGAAAAAGAAGCACAGGCAATATTGGATTTAAGAGATATGTTGGATGATTCAATAGATGATGCTATTCATTTAATTTTATCCTGTAAAGGGAAGGTGGTGGTTACTGGGATAGGAAAGTCAGGCATTATTGGTAGAAAGATACAGGCGACATTCTCAAGCACTGGAACTCCATCCTGCTTTTTGCATCCATCTGAAGGATTACACGGAGATTTAGGAATGGTTACTGCGGATGATGTGGTGCTTGCCATTTCCAATAGTGGAGAAAGTGATGAAGTTCTTCGGTTACTCCCTTCCATTGAAACGATTGGAGCAAAGTTGATTGCTATTACCAAAAATGTGTTTTCCACTTTAGCAATGAAGGCAAATGTTGCTTTATGTTTAGGGGAGTTTGAAGAAGCTTGTCCGTTAGGTCTAGCACCAACAACTAGTACTACGGTAACCCTTGCATTAGGAGATGCGATTGCTATTGCCTTATTAGAAGCGAGAAAGTTTAGACCAGAGGATTTCGCTCTGTATCATCCAAATGGTTCTTTAGGAAGAAAATTGTTATTAAAGGTAGATGATATTATTTTTCATACGAGGAAAAATCCCATTGTCCAAGAAGGAGATAAAGTTAAGGATGCTTTATTTGCAATGACGGATCAAGGGTTAGGAGCCGCTTCCATTGTAAATGAGAAAGATCAATTAATTGGTGTCTTGACAGATGGTGATATCCGTAGAGCATTTGCGCTCTCGATGGATGTCATGAATGAAAATGTCGAAAATTTAATCTCAGCCCCGTCCATTGTAATCGAAAAAGGTGCTTTAGCTGCTGAAGCCTTACAATTAATGGAGGATAAAGAAATAACCGTGCTGCCAATCGTTGATACCAATAATAAACCAGTTGGAATGCTCCATCTCCATGATTTAATGAAATTAGGTATCTAAGCATTTAATGGGGATTAAGTTAATTGTATTAGACGTAGATGGTGTTCTTACAGATGGGAGACTATATATTGGTTCAGACGGTACGGAGTATAAAGCATTTCATACACAGGACGGTATGGGGATTAGCCTAGCTAAACAGGTAGGAATAAAGACAGCTATTATTACAGGCAGGAAATCAAAAGCTGTCAGAAAAAGAGCAGAAGAATTGAATTTCGACTATATTTTTGAAGGAATTCACGATAAGTTAAAAACACTTCAGAAGATAATCGATGAAATAGGAATAGAGTTTGAGGAAGTATGCTATATGGGTGATGATCTCAACGATATTCCTATTTTAACAAAGGTAGGATGGCCATGCGCTCCTAAAAATGCAATTGATTTTGTGAAAAATCAAGTAGCATTTGTTGCAGAGTCTAATGGAGGAGATGGCGCAGTTCGAGAAATGATCGATTCTCTTCTCCTACAAAAATATAGTCAAGAAGAAATAGTTCAGCTATTTCTATCCAAAAAAGCAAAGATAACACAATAGTAAGTACATGGAAGTGCTAATAGAATAATGGCATTTCCTTTTTTTTATTCCGATTGATTTAGTATATATTAAGAGATATTATTATATTTGGATATGTTTAGAATCTTAAGAGTAAGGGATTTTTATTAAATTGATGAATGGTAATTAGAAATACTGAGCAACCAGCATACACGTAGACTCCTGTGGGATTAGCGAGACAGATGGGACCCTGCAGGAGTGAAACGACGAAGCGGCCCAGCGCGAGCCCCACGGAAAGCGAAGTGTGTGCTGGCTGCGGGCGTTAATCGAAATATGTTATATTAATATAACTTTGATTAGAGTTGCTTTTAAGAAGTAATTTAGCAAAAAAACAAAAAATATAAAAAACATAGTTGACAATTTATTTATCTAGTTTTATAGTTGTAATCAAATCTTACAAAATTAAATAAAAACATTTTTCTTATCCAGAGAGACGGAGGGACAGGCCCTGTGAAGTCTCGGCAGCGGATTTATATTAAATACCGTGCCAATTCCTGCAAATGCTATTCAAGCATTTGAAAGATGAGAAAAAGTAGTTTCTTTGTCTTATAAAGGCCCTGCTTTTTCTTTCTGGAAAGAAGAAGCAGGGCCTTTTTGTTTTATCGAAAAGCCTGTTTCTTCTTTACAAGATACTTATGTTTTTTACATTGCATAGGAGTTGAAGGGCAAATGATTGAATTTCAGAAGATTGCCAAAACCTTTAAGCTAGGCAGTCGCAAAGTAAATGCGGTGAAGAATGTTTCAATATCCATCGATCAAGGAGAAATTTTTGGCATTATAGGTTTCAGTGGAGCAGGAAAAAGTACATTATTACGACTTGTGAATTTATTAGAAACACCGACAACTGGAAATATACAGGTGCAAGGGGTAGATATTGCATCTCTATCTCCAAAAGAGATTCGTAAGCTTCGTAGAAGAATCGGAATGATTTTTCAAAACTTTAATCTCTTTTCATCTCGAACGGTAGCTGGTAATGTCGCCTATCCACTAAAGCTCGCAGGCTTACCGAAAAAAGAGATAAAAGAGAAAGTAACAGAGCTTTTACAATTTGTTGGCTTATCTGATAAGGCAGACGACTACCCAGAACAATTATCCGGGGGGCAAAAACAGCGGGTCGGTATTGCACGTGCCCTTGCTACTTCCCCAGATATATTAATATGTGATGAGGCAACATCTGCACTAGATCCTGATACAACTGGTGAAATACTGCGTCTATTAAAAAAGGTTAATAAGGATCTAGGTATTACGATTCTATTAATCACGCATGAGATGCATGTTATTCAGGAAATATGTGATCGAGTGGCTGTGATGGAAAATGGAGAAGTGATCGAGGCTGGCTCAGTATTTGAAGTGTTCACTAATCCAAATCATCCAACGACACAACGCTTTATCCAGTCAGTACAGCAGGATCGTCCTTCTGATACTTTATTAGCTGAATGGAGAAATAAGGGGGGCAAACAGCTATACAGGGTAATTTTTAAAGGGGAGATAGCGAGTGACCCTGTTCTATCCAAAATAACAAGAAAGTTTAATGTTGATGTCAATATCGTTTACGGATCTGTACGAGAGTTACAAGAAAAGTTTTACGGGAATCTTCTCGTATCCTTTGATGGAAGTAAGGAAAATATTTCATCCGTACTTCATGAATTAGAAACAGTAGTAACAGTTGAGGAGGTGCATGTTTAATGAAGGTAGATTGGAATACTTTCTGGCCACGTATTGTGGAATCAACAGGTGAAACGATTTTAATGGTAATTATGACGCTTATCTTAGGCTCGATTTTAGGAATCACGATTGGTTTACTTCTTTTTGTGACAAGGAAAGGAAATATTTTGGAAAATAAATTAGTTTTCCGTTTGCTAAATATCGTAATCAATATTATTCGTCCTATTCCATTTATTATTTTTTTAGTAGCAATCAGCCCGTTAACGAGAGCAGTTATTGGGACAACAATTGGGACATGGGCAGCGATATTTCCGATGACTATTGCAGCCTCCTTTGGAATTGCGAGAGTAGTAGAAAATAATTTGGTCAGTATTGATCCTGGAGTTATTGAAGCTGCTAAAGCAATGGGAGCAAGTCCTTTGCAAATTATATTTACAGTGTTAATTCCTGAAGCATTAGGACCACTTATTCTTGGCTTAACCTTTGTAACTATCAGTCTAATCGATTTTTCTGCGATGGCAGGTACTGTTGGAGGAGGCGGTCTGGGACATGTGGCGATGACATATGGTTATCAGCGTTTTGACGGAAGTGTCATGCTTGTTACCGTTATAATTCTTATCATTCTTGTCCAAATTGCTCAATGGATTGGAAATACCCTATCAAGAAAAATAATGCGACGTTAAGAGGATTAGTGCATTAACGGATAGATTTTTGTAACTTTCTAAAGTTAAAATTATACAAATTTTACTAATTAAGGAGAATGTGAGATGAAAAAATATTTTGCTATTTTACTATTATTAACAACAATTTGGGCACTTGCTGCCTGTGGGTCAGATAGTGCATCTGGTGAAGATAAAACAGTGAAGGTGAAAATAGGAGTGACGGGATCAGATGGAGAAGTTTGGCCGACTTTGAAAGAAAAAGCGAAAGCAGAAGGAATCGAAATTGAGCTAGTTGAGTTTTCTGACTATACATTACCAAATCAAGCATTAGAAAACGGAGATATTGATATTAATTCGTTTCAGCATATTGCTTTTTTAAGTCAATTTAATGAAGAAAACAAAACAGATTTAACACCAATTGGAGCAACAGTTATCGCGCCTATGGGGATTTATTCAGAAAAGGTGAAGAATGTAAGTGAAATTAAAGAAGGCGATAAAATTGCTATTCCAGACGATCCTTCAAACCAAGCACGTGCTTTAAAATTACTTGAATCAGCAGGATTAATTACATTAGCAGATGACTTTGGATTATTTGGAGATCCGTCGAAAATTACAGAGAATCCGAAAAATCTTGATATCTTGCCAATTGTTGCGCAACAAACGCCAAGAGTATTACCGGACGTAGCTGCATCTGTTATCAATAATGGTGTTGCAGGCCAAGCTGGTTTTGATCCAGTTAAAGATCCTATCTACTTAGAAGATGCAAAGGATGAAAATGCATTGCCATATGTAAACATCTTTGCAGCACGCACGAAAGATGCAAATAATGAAACATATCAGAAAATTGTAGAGCTATACCACGAAGCAGATGTTATCAAAGCAGTTGAAACAGATACAAATGGTGGTTCGATTGTAGTAGACATTCCAAAAGATGAGTTAGAAAGCCAATTTAAAGGACTTTAAGGAGGAAAAGAAAAATGAGCAGCACTTTATCAGGTCTTGATCTTATTCATGAATCCATTCAAACAAATAAAGAACTTTATATTGAAACAAGTCAATTAATTCACGCCAACCCTGAAATTGGCAACCAAGAATTTTTCGCAAGCAAAAAGCATGTTGATATTCTAAAAGCTGCAGGATTCCAAGTTGAGATTGCAGTTGCTGGACATGAAACCTCTTTTTATGCGGTTAAAGATAGCGGGATATCAGGACCAACGATTGCCTACCTTGCTGAGTATGATGCACTTCCTGGTTTAGGGCATGCTTGCGGTCATAATATTATTGGAACAACAAGTGTTGCAGCAGGAATTGCGCTTTCTCAAACACTTTCTGAAACAGGAGGAAGAGTCGTCGTTCTAGGGACTCCAGCCGAAGAGGGCGGTCCAAATGGAAGTGCGAAAGGAAGCTTTGTGAAACATGGTTACTTAAAGGATATTGATGTTGCCTTGATGATTCACCCTTCTGGTCAAACATCGTTGACTAGTGAAACGCTTGCTGTAGATCCTCTTGATTTTCACTTCTATGGAAAAGCAGCACATGCAGCTGGTTCACCAGAAAAAGGGATCAACGCCCTAGATGCAGTGATTCAATTGTTTGTCGGAATAAACGCACTTAGACAACAGCTTTCTGATGATGTACGGATTCATGGAATCATCACGAACGGCGGTGATGCACCAAACATTATTCCGGAATATGCATCTGCACGATTCTATATCCGAGCAGAATCATGGAAGAAAACAGAGGAGGTTGCTACAAAAGTACGAGCAATCGCCGAAGGAGCTGCTCTTAGTACAGGGGCATCTGTTAAAGTGGAACGATTCCAAAATGAAGTGAAAGATTTTGTCTTAAATCCAATTTTAGATGAGCTATTAAAAGAAGAATTAGAGGCAGTTGGCGAGACTGTTGTAACAAAACGATCTCGTGGAAAAGGTTCTACCGACGCTGGTAATATCAGTTATGAAGTACCAACTGCACATCCTCACATTAAAATTGGACCAGACGATCTGATTGCACATACGAATGAATTTAGAGAAGCAGCAAAATCTGAGATTGGAGATGCTGCCCTTATTAAAGGAGCAGAGGCACTTGCTAAAACTGGCTATCGCTTGCTTACAGACAGTGTACTTTTAAATCGTGTAAATAAAGCATTTGAAGCTGCAAAAAAAGAAAAGAAAAGCTCTATCTAAGTGATTTAGATTAGAATATATAATAAGGAAAAAAGAAGAAACAAATTTAGGGAATAGCACCTAAATTTGTTTCTTTTTCTTTAAAATGGATGAGAGATTATTTCGAATGGTAGGAATTAAATATATTTAGATAATATTTTGAAACATTCCAATTTTATTAATTTAACTAGTTAATCAATTAATGGATGACATTGTCTTAAATATGAGGTAACATCTAAAACTGTATATCGTTTTTAATGTATTAACAATGTTTTTTGATAACATATTAACTATATTACAATAGTTTGTTTGTCGATAAAGGATTGTTATTGCTTCTATTTAGGAGGAATTTTCTATGTCAATATTAGTTGGGATATTAGGTCTTATCGTAACGATAGCTATTGCCTTTTTATTATCAAATGATAAAAAAGGGATTAACTTCAAAGCTATTATCGTCTTATTTGTGCTTGAGTTTATCGTTGCACTTATCATGTTTAAAACGACAGTTGGACTAAAAATCGTAGAAGCTACATCCAATGGCGTTTCAAAAGTGCTTAGTTATGGGAATGAAGGGGTTAATTTTGTTACTGGAGGATTAGTTCCAGAAGGTGGAAGTGTCTTTTTTATAAATGTGCTAATGCTTATCATTTTCACTTCTACTTTATTATCTTTATTAACACACATAAGAGTTTTGCCACTAGCCATTAAATATATTGGTGGTGCGTTGGCAAAAATTACTGGGTTATCAAAGGTAGTTACATTTAACAGTATTAACTCTATCTTTTTTGGGCAATCTGAATCGTTGATTGCAATTAAGTCTCATTTAGAATCAATGAATGCAAATAAAGTATTTATTGTATGTACATCTGCTATGGCATCTGTTTCTGCATCCATTATGGGGGCGTATATGGAAATGATTCCTGCACAATTTGTGCTCGCAGCAATGATTTTAAATGCATTATCTGCATTAATTATTGCAACAATAGTGGCGCCTATTTCCAAAGAGGAAGATGAGACAATAAACGTGAAAGATGTTTCAAATACAAATTCTGTATTTGGTGCTATCTCAGCAGGTGCATTAGATGGTGGTAAAGTTGCTTTAATTGTTGCGGCAATGTTAGTTGCTTATGTTGGGTTACTTGCTTTAATTGACGGCTTCTTTACAAGCATTTTTGGTATCGGATTTACAGGAATATTAGGTTATGTATTTGCGCCGGTTGCGTGGATAATGGGAATTCCTGTTAGCGAAATTGTAACTGCTGGTTCTATCATGGGGACAAAATTAGCTGCGAACGAATTTGTAGCTATGCTGCAATTCCAGCCATTGATTGGGGAGTTATCGGAGAAAACAGTTGGAATTCTTTCTACATTCCTTGTATCTTTTGCAAACTTTTCTAGTATTGGAATAATTGCTGGATCGATTCAAGCAATTAACGCGAAAAAAGCAGATATCGTTGCGAAATTTGGTTTGAAAATGTTATTAGCAGCTACATTAGCTTCTGTTTTAACAGCGACAATCGTAGGATTATTTCAATAATAATTGGAAAAAGGGACTGCTTCTAGTCCCTTTTTTTATACATAAGTTTCTTAATTGATTTTGTTATCTATATCTGTTGTATCAACTTTAGTACCAAACCATTCTGTAAGCTTTGTTTTTGCTTTAGATTTGATATCATCATCAATGTACATAGCAACTTGAAATAAGGCAATTCCTAAAGCTCCTAAATCATCTGTGTAGCCTATGCCAACTAGAAAATCAGGTATTAAATCAATTGGTAGGATAAAATAGCCTAAAGCTCCAATAATAGTCGCCTTTACTTTTTTAGGTACATTTGGTTTTTGTAAAGTATAATACAAAAGTAAAACAGCATAAACAACAGATGAACCGGCTTTTTTACCGAATTTCGCGAGTTTCTGCCAAAATTTTTCCTCAGAATAATGCTTTTCTGCTACAGCTATTTCTTGTTCTAATTGCTCTTTTGATTCTTCCATTATGAAAGCTCCTTTCCTAATGGTTTCCATACCTATACTTATAATGATTATATTCCCTTATTCCGTATAAGTAAAATATTTACCTGTCGATTAAATATACTTATTAATTAAATTATGGAAAATACGAAGCCAGCCAAAAAAAGAAATCCATAAAGGAATACTTATGAGCATGCCGAAAAATAATCCTCTTCCTATATTGCCAGTTTCATGAGTAGGAGCGCTTTGCTCCTGCCCAATAACTGTTTGCTTTATTAATACTTCATCGTTATTTTCTTGTCTCACTTTGCTAGTCCCCTTCATCTGAATCGTCGAAGGTATATTCGGTAGCTGGCTGGCAAGAGTATGGATTGAATGGAAGATTTGCCCTCCATCTTGTACTCTGAAGCCCCTATAGCTTTGCGTCACCATTTTTCAATGATTTTGCCCTTTCGTCGATTAGTTTAATTATATACTTAAGATTAGTACGAAGTAGTTCATACTACCAGTATCTAAAGACCTATAGACGCTCGTAAATAGAAAAAAATTTCATAAATAATTAAATAAAGGTAAAGAATATAAGAAAATAATCCTTTTTTTGTATATAATTTCAAAAAAGATTTAGAGGGAGTAGAATATTAAGATTTTATTCCGCTCTCCTCTTTTGTACTTTTCTTTTTACCTTTTTTCTTGCCCCACTTAATGATAGATTGTCCATTCATTAAGCCCCATATGATGATTGGGGACAATATATTAAATGCTAGAACAAAAATAACAATAATCCACAAAAGCCATTCGGTATTTATCACATTTTTATATAGCCATGTATGGTAAAAATTCAAATTATCTCCGCCTTTACATCTGCTTCTTGTCTCTTGTTTATACGAAATAAAAACCTTTTATACATTTTCCTGTTCAGCGAATAGAAATTCCTCTAGTTGGTTATGAAGAATAATAGTAAAAAGTAAGGGTGGACGTTATGGAAACAACAAGTAAAGACAAAAGGTTCACAGCGGAATTAGAAAAAAATATAGCACAAATTAAAAGGGAATTGGGAGATAGTGTTGACCTTGTAAAGAGAAATATTTTCTTTGTAGGAAATAGAAAAGTTCCCTCGGTCCTTTTTTATATTGATGGACTTGCTAGTGTAGAGCATGTGGAAAAGGTAATCGATGCGATGATGTATGAAGGAAATGAATTTATTAAAAGAAACGAATTAATGATTTCTGATCTTCAGACTTTAATTGAGCAACATGTTTTAATGAATACCTCCTTTTCCATGATTGAAGAAGTAGAAAAGGCGCTTATCGCAATCCTTTCTGGTGATAGCATTCTATTTGTAGATGGATGTGAAAAAGCTTTTCATATCCAAACAAAAGGTTGGGATACTAGAAGTGTTGATGAGCCTCAGACAGAACAGGTTGTCCGTGGATCTAGAGATGGATTCACCGAAAATATACGGACAAATACTGCGCTAGTGAGAAGAAGAATCCGTGATCCGGAGCTGCGACTTGAAACAATGAGTGTTGGGTTACGCACTAGAACAGATATAAATATTGCATATATTAACGGAGTAGTTAAAAAAGGTTTAGTAGATGAAGTAAAGAAGCGGTTGAATGCTATCAAAATTGATGGGATTTTAGAAAGTGGATACATAGAGGAAATGATTGCTGATTCCCCTTTTTCTCCGTTTACTACGGTTATGAGTACAGAAAGACCTGATAAAGTGGCTTCTGCGTTGTTAGAAGGAAGAGTAGCCATTTTTGTTGATAATACGCCCTTTGTTTTAGTAGTACCTACTTATTTTTGGCAATTTTTACAGGCGAGTGATGACTATTATATGGGATTTATGGCAGGGAGCTTTTTCCGGATCATCCGCTATATTGCCTTTGTTATTAGTCTTACGCTTACTTCTATTTATGTCATGTTAGTAAGCTTCCATCAGGAAATGATTCCGACTCCGTTAGCTTTAACCATAGCATCTGGGAGAGAAATAGTCCCTTTTCCCGTACTTCTGGAAGCACTATTAATGGAGATTACCTTTGAGTTAATGCGGGAAGCAGGTCTAAGGATGCCAAAACCGGTAGGGCAAGCTGTAAGTATTGTGGGGTCCCTTGTAATTGGACAGGCTGCAGTTCAGGCAGGGATTGTCTCTCCTTTTATGGTTATTGTAGTAGCAGTAACTGGAATATCATCCTTTGCCATACCAAATTACTCAGCCTCCTACTCTATTCGGTTAATCCGTTTTCCGTTATTAATTGCATCAGGGTCACTTGGATTGCTTGGTTTTTCCGTTATGTTTGCGTTATTGGCCATCCATGCATTAAGTATTCGTTCTTTTGGAGAATCCTATTTAGCACCTGCCACTCCTTTTCAACCAAATGATCAGAAGGATACACTTATTCGCTTTCCTTGGTGGGCAATGAAAAAAAGGCCTCAGCTTGCAGATGGTGACACAATAAAATTAGGTGCCCATCAGAAGCCAAAACCGCCAAATAAAGTGAAGAATCCTTTAGAGATGAGTAAAGATAATCAGGAAGAATCAGGAGAGAAAAATAGCGAACAAAAGGATAAATCGAAGGATGAAAGCCGAGACACTAGCGATATAACAGGGTTGAGAAGATGGAAAAAGAAAAGTGGGAGCAATAAAGGAGAGAAAAGAAAGGAATGAAGCGAGCTAATCTATTAATTTCAATTTTTTTTATTTCTTTGTTATTAACTGCTTGTGCGGGTAAAAGAGAAATCAATGATCTTGCCCTCGTTATGGCGGTTGGAATTGATCAAGGTTCAAAGGATGGCACCATAAAAATAACTGCACAAGTTTCTAGACCAGGAGATGCAAGGGGACAGACTGGTGCGCCTACAGGTCAATCAGGAGAAACGTCATGGAATGTTGAAGCAGAGGGAGAGACTATTTTTGAAGCGATTCGAAATTTGACTGGTATTTCGTCGCGAAGAGTATTTTGGGCGCATAATTTTATTATTGTGATAAATGAAGAAGTAGCCAAAGAAGGTATTGGGCATATTATTGATTTTTTTACAAGAAACCCAGAACTTAGAATGAGAACGTTGGTAGCATTAACTCCAGATAAGGCAAGTGAAGTTACAGCAACGATAACAAGCTTGGAAGTAGTTCCTGGAGAGGCACTAAGTAAATTATTTCGATATACCGATATTTCAACTCTTGCCCCTCATACTGAAATAAAAGATTTATTAGCAGCATATTTAAGTGAATCAACAGAGCCAATACTTGCCAGGTTGTCTCTAGAAGAAAGAAAAATTGATGGTCTTAAACCAGAGGAAGGGGCAAAAGTGAAACAGATTGAGTTATCTGGAGCAGGTGTGTTTAATAACGATAAATTAGTAGGAGTTTTACAAGCAAATGAATTGCAAGGAATTATCTTATTTAGAGATAAAATCGAATCGGGAGTAGTAGTAGTTGCTTGTCCAAAAGACCCGAAGAGTGAGATTAGTGTCGAATTAAATAAACAAACGTTTGATGTTGAACCGATGTATAAAAATGATGAAGTTAGTTTTGATGCTAAACTCAAGGCTACTATAACGGTAGTGGAAGCTGGTTGCCCTTTTTCCATAAATGATAAAAAGGCTATCGAACAGATAGAAAAATCTGTGGAAGTTAAATTAAAAGATGACATCAATAAGTCTATTGAGAAAATCCAGAAGGAATATAAAGCAGATGTATTAGAATTAGGAAAAGTATTTCAAAATAAATATCCATATGAATGGAAGAGTATGAAAAAAGACTGGACAAATATTTTTTCAAATGCAGAGATAAATGTAAGCGTCCATGCAAATGTAGAAAGTGGTTCATTATTATTCCAGCCTACAATATCTGGTAAAGAAGAAAGGAAGGAAGAATAATGAAAGTGCAAATTACCAATGGGATGTTCATGGCATTAATAATCAATATGCTTTATGCAAAATCTATCGGCATGACTCAAGGAATAATGGCGCGTGAAGTGAAAGGAGATATTTGGCTTTCAACGTTCTTTTCCACTTTTCAGGGTCTTCTTCTGATAGCACTAATCGTTATTGTGATGAGACGGATACCTGAAGGAGATTTAATTGATCAATTTCACCGGATTTTAGGGAAATTTCCCGGGAAACTTGTCGCTATTTCTGTGTTTGTTTTTTTTGTAGGAGCATATGGGAGTATTATGGCGACATTTGTTTTTCATTTAAAAGATTATTTCTTGCCGGAAGCTCCTACTATTTTATTTGTGTTAGCTGCTTTCTTAATAGGTGTTTATGCTATTCACTTTGGGATTGAAGTGGTCGCAAGAATGGCTTTAATTGGCGTATTCTCTGTTATTGCCTTAAATATCTTGTTAATGCTTGGATCTCTTAGTAATTTTGATATAAGAGAACTTCTGCCCGTTTTTCAATCTGGATTTAAAGAAACCGTATGGGCAAGCAGACATCATGATACGGATTATGCGATGGCTGCAATGATGGTATGTATGATTCTTCCTTTAGTAAGAGATAAGCAGACTTGGATAAAATCTTCCACTGCTGGTGTTTTTTATGGAGGAATGATTATTGTCATGTGGCCAATTCTTGAAACTGGTGTACTAACTGCAGATGTTGCAGCCCAGTATATTGTTTCCTGTATGCAAATGGCAAGAAGTGCGGAAATTGGTTTGTTTATCCATCGTTATGAAATGATTATGATTGCGTTTTTTGCGTTATCCATTTTAACACAAATTATTATGACGTTTCTCTGTTCATCCATCGCCGTTCAAAAGCTATTAGGATTAAAAGATTATCGTCCAGTTATTATTCCAGTAGGACTTATTTTGAGTGGCTCTTGCTATTGGCTGGTAAAGGATCATCATCGAGCTATGCACTTTATTGAAGGACCGTGGGTGATGTTGAGTATTGGAACTGTAGTTGGGTTAGTTTCTATCCTGTGCCTTGCTGGTTTGATTTTTCGGAAGAAATGGAAAACGAATTATGAGGTAAAGCAATAGTTGCCTACATTCTAAATAGGTAGAAATGCTAGAAACTTGCACCTTGATTGGGCAAATTGCATAGATTAATACATCAAAAAAGAAAGGGGGAAAATGATGTATTTTCAACAGTATTATCCTCACTATATACAACATGCTAATCCACAACAACAAAATAGAATTGTCATCTCGCCGATTGGTGGAGGAACTGGTTTAACGCTTCAACCGATTGGTGGAGGAACTGTTCCACATTTACCACCATTCGGAGGAGGCGTATTACCGCCATTCCCTGGAGGAGAAATGCCGCCAACTGGTCCTGGGGGGCATCCAGTTCATCCAGATGGTCCAAATATTGGGGGTGGAGCAGATCACGGACCGCCATCAACACCTCCTCCATCCTTTACACCACAATTAAATCAGTCACATGTTAGTACTTTTGCCGTTGATTCCGGATCAATGAGACCTTGTCTGTTCCGCTTTACGTACGTATGGCTAGAAAATGGTCGAGGATTTTGGTTCTATCCAACTTTTGTGGGACGCCACTCTATCGCAGGGTATCGTTGGAGAATGAATCGTTGGTCTTACTACGGTACAGATACTAGTCGCATCCGTTCTTTCCAGTGTACTTAAAAATAGTAGAGAGGTGAACCTATTATATGGTCACCTCTTCTTTTAATTGATTATAGTTGCCTATTCCAATAAATAATTAGTGTCAATACAAACAACAAAGGAATTATTTTACGTCAGCAATTATTTGTTCTTTAAAGTGAATCGCTTCCTCTTCTAAGTAAAAGGCTTTTATGGCAACTTCTATTGCTAATCGATTAGACGAATCCATAAAATTGCCGCCTAGTATTCCTTCTAGCTTATCGATTCGGTGATAAAGAGTCTGTCGCACGATAAACAATCGCTCGGAAGCTTCTTTTTTATTACCGTTACAATCTAAATAGATGGCGAGTGTTTTAAGAAGTTCACTTCTATTCAATCGATCATACTCCATCACTTTTCCCAGATGAATGTGGATATATTCTTTCATTATTTTCGTTTTTAATAAAGGAAGTATTAGATGATAAATTCCTATTTGCTCATAATTATGGCAATCAATTAATTTTTTTTGCTTTAATAGGATGATTTGCTTTGCTTCTTCATAGGCAGTTTTTGCTTTTATTGGTTCTTGGTGGATAGAACTAATGCCAAAAATAGATTGTGCAGGAAAGTAGTCTTCTGTAAGCACTGTTAATTTTTCAGTGATTTGTTGCCAATTTATTTTTTCTATTTTTGGGGGATTCATATAGATCAGTACTATTAATTCTTGATGTCGGTAGGAGATGACTGGATGAAATCCTAATTTCTTAAAAAAAGGACGTAATAAAGTTAAGAGGTAGAGTTTAAATTCATCTCCTTTTCTAGTACTCCCATGCTCTTCTTCTAGTAGTGGCCAGCAAATCAATCGGAAAGAATGGGAAAAACAGTACATAGGTAGAATGTTCTTTAGCTGATTACTTTCCAAGGTATCCAAATTTAGGAGTGAATGGATAAGCTCTGCCTCATCGCTTTGCTTCCGCTCTTCTATTGTACGATTGCGTAGGAGAATATGAGACAGTGCGATGGATGCTCGATCTAACATAAGGGCAGTAAGCTCAGTAGAGGGAAATTGTTTATTTTCAATAAGAAGATAGCCCCAAATTTGTTCGAATAGTCGTACTGTATTTAAGCAATACGATTTGTTATTTAACGGAAAGGTTGTTAATTCTTTAGTATCGTTCAGATGGTTATGTATATATTCTCTAATGGTTCTTTCTGTTTCCCCTTGATTAGTAGGATAATAGTATTTTTCATTGTTTGTAATAAAAAAACAAGGAGATTGGAAATAAAGTGATAGCTCCTGAAGGATTTTTAAAATTCCATTTGGTTGCAGGGAAAGCTTATTTAAATTTTGAGATAAGCGATCCAAATCTAACATGTTTTGATGATGACGATTAATTAACAGAGAATGAATATCTTGAGTTATATCAATAAATCTTACTGTTTTCTCAAAAATAATAATTGGATAATTTTTTTTTTCTGCTAACGATAAAAGATTACTAGGGATATCTTGAAAAAAAGAGCCTAGTTCAATGCATAATCCAGCAGTATGTTTATTTATCAATGTTTCTACATAGTTACTTTGATTACTAGAATTTAATAAACCAATACCAGTAGTTAAAATTAATTCACCTCCGTTGATAAATAAATCGATATCTTTCACTTCTAATATATGACACCATTTAATTACTCTATTTAATCCATTTACACCTGTCAGTACTTTCGCGTGCTGAAACGTATTTCGTTTTAATGCTTCTTTTACTGTTAATTCACCAAGAACCATTTTAAGCACCTTCCTATTTGTAAAATAAAAGATTAAAACATTTGACACCATGTAAAATGAAAATAGTGAGAATAATCTGTAAATTATATAGTATCTTAGTTAACAAGCATCGTCAATTAATTGTCCTTTTGTTTGGTGGCAAAAAAGTACGTATGCTTAACTTGTTTGTAAGGAGCTGGTTCCATGGAAAAAGCAAAGGTGGATTCATTAATCGAAAAGGACCAAGGCAATGTTTGGCATCACATTTCTCCATATGTTGAAGAGAACCCAGCAATGATTGCTGTTAAAGGGGAAGGATCATGGATTATCGATCATAATGGAAATCGCTATTTAGATGGAATGTCTGGACTTTGGTGTGTCAATATTGGCTATGGGAGAGAGGAATTGGCAAAAGCTGCTTATGACCAAATGAAAGAGCTATGCTATATGCCGTTAACACAGAGTCATATTCCAGCTATAAAACTTGCAGAGAAAATCAATGAATGGTTAGAAGGGGAATATATGATTTTCTATTCAAATAGTGGATCGGATGCGAATGAGGTTGCCTTCAAATTAATTCGTCAGTATCATCAGCAAAATGGAGAGCATGGTCGCTTTAAATTTATTTCTAGACATCGTGCCTATCACGGAAGTTCAATGGGGGCATTGTCGGCAACGGGACAGGCATTGCGAAAATATAAATATGAACCGCTTGCTAGTGGATTTCTTCACGTAACACCTCCTGATTCCTATCGCAGACCAGAAAATATGTCAGTGGAGGCGTATCATCTTATGCTGATTGAAGAATTGGAGAGAAAAATAATTTGGGAGCAAAAAGAGACAATCGCAGGGATTATTATGGAGCCATTCATTACAGGTGGTGGAGTATTAATACCGCACCAGACTTATATGGAAAAGGTACAAGAGCTTTGTAAGAAATATGGAATCTTACTTATCATGGATGAAGTTATTTGTGGGTTTGGAAGAACTGGTAAGAAATTCGGTCACCAACATTTTAACATTAAGCCGGATATTGTAACGATGGCCAAGGGACTAACTAGCGCTTATTTACCTTTATCTGTAACAGCTGTAAAAAAAGAAATATTTGAGAAGTTTAAAGGGACAGAAGAAAATGTCCATTTTCGCCATATTAATACATTTGGTGGGAATCCATCATCCTGTGCTGTAGCCTTGAAAAATCTCGAAATATTAGAAAAGGAAAATTTAGTAGAAAAATCTGCCCAAAGTGGAAAATATCTTTTAGAACAACTGAAAATTGGCTTAAATAGTCATCCGAATGTGGGAGATATAAGAGGATTAGGACTAGTCATAGGAATAGAGTTAGTCGAAGATAAACTTTCCAAAGTTCCTGTTTCCCCTAAATTTATAGCTAAGATTGTTACTGAATGTAAAAAAGAAGGACTAATTATTGGGAAAAACGGTGACACCGTTGATGGATACAATAATATTCTGACGCTTAGCCCACCTTTATCATCAACGGAAGATGACCTAACCTTTATTGTTTCTATCTTGATGAAAGTACTACAAAATAATCAATTGGCTCAGAAGGTTCTATCCAAATAGAAATTAAATTACCAACAGATATTATGAAAGAAAATCTAACATATTTAGTAGTGTTTTTTAAGAAAAAAGTAGTATATTGTTAATTTTCTATAAAAAACATTTACTAAATATGGATGTCAGATTATAATAGGGAAATCTTATCCTATAAATGTTATGAAAATTAACATCATCATAATTAACTTCTCCGTCGTTAAACATCAATACAATTAATCTACTTTTTTCTTCAACAAAAAATACTTACTAACATTCATTTATTACACAACACAAGGTACAAAGTTTCTTTGTTATAAAAGAATCTAATTAGTTCTAACATAAGTGCATTGTATTTTTTCTTCATTTGCTATTAACCAACTTGAAGGAGGGCGATTATGAGAAAATCTAACGTTACGTTTTCTTATGAACAATTATTATCTAATTTCTCTGAAGTAGAAGCATCATTATCGAAACAGGAGGCATTAGAAGAAGCAAATCGTTGTCTTTATTGTTATGATGCACCTTGTATTACTGCTTGTCCAACTGGTATCGATGTACCTAGTTTTATTAAAAAAATAGCTTCAGGAAATTTGAAAGGATCTGCGAAAACAATTATGTCAGCTAATCCTGTCGGAGCAAGTTGTTCCAGAGTTTGTCCGACAGAAGAATTGTGTGAGGGAGCGTGTGTGCTGAACAACTCAACAAAACCAATTATGATAGGTAATCTTCAACGATATGCAACCGATTGGGCGATGAAAAATAACGAGGTACTCTTTAAACGCAATGTTCCTCCAACGAATAAAAGCATCGCAATTGTAGGTGGTGGTCCAGCAGGACTTTCAGCAGCAAGAGAACTGGCGTTACTCGGATATAATGTAACTATTTTTGAAGCAGAAAGTAATGCGGGAGGTTTAAATACATATGGGATTGTCTCTTTCCGTCTTCCGAAAGAAGTTTCTTATTGGGAAGTAGAACAAGTAAGAAATTTAGAAGTGAAAATCAGAACGAACACGAGAGTTGGGGAGGATATTTCCGTACAAGAGATTCTTGAAAACTATGACTCTGTTTTGTTGGCTATTGGAATGGCGAATGTACCGAATATAGGAATTCCAGGAGAATCGTTAATTGGCGTTTATGATGCAATTGAGTTTGTAAAAGAAACAAAGACGAAACCGTTATCGACGCATTTAGCTGGAAAGAAGATTGCTGTAATTGGTGCTGGAAACACAGCAATAGACGCGGCTACCTGTTCCATACGCTTAGGAGCTGAAAATGTCAAAATTGTCTATCGACGGACAGAAGCAGAAATGACGGCTTATGATTTTGAGTATGAATTTGCTAAACAGGACGGTGTTGAATTTAGATGGCTAACAGCTCCGAAAAAAATAATTGGGAATGAAAAGGGCGAGGTTATCGGTTTAGAGTGTGTGAAAATGATGCTTGGAGAACCAGATGTAGATGGTCGAAGAAGGCCAATTGAAATAGAAAACTCGACTTTTATATTGGAAGTGGATGCTGTTATTAAGGCGATTGGGCAATCCAGATATATCGATTTAATCGAGGAATTCGGAGTAGAACATGATCAAGGAGTTGTCCAAATTCATTCTACGACATATCAAACAAGTAATAGGAAGGTATTTGCTTGTGGTGATGTTATTTTTGGAAAAGGGCAAGGTGAGGCAATGGTTGTATCTGCAGCACAGCAAGGGAAGGAAAGTGCCTATCGTATTCACCAATCTTTTCTTTCAAAACAGATGGAAACTGCATAATAAAGGAGGAATAATAGCATGGCAGACTTACATGTTGATTTAGCTGGTATTCAATCGCCGAATCCTTTTTGGCTAGCATCTGCTCCGCCAACGAACTCTGGTTATCAAGTGCAACGTGCGTTTGAAGCAGGATGGGGAGGTGCAGTATGGAAAACACTGGGAGAGCCGATTTTGAATGTTTCCTCTAGGTTTGCGGCCGTAAGTTTTAACGGGCAAAGAGTTGCGGGATTTAATAACATCGAATTAATCACCGACAGACCTTTAGATATAAATTTAAAAGAAATTTATGAAACTAAGAAAAAATTTCCGAATCATGCAGTAGTTGCTTCCTTGATGGTGGAACCAAAGCAAGAAAAATGGCATGAAATTGTGAAGAAAGTAGAGGCGGTAGGTGTTGATGGCTTAGAACTTAATTTTGGTTGTCCACATGGAATGGCCGAAAGAGGAATGGGATCTGCATCTGGGCAAGTGCCGGAATTAGTAGAAAAACAGACATATTGGGTGAAGGAAGTAGCAAAAACCCCAGTCATCGTAAAGTTAACCCCTAATATAACGGATATCACTGCCACGGCAGAAGCAGCAGTGAATGGAGGGGCAGATTCGATTAGTATGATAAATACAATCAATAGCCTGGCAGGAGTAGATATTGATACATGGGATACGATTCCCCATGTTGCTGGAAAAGGAGCACATGGGGGCTATTGTGGACCAGCTGTAAAGCCGATTGCTTTACATATGGTAGGAGAATGTGCAAGAAATCCCCTAATTAATATTCCTATTTCAGGAATCGGCGGAATCTCCAATTGGCAAAACGCAGTGGAGTTTATGCTAATGGGAGCAACAAATGTTCAAATTTGCACAGCTGCTATGCACCATGGTTTCCGAATCGTTGAAGATATGATTGATGGATTGAATAATTATTTAGATGATAAACAGATTCCATCTGTCATGGAATTAATAGGCAAATCTGTACCGAAATATTCAGACTGGGGAAATTTAGATTTAAATTATCAAATGGTTGCACAAATCAATAATGATGTTTGCATCAATTGCAATAAATGTCATATTGCTTGTGAAGATACAAGTCATCAATGTATTGACATGCTTAAGGATAGTAATGGAAAAAGCTATTTAAAGGTTAGGGAAGAGGATTGTGTAGGTTGCAATCTATGTTCGATTGTATGTCCAGTTGATGGGGCGATTGAAATGATAGAAGTAGCGAATGGAATGCCACCGATGACATGGAATGAACGCCAATTGGCTGTTAGTGCATTTGGGATAGGCAATAAGTAATTATCTACTGTTGTAAAGGTTAGTAGGAAGACAAAAATGATTGGAGGAATGAAAATGAAAAAAATAATTAAAAATGGCTGTATTGTGACGGCAACTGACACATACGTTGCAGATATCGCAATCGAAAATGGAGTAATTACGCAAATTGCTGAGAACGTAACAGACCTTCAGTCAGAAATCATTGATGCAAAAGGCTTATATGTTTTTCCAGGAGGCATCGATCCACATACGCATTTAGATATGCCTTTTGGTGGTACAACAACAAAGGATGATTTTGAAACAGGAACAATGGCTGCAGCATTTGGCGGCACTACTTCTATCATTGATTTTTGTTTGACTACAAAGGGAAGTAGCTTAAAAAGCGCAGTCGATGCTTGGCATGCTAAAGCTGATGAAAAAGCAGTGATTGATTATGGATTTCATTTGCAGATAGTAGAAGTAACGGATCAGGTGCTAGAGGAATTACCGGAAATGATAACTGAGGAAGGCATAACGTCTTTAAAAGTGTTTATGGCTTATAAGAATCAATTTCAAGCAGATGATGAGACATTGTTTAAGACACTCATAGCAGCAAAGGAATTAGGCGCATTAGTAATGGTTCATGCTGAAAATGGAGATGTAATTGATTATTTGGTAAAAAAAGCTTTGGCAGAAGGAAATACGGAACCCATTTATCATGCACTAACAAGACCACCGGAAGCAGAAGGGGAGGCAACAGGTAGAGCGGCAACTTTAACGCAGTTAGCTAATTCACAGCTTTATGTTGTTCATGTTTCCTGTGCGGAAGCAGTTAAACAATTAGAAGAAGCGAGAAAAAAAGGAGTAGACATTTGGGGAGAAACATGTCCGCAATATTTAGTATTAGATCAAACTTATTTGGAAAAGCCTAACTTTGAAGGGGCAAAATATGTTTGGTCTCCTCCATTAAGAGAAGCATGGAATCAAGAAGTGTTATGGAATGCATTAAAAAATGGCCAACTACAAACGTTAGGATCAGATCAATGTTCCTTTGATTTTAAAGGGCAAAAGGATTTAGGAAAAGGAGATTTTTCCAAAATACCGAATGGAGGTCCAATCATTGAAGATAGAATGAGTATTTTATTTTCAGAAGGAGTAAAAAAAGGGAAAATTAGCATCAATCAGTTTGTAGAGATAACTTCAACTAGAGCTGCCAAGTTATTTGGATTATATCCGAAAAAAGGAACGATTGCGATTGGTGCAGATGCTGATATCGTCTTATTTAATCCGGAAGTAGAAAGAATAATCTCTGCTGAATCCCATCATATGGCTGTTGATTATAATCCGTTTGAAGGCATGGAGATAGAAGGGGAGCCAATTACGGTATTATCTAAAGGGGAATATGTGATTAAAAATAAAGTATTTGTAGGGAAGGCTGGGAATGGTCAATATTTAAAGCGAGCAAAGTATGGAGAAGTAATACCGGCAAAAAGTGAATCTTTAACAATAAAGTAATTTACGAGTTGTAAATTCTTAATATTCTGAATAATAGGAAGGTGTTTTGTATGTCCCAAAAAAGTAATTATTTAAAATCGCCTGATTTATTGCCAATTAGTCATGAAAAACGAAATATTGGTCCTTTTGGATTTGCGGTTATTTGGGTAGGAATGGCAATTGTGCTTGCGGCATTCGCTATTGGCGGAGGCGGAATAATAAACCTTCCTTTAGGAATGGTTATATTAGCAACTATTCTAGGTTCAGTAGCGATAGGAATATTAATGACCATTATTGGAGATATAGGGGTGGAGCATGGGCTCTCCTTCCCTGTATATATGAGGGCTCCTTTTGGAACAATTGGCACTCACATTCCTTCCGTTGTAAGGGGAGTTACTGCCGCCTGCTGGTTTGGAATCAATACGTATTTTGGTTCGACTGCCATTAACGCCATTCTAAACTTATTATTTGGCTTTGATAATTGGCTTTTATGCTTTTTTCTTTTTGCCGGATTGCAATTATTAAATACTTCTTTAGGCATAAAATCAATTGAACGATTCGCTGATTTAGCAGCGCCAATTATTATTCTAATCTCATGCTGGATGTATGTAGCTTTATCTGATAAAGCCATTGCAGAAGGAAAAGATGTATGGACATGGGTGGAAAGTCCTGTAACGGGGGGAGCTGCTTTTACAGCATTTATGGTAATTGTTATGAGCAATATGGGTTTTTGGGCAACTTTAGCTGCCGATATGCCTTCACTTTCTAGGTTTTTTAAAGCACCAAAGGAGGAAAGGAATTGGTTTAAACGAAATAAAACACAGCTATTAGGAAGTATCGTTGTGATGCCAATTGTGAACACATTTATGATTATCATTGGAGCAGTATCCTATATGGCTGTTTCTAACGCAGATCCTGTAGTTGCGTTGCAAGAAGCAGCAAGTGGTTTCGCATTAGGAATCTTATTATTAATGATTGTTCTTGCTCAATGGTCTACGAATACATCTGCCAATGTTATACCGGCAGCTACAATTTTTTCAAATGTTGGCGGACCGAAAATGCCGTTTTGGGTGGGAGTAGTGATTGCTGGAATTATTGGTGTGATTGCACAGCCATGGAGTTTATTTGAAGTGTTAAATAGTGCTTTGCTTGTTATCGGTGGAATTTTAACCTCAATTGTAGGGATTTTGTTTGCAGATTACTATCTTTTAAGAAAAAGAAGGGTAAATGTAATAGATTTATATGAACCACATGGACAATTTCGATATATGAAAGGCATAAATCTCGCAGGATTCATTGCTTGGATTGTCGGTGGCGTGCTTGCTAATCTGCTTTCCTCCTATTCGTCCATCGTTGGTTTTGTTGTAGGAGCTGGGCTTTATTATGTATTAGCGAAATATTGGTGGTTTAAAAAATATCCACAAGCTGAAATAGAAGATCCAAGTGATGAAAAATATTTAGGAATTACAGTCAGTCATGATTGGTATATTGATGGAGCAGAAGAGGAAGTTTCAGGGCTAGAGGATGCGATTGCGGAAAGAGTTTAGTTTAAAGAGGAGGAGTAAATATGTCCGACTATCAGCAATTTTTACATGAGCGTGATCAAATAGATTATTTTATATCAGACGGATATCAAATAAAAAATATAATAGAAGATTTAAATGGTGCCATTATCCAATTAGAAAAATATGATAGGAGCAATAGCTTAGTAGAGAAACAAATGCTACGAATCCATACTGCTGATGGGAGAAAATATTTTTCCGTACTTTTACTAGAACAATTAAAAATGCAGCATACTTCCAATAGTTAAAAAAGGAGTGGATAAATCAATGGAAGGACAAAAGATATTAGTGAATGGAGAACGGTTAAAAGCTTCATTAGAGAAATTTGCTGATTTTGGTCGGACCGAAAATAATGGGGTTACTAGACTTGCTTTATCGAAAGAGGATGAGGAGGCTAGAAATTATTTTCAAAGTTGTTGTGAGGAACTGGGGATGACTATTAGCATTGATGATATGGGAAATATGTATGCACTTTTGGAAGGAGAAACAGAGAAACCGCCAATTGTAATGGGATCTCATTTAGATTCTGTGAAAAAGGGTGGTCGATTTGATGGCGTATTTGGAGTAGCTGCTGGTCTTGAAGTAATCAGAACGATTGTAGACAATAACATTAAACCAATGATTCCATTAATGCTTGTTAATTTCACCAATGAGGAAGGGGCAAGGTTTGAACCTTCTATGATGGCTTCCGGGGTTATTACAGGAAAATTTAATAAAGAATTAATGATGCAAAAAAGAGATGAAAATGGAATTAGTTTTGAACAGGCATTAAAATCGATTGGCTATGATGGAGATTATAATAATCGATTGAAAAAAGCTACAGCTTTATTAGAAATGCATATTGAACAAGGGCCAGTTTTAGAAGCAGAGAAGCTAAATATTGGTATTGTAGAATGTGTTGTTGGTATGGTCTGCTACGAAATAACAGTCAGTGGAGATTCGAATCATGCTGGCACGACGCCAATGTCGATGAGAAATGATGCTCTGTTTGCTGCTAATAATGTAATAACGCAAATAAGAGAGAAGCTTGGCAAATTGGATAAGGAATTAGTTTTTACGATAGGTAGAATGAATACCTATCCAAATATTCATACTGTTATTCCAAATAAAGTTGTTTTTACATTAGAGGCACGACATAAGGACACACTTATTATGAAACAGGTGGAGAGTGTAATTAAAGCTTTAGATACTACTGCTGAACTAGAGGGTTGCAGCATGACAGCAATAAAACTATGGGATAGAAATACTGTCTGGTTTGATGAAACGATTTTAGAGCATATAGAGAAGTCGGTAAACTCCTTAAAATATTCATATAAAACAATGGCGAGTGGTGCCGGTCATGATGCCCAATTTATGGCAAGTATTGTCCCTACAGCGATGATTTTTGTACCAAGTATAAATGGAAAAAGTCACTGTGAGGAGGAGCTTACACGATGGGAGGATTGTGAGAAGGGGGTAAATCTATTATTAGAAACGGTATTAAGCTTAGAGAAATAAATATTAAAATGTTAGGGAATATGAAACAGGAATGTTGAATAAGTATTTATTGAGGCTAGCCTAAGTATGGGCTAGCTTCCATTTTTTTATCGAAAGGAGAGATACAGTAGTTATGGCTTGTTCTAGCAGGGTTCATTCATTGGTGTTCATTATTTTGAAGAATTTATCTTGTTGTTTTGAGAGAAAGTTGTTCTATAAAAGAAACAAAATAGTGAAAAAGTTGTGAAGTTTGATTGACTGTTAGTTATTATCATGATAAAATGTTCTTAAATAAGAACATTTGACGTTGGTGGAAAACCAAAATGAAATGACTATTTTTTTGCTCTTTTTGTTCTTTTTAAAGAACGGATGGTTATAGGTAAGTAGAAGCTGATGAAGTCTAACATAGCATTATGAAGAAAATGAAAGTTGGTGGATTCATTGTCGTTAGTAGTGGAAGAGGAAAAAGGGAGTATATCGTTTTTTAGCATGCCTGGTGTAAAGAAATCGTATATGAAACCGAGAATTATTGCATTAATTCCTGCTCACAACGAAGAGAAATCGATAAGAGATTGTTTAGCTGGTTTAAACGATCAATTGCTTCCAAAAGGCGTAGAGTTAGATGTTTATGTCATCGCAGATAATTGTACGGATCGAACAGAGGAAAAAGCAATTAAGGCAGGCGAAGAATTTGGTTTAAATCTCAAAGTGATTGTTACAGAAGGAAATAAACTTCGTAAAGTGGGTGCTTTAAATAGTGGGTGGAAATTATTGTATGGAGATGTTATGGATTTCTATCATATACAATTAACCGAATCACAAGAATTATATAAACAAAGTATTAAAGCAATTCTCGGGATGGATGCGGATAGTCGATTAGCCCCTAACTGTTTAAAGTACCTTTGGGAAGGGCTGATGAGTGGACGCAACATTGGGGGAGTAATGGCAAAGTATACAATGCGTATGCCAAAAAAGAAGAGCTTGTTAAGTAAACATGATGTCTACTATGAAGAAAAGATAGCTAGCGGCGAGTATGGTGGCCCGATTAGTAGATGGTGGACACATCAGCAAAAACAAGATATGGCAAGCTGGCTGTTAGATCTTCAGTATAATGGCGGCAGTACATATGTACTTGGAGGTCAAGCAACACTATTTCGACCAGAAGCATTACAAGAAGTAGTAAACCATAATAAATTAGATGGACCTTGGCAAAATGATAGTGACGTGGAAGATATGCTGCTTACTTGGCAATTGCAAAAATCTGGATGGAAGACGCTTATTAGTCCAAAAGGACGTTGTTTTGTAGATGCTATGCGTTCCTACCATACATTTAGGGAGCAACGAAATAAGTGGAATTCTGGGACCGTTGAATTACTTACAAATAAAGATTTAAGTATTCATACCCGACATAAGGGGAAAATTTGGCGAAATCAGTTAAAGTCATTATCGGATTTAGTAATACGAGTACTATTTGTTGTTTTATTGAGTGTTGCATTAGCGACAGATCAATTTTATTGGTCCTGGATTTGGTTAACGCCAATTGTATTAGCATCTATTCTTAATACGATTCTTGCCATCAAAACACCGATGCATCGGACAATAGATGTCATATTTGCAGCGTTATTAATTGCTCCTGAAATTTATTTATGGGTAAATTTAATGACATTTAGTCAAGTGTGGTTGCAAAAGCTATCTTCTAATAAGAAGGATGGATGGGCAAATCAATATGCTGCAGAGACAGGTAAAACGCGTAGTAAATTAGCCCAAGGAATGTTGCTTGGAACAATTACTATATTAATTATCGGGTATGTATGCTACTATTATCGTGATTTTCTAACGAGTGAGGCTCTTCAACAATCGATTAATCCATATTTGATGGGTGGTTGGATAACATTAACATACTTAACGATTATAAAATCATTAATGATGGCTTATCAAATTTGGACATTACGAGGGAGACATTCAGCCTAGGTATTAAAGAAGAAACGTTTGGATAATAAATCTAAGCGTTTTTATTTTGTTTTAGAAAAAAGGATGATTTTTCCTTTTTTTCTATAAAGTATTTTGGGACATATTCTTCGGAATAGAATAGCTATAGGTAATTCATAGGAATTGGAAGAAATGGAGGCAGGGGATAACTCCGGATTACATTAATTAATCGGGAAGGAATCCCCTGTTGTTTGAAGCATTGCTTTATCCTTAATAAGAATTTGCTTGTTTCCAATTAAAGTAAGAATGCCTTTATCCACAAACTTTGCAAATTTCCGGCTAATGGTTTCTCTTGTAAGACCTACATAGCTCGAGATTTCTTCTCTTGTAATAGGAAGATTGATAAGAATCAAATTTTGTTTTTTTGTCCCAAATATCTCACAAAATTCTAGCAACATATTGGCAATTCTAACTTCGGGGTCTTTCGTTGCTAACGTTTTTGCTAAATCTTCCATATGAGATAAACGAGAAGTAATCGTTTTTAATAGTTTGAAAGAGATAGCCGGATTATTTGCCATAATTTGATCAAAATCTTGTTTCTTTAAGATACATATCTTTGTATCTTCTAATGCATAGCCGCTTAAGTTCATGACTGTATCCTCATGAAAGAGATTGTGTTCTCCAAAGAAATCTCCTACTGTTAATAAATGGACAATTTGTTCTTTCCCATGAACAGTTAATTTAGATAGTTTTACTTTTCCACTATGAATAATAAAGAGGGATGTTGATTTTTCCCCTTCCTCTATAATCCTTTCCCCTTTTTTAAAGAGCTTATGATGGACAACAGCTGTTATTTTCTGAATTTCTAGTTCGGATAAAGAATGGAAAATTGGTACCCGTTTTGGGCAAGGCTCACTCGCATGTTGTTGCATATAAACACCTCGGTATAGTTTGTGTATTTTTTCACAATTGACAATATGGATATCTGAATAAATTATAACAAGTATTGATATGTGATTTCAATCCTATTTTACTTTGCTTTTTTCTCCTATACTGAAGCTATTCTAATAAAGGAGAGTGTCAAAATGAGTACTATTTTTACAGAGGATACAAAAACAGGCGATATTATTATTAAGTTTCCAGCTGCTAGTAAGCTATTTAAAGAATATAAAATTGATTTTTGCTGTGGAGGAAATCGTCCAATAGGTGAAGTAATTGAATCCTTACAGCTTGAAGATAAGGATTTAATAAAAGTGCTCAATATCATGTACGAGCAAATGCAAGCAACGGAAGATGTAGATTGGATAAATATGCCGTTAACAGAGTTAGTGAATTATATCATTCACCATTATCATGCCAAAACAAGGGATTTACTAGAAGAGTTATCTGCATTTGTGAGTAAAGTATACCGTGTGCATGGGGAAAGAGACACTCATTTGAAAGAAGTATATACCCAATTTTTCTTATTAAAAGATGAATTAGAGCAACATTTGCTTGGAGAAGAACAACGAATTTTTCCTAAGGTAAAGGAATTTGATTCTAGTAAATCACCAGAAGTTCTTGAAGAAGCAAGAGCAGAAATTAGTATATTAGAAGAGGAGCATGAAGGGGCAGGAGATATACTGAAAAAAATCCGTCAGGCTACGAATGACTATAAATTGCCAATAGATGCATGCAATACTTATCGATTAACTTATTTAAAATTGGAAGAATTGGAAAGCTTAACATTTGATCACATTCATTTAGAGAATAATGTATTGTTTAGAAGACTATAAGTAAGAAATGAAACCTACCTAGTTTTCTAGAACAGTAATAAAGTGAGAGAAAGTTTTATTGTGTTTTTTTCAGAAAATTAAATAAAAATATGATTGTATTTTGTAAATTATGATAGGATGAACATAGATTCTGTGAAAACGAGAAAACTGTTGTAAAAAAAATATACAGTTTATGTTCATTGGTATGGAAATGACGCAATGATGAGAAATCTCACTTTATGTATCAGAGGAGGAAAATTATGGAGAAGGTAAATTTAGCTGAAAAGTTTTCGATCTTTAATGACTATTGGAATCCTAAAATTGTTGGCGAATTAAATGAATCTTTTGTAAAGCTAGTAAAGGTTAAGGATGAGTTTGTTTGGCATCAGCATGAAAATGAGGATGAAATGTTTTTGGTGGTAAAAGGAAAGCTATTAATTAAGTTTCGTGATCGAGATGTTTGGATAAATGAAGGAGAATTTCTTGTTGTTCCAAGAGGAGTCGAGCATATGCCGGTTGCAGAGGAAGAGGTTCATGTACTTTTATTAGAACCGAAGACAACAATAAATACAGGAAATGAAGTAAATGAAAAAACGAAAACGAATTTAGAGACAATCTAGAATGTTAAAAAAACCTATTTAAAAGGAATGGGTTTTTTTAACATTCTTTTAACTGGGATCGTAAATACGTATTTTTATATGCAATATGGTAAAATGTGTATGAATATGGGATGGAAAGGATGGGATGTTTGCATGAAAATAGGGTGGATTGGATTAGGAAATATGGGAATTCCGATGGCTTTAAATTTAGTAAAGGCTGGCTATGAATTAACATTTTATAATCGCACACCAGATAAAGGGGAGGAACTGGCTACACTTGGTGCTAAACAGGCTTCTTCGTTAACAGAAGTAGTTGATAAAAGTGATGTCATTTTTACGATGGTATCTGACGATAATGCTGTGAAAAGCATTTATATTGAAAATGGGATTTTATCCCATTCGGAAGCAGGGAAAATATTTATTGATATGAGTACTATTTCCCCGCAAACGTCTCAATTAATATACAACACCGCCTTAGAAAATGGGGTGAAATATCTTGATGCTCCAGTTTCAGGAAGTGTTCAGCCAGCAAAGGAGGGAAAACTACTCGTTTTAGTTGGCGGCGATGAAGAAGTATACGAACAAGTGAAATCTGTATTTGAACCAATGAGTAAACTATCTATTTATCTCGGAGGTTCTGGTGCTGGAAGCAATGCTAAATTAGCGATTAACCTTTTATTGGGGATTACTGTACAGGGAATCGCTGAATCTGTTCTTTTTGCGGAAAAACAAGGAATTAAGCAAGAGGACATGTTAACAATTATTAATGAGAGTGCAGTCGGAACAGCTATATCAAAAATGAAAACACCGTCTATATTAAATAATGAATTTCCGGCAGCATTTGCGCTAAAGCATATGGCGAAGGATTTGCGCTTAGCAAGTGAAACAATGGAATTACAGGCTATCGGTTCATCGGCAAATAAAACTTACCAGAATGCACTTGAAAAGGGTCTCGGGGAATTAGATGTGATGGCTATATTAAAAGAGCTAAAAGGAGATGGGTCAACATCGCTTTAATGCGATGTTAGATTCATCTCCTTTACAAGTTTTACACTTGTTTCATTCTAGTGAGACTTTCAAGAACATTCATTGCCGCTATGACTTCATCAACAGAATACGACCCCATTAGCTGAAGAGATTCTTTTGGATTAACAGCATGTGCAGCAATCTTATGCAATGCTTCTGTTTGATTGTCGACAATATTTAAATCTGCCAAATTGGTTGGGAAACCAAGCTTCTGATAATAGGATAATAATGCTTCGATTTCGTCTATGCGATTTTCTAAGGAGAGCTGAACTAATATGCCATATGCTACCTTTTGTCCATGAAGGATTGTATGTGTTTCTTCGATAAAGCTTAGTCCATTGTGAATGGCATGCGCTCCAGACATTCTGCCATATCTTCCTCCAAATCCACCTACTGTTCCTGCTAAAGTGATGACTGCTTCAATCGTTTTAGTAAAGCTTGGTGTAACAATACCTGCTTCGCTGTTTTGAACTGCTTCAATGCTCTCCTTTAGCAAAATATCCCGAATGAAAACAGACTGGCTTAAAGCTGCTTGAACAAATAAAGATTGTGCTCGACTATCATTCGCGTTGCGAATAATAGCTTCTGCTTCGTACCACTTTGTTAATGTGTCGCCAATGCCACTTTTTAAATAATCAACTGGTGCATGAATTAAAAAGGAAGGATCGACTAATGTTAAATAACTAGAACGACTGTGATAAGCTACTCTTTCAAATACTCCTTCAGGCGAATAAATCACGCTTAATGGAGTACTTGCCGCACAGGTTCCTGCAACGGTTGGAATTAATACCACTTCGATATTTAATTGATTTGCGATAGCTTTAGCCGTATCTAAAACAAGACCGCCACCAATTCCGATAATTACATCTGTAGCTGTACACCTTTTAGCGATTTGATCGACTGCTTGTTGAGAACTATAGCCGGCATGCTGAATAATTTTCCATTCAGAAGGAATAGTATCGACATACTGCGAAAATGCTTGAAAAGACTTATAGCCTGTTATAATGGTAGGAGATTGAAAAGGAGATAGAAAACTATTTAATTCCTTTAGAATTCCTTCTTTACAAATATATTGATTAGGACCACTTCTAACGATATCCTCTGGCTGAATTTGCATGTTTTTTTCCTCCTTACAATTATCCAATAGTGAAAAAATCTATTATTCTAAAAATTATACAACTTCCAGGAAACGAAAAGTAGGTATTCTTTTCAAAAAATCTATCATCTAGAAGAAAGTAGTAAGAAGAATGCTTTATAAATTTGCTATAGTAAAGAGAAGAATTTTCTGTTTGGGGGTATTCTATGATTATTTGGATTAATGGGACATTTGGTTCAGGGAAAACGACAACAGCCTATGAGTTAGAGAAAAGAATAGAAAAAGCATTTGTTTTTGATCCAGAAAGCTTTGGATATGTATTGATGAAAAATATTCCTAAGTCATTACAAAAGGATGATTTTCAAGATTTTCCTATTTGGAGGGAAACGAACTATTCCTTATTAAAGCAAATTGCCATACATTATGAAGGAATCATTATTGTACCGATGACAATCACGAAAGGAGAATACTTTCACGAAATTCTCTCTCGATTACGGGAGGATCAAATAAGTGTGAAGCATGTTACACTTATGGCATCGAAAGCTACTATTAAAAAAAGGTTGCGAAGCAGATTAGAAGGGGAAAATTCCTGGGCATTTAAACAAGCAGAAGCTAGAATACAGCAGCTACAAAGACCTTTATTTAAAGACCATATAGATACAGATGGTTTACCTATAGAGGAAGTCCTAGAGAAAATTGCACAAGTTACAGGCTTAAAACTAAAAGAAGAGAAAAGAAATCTGCTAAGAAAAAGAATGGATCGATTCTTGATTAAGCTTAAGGAGATAAGTTTATTTAAGTAAGGTAAATAAATTTAATGAAATATGGTGGTACATATTGAAAGATATTATTTTTCGTTTATTAGATTTTATTAATAATTACAAAACAAAAGATACAAATTACTTTATTGCATTGGCTCTATTAAAGGATGTACGTCAAATTGCTAATATGAATATCTCCATTTTAGCAGATTCTTGCTACACCTCCCCTGCTGCAATTACGAGATTTTGTAAGAAAATTGGCTATTCCTCTTTTCAAGAATTTAAAGATATTGCCAAAAATGATAGGTTAGAAAATCCAGTGGATGAATATATTGATCAAGGATTACAAGTGAATGAAGTAGGCGAAGAACTTCAAAAGCAGTTTTATCAAAAAATGGTTGAGTGGCTCGAGACGATAGAAAAAGGGATGGATGTTGCTAATATGAGAAATGTTTTAGAAACTATCCATAATGCTGAAAAGGTTTCCTTCTTTGGAACGCAGTTATCTCAAGCGATGGCTCAAGATTTCCAATATCGCTTAGTAAAATATGGGAAGTTTGTACGAGCTTTTTCGGATATACAAGAGCAAATGGAGGAAATAGCAGAATTAGATGAACAATCTGTAGCTATTATCACAAGCCCGTCTGGAAGATTTATAAAGGGGAATTTGGAGTTGATGCAAGCCATTCAAAAGAGGAAAGTGAAAACAATCATTATTACTCATAATGAAAAGATTCCATTTATAGATACAGCTGATATCGTATATCGACTCCACGGAAAAACATATGATCGAACAGGCTTTTCCTCAGAGCGATTTGCTCTCATGTATTTTTTTGATTTCGCGATTGCATTTTACCAAAAGCTATATCCATTTAAGAACGCACAGTAATATTGCTACGTTAGAGAATTCCTCATTATTACTATGGTAATAGGGTGATTCCTTTGTTTTGACCTGCTATTTTTTAATTGGTACTATGAGTACGAGGTGACATAATAATGGAAAAAAATTTTCAAGCAGTCGTAGTTGATAATAAAGAGGGCAAGTTTTCAGTAGAAACAAAGCATATTTTTTTAAAAGATTTATCGTCTGGTGAAGTAGTTATAAAAGTTCATTATTCTGGAGTGAATTACAAAGATGGACTTGCTAGTGCACCTGATGGCAAAATTGTGCGCTCCTACCCACATATTCCAGGAATTGATTTGGCTGGTATTGTCGTTTCATCAGAAGATAGTCGTTTTAAAGAAGGGGATCCTGTCATTGCTACTAGCTATGAAATTGGTGTATCTCATTCTGGTGGATATAGTGAATATGCCCGTATTCCAGCTGATTGGATTGTTCCGCTACCAACAGGATTAAGTCTGAAAGAAGCAATGATTATCGGAACAGCAGGATTTACGGCGGCTCTTTCTGTGCAACGTTTGCAGGATAATGGAGTGAAGCCAGAGAATGGTCCTGTCTTGGTTACAGGTGCTACTGGTGGTGTAGGTAGCTTCGGTGTAGCCATGCTTTCTAAATTAGGTTTCAACGTCGTTGCAAGTTCAGGTAAGAAAGAAACCGAGAAATATTTAAAAAGCATTGGAGCATCAAGTGTCATCGGAAGAGAAGAAGTATATAACGGCAAGGTAAAAGCATTAGACAAGCAACTATGGGCTGGAGCAGTTGACCCTGTCGGTGGAGAATCACTGGCTGCTATTATTAGTAAAATAACATATGGTGGATCAGTCGCAGTAAGTGGATTAACAGGTGGAGGAGCTGTGCCGACAAGTGTATTTCCATTCATCCTGAGAGGTGTGAACCTGCTTGGCATCGACTCCGTTTATTGTCCTATGGAAAAAAGACAAGCAATTTGGGAGCGAATCGCAAATGATTTAAAGCCAGAAGATCTGACTTCTTTTATATACAAAGAAGTAACTTTAGAGCAGCTGCCTGATGGACTGCCAACTATTTTAAAAGGTGGAATAACAGGAAGAATTATTGTTGCTGTAGAATAAAAAAGGAGAGGCTGTTCTTACGGAATAGCCTCTGAAAGGATGAGTCCAATTATTATGCTTTATAAACCTCGTACAGTATCTCCAGAAATATTCGTTTTAAATTCTTTGAATCTGCGGTTGGAACTTAGTTCGAATGAAAAACAGTATTTAGCTAATTTGCAAAAATGCTTTGAAGGAGAAAAAATGTTTGATAGCCTCACTGAAAACCTTATAGAAAATTGCTACATCATCCATGATTTATTACTCCAAACGAACAATAACACTTTACAGATTGACTCCACAATCATCACAGCAGAAGAAATTCATCTTTTTGAAATAAAGAATTACGAAGGAGATTATTACTATCAAAATGATCGCATATTTACGATGAATCATAAGGAAATCAGTAATCCATTAAATCAAATAAGAAGGAACGAAACACTATTTCAACAAATACTTCAAAAGCATGGTTTGGAGAATAAAACAATCACTTCCTTTGTTGTCTTCATTAATCCTGAGTTTACCCTCTATCAAGCACCTTTAACGTTACCTTTTATTTTTCCAACACAAATCCAGCGATCTTTAAAAAGAATAAATCATCATTCCTCAAAGGCAAACAAATATCAGAAGCAACTAGCTGAAAAATTAACATCCTTGCATATTAATAAGTCCCCTTTTAAAAAAAAGAGGATTGGAAGGTAACAGAGAGTGTCTCTCTAAGCCCGAAATCTGGAAAAAGAGGAGGCCAAGGTAACAGAGAACGCGTCTCTGAGCCCGAAAGCCAGCAAAAGAAGGTGTCAAGGTAACAGAGCCCCCATCTCTAAGCCCACACACAACCAGAAAAAACAGAAAAAAACGTAACAGAGAAGACCCAACATGTCCCCATAAACAAAATATTGGAATAAAATACTAAATAAATGGATAATCTAATTAAAAAAACAAATGTAGGATGTACTATGAGTAGAAGACAATTAGTTATCGATGGTTTATTTCTTACTTCTTTATTATCGATCGTTTATTTAACGATGTTCCCCAATATGTATTTAGGAACAGGGATTGCTAAAGGTGGGCATAATTTTACGCCATTTTTGATGATCAAAGAGATTTTTCTAGATGGTAGTATCTTTACCACGCTTGTAAATAATATTGGAAATATTATTATGTTTATTCCATTTGGAGTATTTTACCCATTAGCCTTTCCAAAAAGAAATGCCTTTCGAACTGTGCTTTTAACAGGTGCTGGGCTATCTTGCTCTATCGAAATAATTCAGTGGTTTATGGAAAATAGATGGAGTGATATAGACGATTTGATTTTAAATACATTTGGGACTATTTTTGGGTATGGGATATTTCGAGGAATTAGGAAGATAAAGAAAAGAATTTCTATATTTCTATGAAAAGTCTTGCAAAGTTGGTTTTTAAAAAAACAGCATGCCTGTATAATACAGGTATTAGCTGTTTTTTTATTTAATAAAAAATTATGGAGATTTCTCTTTATATAATAAAATAGTAAATATAGTGATTATCGATTAAAAAAACATTTTAGTTTTTCCCTATACGAATTTCTATTAAAATTCGCAGTAAATACATAATAGGGAGAAGAAGGGAGAGAGGATAATGGGAAAAAGCCTGATACAGCAGCAAATAGTAACTAGGGATAGTAAAGGTCTTTTTCTTACCGGTGAGGTGGCTGATACATTAGCTGTGTCGCCAAACGTCGATGAAAGCTTCGTAAAAAAATATCTAAATCCCATTAGTACCTATCATATGCCGAGTGAATTAAAGAAAAGCGGGGATAAAGAAATAGATGCTTATCCACCGCTATTTACATTTATACAGCCTGAGACAGGTGAATTAGTTATAGGAAAATCCAGTTTTACTCCTGCAGAAAGCTCGAAACAAAAGAACCGTCTTTTTGTACATCATTATATTATTCCGGCAAGTAGAAAAGAAGAATGGATTCATCAGCCTTCCCAAATCTTCCATATAGAACAATTCTATGGTTCGGAAGATATGGACAACCTAAAGGATGAATTAGAAGAAATAGAAGATGTATCCTATGCAAAAGAAAATATATTTGCTAAAAAGCAAGAATTATTCCATGTATTACAATTGGATGAAAAGACATTTAAGGAGCTATTGTTCGCGTGCATTACTGCCGTCGCTGAAAAGAAAAGGGTATATATATCGATTCCAGCTCCACAAGAATGGCATCATAAATATTCCATGTGGTTATTGGAACTACTATTTATTTATATGCCATATGAAACAAGAAGAATGTTTGGAGCAACTACGTTTCATAATGAACCGGAGATTATAGATAATATTCATGTAATGTTTGTAGAACAAGGTTCCATTCGTCTTAGAAACAGAGCGGTGGAGAATCAAATTACTTTTGATTTAACACAGCATAAAAGCAGTGGGTTGGTGTTTAAGGAAGAAGAACATGATTATCTTCATTACGCCTATGAAGCACTTGAAACCGCTACTGAGCTTGATGAGTTTTTCGTATATTGTGAACGAGCGTTACAAGGATTGGATAAGCAAAAGAAACTAACTATTCAAACTTATGATGACTTATTTCTCTTATTCTATATGGAAAAGCTAGATTATTATTTTTATGAAAATGATAAAGTAGCGATTCTACAAATGTTGTTAGCTTTTCTTCAAAAGAATCATCGAGAAAAAGGAGAATTGGTCAACATTTTCACACAGCTACTCCATAGAGAACAATTAATGAAGGATGGTTCGATTGTTCAAGACTATCTGAAATTAGTTTTAGAAATTCAAAAGGCAGTTGAGCATGTAGATGTTGTGGAATTTACAGTTAAAACCCTTGCTTACTATGAAGGGGAGGACATCTGCCAATCGTTATGGGGTATTTTGGAGAAATATCCAGACACCTATCAGCAAGTCTTATCCTATATGAGCGATATTTTTTCTTATGCAGAGATTACGGAAGATTACTTAAAGGAAAAATTTAGCTTTCAACATTCTTTATCGAATGTATTAATTACGATAAAAAAATTATTGCAAGTTAATTCCTCTTTTGAACATAATGCGATTTTTATAAAATTGACGAAAAATAGACTGGTATATGAAGTTAAAAAAAGCAGTCATCCTATTGCAGTAGTTTTTGAAGTAATTACTTATTTTCAAAGATCTATTCCATTTCAATCGTATAAACGAATGGTGCTGCCTGATGTAAAGGCACAGCTATTGGTCCAATTACAGCTAGAAAAAGTTAATCTTGCAGATGTGAAGAATTTTGGAGAAATATTTTTACTAGATAAAGAGGAACGTCACTTTGAAATGAAAGGATGGGAGAAGGAAAAATTTGAGGTTCTAGAGCTACTGTATACTTACTTCTATCTTCCTCTTGAACAAATCCAGCATGTTTTTCGCATGGCAAGTATACCAATCAAAGGGAAGGCAAGTGATTTGGCACAGGAGATTATAAAAGACAATGGGCTTTTTAAACCATACGAACGTTTCCTGCTTCTATTTCCTGGAGGAATGGAGGGAGTAGAGTATCGCCAAGTCTTTTCTTATATTGCAATATATGGTTCAGAGGATGAAATGCTAGATTATATTGAATGGTCACTGAAAAAATTCGGGACAAGCCCAAGATTTATTCATGCTTTAAAGGACTATTTGATAACAGATCGAAATTCTATTTGGAAAAAGAAAGAAATGAAAAGAGAATTAACGAATATACGTTCACAATCATTGAAAAAATTACTAAAAGAAGTGCGCGAGCAAACTGCAAATTCAGGAGTAAAGTTTTTTCGGAAATATGGCATACTTTTAATTGTGCTTGTCATTCTAGGTGTCGTTGTTTATTATTATGTAAATTAATGGGGAAAAGGGAGTGTCTTTTTAAAAAAGGATGCTCTTTTTTTATAGAAATTATTTCCTTACCATATTGATTTTACAATCGAGTCAAGCTTAATCAAGTGGTTTTATCAAAAATATTTGCTATGATAAGAAAAAAACAGACGAGAAAGGAGAATAGAAATGCAATATATTAATGGAGAATGGTGTCATTCAGTCTCAGGAGAAACCTATTCAGTCTATAATCCAGCTACAGGTGAGGTCATTGAACAGATAGCAAGAGGAGGAAAGGAAGAAGGGAATCTGGCAATTGATGCCGCAAAGAACGCTTTACCATCATGGTCAAAGAAAACAGCTAAAGAACGAGCTTTTTACTTAAAAACAGTAGCGGATAAGTTAAGAGAGAAAATAGATCATCTAGCAACAATTATTACGACTGAAATGGGTAAACCAATCGCAGAAGCGAAGGGAGAAGTAAATTTAGCAGTTGATTATTTAGAGTGGTATGCAGAAGAAGGAAAGCGGGTCTACGGGGATACCATTCCTTCTAGTTCTGAATCAAAGCGAATCATTGTGCTAAGACAGCCAGTTGGTGTAGTAGGGGCCATTACGCCATGGAATTTTCCAATCGCGATGCTTGCAAGAAAAATTGCACCGGCTCTTGCTGCTGGTTGTACGGTTGTTTTAAAACCTGCTGAATCCACACCTTTAACAGCGATTGAGGTAATGAAAATTTTTCATGAAATAGGATTGCCAAATGGTGTGCTAAATTTAGTGCATGGAGAAGCAGCCCCAATTGGAGATGCGATGATGGAAAGACCAGAAGTAAGAAAAATAACCTTTACAGGATCTACAAAGGTTGGTAAAGAGCTAGCAGCAAAAGCAGCAGCTACGATGAAGAAAATTTCAATGGAGCTAGGTGGCCATGCACCATTCATCATTTTCGAAGATGCCGACTTGGAAAAAGCAGCAGAAGGCGTCATATTAAGTAAATTTCGAAATGCTGGTCAGACTTGTATTTGTACCAATCGAATTTACGTACAGAAAACCATTGCAGAACGTTTCGCTGCTATTTTGGTGACGAAAATGAAGAAATTAGTAGTTGGAAATGGTCTACAATCTGATGTAACAATTGGACCACTTATTAATGAAGCGGCCGTAGCTAAAACAGAGGACCACATTTCCGATTCTATTGAAAAGGGGGCAAAAGTAATTTATGGAGGTAAGAAACCAGCAGGCGAAGTTTATGAAAAAGGACATTTCTATGAACCGACCATTCTATTACATGCTACCCATGAGATGAAAATCGCTACAGAAGAAACATTCGGACCAGTAGCGCCAATATTTGAATTTGATACTGAAGAGGAAGCATTACGTCTAGCAAATGATACTTCCTATGGACTTGCTGCATATTTTTATACAAAAGATGTCTCTCGTGTCTTTAGAATGTCCGAAAGACTAGAATACGGAATAATCGGAATAAATGATCCAGTACCTACAACAGCACAAGCACCGTTTGGCGGAGTTAAGGAATCGGGAGTTGGGCGTGAAGGTGGAAAATATGGCTTAGAGGACTATCTAGACTATAAGTTTCTTTCATTAGAACTAGACCTTTAAGATTTTTTAATCTCTTTTGAAAAAATAGAGTAAGAAATTCTGACAAAACAGAAGAAAGTCGTACAAAGATATGATATCATCCAATAAACAGAATATTCTATATTCTTGTATGCAAACAGATTAAGTTTTGCTTGTATGATGTGAGCATTTGATAGGTGAGGAATGGCTCATTCATTCTGCTATATCTATTGGGGGTGATAATTATTTTAGTTGATCAACTACCAAGAACACTAGGAGAATTGAAGCAAAGCATCATGAGGGAAAACAATCTTGTAAATCAATTGATTTTTAAAGTTGGCTTAACCGAACAGCAAATTAGTTTAATCGACAATAAAATTATCATTATTGCTAAGCATAAGCGTATTCCAGTACTAGAAATTATAGAAAGTTCAAGTGATAACCTAGCGGAGATCATTGATCGTCTATTAATTGATAAATACAAGGAACTGCTTTTGCGTAATTTAGAGGAAAAATTGCACTTTAATGTGCAATTAATATTAAAGGATTATGATTCCATGAAAGAAATTAGTGGAACAATCATCCTGTTAGATAAGAAAATTGAATCCTACTTGGCTGGTTAAATGAACTCTTTTAAGAGAGCAGGAAAACCGTCAGAATGAAACGGAGATTTTTATTTTTCGTAAATTCTGGCGGTTTTTTATTTTGAATTAAATTTTACGGAAAGAAGGGAGTTCACTATGTATAAACTTGAGGTTCGCCAAACGAATAAAATTTTTAAAAAAGAAGGGAAAGAGGTTGTGGCCTTAAAGGATGCCAATTTAACAATAGAAGAAGGAAGGTTTATTAGCTTAATTGGTCCGAGTGGCTGTGGGAAATCAACACTATTTAATATTATTGCAGGGCTAATTAAGCCAACCACTGGTGAAGTGCTCCTTGATGGCAAGAATATCGTCGGCAAGAATGGAAATGTAGGTTATATGCTACAAAAAGATTTGCTTCTACCTTGGAGAAGTATTTTGCAAAACGTGATACTAGGATTGGAAATCAAAGGAGTAAGGAAGAAAGAAGCAGTAGAAAGAGCGATGCCCCTTCTTCAAAAATATGGACTAGGTGGGTTTGAACATCATTATCCAGACGAATTATCTGGTGGGATGAGACAACGTGCTGCATTATTGCGAACCCTTTTATATGACCAGGACATTATTTTGCTTGATGAGCCATTCGGTGCTTTAGATGCACAGACACGCTTGCTGATGCAAACTTGGCTGCTTAATATTTGGACTGATTTTAAGAAAACGATTCTTTTTGTGACCCATGATATCGATGAAGCGATCTATTTGTCCGATGAAATCTATGTTTTATCTCCAAGACCAGGACGGATTAAAGAAAGGGTAGACGTACATTTGCCAAGGCCACGTAATGAACAAACGTTATTACAGCCAGCTTTTATAGAGTTGAAACAACATTTATTTGCGTTATTGAAGGAAGAAGTGGTTTTAGAAAAATAAGTTTGCATAAATGATAGGAGGAATAGACATGAGAGACAATCCAGAGCCAATCATATTTTCACACGAGATAAAGATGACAGAGGGAGGAGATTCACCTATTCTTGTTGAGGATGAAGAGTTAAAGGAGAGAAGAAGGAAACGGTTAACTGTTATTGGGCAGGTTTTCATTGGGATTCTTTTCTTTGTCTTGTGGGAACTGTTAGCAACGTGGAAAATAATCGATTCTTATTATTGGAGTAGCCCGACCATTATATGGGAAACAGGTCTAATTGCATTTACAGAAGGGACATTGTGGAGTGATCTCCTATATACTTCAGGAGCAACGATTTTAGGATTTCTTCTAGGGACCTTTTTTGGCGCATTACTTGGATTATCCTTCTGGTGGTCCTACTTTTACTCCAGAATAGCGGAGCCGTATTTAATTGCTTTTAATGCCATTCCGAAATTAGCATTAGCCCCAGTATTAGTCATTCTTTTTGGGATTGGTTTTAGTTCAAAGGTCGTCTTGGCATTTATGATGACTGTAATTGTCACAGCCATTGCAGCACATAGTGGAGTGAAAAGTGTTGACTCTGATTTAGAAAAGATGCTTTTTTCCTTAGGTGCAAAAAAACATCATATTTTTACTAAAGTCGTTATTCCTTCAGCCATGCCATGGATAGTCAGCAGTTTAAAAATTAATATTGCCTTAGCTTTAGCTGGAACAATTGTTGGAGAATTTATAAGCTCTAGACAGGGGATCGGGCGAATGATTTTGTATGCGGGACAAATTATGAATATTAATTTAGTTTGGGTAGGTGTAGTTGTTTTGTCCATACTATCCGTCCTCATGTACGTAGGAACAGTATGGTTAGAAAAACGTCTATTAAGAGGAAAAAGTATAAGGGAGTAATAGATATAGTTTATCTAATGTTATAGAAAGTATGCATAAAAGGGGAGAAAGAAATGATAAAAAGTATTTACTCTAAAGCAGGCGTTTATCTGTTGCTTCTTTTCATGATTTTAAGTGGTTGTTCTTCATCGGAAGGCACGAGTGGAGAGAGGAATACTGGAGATGGAACCAAAAAGCTTGTTATTGCAGAGCCAGTTCACTTAATTGGTTACTTGCCTTTATATACAGCGATTCGAGAAGGTTTTTTTGAAGAAGAGGGGCTTGAAGTGGAAGTAATCACAGCGACAGGTGGTGCTCATGTTACTTCAGTAGTAAGTGGCGATGCATGGGGAAATATCGGTGGTCCAGAATCAAATCAGATGGCGAATACAGGTAACTCTGATCCAATCGTTTCTGTAGTAAATGTCGTAAATCGAGCAAATGTGTACTTAATGGCGGATACAGAAGAAACATTAACAGATACTAGTGAGGAGAGCCTAGCTGACTATTTAAAAGGGAAAACCATTGCAGCAGGGCGTTTTGGAGGTAGTCCGAACCTATTAACTCGATGGTTATTAATGGATGTAGGATTAGATCCTGAAAAAGATGTCAAACTAGAAGAACCGGCCGATGCTAGTGCTGTCGTCTCTTTAGTGGAATCTGGTCAGGCTGATATTGCAAATGGAGCGGAACCGCAAATTACAGAAGGGATAAATAAAGACGTCTGGGCGGAACCATTTTACAGCTTTGCAAGCCTAGGGGATTATCCATATTCTGTTTTAAGTGTCAAGAAATCTACGATAGAAGAAGATCCAGAGATAGTTAAAAGTTTTGTCAGTGCCGTTATGAAAGGATTAAAGGCGATAGATGAGGATCATGAATTAGCGATGGAGATTTTAAAACAGGAATTTCCTTCTACTTCGGAAGAGAGCTTACAGGCTTCATTTGATCGGGCCTATGCGGACAGTCTTTGGAGTAAGGATGGATTTATTTCAGAAGAAGCACTTGCAAAACCAATGGAAGTTGTAGAAAAAACGGGGGTTTATACAAATGGCTATCGTTATGATGAGTTAATTGACATGCAATTTGTGGAGGAGCTTTCTAAATAAACGATTATTACTAGAAATTTAGTAAAAGAGTAGAAATGAATTTGTCTTGAAAGGATGAAACAGATGAAGTTGGAATGGAATCCACAACATAGTGCATTACTTATTGTCGATGTTCAGAATGATTATTGTCATAAAGAAGGATGTTTGGCTCAACAGGATTTAGATGTTTCCATGGTAGAAGAAATGATGCCTAATCTAAAAAATATGATTTCAGCTATGAAAGAAATTAATGTTCCCATTATATATATCCAAACAATCCATGAGGATAGTACCGATTCAGAAACTTGGATTAAACGATTAAAAGGAAAAAATCAGAAAAATTTATGTAGAAAAGATACTTGGGGAGCGCAATTTTATCAATTAGAACCAGATAAAGACGATGTTATTGTTATTAAACATCGATATAGTGCATTTATCCATACAAGATTAGAATCGGTACTTCGAGCTTTAAAAATCGAAACAATTGTAATGGCAGGAGTTAGTACCAATATTTGTGTGGAATCAACCGCCAGAGATGGATTTATGCTTGATTTTGATGTCATTTTCTTATCTGACTGTACAGCAGCCTTCTCAAGAGAGGCACACGATATGACTCTGCAAACAATCAATCAGTTTTTTGGTACAGTTGCTACTAGTAAAGAAGTAATTCAGTCTATTCATGCTTTACCAGTAGGGAGTGAATGATTGTTCATGCATAGCAAGAGAATAGATATTTAATTTTGAAAGTTGTGGAATGACAAAATAATAGATAGGAGAGAATGTACGAAGCTACTCTCCTATTACTTTTCGTTTAGGAAAAATATACGCATACGTTTAACACTATAAAGGATGATTCCAATGACCAAAAACAAGATAAGTTATATGGAGGCAAGGGATGAAACAAAAGTAGAGGACAAGAAATATCAATCCATACTTCTATTGATATCTGTTTGTACAGGTGCATTTTTATCACATTTCTCTGCTGGATTTGTCAATATTGCTTTAACGGATATATCCATCGATTTTTCTGCAAAGCTATCTGTCACACAATGGATTGTTAATGGATATCTTTTATCGATTATGTTGTTTTTACCGTTAATGGGAAAATTAGCAGATCAGTTTGGTAAGAAACGTATACATAACATTGGCTATCTTATTTTTGCGGTAGGGGCATGTGGAGCTGCTTTATCGCCAAGTATTCCTATTTTAATCATTGCAAGAGTTATCCAAGGTAGTGGAGCTGCTATGTTACAGGCAGTTAATATGGCAATTGTAACAGATGCTTATCCTGAAAAACATCGTGGAAAGGCACTTGGCATTATTAGTACATCTGTTGGAATCGGTGCTTTATTAGGTCCTTCCGTAGGTGGTTTTTTTATCGAGGCATTTTCTTGGCATATGTTATTCTGGACCGTTGTGCCAATAAGCATTGGCGCCTATTTTATGGCACAAAAATTTGTTCCTAAGGATACAAGCTTTCAGGACTCACGTTTTGATTACAAAGGGAGTATTTATTTTGGGGTAGGGATTGTTTCCTTTGTATTTGTTCTTAATTCTATTGGAGAAGGAGTCATAAAGATTTATTTATTAGTAATAGCATGTGTAAGTGTTGCTTGTTTTCTTTTCTTTTTTTTCCATAGTAAGAAGGAGGAGCATCCATTTATACAACCATCGATTTTTTCTTCTCCAATGGTTAAAGCAGGTGGACTTATTTTAATGATAAGCTATTGTGCTGCCTTTGCTTCTACTGTCATTTTGCCGTTCTACTTAAGGGGCGTATTAGGATTCTCGGCAGATCAATCCGGTCTTTTATTAATGTGCTATCCTTTATTTCTTGCCGTACTTGGTCCAATTAGTGGATCTCTCTCCGATCGCTTTGGTGGAGTAAAGGTAATAGTTATAGGGTTAGGACTTTTATGTATAACGATGCTTGGTCTCAGCTTTCTTTCACCGGGAACATCTTTAACTACCTTAATCCTTTTGCTAAGCCTATTAGGTTTTTCTATGGGGATTCTAACTTCTCCTAATTACAGTATTATGCTGCTTTATGTTCCCTTGCAATATTTAGGAATGATGAGCAGTACGATTGCTTTGCTTCGAAATATCGGAATGGTTATCGGAACAGCACTTGCGATTACCTTTATGAATACATGGCTAGATGGCACGATAACAGATTGGATGAATGATACAAGGCGTTCAGAATTCGAGGCAGTGATGTTAGGGTTTCATTATTTATTTCTCCTTTTGTTTATCCTTTTAGTGTTGATTGGTATTTACTTTCTTTATGCTGTTTTGCGAGGTAAAGATGATGAAAGAGGTTTTTCTTAAAAAATTATGTGGTTTCTTGTGAATTTTTGCTTCAATTATTAATTTTATCAGCCAACGGCAAGGAGAAATCAGCCAAAATAAAATTATATCAGCCAACGGCAAGGAGAAATCAGCCAAAATAAAGATATATCAGCCAACGGCAAGGAGAAATCAGCCAAAATAAAGATATATCAGCCAACGGCAAGGGGAAATCAGCCAAAATAAAATTAAATCAGCCAACGGCAGGAGAAATCAGCCAAAATAAAGATATATCAGCCAACGGCAAGGAGAAATCAGCCAAAATAAAATTATATCAGCCAACTGCAAGGAGATATAATCCCAAATAAAGTTATATCAACAAAAACAATTCAACTTAGTTCCCCAAAAAAAAGAGTATGGAACAATCAAACGGATTATCCCATACTCCTTTCACCTCATATTTAGATTTCTTCTTTTTGATTAAATTGAGATACAATATCCATTAATTCATCGGCCATGCCGGATAAGGATTCAGCGGAAGCTTTAATTTCTTCCATGGATGCCATTTGTTCTTCTGTAGAAGCAGCAACTTCTTCTGTGCCACTCCCATTTTCTTTGGAAAGAATAGCAATTTCATTTGCAACTTGTACGACGTCTTTAATCTGTTTCGTGATTGTAGCAACAGTTTGAGCAACTTCTTCAATTTCTGGCGCAACTTTTTGGGTGTTTGAAACAATGGTGGAGAAGGATCCAACGGTATTTGTTGATATGCTTACTCCTGTTTTCGCTCGATCTAACGTCTCATTCAACATAGTGACTGCTTCCGTAGTATCCTGCTGAATTCCATGCAAGGACTGTGAAATATCTTGCGCAGAAGTTTGTGACTGCTCCGCTAATTTGCGAACTTCATCGGCCACGACCGCAAATCCTTTTCCATTTTCCCCTGCTCTAGCAGCCTCAATAGCAGCATTTAAGGCTAATAAATTAGTTTGGTCAGCGATATTGCTTATTAATTCAATCATTTTTCCAATTTCATTTGATCGCTCAGCTAAGGAAGCAATAATCGAATTGGAACGCTGAACAGAGTCATAAATGAATTCCATTTGATTCAAATTATCATGAATTTGCTTAGTTCCTTGTTCTGCACTGGTAAAGGCAGCTTGCGATAACAAAGACACTTGTAAGGAACGATCCTTAATAGCCTCTACTCCGTCTAGAATTGAATCGAGGGCAAGTGTATTATTAGAAATTTTTCCAATGGTATGCTCATTACTCTCTGCAATAGACTGAATAGAGGATGCAATCGCGCTAGATGCATTACTGGATTGTTCTGCACTTGCATTTAACTGTTCTGCGGATGCTGCAACAAGATTAGAGCTCTCCGTCATATTGGCAATCATGACCGATAAATTGCTTTTCATTTGCTCGAAAGCTTCGTTTAATTGGTAAATCTCATCTTTTGCTTTAATAGAGAATTTATCTGTGTGTAAGTTCCCTTTAGCGACTTTCTCCATATTTGTTTTTAATTTTTGAATCGGTTTTGTTATTAGGTTAGCTTGTATAAACCCAATGGCTAATGAAATAGCCGTGACTAATATACTGAAAATCAATACTAACATCATTCTTTGTTCAGATGCTGTTTGCGCACCCTCAATTTCTGGATTCAAAACATCGTTTATCAGCAAAATATTTAAAGTCTCAGCTTGTTGAGATAAGTTGTCTGATAATGTAGTAACCTCATCCAGAGCAGATTGAGAAGGATTATTACTGTTCATGAGTGCGTTTGCCTTATGTGTAAGTTCTTTGTTTAAAGTCTTTAACTCATTTAAACGCTTATCTATTTCTGCATCCGTAGAGATTTCAATCCCATTGGTAACAAAAGTATCGATATTAGTGCTTGCTCCATTTACTCTGTTTTTGTAATCGGGGGTACCATAGACAAAATAGCCCCTTACGTTGGAAATTTGTCTAGCTGCATTTGTGTTGATTTGTTCTGAAATAGAGCGTAGTTCTGTAACTGTTTCGATTACATAATCATATGTTTCTACTGTTTCCTTTGTACTTCTATAAGAATAATAGGACAGAATCATAAATAAAATAGAAACAATCAGAAAACTTGCTAATAATTTATGCTTAATTGATTTTCTCATTTTATTCTCCTTTCTTTGATAGCAACTCAAATTGAGATGCATTGGTAGGCCTTATCATTAGAATTTTACAAATAAATGTCCAACGCTTTGTATCGACGGAAATTTTCTTATTTTTAGTAGAAAAACAAAAGTCGGAATTAAAAGAAAAGACATAATAATGGAAAATCAATAAAGTAATGCTTAGATGCTAACTAAAGGAATGATAGAAGAAGAAGAAGGGTATACAGTACTATCAATAGAATAAAGAGGTGTTTACATGGGGAATCCAGATATTACAATGTATTATTTCGAGCAAAATAGATATATACCCAACCATCCCTATCTCCCTGCTCTCCATTATAAAAAGGCAATGGAGAACAAAGAGGAAAATATCGAAAAGGTTTTTCATCATAATAATTGGAAAAATAGTTGGACAAATGGAGTATTTCCATATCATCATTATCATAGTAATGCACATGAAGTACTTGGTATTAAAAAGGGATCTGCCTTGTTACAAATAGGAGGAGAAGGAGGATCAAAGCTTATTGTAAAAAGTGGAGATATCCTGATACTACCAGCTGGAACTGGTCATAAAAAAATATCCGCTTCGCCCGATTTGGAAGTAATTGGTGCTTATCCAAATGGTGAGGCTTATAATATGAAAAAAGATGTGGAGGAGGACATAGACGGTGTGCAGGAGGAGATAAACAATGCAGTGTTCCCTGTTGCGGATCCTGTCTATGGGGAAAGTGGCCCTCTTGTAAAGATGTGGAGAAAAAAATAAATTGCTTGAGAAACCTTTATGGAACCCTTACCGGTATAGGTATTAAGAACTAATTTAGGGTAAGGGTTCCATAAAAAGGCTTTTGAAAAAATCTTTACTTATATACATATTTTAGGTAATGTTAAGATATATAGTCACATTAATTCAAAGGTGGGAGAACAGCGACAATGGTTTATAAAGAAATCGTAGAAAAGTGGACAAGTTTTGCAGGATTAGAAGCTAACTTAAAAGCGCAACTAACAGAATTACAAACATCTGATAAGTTGCTGGAGGACAGTTTTTATAAGCATTTGGAATTCGGAACTGGCGGTATGCGTGGAGAGCTAGGACCTGGTATTAACCGCATGAATATTTATACTGTTCGTAAAGCGGCAGAAGGATTAGGGAAATACATAGTAGAACAAGGAGAAGAAGCGATGAATCGCGGGGTAGCTGTTGCTTATGATTCCCGTCATCAGTCTCCAGAATTTGCGTTAGAAGTTGCGAAAGTAGTAGGTAAGCTTGGAGTTAAATCCTATGTATTTGAAGAGCTTCGTCCAACACCAGCATTATCTTTTGCTGTACGTTATTTAAATACATTTGCTGGAGTAGTGATTACCGCTAGTCATAATCCTCCTGAGTACAACGGTTTTAAAGCATATGGAGAAGATGGTGGACAACTTCCTCCTGAGGCTGCAGATATAATCATTAAATATGTGAATGAAGTAGAAGATGAGCTTACTATTAAAGTATTAGAAGAAAAAGAGTTATTAGAACAAGGCCTATTAACATATATTGGTGCAGACGTGGATGCTGCCTATGTAGAACAATTAAAGACTATCCAATTAAATCGTTTGCCAGAAGCAAAAGATTTAAAAATTGTTTATACTCCATTACATGGTACTGGAAACAAGCCTGTGCGTGCAGGATTAGAAGCATTTGGATTTGAAAATGTAACAATTGTGAAAGAACAGGAATTACCTGATTCTAATTTTTCTACAGTAAAATCGCCAAATCCAGAAGAGCATGCAGCTTTCGAAATTGCGATTCGTTATGGAAAAGAAATCGATGCTGATATTCTCCTAGCAACCGATCCAGATGCAGATAGATTAGGTGTTGCGGTTAAGGATTTAAGTGGAGAATATACCGTTCTAACAGGAAATCAATTAGGTGCATTAATGCTTGAATATCTATTATCAGAGAAGAAGGACAAAGGCATTCTTCCTGAAAATGGTGTCGTTATCAAAACAATTGTAACATCTGAAATTGGTCGTACCGTTGCTAAAGCCTATGGAATTCCTACTATTGATACCTTAACAGGATTTAAATTCATTGGCGAAAAAATTAAAGAGTTTGAACAAACACATGAGCATACATTCCTTTTTGGATATGAAGAAAGCTACGGTTATTTAGTTGGCGATTTTGTACGTGATAAAGATGCTGTTCAATCTGCTATTTTTGCGGCAGAAGTTGCTGCATACTATAAAGCAAAAGGCTTAACACTTTATGAAGGTTTATTAGAAATCTTTGAAAAGTACGGCTTCTACCAAGAAGGCTTAGAGTCATTAACGTTAAAAGGGAAAGATGGAGCAGAACAAATTGCTTATATTATGGATACTTTCCGCAAGGCACCAATCGAAGTAGTAAATGGCTTAAATGTGGTTTCTGTGGAAGACTATTTAACTAGTCAACGTCAAGAAGGTCTAACAGAAACATTGATTGATTTACCAAAATCCAATGTAATCAAATATTATCTAGAAGATGGTTCTTGGTTCTGCTTGCGACCATCTGGAACAGAGCCAAAAGCGAAGTTCTACTTTAGCGTAAATAGTTCTTCGTTAGAAGAAAGCACAAGTAAGCTAGAATCATTGAAGACAGGTGTAATGGAGCAAGTGAACGCTGTAATCGATGGATATAATAAGTAATAATATTACTTAAGGTTGATAATCAAATCTCCTCTTAAATCGCTTTAAAAGAGATGAAAGTCTCTATAAGGCAATTTGGGAGGAGATTTTTTTAAAAAAAATACAAAACTTGAAATTTAAAGTCAATTTATGCTCTAAATGCTAAGTTTCGCCTAGGCGAAACTTAGCATTTTTATGTCCAAATAGTGAACAAACATGAAATTTCGACATTTTTCAATCTGTCGTATTTGTAGTATGATTTTACTAATTTAAGACAGAAAGGGGGGAAAAGATGATTAATCAGGTTACTTTAGTCGGAAGGCTAACGAGGGATCCAGAGCTGAGAGTTACACAAGAAGGAACATCTCTTGTGAATGTGACTGTCGCCGTAAATAGAAACTATAAAAATCAAGCTGGCGATTATGATGCTGATTTTGTACAGTGTACGTTTTGGAATAAGGTAGCAGAGAATACGGCACAGTATTGTCATAAAGGCTCTCTAGTAGGAATTGTTGGTCGTATCCATACAAGAAATTATGAAAATCAGGATAATAAAAAGATCTATGTAACAGAAGTAATTGCAGAATCCGTTCGGTTCTTGGATTCTAGAAAAGTAGAACATACTATTCCTTAAAGGAGGAAGGCTTCGTGAATAATGTACCAGATTTAATGGTTACATTAATTAAAATGCAGGCAAAGACAAATGAAAAATTAGAGCAATGTAATGTAAGAATAAAACAATTAGAACATATTATTCACATGGAAAAAATCACTCATACTTCCCCAACATCTTAAGACTTTCACCCTATACACTACTCACACCAATTATCTTTCCGTTTCAAAATTCTCTTTGAAACAACCAATCTTTATAGAAAAAATCAATACACGCCCCGATTAACTTCTTCTTTTTTAAAGTGCCCAATGCGGCGCTTTTTTTGTGAATGTTTGATCAATATGTTTGGAGATTTGCGAAAGTAAAAAAAGAGAAACGCAGAAGAAGATTAGAGCATGATTGAATGAAAAAGCCGGAAGAGGTTAATGAGGAGTATTTCCATAAGAGGAGACTCTTCAATAGTTTAAAAGGAAGTAAAATAGCCTTAATAATTATTAAGGCTAAAGCGATGACATTTTAGAATATTCTAATTTTTCATCGGTCACTTTCTTCAAGTATTGTTAACACTGCACGAATTTCTTCTTGGGTGAAGCCTTGTTTTTTAGCCTCCATTATGAGTGTTATCCATCCACTGTCCAAATTGCTTTTAGGCAATACTTCGGTGGGAAACAAATTAATCATGATAATTAACCTCCTTATAGAATATAAGGTGGCCCAGCCATCATAGTATAAATCTACCTTAGACCTGCAGCTTTGCGTCCCACCCTTTCAGATGGTTTGCCTTTATCTAAATAATTAATTGTACAAGTTAAATTTTATCATTAATTTGCAAAATATGACAACATTTTTGTACATATTGTTTCGACATATTCCAACATGCATATGGTATTTAGTTATCTTCTCTAAGTAATGAATGTCCAAGAGAGAAGGGGCCTGTCTATAAAAATTCCGATTCCCTTGACACCCTCATACAGAATGACTAACTTTAGCTTGAATTGTTTCTAGAAGACAATTTTTATATAATAGAAAGGGGCTTTTTAAAAAATTCTATTAGGGGTACATAATGGATAAGAAATGGTTAGGAAATATAAAGGTAAATGTTTTAAGCTCGAAAGAAGCGATTACTGATATAAAAGAAAAACTAGAGAAGAAAATAATGTCCGATATTTATTTTCTAAATGATCATGGATATAATATTGCACAAAAGGATGAAACTTATCGAGATATGCTAAATCATGCTGATTTATTGTTAAATGATGGAATTGGCATCGAAATGGGAGCTAAGCTATTTGGATTTTCGTTTAAAGAGAATTTAAATGGTACAGATTTTATCCCTGCATTATTTCAATCATTAAATGAAGAGAAGGATAAACAATATCGAGTATTTTTATTAGGGGCTAAACCAGGTGTCGCGCAAAAGGCACAAGAACGATTGCAACAACAATACAAGAATCTCCTGTTTGTAGGGAATCAAGATGGGTATTTTCCAAAAGCGAGTACAGGAGATATAATTGATCGAATTAATAATTGTAAAACAGATATTCTCTTGGTTGGTTTTGGGATGCCCTTACAGGAACAATGGATTAATGAATATCGTTCGAAACTGGAGTGTACTGTTACGATGGCTGTAGGCGCTTTTATCGATTTTTCCTCTGGAGAAGTTGCAAGAGCTCCGAAAATTTTCCGCGATCTTCGGCTTGAATGGCTGTATCGAATGGGGAAAGAACCGAAAAGACTATGGAAACGAAATGTTGTTGGGCATGTTGCCTTTTTCAACTCTATTTATAAGCAAAGAAAAACAAAATAAAAAAATGCCTGATTGGGATTAATCCTTCCATATCAGGCATTTTTTATTTTAATTAGAGCTCCGCTTCTTTCTCTGCACAAGTACAATTATTGCTCCAATAAGTAGGAGACCTAAACCGATTAAAACAAGGTTATAGGAGGCAGTTGCAGTATTAGGTAGTGACTCGCCTTTTCCTATATTTTGCTTTTCTGTCGGCTCGGAAACTAGTTGAGAATCAGATTGCTTTGAATCTTCTAAAACAGGTGTTTCCGTGTTCTTCCCATCAGATGCAGGAGGAGTTTCTGTATCTATTTCTTCAGATGTTTCAGGTGTTTCTGGTATAGCAGGCTGAGTCGGCTCGGCTTTCTTCGCATCTACTAATAAAATTGTGCCACCATCATCTCTAGAAGGGAGGATAACTGTGATTTGACTATCAGTAATTGGATACGTTTTACCAGAATATAAATCGACTGCTTCCTTCGCAAATGGAACCTCAAAGGTCACTTCTGTTGCTGACTCCTTTGTATTTAATCCAACAAATACTTGCTGATTTAAGTGTTCACGCTTAAATACAGAATAACCCTCTGCATCACTTCCTGTTATTTGAGAACGAGTTCCTTTTGAAAAGACGTCAGAGTATTCTTTTCTAGTATTTAATAGTTTAGTATAATGCGCTAGAATCTCATTATTTTCTGTTACATTCCAATCTATGCTATATCGGTTATCATAGTAAGGATAATTATTTGCCCCAGACAGGCCTAATTCTTCACCGTAGTAAATGACGGGCTGGCCTTTTGCTGTAATTTGTAAAGCTGCTGCCAGCTTTAGCTTACCGACATCGCCACCTACAGATTCTAAAAAGCCATCTTCATCATGACTACCTAAAAACTGTCCTAATGTACCGGTATTTGAAAGCTTGTTGTTTCTTTCTTCTAAAGCATTTTGTACGCGTATGATATCGCCATTTGCAAAATCTCGCGCCAAATATTTGAAATCAAAATCCAATAGGGAATCCATCATTCCAGAATTTAAATAGCCTTGGTCATCATTAACCTGTGCTCCCCAAGCCTCGCCAATTAATTTAAAGCTTGGCATTATTTTCGTTAATTCATTTTTAAAGCTCATCCATGTTGTATTTTCCACATGTTTTACTGTATCAACACGGAAATAATCGATGGTATTTCCTTTGGCAGTTTTCGATTTTTCAATCCAACTAGTTTGCCAATTGATTATTTGTTTTCGTACTTCCTCGTTTTCGGTTAATAAATCAGGTAGTCCTGATAGCTCTCCTTGTACGGTATCGGTACCGCCATCACGGAACATACCAGCAAAACGATTTCTATCTTCCTGTGTCGGGAAGTTGGCAATCTTTCCATCATTTATTGCATCATTTGTTTTTAAACCATAGCCAGCATGGTTAACAACAACATCGACCATGATCTTTATTCCTCGTTCATGTGCTGCATCAATTAATTCATGAAAATCCTCCATTGTACCAAAGTGAGGATTTAATTTCTCGAAATTACTTGCCCAATATCCATGGTAGGCATAATAAGGGGTATCTGGATTATCATAGCGAACATCATATTGGATATTTTCCACAATAGGATTAATCCAAATTGTATTGATTCCTAGGTTTTCAAGATAATCTAATCTTTGGGTAATCCCTTTAAAGTCACCACCATGATACGTTCCAGGCTTGCTTGAATCGTAGCCGATGTTATATGGATCATTGTTGGAGGAATCTCCATCAAAGAAACGATCTGTAAGCATAAAGTAAATTCTTGCTTCATCCCAGTCGAAATCATCTTTTCCTACAGATTGTCTTGCTTTCACTGTGAGTTCTGCTTTAACTGTATGGATGTTTCCATACTCATCTATAATCGTTACAGGGATATCTTTTACCCCAGTAGTAGTAGCTTGATCAATTGCAATAGTGAGTTCATTTAATTGCGGGTTGATCCCTACTTTTTCTTTTCCACCAATAGCTCGTAAATCAGCATAAACTTCTCTAATATCTGAATTTTTATTCTGATTATAGTCAACAGATAGTACAGCGTTTTCGTTATAAGTTACTTCTTTTGGTTGGATACTTGCATGAATAGTCATATCTGGCTTTTCATAAGCAAGAGTGGATAGTCCATCAATCGTATTGTATGGATCAGTAACCTCGGTTTCAACGCCATTCATTGTGACAATAAAAGAATATGGATGGTTGCCTTCGGGAATATTTTCAAGCGTATATGAATAACGTTCATTCTTTGTTTCATTTGTCATCTTATAACGTTTACCATTGAATTGTAATTCAACTTTCTCGATTTTTTCCATTTCGTTTTTAGTATATAATTCTTTATCTCTATAATAGAAAGTAGCATTACCATCCGTTAACACAGGACCTGTTACTTCTGGAACGATATAAAGATCATCTTGCCCACTAGTAGCATAAACCTTTGTTATCAAATCTGTTTTATTTAAAGGAATATAGCGATCCCCATTTCCTTCTTTAATCGCAGTGTCCCAGTTTTCACCCTTTCGTAATATAAATCCGACACTTTGCGTTACTTCACTTACATTGATAGTCGCGGTAGCCATTCCATGGAGATTTTGGTCAAAGTCTATTTGATCATCCTTTACTCCAGTCCCCCAAACCCAGACATTCCAATCTGTATAATTTTGATCCATTCGGTCATACATAAACTGGATATGTCGTCTTTCATAATGATTACCTTTTAAATCTTCTATCGCCTTAATAGCTTCCTCCTTAGAGTAAAAAACGGTATCTAGCCCTTCAATTATCCATGCTTCTGCCATCTGTTTCCCTTCGGCAATGGCAATGGTGTTTTCTGTATCTTGTGTTTCCCAGTTTCCTTTACGAGGGATTATCGTTATATCCTTTTCAGGAAAAGAAAATTCGCCACTTATAAACTTAAAAGGATCATTTTCTTCTTTTGTAAAAGAAAATCCTCCATCTTGTAGTCCACTATTATAAATCCATAAATCCCATTTTTCATAATTTTCATCTAAACGATAGTAGTTAATAGTGTACGTATACATGTCTCCCACTATTTCGATTTTCTTTTCCACTTTTTCTCCATCTTTTTCAGCAACAAGGATAAAGGAATCATTTGCTTTCACATTTTCATGAACAATCAGTTGCCCATTTATAAGCTCAATTCCTTCTACTATTTCTTTCAGTGACCATGTAAGCTGTGAAATCTTTTGAATGGAACCATCCTTTTTCACTAGATTCGCTTCTAAAGGATAGGATGTATTTTTCTCTACCTTTACTGGAAGTAAATCAAGATTTAAACCAGGCACGATAAGTTTGCTATTGCCATCTGCTAGCTCTTTATTAGCGGGGTCTGTAATCCATTCATTGTCTACAATAAATTTATACTGATACACACCTGCTTCAAGATTTGGAACAGTAAGTGACCATCGATTATTCTCGTCCTTTTCCATTGATAATGCTCCGTTTTGCCAATCGCTAAAGCTTCCTGCAACTTTAACTTCCTTTGCAGTTGCATTATCATAGGAAAACTGTACTGATTTGTCAGCACTGATGAGCGGAGATTCTAGTAAACTATCTGCTTGTGCTTTTGTACTTGGAAGGTACCCTCCAAAGCTGCTAAAAATAAGTAGAACTATTAAACATAGTGAAAGATAAGGATACTTTTTCATACTCAAAAAACATTCTCCTTTCGATTTTTTATGAGAAACAGAGTAGAATCTGTAACTACCTATTAAAGTTAAAGAAAACGATTGCCTAAAGAAAAATAAAGTTACTTTATTGAAAATATGTAGTGATGTGACTTTTGTAGTGAAAACGATTGCATAAAATAGCAAGAGGGAAGCTATAGTTAAATTAGTACGTGTGAATCGGTTTGAAAACGTTTTCTTTTTAAAGATACTATGTATTTATATATTTGACAATAGCATTTTTCGTATTTTTTAGAATTAATCTGAAAAAGTGATAGAGTATTAGTAAAGTATAATGAATTTCTATTCTTATTTTTTGGAGATTAGATAGGAGAGTAGTACAAAATATCCTTCTCGGAGATAAAGTAAATTAATCATTATGAGATAATATTGGTAAAAAATGTGATAATATAAGAAAGAGTATAAAACGAAAATTAAAGGAGAATTATATATGATTTTAGTAGTAGGTGGAGCTGGCTATATTGGAAGCCATCTAGTAAAAGAATTAGTGGAAAAAGAAGAAGTGGTAGTATTAGATAATCTTGCTACTGGTCATGAGGAGGCAGTGGATTCCCGTGCGGTTTTTGTGAAGGGTGATTTAGGGAATGTCGAAGATTTAGAATCGATTTTCACTAAGTATCCAATTAAAGCAGTCATGCACTTTGCAGCATATAGTTTAGTTGGCGAATCTGTTCAAGATCCATATAAATATTATGAAAACAATGTTGCAAATACATTAACATTATTAAATGTCATGTTAAAACATAATGTCAAAAATTTTATTTTCTCTTCAACCGCAGCTACATATGGAATTCCTAAAGAGGAAATTATTTTAGAAAGCTCGGTAACATCTCCTATCAACCCTTATGGTAGATCAAAGCTAATGGTTGAACAAATTTTAGCTGATTTCCATTCGGCTTATGGGCTTCATTATGTTGTGTTGCGCTATTTCAACGCAGCAGGTGCCCATGTATCTGGTGAGATTGGGGAAAATCATAATCCTGAAACGCATTTAATTCCAATTATCCTTCAACAATTATTAGGAGAGAGAGAGTCTATTTCTGTATTTGGCACAGATTATCCTACAGAAGATGGAACATGCATCCGAGATTATATTCATGTTACAGACTTAGCAAATGCCCATATAGCAGCGCTAGAAGCTCTATTAAAGGAAACAAAAGAAGCAGAAACATATAATCTTGGCAATGGAGTAGGCTATTCTGTTAAGCAAGTAATTGAAATGTGTGAAAAGGTTACTGGTAGAGAAGCCAATGTCATCCTTAGTGATAGAAGAGCAGGAGACCCAGCAAGATTAGTTGCTTCTTCAGAGAAGATATTCAGCGAACTTGGCTGGAAAGCAGAAAGAGGCTTAGAGACAATTATTGAAAGTGCCTGGAAATGGCATAATAAATAATAGGAGTGGCGAAGAAATGATGTATTTCTTCGCTTTTTTCTAGTAAATGTTTATATATTAGCTTGTCAATCTATTCTAAACAAAAGGGGTACTATACATGTTTAAGGTAAATCGTATTCATCATATAGCTATCATTTGTAGCAATTACAAAGTTTCTAAAGAGTTTTATGTTAATCTATTAGGTTTTTCACCAATAAATGAAATATATAGGGAAGAAAGAGAGTCCTATAAGCTAGATCTCTTGGTAAATGATAGCTATCAAATTGAACTATTTTCCTTTCCAAATCCAAAGAAAAGACCGAGTTATCCTGAGGCAGCTGGCTTACGTCATATTGCGTTTGAAGTGAATAATATAGAAGATACTGTACAGTATTTACAATCGAATAATATAAGAGTTGAAGAAATTCGGATCGATCCAATTACGGCCAAAAAGTTTACATTTTTTGCAGATCCTGATGGGTTACCTATTGAATTGTATGAGGTCTAATTAGCATGAGCCTTTCCTTTATATTGAGAAAGGGTACAAACGGTTTGTAAAATAAACTGCTTATCTTGAGCACTTAGTAATCTCCAGCTTCCAGCTTTTATTTTCATATTTATCATCCTTTCTACTATTTATTCCTTGTAGTATATATATACCGCGTTTATTTTCATTGAAAACACCAAAATTATCAACAAAAGCTGACAAGTATTTCCCGAGAAATGTCGGGCGATACTTAATAAGCCCCCTTAGCAAGTAAACTAAGGGGGCTTATATTTTAAGTTAATTCATTAAAGTTATTGATAATAAGCTGATCAACCACACGTTCCGTGGCTTTGCCGTCTAAATCATCGAAGAAGTATTTAACGAAAGGCTCTATTTTCTCCATTTTAAAATCTTCTTTTTGAATAATGTCGATCATTCTTTCTGTCGTTTTAGCAAGTGGTCCAGGAATAAAGGAATGATAGTCATAGTAGAAGTCACGAGTTCGTACATATTCTTCTACATCGTACGCAAAGAATATCATTGGTTTATTTAATAGAGCATACTCAAAACATACAGATGAATAATCAGTAATTAAGATATCCGTAATGAATAATAAATCATTGATTTCTCGATAGGAAGAAAAATCGTAAAAGAAATCACTAAATTGATAAGGAATACTAAATTCATTTTTTACAAATGGATGAATTTTAAATAGAAATACATACTCATCCTTCAATTCGTTATATAGCTTTTCCAAATTTAATACTTCCATTGGATAGTGAGCTGACATTTGTCCATTTCCACGGAAAGTAGGGGCAAATGTGATTACTTTTTTTCCTTTTAAAAATGGAAATTCTTCGTATAGGTTATTTCTTACTTCTTCTTGATAGTCTTTATCGAAAAAGACATCTGTTCTTGGAATACCTGTTGGAATGACATTTTCTATATCAATTCCGAATCCTTCTGCATAATGCTTAGCAACATTATGAGAGCTAACAATGGCTTTTGTATAATTCCGATGGTTTTTTGATTTTGGCGAAGGTCCACCTGGACGTCCTAAGCGACTAAATCCAAACGTTTTAAAGGCACCAACCGCATGCCATAATTGGATTAATTCTGCATTTTTTCTAATAGTAAGTGGATAGATCATTGGATAAAAATCATCAAGAATAATAAATTTTGCTGTAGCTAAATGATATGCTAAGCTGAATATTTCTCGGTAATTCTTTTTTTCATCTACTCCTTTTTTTAAGAGAAGATGGTAGTCATAGTTTAAATTTCTTCTAAGTAATTCATCGTATACAAATTGGAAGTTTCCACTCATTTCACTTCTACTATCAGATGCAAAAATAATCTTTCTTGTTTGTAAAGGTAATAACTTACACAATTTGTATGTTAAAGAAAAGCACCATTTATATACAACACGATAAACAACCCCACGTTGCTTTAAATCCGCATCTAATCCCATTACTGAAGGATCTAAATCCTTTAGCTTTGATGAGGTAATTTTTAATGTTTTTAATGGTAAATCATATGTAGCTAAAAGATTGTACTTCATTTCCTTTTTGGCAGTAAAATACTCCATTTTTGCAGAATGGAAGCCATTATCAAGAAAATGCTCAATATTTCCTAAAGGAAATGACTTTTTATATACTTTATCACCTAGTACATGTACTTCTAATTCTAAAAATAAGCGATAGTCTTCCTCAGGTAGTGGTCTATTATGGGATGTAATGGTTGCAAAGTTAACTTTAGAGCGAAAGCCTGCCCAACTATATTTATTATCAATAGAATCATTTGTTTTTATCTCTTTTACAAGAACATCCTGTAAAGGGATAGAAACCTTTAAACCACTAGTACTTAATAAGATCAAACGCTTTTTAACTAGATCCTCATTCTTCATGGAAACATTCTCTAAGTAAAAATAGCCTTCGATTTCCATAATTGGCCCATTCCAATTTAATTGGGTTATTTTACGATGTGGAATATGTTCTTCCATTTTTCCTGCGATTTCATTAAGCACAGGTAGGGATTCACTTATTTTTTCCTTTTGAATGATAATGCGATCTTCAGTTATTTGAACGGGCTTATCAATACTGAATTCTAACTCGTCACGGACGATTGGTCCTGACGCGTTAGAAGAAGCTTTTCTTCTTTTTAACTTTCGAACAATCTTTCTTAGCATGCTAATATCTCCTTAACTTCATAAATCATTAATGGAATGGAGCAAATGTGAAACAATTCTTTTAGAAGTGTTCCCGTCTGTGTAATCAAAGAATTTATTTTTAAATGAAGTCATTTTTTCTTGATTAAATTGTCCATCATTTAACCATTTTGCAAGTTTCTCTGTATTTGAGAAAATAGGTCCAGGTACTAATGATTCATATTCATAATAAAAATCGCGTTCCTGCATATATTCTTTTAAATCATGAGCAAAGAATGCAGCAGGTTTATTCAATAAACTATAGTCAAAAATAATAGAGGAATAATCTGTTATAAGAACATGAGAAATTAATAGTAACTCTTCAATGGTAAAGTCATCTTTTATATGAACAATAAAATTTTTATATTCATCTTCTACATGGAAAGAAGATGACATGTATGGATGTAAGTGTACCAAAAAGATAGTGTCTGTTTTAAGTTGTTCTTTCAGTATTCTAAAATCAATTGGACATTCAAAGGCATCCTGTTGATAACTTTTTCCTCGAAATGTTGGCGCATATAGTATTATTTGTTTATTCTTTATTGAGCCTACTTTGTTAACTAATTTTGTTAATACTTCTTCCTTTCGATGATTTTCAAAGAAATAATCTGTTCTTGGAACACCTAAAGGGAAGATTTGTGATTCACTCATATCAAAGGCTTCTGCATAATAAGGAATAACCTCAGAAGAACTTACATAAACTCTGGAATAGTTGGAATGGATTTTTACAGTTTTTAAATAATCTAGGCTTGGTCCATAACGTTTTCCAACTAAACTCATTCCAAACTTTTTAAATGCACCACAAGCATGCCAAAGTTGAATTATCTCCGTTCCTTTTCTAGGTTTTATCAAATAAATTAAATAATGATAATCATCAATAATAAAGTATTTAGATGTTGCTAGATGATAACATTCTTTTATTGTATGAAAAAAATAATGAATCTTACCAAGAAAGGAGCTATTTATTTTAAAAAAAGTTTTTACCAATTTGAAATGAGTATCTCTTTTTTTGAATTCCTTGTAAATATATTCCAAATTTCCGTTTATTTCGTTTGAACGTGAGGAAGCAAAAGTTATTTTTTTTTCGTCTACTTTAAAAAAGAAACAAAAAAATAAATAAGCAAATTGAAAACAGAATTTTGATAAAACAGTAGGTAGTAATTTTAAGTTATTCAAAAACAATCTACCTTTCTAATCTATTGATTTCAACATACCCCACTTTAGTTGTCCGTAAAGGTCTAAATGGTTCAATTAACCATCAGTGGGGAGAAGGGAAAACTCCCAATGATGGAAGTTTTCTTTTATTCTCTTTAAATTTTCCATTCCATAATTGTTTTTCCCCATGAAGATGTTAAATCTTTTTCAAAAGCTTCAATGATGGATTGAATAGATGTTACAGTTTGAACTTCCCCAACAAGTGTGGAAAAGTAATCAACAATATCTGGATATTCTTTATATAAATTCACCGTGTCTTGAAAATCAATACGACCGCTTCTGCTGCTTCCAATCATGGTAATTCCTTTTTCTAAAATCATTCTTGTGTTAATTTCTACAGGGTATTCAGAAACGCCGAGAATGGAAATAGAACCTTCGGGAACAATTAAATCAATACTTTGATCAATAGCATATTGGCTACCTAATCCACCAACACATTCAAATGCATGATCAATTTCTATGGAATCAGGAATCTCATCTATTAAATAGCTTTCATCTACAAAAGAGAAGCGATCTAGCTTGTACTGGGTTTTCCCAAAAGAAATGACTTTGCTCTCAGGATACTTTTTCTTTAGTATTAATGACATAATAAATCCTAAATTTCCATCGCCCCAAACCCCAAAGGTATTGCGACGTTTATGTGATCTTGATTCAAACCTAGTGATAGAATGCATGGCAATTGTGATAAGCTCTGTAAAAGCTGCCACATATGGATTCATACTTTCTGGAATTTCTACTAAACGGTCCCTATTTAAAAAGACATAATCTTGCATAAATCCATCATAACCACTAGATCGGAAGCGACTTGAGCGTAAATAGTTCTCAGCTATAAAAGGATCTTCTTCCTTAGGGTCGTTAGGAACCATTACCACTTTTGTTCCATTAGCGAATTCCCCTTTAGGATCATAGACAACCTTACCAATTCCTTCATGAATCAAGGCCATAGGAAGTTTTTTTGCCATCGTCTCTTTTCCGCGGGATCCTGTATAATAACGTTGATCCGCGTTACAAATAGAAAGGTGAGTTGGTCGAACGACAATCATATCAGATTTTAATGAGAAATCTTGATAGGTGACTTCAAATTGTCTTGGAGAAACAAGACGATATACTTGATTAATCATGGTTTATACTCTCCTGAATAATAGCGTTTGCTACTTTTAAATCGTAAGGTGTAGTAATTTTAATATTAAATACTTCACCAGTAACGAGCTTCACTTTTTCTCCTTTCAAGACACAAATCTTACATGCATCAGAAAGAATAGCCTTCTGCTCGGAAGACAGGGAATAATAGTGCTCTTTCAGCATCTGCATATTAAATGTTTGTGGTGTTTGTCCTTGGTACATAAAATCGCGAACAGGGATATTAGAAATTGATTCACCATCCTCTGATTCGACAATTGTATCAATAGCGGAAATAACCGTATCAACAGCACCAAATTCAAGACCATATTGAATATTTTCTTCTATTATACGATGTGTAATAAAAGGACGAACGGAATCATGGGTTACAAGGATATCATCATGGAATAATCCAAATGTATCCTCTACATATTTAATACCATTCATAATGGTTCCATTTCTATCTTCTCCACCTTCTATTACAACTAAACGGTCACGCTTATCGATAAATTTATTAATAATATCATTCGTGTAATTAATCCATTCCTTTGGTGAAGCAATGATGATTTTTTCGAACTGATCATTTAATAAAAATTTCTCGATGGTATGAATAATGATAGGTTTGTCATTTAATGGAAGGAATTGTTTTGGCATACTTACATTTCCCATTCTTGTTCCTTTACCACCAGCAAGTATTTCAGCATATATCATAATTTAATACTCCTTTAACGTACTTAATATTTCCAGTTGTTTATATTTTTTTTGTAATTAATAATTTACATAAATCAAACTTAATATACACTTCTTTTCGAGTCATTTCAACAAATTGCCTAGGATTTAAAGGAAACGTAATACTTATGGTATTTTGACGGTATAGTTGGATTAATCTCACTTATTAATTAGAATGCCCAAATAAAACATCTTCTTTTTCTACAAGTGATAATATAGTGTTCTTATTAGGAATTTACTCCTATAGAAAAATAAGATAAAGGGCTATTATGCCCTTTACCTTATTTTATATCTAAATGATCTTTTAATTTATTTTGAATCTCTGTTTTCTCCGCATCAGAGACAACTAAATACCATACTTTATTAATTGTTTGCCCTGTACCTTCAATGCTAAACTGCTCAATATTACCTGCAGCGCTCTTATAATTTTTTTGGATATCTACCATGTCATTAAATGTAATATTTGTTTTTACATTTTTTCCGAGAGCATCAAAGATGTCATCAAAGTTGGTTAAAGAGTTAAGGCTAGCACCTTCTTTTATAACAGCTTGAATGATTAATCGTTGGCGAAGTTGTCGACCAAAGTCACCACGAGGATCTTCTTTTCTCATTCGTGAAAATTTAAGTGCATCTTCTCCATCTAATGTAATTTGACCTTCTGGAAAGTGTACTCCACTATAAGTAAAGTCTAAATCATTATTGACAGTCACACCACCAACTGCATCGACAATGTCTTTAAAGCCTTCCATATTAATTTGCATATAATAATCAATTGGTATATCTAAGAAGTTCTCAACAGTATCCATAGACATTGCGACACCGCCAAATGCGTATGCATGGTTAATTTTATCTGTTGTACCATGTCCAACTATTTCTGTACGAGTATCTCGAGGAATACTAAGCATTTTCACTGATTTTTTTTCTGGATTTACAGTTAAGACGATCATCGTATCTGATCGACCTCTGTCACCTTCTCGTTCATCTACACCTAGCATTAAAACGGAAAATGGTTCTTTTTTAGTTAAATTTAATGTATCCGTTCTTTTCTCTGTCACTCTATCAACTGGAACATGCATTGTATCTACAGCATCAGTTAAGGATTTATATACAGTGAATACATAAGCGCCAATTCCGATTAAGAGAAGTAAAAGTACAATTCCTGTTATTCGTAACCATTTTTTCTTTTTACGTTTAGGCTTATCAGACCTCATAATTAACAATAACCCCCATATCTTGACAAAAAATGATAAAGCTAATTTAAAGAATAGCAGAAAAAGGTATGGATTTATATGTCTAAATAAAAATTAATTAATAAATAAATTTTGCTTTTTTTAATATTAGAATAGGGCAGATATTTAATCAGATTATAAAGTGAAAAAAGAAAAACTATTTGTTATTAAATAATGCTTCAAACTCGTTAATACAATTATTTTTATATTGTTGAAAATCAAACTTATTTTTTGTTCTATAACCGTTATGAAAAGCAAGAAATCCATTCAAAATCCCGCCTTCACTATTATCAACAGAAATGACTTCTTTATTTTGTAAGTATTTCATTGTAGTATCTAAATTTACTGTAATCACTTGTTTATCTAGTGCGAGTGCTTCATAAACAACTAGACCTAATCCCTCATAATAGGAGGATAATACAAACGCATCAACAAAAGAAAGAAGGGGGTAAGGATTATTCATTCTTCCTAACAAGTAGATATTTTCCGCAACAGGTGATTTTTTCACCTGTTCAATTGTTTCTTTTTTTATTGGTCCATAAGGTGCAACAATTAATAATCTTGAATTATTAAACTCCTCATTATAACTTTCAAAAGCTCGAATTAGTCTATCATGACCCTTTTGTTTGTCAAACCTTCCAATATTAATATACGTAAGGATATTTGGATCAAATAAATCATTGATTAATCGAGTTTTTGATACACCAAAATTTTCTAGTAGGTGCTGTAAAGAATAAATCATTCTTGTATTGTCATTATCCCTAAGGATAGATGAACTAGTTTCTTCATTACTCAGAGTGTGCATTACTTTTTTCCTCCATTATTTCATTTTGATACTCATTAATTATATTTATCGTATAAGGAAACATTTCAGCTGTTTCTATTATTTTCGCTCTTTCATACAATACTTTATTTACATGATGAATAATGGATTCATCCTCGGGATTTAATGTATTTGAAATTTCGTTAATAAGTTTTTCACGGTATGGAAATATGGATGATAAATATTTTTTCTTTGCATTTGTGAGAATTACTTCATTAACTTTATTAGATGATAGTAATTCATTAACTATATATGGATCATCTGTATGTTTTGAGATGGAATCTTTATATTCATTAATCGAGTTTTCATAAGCCTCAAGGAAATGATGACTTTGTCTTGGTGATTGGCTTTTAAAACGTTGAACTGGATCTGGCAAATAATTTTTACTATTAACGTAATGGAACCTAACGTTCTGTAAGGAGGAAAACAATCCTTGCTTTCCTAAATTTCGGATTCTATCTTCACCTAAAAAGTTATTCATTACTTCAAGTTTATTAGATACATCTGGAAGGTTTTCAACAAAACCGTTTCTAAGATTTTCATTTACTAATACAATTTTATTCACAGCTCTATATGCTTTATATAAAATAGCTCTATTGTAATTCTTTTTATTTTTATAATCCTCAAACATATCAGTGTGAACAAAGATCATTGTTTTACATGGTAAATAGGTTATTAATTCAGCGTATTTTCTATCAAAACCGGTATAATGAATAAACCAATCTAAATCGGTAGCTCCAAATATTCTTCTTATTTCTCTTTTGAAAATATTACTAACGACCTTATTTTCGAAATTACTATGATTTTCTTTGTTTAAATATCTTTTATAAATAACTCTTTCCATTAGGCTGTTTATAGAGATACCTGGTATTGGATAATATTGGATATTTTCAGGTAGTGATTTTAATCTAAACTTATATTGCTCTTTCATTTTTCCTTTGCCAAATACTAGTACGTAATTTCTTTTAGTGGTATCAATTGCTTCCAATGTGTTTAATAATGCTGTTGTGATACCGTTATCCCACAGCCCTCCGCAGAAAATGAATACATTTTCTTTATCATTTCTTATAGAGATTTCTTGGATATACTCATTTTTTTTATCATTCAGCATATAATCAAATAGGATTTCAGAACCATCTTTATTATCTAAAGAGCAGAACTTCTCTACGAAATTGTTATATTTAATATTTGGGGTTGGATGATTGATTTCTTTTGCTAATTCTACTACTGTACTTACTTGAACAAAAGGATAGGTATCAATATCTTCGTATACACCTCTTGTACTAAAATATTCTTCTTTATCATAGGTGTATAAAATAATTTGTGATTTTTTGTTTGCGAAATCGTACATAATGGATGAATAATCTGTTATTAAAACATCAACACAGCTTAAAAAATGATAAAGTTCATATTCATTTGGAAATTCAATGATATTGGACATAGAATCGAGACTTATATTTTTTTGCATTGTATGACGTTTAAAAATAATTAAAGTATCTTCATGTACATTATTGGATAGATAAGTGAGATCTTGTATAAGTTTTGAATCATCAGATACCACCTTTCCATCTATACCTCTCCATGTCGGCATATACATAACCATTTTTTTGTTTTGCCAATTATGCTTTTCCCTTATTTGTTTTGCGATAAGTTCATCAAATAAAGGACTATTTCTAGGAGATGGTGCAACGACAACTTTACCACTATAAATTTTATCGATATTATGTGAGTTAATTAGTATATCTTTTGTATAGGAATTGCTAACAATAATTGCATCAGAAATTAAAAAATTCCTTTGAACATTAGAATAACCTATAATATCTTCCATGTCTTTTCCAAGTGTTTTCAATGGGGTTCCATGCCAGACATTATAATATTTTTGACCTTTTCTTTTGTTGAAAAAAGGATAAAATGTATTATCATTAACTAAATATTTACAAGTTGCTAATAAATAACCATATTCTTTTGATAGATGTTCAACAAATGTTACATCCTGTATTCCATAATTACTGAATTTAATTCTAGATTCTTCTGCGTTTTTCGTAACAACGTAGACTTTTAATTGTAAATTTAATTTCTTAATACTTTTTATAAGCATAAAAATATGACCATCAACGGATTTTCCATGCAACGACTCAAAAAGTATGGCATTTCCGTTGATTTTTTTTGATTGTCCATTTCTAAAACTGAGTATGTGTTGCTGACTTTTTTTTATATTCTTGTATTTTTGATATAGCTTCATAATTGGATTTTGCATATTTATTGCTCCTTCATACAATTAATAAATAATCAATATTATAAATTGTGTTAGTGTGATTTTTAACTTGGAATTTGCGATAATGTTTACTTGATTTTATAGTAATCTTAAACAGAAATCCTATACATAAAATAATAAGAATAATGTAGAGAAATTAGAAAAAACATTTCATTAATATTAATGAAATGTATGAGCTTAGTTCTTATAAAAGGCTTTTGGAAATGTTATTATTTTTCCATTTGAATTAAAAAAAACCAAGTTTTTTATGTAATATTTAGGTTGATTTTTATTTGTTCTATAGTTATGCATTTTTTTCTAATAAGTCATTTTTTATTTTTGATGTGGATATGCCAACAGTACGAGGAAGGTATTTTACTTCACAATATTCTTCTAAAAAGTCAAATTTACCTTCCCAATCGTCACCCATAACAAAAGTATCAACTTTATGTTTAATAACATCTTCAATTTTTTGTTCCCATTTATTTTCTGGAATAACTTCATCAACATAACGAATTGACTCTAAAATCATTTTTCGGTTTTCATAGTTGTGATAGGCCTTTTTTTCTTTTATTGCATTAAATTCATCTGTAGAAATTGCAACAATTAGATAATCACCTAATTCTTTAGCCCTTTTTAATATATTTATATGTCCCCAATGTAATAAATCAAAAGTACCATAGGTTATTACTTTTTTCATGTTTATCCCCCTATCAAAATTAGGAATCTAGTTATTTATTTAAGTTATTATTATTCTAGATTATTAATGAATAACCGTACTAATTCTAATAGTTTTAATCCTGTATTACAAGTATTATTGGAAAAAATTTATAATATATCAGTGACTATGTTCCTGGTGTTTTGGTAAATATGTAAGTCTTTATACCAGTAAAGTCAATTTGCATAGAGCCAATCTAAAAGTATAACCGCGACATTTTTACTAGAGTTTCCTTGAGAGTATTTATTCCATTTTAAGTGAAAAGTGAGGGAATTTTCTTCTTCCCTTAAACTTGAATCACTTTTTGAAATAAAATATATTAACTCTTCTGTAGATTGAACAATGGGACCAGGAACTAAAGTAGAATAGTTCTCCCAAAAACCTCTTTCTTGTTGATATTCTTTCAAATCATAAGGAAAAAATATCATTGGTTTCTTAAAATAAGAAAATTCAAAAGGAATAGAAGAATAGTCAGTAATTAAGATATCGGTAATAAATAATAAGTCATTTATCTTAGGATATTTTGACAAATCTAAAATGAAATCATCAGAATTATTATGACTATAACCTGTTGCAGAGATTGCAGGATGTAATTTAAGAATAAGAACATATTCACTTTTGAATTTTTTACTCATTAGATTTAAATCAAATGGTAGAGTAAATTTATTAAGATTATTATTTCTAAAGGTAGGTGCATAAAGTATAACCTTTTTTTTTCGAAGTATAGGGTAACGTTCGAATAACCCTTTTTTAATTTCTAAAAAAGTATCTCGAGAAAAGAAGAGATCTGTTCTAGGAATACCTGTATGAATAAAATTGGATGGATGTATTTTAAAGGCTTTTTGGAATATGTTTTCCATCTTATCTGATCCAACAATGACATATTGGAAATTGTTATATACTTTCTTGAATCTTTCCCTTGCTTTTTTACTGCGATTAAAAATAGAAGGGTCTTCTAAGCCAAACTTTTTTATAGCTCCAACAGCATGCCAAATTTGAAGGATCTTAACATTTTTTTTGAAATTAGTAACTGATAAAAATCCATAATAGTTGTCAACAACAATAATTTTTGCAGTAGCTAAATGGAAAATGGAAAGTAAAAAAAATTTTATTCGTTTGGGAGAACATAAAAGTACACGATTGCTTTCGTTATTCTCATTAAGAAAATAATCATAACTAGTATTATTAAATGCGATAAACACCAAAGGTGTATTAGGTGATTGTTTTTTTAATTCCTGTTGTATATGATGTGTATTTTCAACAAAAGAAACACAAAAAATAATTTTTTGTGTTTGGGGGAAAAGCGAAAATATTTTAAAGAAAAAAGAAAAACATAGTAAATATAAATTAATGTAAAATTCTCTAAACATTTTTGTTCACCTTAAAATCTTCCTTTATTTTAGTTGTAGATATACCTACAGTGCGGGGTAAGTAAATTACTTCACAGTACTCTTTTAAATAATCAAATTTACCTTTCCAGTCGTCTCCCATAACAAAAATATTGATTTTGTTATCAACAATATCTTTAATTTTCTGCTCCCACTCATTTTCTGGAATAACTTGATCTACATAACGGATAGCCTCTAATATAGCTTTTCTATTAGCGTAATTATGGTAAGATTTTTTATTTTTTAATAGATTAAATTCATCTGATGAAAGTCCAACTGTTAAGTGATCACCATAATTTTTGGCGTTCTTTAGAATATTTATATGACCTATATGTAGTAAGTCAAAGGTTCCATAAGTAATAACTTTCTTCATAATTTCCTCCATAAATGTTTTGTATATTTTAGAATAACAAAATTTTGAAAGATTATACATGAAACTTAATAATAGGAATTGAGGTCATAAAAAATAATTAATTGTAGATATTATAATATAATAAGGCGGCTGGACCGTAGTTAACTTAAATTATAGAGGTATTCTGTGATATTGAAAAGCTGATTTTATTTTAAAACTATAGGAATTGAAATATGAAAAATTTATTAATTGTAAACCTTATATAGTAATTTTTAAGGTTTTAATTTACCAATGAGTGATTAAGTTGCATCTAATTGAAAAAAAGTTAGGTATCAATAAAGTATTTTGATTTTAAAATTTAAAACTAATTATGGAGGAATTATAATGAAAAAAGTTAGAAAAGCAATTATTCCAGCAGCAGGGCTAGGAACGAGATTTCTTCCAGCTACAAAAGCTATGCCAAAAGAAATGCTTCCTATTGTTGATAAGCCAACTATTCAATATATAGTTGAAGAAGCTATTGCTTCAGGTATTGAAGATATAATTATTGTTACAGGTAAAGGAAAAAGAGCGATTGAAGACCATTTTGATAATGCACATGAACTAGAAGAGAATTTAATAGGAAAAGAAAAATTTGATTTGCTAGCTAAAGTAAAAGAGTCTTCAGTTGTAGATATACATTATATTCGCCAAAAAGAACCTAAAGGACTAGGTCATGCAATATGGTGTGCAAGAAATTTTATTGGAAATGAACCATTTGCTGTTTTGCTTGGAGATGATATTGTCTACAGTAAAGAACCATGCTTAGGTCAGCTAATAAAAGAATATAATCGTACATACTCATCTGTAATTGGAGTACAAGTGGTACCTGATTCTGAGACACATAGATATGGAATAATTGATCCAATTAAGGAAGTTGGGCGAAGTTTTCAAGTAGAAAAATTTGTTGAAAAACCGCCTAAAGGAACTGCTCCATCTAATTTAGCTATAATTGGCCGATATATTTTAACTCCTGAAATATTTCGATTTCTAGAGGAAAAACAGATAGGGACAGGAGGAGAAATTCAACTTACAGATGCAATTGAGAAGCTAAACAAAATACAGAGAGTATATGCTTATCAATTTGAGGGAACTAGATACGATGTAGGAGAGCAATTGGGGTATATACAAACAACGATAGAATTTGCTTTAAAGAGAAAAGATTTAAAGGAAGAGCTAATTTTGTATTTAACAGACTTAGTAAATGGCTTAAAGGTTAGAGGTTAATGAGAGTAAATTATTAAGTCGAAATGCTCAAAACAAGAACCGAAATGCATATAGGCAGGAGCTTCTTTTTTATATTATCAACTAAAAGCACTTACTATTTCGACTTTGTATCGAGTAGAAGGTGCTTTTGTTCTTATTTAAATTCATAGAGCGGGAGGTACTAGTAAGATTTTTAGTCTATAAGAAGTTAGAAAGAAGTACAAAAGTCCGGTTAACTATAAAAAATGAAAATTGGTTGAAATTACCACATCTTACTAAATATCTATTTTATAGTGCTTTTTCGAAAAAATGTACAATTAATCATTTTTTTTTGACAATATATATTAACATTATAGAGTTTTTCTAGGATAATAGTATTGAATACTACGATCGCATATATTTTTGGAGGTGTCTAAAATACTATTAAAATTTTTCAAAAGGGGAAAAGTATTATTTTTTCTTTTTATTGGTATAACCTTATTTATCACCTTGCCAAATAAAGGGGAAGCTGTAGAGAATAAATGGGCAGGTAGCTATTATAATTCTACAAATTTTACTGGAGTACCAATCAATAAAGAATATGAAAACTTAAGGTTTACTTGGGATAAAAATGCTCCTATTAGTGATGTTAGAAATGATAATTTTTCAGCAACCTTTGAAAAGGATATCAATGTTGGCAAATCAGATAAGGATTATTTTGTTCATGGATTTGCAGATAATGGTTTTCGAATGTATATAGATAATGAAAGAGTAATAGATAGTTGGGATTACTCTGGCATCAAGTATCACTCTAATATAATTCCGAATTTGTCAGAGGGAAAATACAAAGTAAAGACAGAATACTACGATAAGGTTAATAGTGCGGCTCTGTATGCAGATATTATCCCATTCAATAGTTGGATAGGATACTTCTATAATAATCGTAATTTTAGTGGTTATCCTCAAGATGCAAAAGTATATTCTTCTTCTAACGGTAATTTTTCATTTAATTATGGGAAAAATGCACCAAATGCTAATAATATAGGTAAAGATAATTTTTCTATGAAAATATTCACTTATAAAAGATTAGATGCAGGAAAATATATTATCCGTACTAAAGTAGATGATAAAATTCAAGTTTATATAGATGGGAAAAAAGTATTGGATAAGGGAAGTCTAGGAGAAGAAGCAGTTATTGTCAATATTAGTGATATAGCAAGAGCTAATACTTCTGATAAAGATATTCATCAATTAGAAATTCATTATGTGGAGAATACAAGTGATAGTTATTTGGATTTCACTATTCTACCATTGAAAGAAGAATTATCCAGCGATTATTGGCTTGCGTCCTATTTTAATAATAGAAATAATGTTGGAAATGGTTACGTATATGGAGGTAACGGTGGATCAGTAAAAATTAAAGATTTATTCTTTGATTGGGGATATTCTTCTCCCAGTTCTAAAATAGCCAGTGATAATATCTCAGCTTCTTATTATAAACTTTTAAATAAAGGAGATTACTTTGTTTATTCCTATGCAGATGATGGTGTGAAAGCGAGTATTAATGATAAAACATTATTTAAACAATGGTCGGGATCACCTGGAACGGAAAATAAAGCTGTAATTACGGGATTAAATGCTAATAATAATATTTTTCAATTAAATTATTTAGAGAGCACAAGCAAGGCATTTTTATTTGCAGATGTTTTACCTATGGGGCAATGGCTAGGTTATTACTACAATAATGATAGTTTATCCGGTACACCATCCAACAAAAAAATAATTAAAGGGGATCAAAATGGATCATTAAGCTTTAATCATGGATATAACTCTCCAATTTCTGGAATTCCTAAAGATCGATATTCAGCTAAGTTTATTACAGCTATGAAATTAAAAAAAGGAGACTATATTATAAGAACTTTTGCTGATGATGGAATTAGAGTGTATTTAGATGATAAATTAGTTGTAAATAGGTGGAATGGAGCCAGAAGTGACTCCGCTATTAAAATTAAGATCAATGATATAGAAAAAAAAGATATTCATTGGATTAAAGTAGAGTATAGAGAGGCCACCTTAACATCTAAGCTTGACTTTGATATTAAACCAATGGAGGAAATTGCAACAAATACGAATTGGCTACAGATAATGTATCCAAATAAATCTTTTTCAGGGGTAGGTACTGTAAAAGATGGTATAAATAACATTCAATATAACTGGGGGAAAGCAGCCCCTATCTCAGGATTCCCAACAGATAAATTCTCCGCAACATTCTTGAAAAAATTAAAGGGGAATCAAGATTATTTTGTTTCAACATATGCGGATGATGGAATAAAATTAGAAGTTGATGGTAAGCAATTATTTAATCGATGGTCGTATGGTGGAGATGTGTATAATAAGGTATTGATAAAAAATCTTAAATCGGGTGAGCATATGGCAAGATTTGATTACTTTGAATCAACAAGTAATGCGAATATTTATGCTGAAATTCAGCCGGTAGGAAATTGGATAGCTTATTATTACAATAATAAGACTGTATCAGGTATCCCAGTAGCTTCTGAGATAATAGATAATTCTAATTCTATGACTCTAGCACAAGATTTTGGTTTGAAGTCACCCAATCCCAAAATAAATAAGGATTATTTTTCAGCTAGATATGTAACAACAAAAAAAATCACTGCAGGTGAATATTTAGTTCGTGGGTTAGCAGATGATGGCTTGAAAGTGTATATTGACGGGAAGTTGGTTATTGATAATTGGACAAATGGCCCTTATAAAGAAAAAGCGACAAAACTAACTATTGAAGATACAAAGGACGGCGATATTCATTGGATTGAAGTTCGATTCTATGAGTCAACAAGTTCTGCTAAATTTTCTTTTAGTTTGGAGCAATATAAAGATAGTACTATTTTAAGTGATTCTGGATGGTATGCTGAATATTACCCGAAAGTTATCGGGAAAAATGAAACACCAGTCTATAAAGTTTCAGATTCAAAGAAACCGGTTGTAATCGGTGGGGAAAATTCATTAAATAGTATTTCGCAAATTAATTTTAATTGGGGTAAAAATTCTCCTGATTCTTCTATTCCAAATGATAAGTTTTCCGCCATTTTTAAGCGTGAATATAACTTAAAGGAAAATACAAATTATAACTTCCGACTATCCGCTGATAATGGAGTATTATTAGAGATTGATGGGAAGGTAGTCTTAGATGCATGGGAAGGGAGTATTGATAAGGAGAAAGAAGTTCTTGGTTATTACTTACCAAAAGGAAAACATACATTTGTAATAAAATATTATGAAAATGTCGGCAATGCTTCCATTAATTTTAAAATGGAAAAAGCAAAGGTTGCTTTAGAATCCTATGATTACTTGGGTTATACTATTAATGATGCTGTAAATATACAAACAAGTAAAAAGGCACAAACAGATAAAAAATATAAAGCTTATATTAGAGAAGATGGACTTTCTTACGTGAGTAAAGCAACAGATTATGGAATAGTTGCAACAGGTAATTGGAATGTTCGTGGTGGTCCAAGTACTGGCCAATGGGTAATTGGACAATTTTCTACTGGAGATAAAGTTACGATAAAAGCAAAAACGGCAAAAGATAGTAATGGGAAATATTGGTATGAAGTAGATTACTATAAATACTATAATGAAATTAAAGCTGCTACAGAGGATTTTCCTCCAAAATATAGTTTGGCCTATCATACTTGGGTGAATGCTAGCCCAGCGGATATTAAATACTATCTAGAACCTAATAATTTTGTCAAAGATGATAAGCAGAAATTACAATTCCTTTTATTGTCTTCAAGTGCAAACGTAAGTGAAAAGGAAGTGAACGATAAGATACTGAAAAATAAGGGAATCTTAGCAGGAAAAGCATCATCCTTTGTAACAGCAGGGGAAAAGTATGGTATTAATGAGATATATCTAATTTCTCACGCCTTGTTAGAAACCGGTAATGGATCTTCTACTTTGGCTAAAGGTGTTAAAGTATCAAGTGTTGATGGAAAAAAGGTTACACCTAAAGTGGTTTATAATATGTATGGAATAGGAGCATATGATAGTTCTGCTGTTAAGAGTGGATCAGAATATGCTTATAAGCAAGGTTGGTTTACACCAGAGAAGGCAATTATTGGTGGTGCAGAATTTATTGGTAAAAATTATATCAATAATAGTACTTATAAACAGGAAACCCTTTATAAAATGAGATGGAATACATTATCACCTGGTGTACATCAATATGCAACGGATATTGGATGGGCAAGTAAACAAGTTAGTACAATGTATAATTTATATAATTTATTGACAACATATCGCATGGATTTAAAAATACCAGTCTATAGAAAATAAAATGAATTTTATCATGGGATGGGGTTGTTACTCCAGGCGCTTATTAAGTAATTTTTAAGTGCCTGGAGTTTTTCTATGTACAATAAGGAAGAGCTATTCTAGAATTTATTTGAATTCTTAAACAGGAGTTTAAAGGTTTATTCGAATACAGTTTGAAATCCCACCCTCTTACCGATATAATACTTGATAGATTAAATAATCCATTTTATTGACATAATAATATATTGAATCACTTTTTTACATTATATAAGGGGAGATACATAATGAGTGAATCGGAAGTTAGCAATCATAAAGTAAAGGAGCTAGGAATAAAAGAGAATAAGATATATATCCAGTTTTATTTCGATGAGACTTTGCTTTCAGCTGAGCAGGGTTCACTTCTGTTTTATTTAAAGGGTTCAGATCAGTGTATCCACTTTTCACTTGCACAGATATCTTCTATAGATGGGCTTGGTTTGTTTGAAACAGTGGTTGATTTAGAACAATTCAGCAAGGAGTTTTCCGAAATAGGAAAATGGGAAATATACGTACAGTTAGAAGATTCTCAAAAAAAAAGGTTGCGTAGTAGTGAAAAAGTAACAGGATTATTATACTACTATTATGAAAAGGACAACCGTGTGTTCTTCCCTTATACAACAAATAAAGGAGAACTTGTTTTTAAAACATCTGATCCATTTTTATTTGCTGCCGTCGACAAGGTGAATATCAGAAAAGATGGAACTGTTTATTTATCTGGCTATTTTGATTATCCTGAATGGCATAAACAGGACTCCTCCATGATAAATGGAACACTTATAATGGAAAATGATTTAGATAACCGTATTTCTCAATTTGCAGTAAGGGAAAATGTGATGGAAAGTTCAAATGATCCATTTTCTTCTTATAGAAGGTTCGAAACCATGATTGATTTGACAAATGGACTGCACAGTATAAAAAATATTCATTATAAATTTTATTTGGAAATTAATTGTCAAGACGGCGGGGAAGCACGTAAAAATTTAAAAAGTAGTCAATTAGCTTATTTGCCGCGTGTAGGGGAGAAGAATAAGTTTAAAAAAATATGTACTATTTCACAAAGCAAAAAAAGAGTAAAACTTAGACCAAAAACAGATAAAAGACATTTGTCTATTTCTGTTTCACCTTATTATCAGAAACAACATTTGTATGAGAGTACGAGCAAGCTTTTTAAAAAGTGGAAAAATGCAAATAAACTATTATTCCTATATAAAGCAATATTTAAGCTAGTTGGATATTTTCCTGTTAAAAAGAACACGATTGTTTTTGAAAGTTTTTTAGGAAAACAATATAGCTGTAATCCTAGAGCCATCTATGAGTACATTCAAAATAATCATTCGGAATTTAAAACTTATTGGAGTGTAGATCCAAGATACTTGAAGAATTTCGATGGAAAAAGTTTACATGTTGTACCTCGCTTTTCGATAAAATGGTTATTTATTATGGCGAGGGCTGAATTTTGGGTGAGTAATAGTAGATTGCCGCTTTGGATACCTAAGTCAAGGCATACAACCTATTTGCAAACATGGCATGGAACACCATTAAAGAAATTAGCAGCAGATATGGATGAAGTGTATATGCCTGAGACAAATACGAAAATGTACAAAAGGAACTTTTTATATGAAGCAAGAAATTGGGATTATTTAATTTCTCCTAATGCGTATTCTTCTGAGATTTTTAAAAGTGCATTTCGCTTTAATAAAAATATGATTGAATCAGGATATCCAAGGAATGATATTTTACAAAAAAATCATTCGCAGGAAGAATTGGATAAGATGAAGGAAAAGTTCTCGATTCCTTTAGATAAAAAAGTTTTATTATATGCACCTACATGGAGAGATGATCAGTTTTATAAAAAGGGAAAATATAAATTTGATTTGGAATTAGATTTACATAAATTAAGAAAAGAATTGGAAGATGAGTATATAGTTATTTTAAGGATGCATTATTTAGTAGCTGAAAACTTTGATCTTTCTCCGTATAAAGGATTCGCATTTGATTTTTCAAATTATGAAGATATTAGAGAGTTATATTTAATCTCGGATATGCTCATAACCGATTATTCTTCCGTTTTCTTTGATTATGGAAATTTAAAGCGCCCCATTATTTTTTTCGTTTATGATATTGAAACATATCGTGATAAATTAAGAGGCTTTTACTTTGATTTTGAGAAAACAGCACCTGGACCTTTGGTAAAAACAACGGAAGAGATTATCGAATCTGTGCACATGTTAAAGGATAGTGTTTCTAGTCAAAAGTTTAATGATTTTTATAACAAGTTTTGTTATTTAGAAGATGGCAATGCAACTAGAAGAGTTGTTAATGAAGTATTTTTAAAGTGAATTATAGAAAAAATAATGAAGGATGAATACTCTGTCTTTCTAGAGGCAGATAAATTATAGAAGGGCAAACATAATGATGAAATCGATGTTTAAAGTAATAAAGGAACAAATAGATAACTTTCATTTAATAAAAAGGCTGTCTATGTATGAGTTGAAAAGTTCTAATAGAAATAATTATTTGGGGATTCTTTGGGAGTTTATCAACCCAGCAATTCAAATTGCAATCTATTGGTTCGTTTTTGGCTTTGTACAGGATAGGGATACAGTTCCTGGCCAACATGGAGATATTCCATTTTTTGTTTGGATGCTCTCTGGAATATTAATATGGTTTTTCGTTTATCCAGCTATTACACAAGGATCTAAATCCATCTATTCTAGACTGCGAATGGTCTCAAGAATGAATTTTCCTTTGAGTGCAATCCCATCTTACGTAATATTATCCTTATTATATCCCCAACTATTATTAATGGGAATTATAATAATTATATTTCAATTTATTGGATATCCTATTTCCATCTATTACTTGCAAATACCATATTTTTTATTTGCGGCTGTCATATTTTTATTTGCATTATCACTAATTACGACAACAATCTCTACTATTGTTCGGGATTTTCAGATGTTATTGCAATCGTTAATGCGTGTGCTGTTGTATATAACACCAATCTTATGGCCTGCTGGAAGATTTAGTGATTCCGGTACATTTGGTAAGTTTTTTGATTATGTAATGTTATTAAATCCTTTTTATTATTTAGTGGAAGGTTATCGTTATGCGCTTTTAGGAGAAGGCTGGTTTATTACTGCCCATCCTACTATCACGATTTATTTCTGGGCATTGGTCCTCCTTCTATTATCTATAGGGTCATATATGCATGTGAAATTCAGAAGACATTTTATTGACTTTTTATAATCGGAGGTATCTTATGGAAAAGTCTGTGATAGTAAGAAATTTAACGAAAAGATATAAATTATATAAAAATAATTCGGAGAAACTAAAAGATATATTTCTTCCGAAAAATTATGGAGAACCTTTTTTCGCTTTGAAAAATGTTAGTTTTGAAGCAGAAAAAGGGGATGTCATTGGATTTGTTGGTGTAAATGGTTCTGGTAAGTCGACGCTTTCCAATATTATAGCAGGAATAGTTCCGCAAACTACTGGAGAGGTAGAAATTGATGGACAAGCATCCCTTATTGCTGTAGCTGCAGGAGTTAATGGAGAACTAACAGGCAGAGAAAATATTGAATTAAAGTGTCTAATGCTAGGTTTTACTAAACAGCAAATAACGGATTTGGAACCAGAGATTATCGAGTTTTCGGAGCTCGGTAAGTTTATTGACCAACCGGTAAAATCCTATTCAAGTGGAATGAAGTCTCGTCTGGGTTTTGCTATTTCTGTAAATACAGATCCAGATGTATTAATTATTGATGAAGCCTTATCAGTAGGGGATAAAGCCTTTGCTGAAAAATGCTTAGACAAAATGAATGAGTTTAAGAAACGTGGAAAAACAATGTTCTTTGTCAGTCACTCGATTGGGCAGATGAAACAATTTTGCGAAAAGGGTATATGGCTTGAACATGGTGAATTGAAAATGGCTGGAAATATTAATGAAGTAATGCCTGCATATGAAGAATTCTTAGTAGGGTATAAAAAGATGACACCAAAAGAAAAAAAGGAATTTCAAGAGGCGGGTCTTAAAAGAAGAAGTGACCCCGCATTTGTTGGTAAGGTCTGATTAAAGAAGATTATCTTTTTATTTAGTAGCCGTTCTAATATTAGAGCGGTTTGTTTTATAAGGTAAAGCTTAAAATATTTACTTTGTGATGAAACTTTCCAAAAGAAAGAACGTCATATATAATAATAATCAAGTTGTTTATAGATAAGGTTAAAAATTTGTAATGTAAATGTAAAATAAGCATGGGATTTGTTAAGCCAAGCTAGTTGGTATTGTGTTATAATAAATTTCGATTATATGCAAGAATAGACAGATGCCTAATGAATGTACGTTATTAAGGCATTAGGGAGGATCTCCATGATTTATACAATGCTAGTGGTATGTTTTATTGCTTCTATCTTACTGACTCCATTAGTGAAGAAGCTTGCATTTAAAGTTGGAGCAATGGATAAACCAGAAAAACGAAAAGTACATCATAAAATTATGCCTCGTATGGGCGGTTTAGCTATATATATTAGTTTTATCATCGGTGCATTAGCGATCAATCCAGGTAAAGACTATCATTATCCAATACTGATTGGTAGTGTAATCATCATTGCGACGGGAATGTTAGATGATATTTATAATCTCAATGCAAAGATTAAGTTTGTTGCTCAAACCATTGCCGCGGTCATTGTAGTTGTTTGGGGTGGCGTACAAGTTGAATTTATTAACTTGCCATTCGGTGGACAAATAGAGTTTGGATTTTTAGATATACCAATAACGATTCTTTGGATTGTTGGTATCACGAATGCCATTAATTTAATTGATGGTTTAGATGGTCTTGCTTCGGGTGTTTCATGTATTGCCCTATTTACGATTACTGGTATGGCAATGATTATGGGAAATGGTTATGTAATTGCGATTTCTTCTATTGTTTTAGCTAGTACGCTTGGATTTTTATTGTTTAACTTTTATCCGGCAAAGATTTTTCTTGGGGATACAGGAGCGTTATTCCTTGGCTATATCATAGCAGTTATGTCTTTATTAGGATTTAAAAATGTAACGTTAATCTCTTTTGTTATTCCAGTTATTATTTTGGGAGTTCCTATCTCCGATACATTTTTTGCAATTATTCGTCGCTTAGTGAATAAGCAACCATTGATGGCACCAGATAAGTCTCACTTACATCATTGTTTGTTAAATATAGGTTTCACCCACAGACAGACAGTTATTATCATTTATGCAATGGCATCTTTTTTCGGACTTGTAGCTGTGATTTTTTCTATGGCAAAAGTATGGGGAGCCATTCTCCTTATCGTAACAGTCTTGTTCATCATAGAATTGATTGTTGAAAAGATTGGATTGGTTGGGAAGAATTATAAGCCGATATTAAAGTTTATTAATGATATAAGATATTCTACTGATAAAAACAGATAAAAAAGCCCTCTTGTATAAGAAGGGCTTTTTTGTATATAAAATTAAAAGGACCGAAAGGCTTCCAAGGTTTCTTTATACTACATTAGATGCTATTACAGAAGCCTATGCTTTTCATCTAAGTCTTCCTCATAAAACTCATCTTCGAATTCATTCCAAATGCTAGGTTCATTATCAGTAAATAATGGTTTTTCAATAGCATCATTTAAGAAAGTTATCATTTTTTTTAACATTTAGAACACCTCACTATTTCGAATTTTGTTCATTATGCTTAGTATTGACATATTAAATGAAGATTATTAAGAGAACCTTTAATTATTTATGTACCCCAATTTATTATTTTCATTACGAAGTAGGGAGATTTTTGAATAAAATAGAGAGCGCTTTCTAATTTATTTTAGAAAGGTTTCAAAATAAATAAAAGCATTGACGAATCAATGCTCTTATACATCTGTATTTAGTTTATTTCACATTCTTCACATATTTTGCTGATACATAGCCTGTAACTTTTCCGTACTTAATTTTATACCACGAACCGCTTTTGGCGTATATTTTCACTGTTTTCTTATTAGGGACGGATCCGACTATTTTTGATGAAGTGGTTGGCTTTTGTCTAATATTAAGCTTGGATGCTTTTACTGTCCCAGTTTTCACTTTATATAAAGTGAAATTTTTTGTAGCTGTTTTCTTTAACTTATTCGTATTTACCGTTTCAACATATGCTTTATAGCTACCATCACTTGTTTTTCCAACACTCCAAGTGTAAGAATGAGTTCCTGCTTTTAATGACTTATTGGAAGCAAGTGTCTTCACGACTTTATTTTTGCTGTTCATAATCTTTATAGTCGTTTTTGTTGATTGATTAACATGAAAGCTCACCTTTAATTTATTGCTATTAGTATCATAGCTAGTTTTCACATTTTTTATGGTCGGAGCAGAAACCTTTTTTAAGGTGAATTTTTGTTTAATAGTTTTCTTTACATTATTTGTATTTACAGATTCAACAGATAAAGTATAGCTACCATTGCTTGAGTTACCAACACTCCAAGTATAGGAATGAGTTCCTGCTTTTAATGACTTATTGGAAGCAAGTGTCTTCACGACTTTATTTTTGCTGTTGATGATTTTTACAGTCGTTTTTGTTGATTGATTGACATGAAAGCTCGCCTTTATTTTATTTCCTGCAGCATCATAGGTCGTTTTCACCTCTTTAATAGTTGGGGCTGTAGCTTTTTTTATTGTGAAATTTTGTTTAACTGCTTTTTCTTTGCCAATACTATTAACAGCTTTAATAATTAACGTATATGTCCCATCATTTGCATTTTGAACATCCCATTTAAAAGAGGAAGTTCCAGCAGGGATAGATTTGCTACTTGCTAAAGTTTTCACGACTTTATTTTTACTATCTGTAATAGTGACTGACGCTTTTGCAGCCTGATTAACAGAAAAGGATGTATTAACAATGTTTGAATTTTGATCGTAAGTAGCTTTTATAGAACTAATAGTTGGTGCATCTAGTTTAGCGATTTTTACTGTTGCTGTGCTCGTTACTTTATTACTGTTACTGTCTGTAGCTATAATTTCAGCTGTATAATTTCCATTTGCCCATGTTGAGGCATTGGCACTGTATGTGAAATTCCCTGTCTTTAAGGAGCCATTATTTAAGATTGTTGAAATAATTTTACCAGAGCTATCCTTTATTCTTACGATTGTATTCGCTGCGTTTGTTAGCGTAAAGGAAATGTTAACTGTGTTGTTTGTATTGGTAAAAGAAGTTTTCGTATCTTTTATTTCTAATTCAGTAATGTCAGTCTGTGTATATTCTGTAATCAGTTGTGTTCCAGGGTAATAAAACGCCAAAATGGTTGTATACTTTTGACCTGCATTCGCTCGATTATTTGCACCATATTGACTTAAACCAACTCCATGACCATAGCCTCTTCCGGCAATACTATGTGTCGTAGTATTCGAAGCGCTTTTTGTCACAAGATAGCTTTTCACATAATTCAGGCCAATCATGGCTCTTACTTTTGATGCTGCAACATTGGTTTGGTTTATTTCTTGTAGTATTAGTTTTCCATTAGCGTCTTTCATATCCTTTACATAGAACTGAATAGAGATGGAACCAGTACTAACTCTTTTGGTGGTAGAAGGGTTATTAAAAGATAAGACAGGAATAGAGATAATTTTAATATCTTTGTTTTTATAGCCGTTATCCTTTAACCATGTTTTAAGATTGGCTATAATGGTGCTGTCCTTTTCGGAAACCAAGTTCCACCATGTATCTGGATTTGTTAAATCTTTATCTGCCATATTTATTTGCGTCTTTTGAACATCAAAGCTCCAAGTGTAGCTTGTATCATAGGAATCTGCTGCGTTCTGTAGATAGGCAAAGTCATTGCCCCACACATTTTTAGCGGATTCCATTAATCCTCCATTACTTGCTGAGTATACAGCGTCAATTAATGTATTATTATATTTTAAAACTTGTCCAGTTGTAGCTTCGACTGCCTTATCGGAGTTAGGATGGGATCCACTTAGTCCACCATAGACTTGATGGTTGATTGTATCTGTAATCGTCTTACCGCCATAATTCCAAGAATAGGTACGTGCTGCAATCGCTTGTGCCTTTAACGCTTCGATATTCCACGATGCTGGCATTTCACTGGGCACGACCCCTTTAAGGTATTCTTCCATACCAATCGTATTTATAGGGCGGATATAGTTGGAACCGTTTATTGTTTCGATAATGAATTCAAAGGAACCTTTGTATTTTCTATTATTAATGATTAAATAGTCATCAGGAGTGGATGGTGTTAAGGTGAAAGACCCTGATTCCAAAATAATTGAACTTTCTTTATATAATGTAAGTTTCGATTGCTCTAGCTTAAGGGTATAGTCAGTAGAGTTCGTTAGAGTAACTTTTTCATCATCGGTCTTATATGTTCCAGACGGTGTTAGGGTAATTTGTGTTTTGTTTCCTAGGTAATTTTTTAGCATGACGTGCACTTCTGGTTCGCTGGCACTTGCATATGCTTGCTGTTCAAAAGCAGGTAGTATAGAAATAAATAAGAATAATGACAACAACAATGATAGTGTTTTTTTCATTATCGTTTCTCCTTTATTTAAATGTCATATTTAACTGTGTAATTTATTGAATCAACTGTTTTTGAGGTGAAAGGGAGAGTGTAATTTAAATTCTTTTTATAAGAAGCTAGTATGATTCTATCATACTTTTATCCTAATATTTCGTGGTTAATACTGGTAGTTTAAGAGAGAAATAGATTTCATATAGCTTGTTTAGAAAACGATATACAATAAGTATGTAAGGGGAAAATGGATAGATGATTTTTGCAAAAAAAAAAGACATGCACGAGAGGGTGCATGTCCAAGCTAGTAATTAGTTCAAAGTGGAAGTATCTGTTGTAGTATCTGTCATATCCGTTTCCGTTTCATTAGAACTGTCAGTTTCGTCAGTTTCTGAATTAATACTGCTACTTACTCCTAAATGCTGCTGAAGAATGGATTTTGTTTCAGCTAAAGCTAATTCATCTAATTGATAAATATATTTTCCATCCACTCGTCCATCAGCACCAGCTAATGTAAGTGTCTCAACTTGTAAACCATTGTCTGCTGTTGCATAAGCAATTAAGGATTGCATATCGCTGAATGATAGATCTGTTGTCATATTGCTTCCTACAGCTTCCATTACTTTTGAATATTTTGTAATTCCTTCTACTGATACAGCCTTTTTCATGATTGCTTCCATGATTAACTGTTGTCTTTTACCACGCTCAATGTCGTTATCAATTTTTCTTGTTCTGGCTAGGGCAAGTGCCTCTTCGCCGTCCAATTCTTGATATCCTTCTTCCAGATGAATTGCGCCTGCTTTATCTTTAGAGTTCTGCTCTGTAAAAGTAACTGGAACATCGACATTAATACCGCCTAAAGCATCGACAACATCCATGAAAGCATCAAAATTCATTTTCACATAATAGTCAATAGGAATTTCAAGTAATCCTTCTACTGTATCTAAGGTAGAAGAGACACCACCGAAATAGTGTGCATGGGTTATTTTATCGTAATAGCCACGTTCAGGAATATATACATAGGAGTCACGAGGAATACTTAGCAATTTAACGGATTTTTCTTTCTCGTTTAAAGTAGCTACCATTAAAGCATCGGATCGAGAACGAGTTGTTCCAGATGCACTTGATCTTTTTTCGCTGTCATCTACTCCAATAAATAGAATGGAAACATCATCAATATTAGGATCTACTTTTGCTTCTCTTAATGAGTCTCGGTCAATTGGCTCGTAAGAATCTTCGACAACTGATTTTGCTTTTGAAATGAGGGTTGCTCCATATCCAACGCCTGCTAAAATAATGACAAGCAATGGTACAAATATAAAAAGCTTTATTTTTTTTCGTTTTTTATTTCTAGTATCTTTTATATAATGTTCTCTTGTATTTTTTGCCATAAGTTTCTCCTTTATAAATGAAAATAACCATCTAATCTATATTATCGTTAAATATTGATTTCGTAAATTAACACTTTCTTTCTATTTGAGGTATATTTTTGAAATGAATGTAAAAAATTCAAATGAAAGATTCAGCATACAGCGATTCTTTTTCTGTAATAATACCTTGTCCATTCGTTAAGTCTGTTATCCAAGCTTTGTATGACTCGACTTCATTTGAATCGACAAAGACTTCGATTTCGACTTTCTCTAAATAGTGAATATCTTTGATTTGATAGTTTGCTGAACGTAATTCATTTTCCATTTTTCCAAGTAAAGGGTACTCAATGGAGACACCGATTATTTGCTTTAGTTTTCTTTCAATGATGCCGACGTTTGCTAATCCTTCAGAGGTTGTTTTTCCGTAAGCACGAATAAGGCCACCTGCCCCAAGTTTAATGCCACCAAAATATCTCGTTACCACAACGGTAGAATCTTTTAGCCCCTTTTTCTTGAGTACTTCCAGGATTGGTACTCCTGCTGTTCCGCTTGGTTCTCCATCATCATTTGCCTTTTGAATTTGGTCATGTTCCCCAATTAAATAAGCCGAACAATTATGGGTTGCGTCTTTATGTTTTTTCTTGATTTCTCCTATGAAAGCCTGAGCTGCTTCTTCTGTTTCTGTTCGAGCAATATGAGCAATAAAACGTGATTTTTGAATAATGAGCTCATATTCTCCGTAGCTAGGCACAGTAAGATAGGAAGGAAGCATATGAAAAGCTCCTTTCATTTCTGTCTTTATAATTGTGTTTTTTATCTATATTTTTTTGTAATGAAGCTCTTTCTGTTCGTTATATCAGTCATATTTAATACTATTTTCTACAAATCGTGTTAAAAATCGATAATTAGTCTTATTTCATTATAATTCGACATTGTCTATTCTTCAATTATTGTTCTCTTTGTAATCAAATCTTAATATAGCAACTTGGCAAGCGTGATATAATAAGTAAAACTCCATGCTCGAAAAGACCTGCTACATATGGTATGGGCTATTATTCATGGAGGGGCATGCAAGTCTTTGATTTTTCAGGTTCTTACCTATATGTATTTTCTTTTTCTTTGTTTTTTGTTTAGAATAGGATAAAATTATATTATTGAATTTTTACATACTTTTTCACAGTAATTCTGGATGTTAATAGGTCTTGGGACATAGTTTTGGATAGGAGAATATGTGTCTAAATAACGATTTTAATTTATTTTACGATGAATTATACATATTATTAACTTTCAAGCTAAAATAAGAATGGATGTTGGAAGGGTTTTAGCCTTTTTGGAGGAATTATATATGTTAATAAGGAAATTTGACACAAAAACGTTAGATTATATTGTGGAACAAATGATTCAGACCGTTGGTTCCAGCAAAGACGAAATTTTTCGTATTGGAGAACAATGTCGACAAGATTATGAAACCCTTACCGAAGAATTAAAAGAAATGAAAGTACTTGTGTTAGAAACGATAGAAAAAGGAGACAAGCTAGAAATCCAGTCTCGATTTGCTCGTAAACGCTTATCAGAAGTGAGTAAGCATTTTAATGAATACTCAGAAGCGGAAGTACGTGAAGCTTATGAAAGAGCACATACATTGCAAATGGATTTAAGCATGAATCGTCACCTAGAAAAGCAATATCGAGAGCGTCGAGATGATTTGGAGCGCCGGTTGTTAGGGCTGGACGAAACAATTGAGCGGGCAGAACATCTGGTAACGCAAATTTCTGTCGTAATGAATTACTTAGTTAGTGATTTAAAACAGGTTGGCGAAGTGTTAGAAGACGCCAAGCAAAAGCAGGATTTTGGACTGAAAATCATTGGAGCTCAGGAAGAAGAGAAAAAAAGACTTTCTCGGGAAATACATGATGGACCAGCACAAATGATGGCAAATGTAATGATGCGTTCTGATTTAGTGGAAAGAATATATAAAGAGCGTGGAGCTACAGAGGCTTTTGAAGAAATCAGAAATTTAAAAGTCATGGTTCGAAGTGCATTATATGAGGTAAGACGAATTATTTATGATCTTCGCCCAATGGCTTTAGATGATTTAGGCCTTATTCCAACGTTAAAAAAATATCTGAAAACAATAGAAGAGTATCATGAATCAACCAAAATTGAATTTGCCACAATAGGAAAAGAAGCAAGGCTTCCAAGTAAGTACGAAGTTGCGCTTTTTCGCTTAGTTCAAGAATCCGTACAAAATGCTTTAAAGCATGCAGACGCATCTAATATTGCAGTAAAAGTAGAATTACGAAGAGATCAAATCATCGTTTTGGTTAAGGATAATGGAAAAGGCTTCGATAAGAATCAGAAGAAGGCAGAATCCTTTGGCTTAATTGGAATGAGAGAAAGAGTACAACTCCTTGATGGGGAAATAACCATCGATTCCAAAATCGGAGTTGGAACCATTGTTATGATCAACGTTCCTATTAGATGATAAAGAAAAAAGGGAGGCGGAGCAGTTGACAATAAAAATAGTTATTATCGACGATCACCAATTGTTTAGAGAAGGGGTAAAAAGAATTCTTGACTTCGAATCGAGTTTCGAGGTTGTAGCTGAGGGGGATGATGGTACACAAGCCATTCAGTTAATTGAAGAATATCAACCAGACGTAACGATTATGGATATAAACATGCCTACTATTAATGGAGTAGAGGCAACAAGACAATTATTAGAGAAATTCCCTGAAACAAAGGTCATTATTTTATCCATCCATGATGATGAAAACTATGTAACCCATGCACTAAAAACAGGAGCAAGCGGTTATCTGCTAAAAGAAATGGATGCAGATGCACTAATTGAAGCTGTTAAAGTAGTAGCAGATGGCGGTTCCTATTTACATCCAAAGGTAACCCACAATCTAGTAAATGAATATCGTCGTTTAGCATTAGAAAATGCCAACTCCGATGAACATCATGTACAAGTGGTGGAAATTAGAAGACCGTTACATTTATTAACAAGACGTGAATGTGAAGTCTTACAGCTTCTTGCTGATGGAAAAAGTAACCGAGGAATCGGTGAGGCATTATTTATAAGTGAAAAAACAGTTAAAAACCATGTAAGTAATATTTTACAAAAAATGAACGTAAACGACCGTACACAAGCAGTAGTTGTTGCTATTAAAAACGGTTGGGTAGAAGTTCGTTAATAAGATAGATAGGAGCTATTCAATCACTAGTGGTTTGAGAAGCTCCTTTTTCATTTTTGCTTAGGTTAAAAAAACTGAGGATTCTTCCAGTTTTTTATATTTTTCACATAAATTGTTGAAAAATCGTCATAAAATTCTGTTAAAACTAGGTGTTTTCTCCTATATTTTTGGTGTGATTCTTGATAAGATATGTGTAAAGACACTTAGTGATAGGAGGATTGCTAATGAATGGAATAAACAGGATTTCGGATCCTATTCTATTAAAAGCATATACGGATGCTGTAAAACTAGAGCTAGCAGAAGAGTTCATCATGATCCTCCTTACTGAACTAATGAGAAGAAAAATTCCAATCCCAAATTCCCCTCCAAAATAAAATCTGTTATTATATTTAGCCTGCTTAATAAAATTCCATATTAATTCCCTTTTTTGTGCATTATAATAGAGTTAACCAAATTATAATGCAAATAATTTCTTTTTTAGTTAAAATGTTATACAAACGAATAGATAAGGATGGTAATTAATTGGATGAAAACAGCTATTGTTACAGATAGTACAGCATATATCCCTCTAGAAGTGAGGGAAAAATATGATATACATATGATTCCATTGACGGTGATTCTTGATACAGAAGTGTATGAGGAAGAAAGAGAATTAAGAGCTGCCGAATTTTATGAAATAATTAAAACAAAGGACTTGCCAACGACCTCTCAACCACCAATTGGAAAATTTGTGGAGCTATTTGAAAAGCTATCTGAGAATTATGATGAAGTAATCAGCGTCCACTTATCAAGTGGAATTAGCGGTACGTATCAAGGGGCAATTTCTGCTGGAGACATGGTGGAAGGAATAGACGTATTCGCTTTCGATACGGAAGTAAGCTGTATGGTTCAAGGGTTTTATGCAATTGAAGCAGCAAAGTTAGCTAAGCAAGGAAAAACAGCAGCAGAAATTATGCCAATTCTTGATGAATTGAAAGAAACAAGCCATGCCTACTTTATGGTAGACGATTTGTCCAATCTCCAGCGAGGAGGACGCCTTTCAAGCGCACAAGCAATAATAGGTAGCCTTCTTCAAGTAAAACCACTGCTTCATTTCCAAGATAAATTAATCGTTCCATTTGAAAAAATCCGTACAAAAAAAAGAGCGATGAAGCGCATTGTAGAACTTTTACGAGAAGCAACAAATGGAGATCCCTACTACGCAGTCATTATCCATGCTAATCGAGAAGAAGAGGCAATAGAATGGAAAGCCGAATTAGAGCAAGAATTCCCGAACATTGAATTCTCCTTAAGCTACTTTGGAGCTGTAATCGGAACACACTTAGGTGAAGGGTCAATGGGACTTGGGTGGATGAAGAAAAGAGAATAGTGTTGTGTGAGACCCGGTTCTTGTTGAGAATCGGGGTTTTTTGTGTTGATGGGGTGGTTGGTATGAGGTGGGTGTTGTAAGTGAGGGTGGGGGCGATGCAAGTAAAAGGGAGAAATCTGCAAGTAAAAAGTGAAGGTTCGCAAGTAAAGGTTGAAAAGTCGCAAGTAAAAGAGGAAAAGTTGCAAGTAAAAGTGAAAGAGTCGCAAGTAAAATGAAGAGCTGCAAGTAAAAGAGAGAGAGTCGCAAGTAAAGGTTGAAAAGTTGCAAGTAAGAGTGAAGAAGTTGCAAGTAAAATGAAGAGCTGCAAGTAAAAGAGGGAGAGTTGCAAGTAAAGGTTGAAAAGTCGCAAGTAAAAGAGGAGAAGTTGCAAGTAAAGGTGAAAAAGTCGCAAGTAAAATGAAGAGCTGCAAGTAAAAGAGGGAGAGTCGCAAGTAAGGTTGAAAAGTCGCAAGTAAAGTTGTAAAAGTCGCAACTAAAACTGCTTTCCTACTAATCAAAACGAACACAAAATAAAAAAGCCTAAATAGACACAATAATTTTCCAAAACAAGCAGGAATTTTAGCTGAGTTCTAGAATAATGCAGTTATAAAAATGAAAGGAAGTGATGAATTGATTGTAAAACCAATTGAATATCCATATCGAGTGCTTCAATTAGAGTCTTTGCTCTCTAGGATTAAAGTGAATCATCCTACTATTTCTTTGATTAATCAAGATTATCAGTGGAAACTGGCGGGATATAGAGGAGAGAAGGCTGTAGATTTCCCCCTTAGCTTTTTACCAGACGATGACTACTTTATTCTTCATGATTTACGACTCTGGGATGGAAAGCACTTTTTCCAAATTGATGTATTAATCCTTCATGCAAAATATGCGTTAATCCTCGAAGTGAAAAACATAGTCGGTGAACTATATTTTGATACAGATCTGCACCAAATGATACGAATAAAAGGAAAAGAGAAAGAGGCATTTCCTGATCCTATTCTTCAGGTGAACAGATTGAAGAGACAACTTAAGGGCTGGTTAGCGGTCAATCAATTCTCCGACATACCTATTTACCCTCTCGTCGTGTTTAGTAATACCAAGTCGATTTTGCGTTTATCCCCCACTCAAATTACAATCTTTAAAAACACTGTAATTCATAAAGAGTATTTGCCAGAATTAATTCCTAAACTTACTGATTCATATAAAACAACCTTCCTCCAACCAGATGAAAGAAAGAAATTGATTAAATTATTAAAAAGAAAGCACACTCCTTTAGATACGGAAATCCTGCATAAATATCAGGTGGATAAAAAAGATATTATTACAGGTGTAAAATGTGCATACTTTAATCAATTTTTGATGCAAAAACATATGCAACATTGGTATTGCCCCAAGTGCGAACATAAAGAAAATCATGTTTTGATACCAAATTTAAAAGATTATTACTTTCTTTTTGGCGAAAAAATCACGAATTCTCAACTTAGGACATTTCTACAAATCGATTCGATTTACACTGCTTCAAGATTACTAGCGAAATTAAACCTGAAAGTGACAGGATCAGGAAAAAAGACGGTCCATCACTTATCATTAAACCTATTCAAATCCGAATTAGGAGGTAACTAATGCGTTTTTATAAAAAAGACAATCTACTCATTCCCACTAAATCAAACTCCACACACTCCTATCGAATAGCAGAAATTTCACAGACTCAACTTCCTCTAAATGAAATATATCCATTCAACCCACATTTGCAATCCACTCTCCAAGGCAAGGCCTTATTATATGATGAACTTCCTTTTTCCCAAGAAGAAATCCAAGCGCATTACGAAAATGGATATTGTTCTTATCAAAAGGGCATTGATAAGAATGCTCGTAATAAATATAGTTGTAAACGGTGTGGGAATGAAAATCAGCAGCTGTTTGCCCGTTTTCCCTGTGCAAGATGTAACGAGGAATGTACTTATTGTCGAAATTGCATCATGATGGGGAGAATTAGTGAATGTACGCCATTGATTACATGGAGTGGACCTGAGCTGAATCAAGACACTAAAGAAATTGCTTTGCAATGGAGCGGAATGCTTTCATCTGGACAGCAAGAGGCATCAGATAAAATGGTGGAGATTATTGAAAATAAATCTGAGCTCCTTATATGGGCAGTATGCGGAGCTGGAAAAACTGAGATTCTTTTCAAAGGAATTAAGAAAGCAATGCAACAAAATCAACGTGTTTGTATTGCTACTCCTCGCACAGATGTTGTCCTCGAATTAGCGCCTCGATTACAGGAGGTTTTTCCAGAAATAAAGGTTTTACCTGTTTATGGTGGCAGTGAAGACCGCCACCATTATAGTCCTCTAACAATTAGCACAACCCACCAGCTCTTTCGTTTCCAAGAAGCATTTGACCTAGTTATTTTAGATGAAATGGACGCTTTTCCTTATTCTGTCGACAAGTCTCTGCAATATGCTGTGCAAAAAGCGAGAAAAGAAGATTCCACGCTTATTTACTTAACGGCAACTCCTGATAAAAGTTGGCAAGAAAAATGTAGGCAGAAAAAGATTCCCTTTGTCACTATCCCTGCACGTTTTCATCAATTCCCTTTGCCTGTGCCAAATTTTCAGTGGTGCGGGAATTGGGAAAAGGGGTTGAAAAAGGATAAGCTGCCTGCAACTCTCCATAACTGGATTAAAGAACGAGTTCCGCAAAGTAAACCAATACTCTTATTTGTCCCGAAAATTCATTATATGGAAAAAGTAAAAATGCTCTTAAAACCAATAGTGGGTAGGATAGAAACAGTTCATGCGGAAGATCCAGTGCGAAAAGAGAAGGTACAAAAAATGCGTGATAAAGAAGTAGATATCCTTATTACAACAACGATTTTAGAGCGCGGTGTTACTTTTCCAAATGTAGATGTTGCAATATTAGGAGCGGAAAATCAAATTTTTACTGAAAGTGCTCTTGTGCAGATTGCGGGAAGGGTAGGAAGGAAAAGAGAATTTCCAGATGGAACGATTACTTTTTTTCATTATGGAAAAACAAACAGCATGGTATCTGCACGGAAGCAAATAATGGAGAGTAACAAAGAGGCGAGGGAAAGGGGGATGCTACTCCTATGATTTGTGTGATTTGTTTAGCAACTGTGATGCCGGATTTTAATTGGACTTATCTTTTATCCAAAGAGCCTGAATGCTATTTATGTGCTGGATGTAAGGAGAAGTTAGAAGAAATTAAGGGAGAAACATGCGGTATTTGTGGTCGGCCACTTCATTTGCTAGAGGCTGTCTATGTAGAAAATGGAGTATGCCATGATTGTAAGAGATGGGATGAATCCGAGGAATGGAAAGGAATCTTGGGATTAAATCAGTCGTTATTTTTATATAATGATTTTTTGAAAGAAACAATCGCTCGCTTTAAGTATAGGGGTGACTTTCGAATAGCGGCCTCCTTTGTTTCTTATTTACCGAAGGATTTAGGAAAAAATAAGGTGGTTGTGCCCATTCCATTAAGTGAGGAGCGATTGTATGAAAGAGGATTTAATCAAACAGAAGCATTTCTGCTATATGCAAAAATACCTTATTATAACTGTCTTGTCCGATTACATAGTGAGAAGCAATCGAAAAAAACAAGAAAAGAGCGATTGGAGATAGAAAATATTTTTAAACTAGAGCAGAAAGAACACATTATCGCTCAAGATATTCTCCTTGTTGACGATATATATACTACAGGTTCGACGTTACGAAATGCGGCGAAAGTATTAAAGGAAGCGGGAGCAAAGTCCATCACTTCCTTTACGATTGCAAGATGAGGAGGAGTCATGATGGCAGAACTAGGGAATTGTCCGCAATGTGGAGATATTTATGTGTTAAATAGTATTCGCGATGTGTGTCTTAAATGTTATAAGGAAGAAGAAGCGGATTTCGAAAAGGTGTATCAATTTATTCGGAAAAAGCAGAACCGCACGGCACAAATGGATGAAGTAGTAGAAGCGACTGGTGTGGAAAGAACACTAATTTATAAATTTATTAAAAAGGGCAGAATTAAGCTTGCTCAATTTCCTAATCTTGGATACCCTTGTGCAAAATGTGGAACGATTATTCGTGACGGAAAGCTTTGTCAGCCATGTACGACAGGCATACAAAGTGACTTACAGTTAGTCGAAAAAGAAGAAGAAAGACAAAGAGAGTTAGAAAAAAGGAACACATATTTTACTCGATAAAAAACAAGCGCCGATATTATTCGGCGCAACCTACAATCTACTATCCCCTCTAGGAATATATTCATATAAATAATTTGGAAAGTAGTCATTTTGGCGTATTTTCATAAAAATAGAAGGAAATGTTTAAACAAAACGCTAATCATCCGATACTAGTAATAAGAATAAAACTTGTACGGGGAAGAAAGCGAGGAATATACAATGAAAATTAATAATTATGGAACACAAGGGGTTAACCCATATAAAAAAGTAAATAAAGTGGAACAATCGAATAAAGCGGAAGGAACAAAAGGAACAGATAAAGTGGAGATTTCTTCAGCTGCTAAAGAATTACAGCAGGTTTCCCAAGTTTCTGCTGCCCGCACAGAAAAGATTGATGCATTAAAGAAACAGGTACAAAGCGGTACATATGAAGTGAAACCGCAAGATGTTGCTAAAAGCATTTTAAACTTTTATTCCAAAAACTAATTCATTCATAAAAAAGGAGGGCTAACATGTCAGCTACATTATTAATGCAGACGTTAGACAAGCTTGTGAAGCTACACGAAAGTTTACATGAAGTTGCAAAAAAGAAGACTGAAATTATTAAGGTTGGCGATATGGAAGCCCTTCAGCAAATTATGAAGGATGAACAGGCTCATATTATGAGTATCCAAAAGCTAGAAGAAGCAAGGATTACGATCTCTAAACGTATTGTTGCAAATGTTCCTAATCCTTCTGTAATGGATTGTGTGAAGCATCTTGATTCACAGGATGCGGTAGATGTATTAGAAATTGCCAATCATCTAAAAGAAATCATCATGGATTTAAAAGAAATAAATTCATTGAATCAACAGCTTCTTCAACAATCCATGCAATTTGTCAATATTTCCTTGGATTTATTTAAGCCGACGCAGAAAAGCATCAATTATGGTAAGCCGAGCGGCAATAATATTCGAACGAACACGATTGGAAAACAAGGAAAGAGCTTCTTAAATATTAAGGCATAATGGGGGAAAGATAATGGCTTCAACGTTTATGGGATTAGAAACGGCAAGAAGAGGATTAACTGCACAACAAAGTGCTTTGTATACAACAGGAAATAATATTGCAAATGCAAATACACTTGGCTACACTCGTCAAAGAGTCGATCTACAGCAATCACAAAGCTTTCCATCTGTAGGGCAAAACGCACCGAAGATACCTGGTCAAATGGGAACTGGAGTAGAGGCTGGATCTATTGTACGTGTCAGAGAAACCTTTCTTGATACACAGTATCGTTCAGAATCTAGCAAGCTTGGTTACTGGGAAAATCGTTCTACAGCGTTAAGTAATTTAGAAACAATCATGAATGAGCCTTCCGATTCTGGTTTGGCTACAGCAATGGATTCCTTCTGGAAATCACTTCAGGATATGGCTGTTGACCCGCAAAATGCTGGTGCTCGTGCGGTTGTTCGTCAACGTGGTATTGCGGTTACAGAAACATTTAGCTACTTACATCAAACGGTTTCTGCTCAAAAGGCCGATGCAAAAAATGAATTGGCTGTTTCGGAAAAAGCAATGAATACATTGCTTTCACAGCTTGATCAAGTTAATAAGCAGATTGGCAGTGTTGAGCCAAATGGCTATTTACCAAATGATTTATATGATAAAAGAGATACGATACTAGATGAACTATCCCAATATGCAAACATTAAAGTAAGCTATGAAGCTACAGGCGGAAATGCATTAGCACAAGCTGAAGGAAAAGCAATCGTAACTTTAGTAGATGATAGTGGAAATGCTCTTGGTACATTAGTGGATAAAGATGGTGTTCATCAAGTAAAAGTAAACCACAATGCAGATGATTCAGCTGTTCAGTCTATTTCCATTGGAGATACAGTGATTGATATTAATAACTTTAATTCTACTGGAAAATTAAAAAGTATAGTAGAATCCTATGGTTATACAAATCAAGATGGACAATTAGCAGGAATATATAATGATATGTTAACAGAATTAGATAATCTTGCTTATACATTTGCAACAGAATTTAACAAGATTCATGAAGAAGGGTTGAGCCCCAATGAAATAAAAGATGGGGACAAGGAGATTTCTTTCTTTGCTGATTCGGAAAGTGGAAGCATTGGAGAGCGAGAAGGCTTTGCAAGCAGAATCACGATTTCTCAGGATATAAAAAATAGCTTAGATAATATTGCTAATGCTGATCCATCTAATCCAACGCTTGGTGATGCAACATATGTAAGCAAATTAGCAGAAATCTTCAATAATAATTATGATTATGGCAATAACTCAGAGCAATCTAATTTCCGTAACTATTTTGAAGGGGTTATCGGAAGTATGGCAGTAAGCGCCCAAGAAGCGAATAAGATGGCTGCAAATTCAAATTCTCTTCAACAAACAGTTGATAACAAACGAATGAGTGTCAGCACAGTTTCCTTAGATGAAGAAATGAGCAATATGATCCAGTTCCAGCAAGCATATAATGCATCTGCAAGAATGGTTACTGTAATGGATGAAATGCTAGATAAAATTATTAACGGCATGGGTGTCGGTGGAAGATAGGTGAATAAATAATGCGTGTTACACAATCAATGGTATCAGCAAACTCCCTTCGCAATATTAGCAATAGCTATAATAAATTAGCCGAACTAAATAATCAGGTTGCAACAGGTAAAAAAATCACAAAGCCATCTGACGATCCAGTAGTTGCAATGAAAGGAATGTACTTCCGTTCAAACTTAACTCAAGTCGAACAGTATAAACGGAATCTTTCAGAGCTTCATTTATGGATGGATAACTCGGAGGCAGGACTTGAGCAGGCGACAAGCGGACTTGATCGAGCTCGTGAGCTTTTACTGCAAGGGAAGAATGATACAAATAGTGTCGATGAGAGAGCTGCAATTGCAAAAGAAATCGGACAGCTTAAAGATGATTTGATAAATGTTGCTAATACAAAAGTTAATGGTAAGTATATTTTTCATGGTACAGATGTATCGAATCCGTTAGTAACGAGTGGATCACCTCCAACGGTTGCAGCAAATATTAATGACCCAGCAATTGATAATTATGGGGTTGAAGTTTCTCAAGGGATAACAATGAAGGCAAACGTTAGTCCTTCTAGTACATTTAATCAAGAAATGTTTGATGTATTACAAGGGATTGAAGATAAATTCAATAGTAATGATACAGAAGGATTAGATGATTTACTAGGGCGTCTTGATAATGTTCTTAACTCGATGAACAGTGAAAGAGCAGAGCTTGGTGCAAGGTCAAATCGCTTGGATATGGTGGAAGCGAGAATTGATGCACAGGAAGTAATGGCGACAAAGGTTCTTTCTGATAATGAAGATGTGGATATGGAAAAGGCGATTACTAATTTATCTGTTCAGGAAAGTGTCCATAATGCTGCATTAGCAGTTGGCGCTCGATTGATTCAAACGTCTTTAATTGATTTCTTACGATAAAAATGAAAGGAGGCAAGCCTGACTATTGTTTTTGGTCTGATGGTTTGGCTCCTTTTTTAATATTTGAATAAAAAGGATGTGAAAAGTATGTTTCCGCAAATCAGATTGCAATCGACGCCCGCGCGTTTGGATATGTGGGTAGATAAGGGTTCGTTAGAAATTCGGCAGAAACAGGCTGACATGGAGATGGAACAGCCGAAAGCAGAGTTAACGATTGAAAGAAGACCGTCTCAATTAACAATTGATCAAACGAAGGCAAGGGAAGATGTGGGTTATAAAAGTGTGCCACGGATGATTGAAGATGCAGCTGCTGAGGGAAAACAGGCTGTGATGGAAGGTATAGCGAGAAGAGGACAAGATCGTAATGAATTATTGCAAATTCAAAATGGTGGAAATGTAATTGCTAGCCAAGCAAAAAGAAATAGTCAAGGCGCACCGAAGCAATTTGGCTTAGGCTGGATTCCTTCTCCAAATAGTGTCCAAATTAATTATGACCCAGGAGAAGTGAATGTTTCGATTGAACCGAAAAAAGCGGTCATTAATACTAAAATAAACAATCCTGAAATTAATTACACGCCTGCTAAAGTTAATATCCAACTAGCACAGTATCCATCTTTAGAGATAGACTTTGAAAATTTAAAGTATATTGGGGTAAACTATGAACAATACATATAAAGGAATGATGTAAGTGAAAATTGCGACGAAATATCACGGTGAAAAAGAAATACAAGAAAAAGAAGTCATTACATTTCCACAAGCAATTCCAGGATTTCCTGAGGAAAAGGAATTTGTTCTCTTACCCCTTGATGAGGAAGGGCAATTTATTGTCTTACAATCGGTAGAAAATCAACAATTAGCGTTTGTACTTTCTAATCCATTTACCTTCTTTAAGGAATATGATTTTACATTAGAAGATCATATTGTTGAGCTATTGGAATTAGAATCAGAAGAAGATATCCAAGTTTTTTCTATATTAACTGTTCAAAATCCATTTGAAAAGACAACAGCAAATCTACAAGCACCTGTTGTTATTAATAGTAAGAGAAATATAGCAAAACAAGTAATCTTAAATGAACCAAATTACCACACAAAGCACCCATTATTTCAAAAAAATAAACCAAAATTGGTAAAGGGGTGATTCGATGTTAGTTTTGACACGGAAAAAAGGTGAGGTTATAAAAATTGGCGATGATATCGAAATAACGGTTGTTGCTGCAAAAGGAGAACAAGTGAAAATCGGTATTTCAGCCCCAAAGAATGTTGAAATATATCGTAAAGAGGTATATGAGGAAATAATTGCAGAAAATCAGCAGGCTACACTGGATGTTGCAGCAGTTATGAACTTGTTTAAAGGAAAGAATTGAATCATATATATTAGATAAAATGGCGTAGCTGATTAGTGGCTATGCTTTTTTATTTGCTGAAAACCTTATTTAATAGCAATCTCTAAAATTTTTTATAAAAAAATAAAAAATACTATAAAAAACTATTAAACTTTGAATAGCAGAGACGATATATAAAGTAAGAGGGGGAAGGGCGGCCGACCTTCCTAACTCCTATAAAACTATCATGTTCACAAGGATGTGAACACCTAAATTCAAGGAGGAAAACAAAAATGAAAATCAATCATAATATTGCAGCTCTTAACACTTACAACAAGTTAAACAGCGCAACAAATGCACAAAGCAAATCAATGGAGAAATTATCTTCTGGTCTTCGTATCAACAGCGCTGCTGATGATGCAGCTGGTCTTGCAATCTCTGAAAAAATGCGTGGCCAAATCCGCGGATTAGATCAGGCTACACGAAATGCTCAAGACGGTATTTCTTTAATTCAAACTGCTGAAGGTGCTTTAAGCGAAACTACTGATATTTTACAACGTATGCGTGAATTATCTACTCAAGCTGCTAATGATACAAATACTTTAGATGATAGAAAAGAAATACAAAAAGAAGTTGAACAGTTAAAGTCTGAGATCAATAGAATTTCTGACACAACCGAATTCAACACACAAAAATTATTAAATGGTAGCTTGGGAGCTCAGGGCCAATCTGCTGATACAAGTAAATTAGAAGTATTAAGTGTTACTGGTTTAAAGACAGGAAGCTATGATGTAACTGTAAATACTGCGGCAACACAGGCAACTAAGACATCTGGTGCGGCTGCAGATGATACTGCAATTGGAGCTGCAACTGGAGCATTAGTAATTAATGGAGTTACTATTGATACTACAGGTGTTACTGATGCTGCAAGTTTACAAGCAAAAATCAACTCATATTCTGACCAAACTGGTGTAGAAGCTAGTATTGAAGATAGTTCGCCTGCAGTGTTAACATCAACTGCATATGGAAGCTCTGCTCAAATAGATCTTTCAGGTTCAGGTGCAGCATGGACAGCAAATGATGTTTTAGGAAATGCTGAACAAGTAGACGGAGCTGATGCAGTAGTAACAATAACAAATGAAGAGAATGTATCTCAAGAAATTACTGGAACAGGTCAAAATATTGTTTATCAAGGTGCAGAGTTTAATGCGACATCTACAAATGATGGTGATGTAACATCATTTAACGTTACTTCAAGTGGAGCAACATTGCAAATTGGTGCAAATAAAGATCAAAACATGTTAATTGACATTAATGAAATGAGTACTAAAACATTAGGAAATGCTACAGTTGGATTTGTTAAAGATATTAATGTTCAAACACAAGATGGAGCAAATTCTGCTATTAAAACATTAGATGCTGCTATTCAAAATGTATCAGCTGAAAGATCAAAACTGGGTGCATTCCAAAATCGTTTAGATCATACTATAAATAACTTAACAACTTCTTCTGAAAACTTAACTGCTGCGGAATCTCGTATCCGTGACGTTGATTATGCTTTAGCTGCATAAAAAAGCAGTAACAAGCACAGTCGTCCTAGCTGGTAACGGCTAGAGATTACTATCGGGTGAATTGCTGGAAAACCCTTAGAGCTTTTCTTACTACAACGTAACTAGAAATGGTAGGCGTGAATGTGTGAAAAAAGAAAAGATTGGGCAATCAGCAGCCAAGCTCCTTACTTGAAAAAGTGGAGAAGGTTCAACGACTAGGATAAACCATCTAAGGCAAAAGCTATGATGATGAAATCCATAGGTGAAACAATATACATCAGTATTGTGAATCCGAAGTGCCCGACCCCTACTAGAAATATTAGAGGGTGAAGATATAGTCTGGTCATTTATGAAAGTAAATGTTCGCACGATGGCGAAAGAGATGATGAACCAAACAAAGAATTCTATTCTTTCTCAAGCAGCACAAGCTATGTTGGCTCAAGCAAACCAACAGCCGCAGGGAGTTCTTCAATTATTACGTTAATAAATAAAGAGTTTTTTAAAGAGATATCAGTTTTCCTGATATCTCTTTATTTAGTAGTTTATTGATTTAATAGGTTACTAATTTCTTTCTCACTCATTTTATTTATTCGGTAACATAATTCACTAATTTGGCTATTATTTAAACCACTAATATAGATACATTCTTCTAATAAGTCCCTCTGCTTTCCCCTAATAATAATTTGATAACTTTTTTTCGTATTAGTAAAATCCTCTAAAAAATAGTCGTTTATATATAAATTTCTATATCCGTTTTTAGACTTAAGCAATGATAGTAGTTTTGGAAGTGTATCAAGAATTTGATAGATTTCTTCTGTAGGAAATTTTATAGTTATAGAAAGTGGAAGTTTTATCGTTGTTCGTTTATCAGGTAATTTAGAAGGGAGAAAAAGAGCTGCTCTCCTTTTTCTATCCATACAAAAATGTATATATGAATCTATTATATGTAAAAAATATAGTATCTGCTTTTGATTATAAAGCAGTAGTCTATTTTGTTTATCTTGAGAAAATAGTATATGAAACTTTTGGTAAATTAATTGGACTAACAATTTGTTTTCTTCTTTAGTAAAGCATTCAGTAGATAAGGTAATTTTTTTTATTTTTGAATCTTTCATTATTAAGCATCCATCATCTTGATAAAACCATGCAAGGGCTAAAACATTTAGATATCTTTCTAAGAATGGAAATGGAAGGGTTTTTTTGCCTTCTGGATACCATACTTTCATTAACTCAGAAAAATATATACTGTTTCTTGATTGTGAATAATAATGTTCTGTATAGCCAGCTAAAATTCTAGGATCGATTATTTTTCTGTATTTAGGTGTAACTAATGGAATATATTGTTTCAGATCATGATAACAATGGAAAGTCCACTCTTTATCCTCGATTCGGTGACTAAATCGAAATCTAGCTTGTCTTCCTGGTGATTGAAATAAGTTTCCATCCCCAAGAAGTTTTCCAGTTAACATACATAATCCCTCATAAGAAAATCCTTTTTCTAAATTAGAGTATTTATTATCCATTACTATCATTTTCCTTTCCAAAAGAATATATGTTCTATTATATTGTAGGTCATTTCTCCCTATTAAACTAGTGATTTTCTCCCATTAAGCAATCTTTCAGTAATATTCCTTAAATCTTTCACTATTTAACCGATATAAAAAATATAAAATTCTAGTTTGTAATCACAGGGGGATAATTAACATGATAGAACGGATTGGTTCCCAGCAAAATCTTTACACACCTAGACAAGCGGAAAATGCAAATAGTTTAGAGAAAACATTGGATAGTAAACTGGATGTTCCATTGCAGCTTTATGGTCCAAAACCAAATAAAGAGCAATTAAATGAAGTAATTGAAAGTATAAATGCTTTTATGCAACCTTCTCATACTTCCTTGAAATTTGAGCTTCATGAGAAATTAAATGATTATTATGTAACGGTTATTGATGATGATACGAAAGAAGTTGTACGCGAAATTCCTTCTAAGAAAATGCTTGATATGTATGCAGCAATGAAGGAATTTATGGGCTTAGTTATTGATGAAAAGATATAAAAGAGGTGAGTTAGGATGGTATTAAGAATTGGTGGTTTAGCTAGTGGAATGGATATCGATGCCCTTGTTGAGCAGTTAATGACAGCTGAAAGGGTACCACTAGATAAGATAAATCAGAAAAAGACATATACAGAGTGGCAGCGAGATGACTACAGAGAGATGAATTCCTTGTTGCTGGATTTAGATAATACTATTTTTAATGGAGTTTCTAAGCAAGCTAGTTTTATTAAGAAGACAGTTGCTATTTCTAATTCAGATGCTCTATCAGTGAAGAATGTGAATTCTACGATTGATTTTTCTGGTTCAATGTCAATTAATAAGTTGGCTACAGCAGCTTCAATGCAAAGTATAGAAAAATCAAAAATAACTGATTCCTCTGCGAAACTCTCTGATATTGGTTTTCAGGGAAGTCAAATTATTGAAATTAGTGCAATTACAAAAGATGGTGTATTACAAACTGAACCATATAAATTAACCATTAAGGAAGATGATACCTTAGATAGTATAATTGCAAAAATAAATAAGGATTCTGGAGTAACGGCATTTTTTGATTCGAAATCACAGAAAATTTCTATCACAGCTAAAAATACCGGTGAAATGGCTAATGGATCTCCAGAGATTATTCTTTCTGATAATGGAGAAAGTCCAAATAAATTTTTCAATAATATTTTAAGGGTTAATTCTAATAATAATTTGGCTGCTGAAGGTTCAGGTGGTGAAGTTTACGGAACAAAAGGTTCTAATGCAGATATAACTTATAATGGTCTTAATATCACCCGTCCATCAAACACCTTCACCATAAATGGAGTAGAATTTACTGCTAAAAAAGTAACAACAGAAGCAGTAACATTCTCATCTACTCCAGATGTCGATGGTATTTTAGACACCATAACACAATTCGTAAACAAATATAACGAAGCAGTAGAAAAGATTCGCGCCAAAACAACGGAAACAAAGTATCGTGATTATCCTCCTTTAACAGATGCACAGAAAGAAGATATGACAGAGGACGAAATTGAAAAATGGGATAAGCTTGCGAAAAGTGGTACGTTAAAGGGTGACTCGATTTTAACGAATGTTTTAACGAAAATGCGTTCAAATTTTAGTTCACCTGTAAGTGGAACATCTACTTATTCACAACTATCGCAAATTGGGATTTCCACGACTGCAAATTATTTAGACGGTGGAAAGCTAACGATCGATGAAGATAAACTTAGAGCAGCAATTTCTGCTGATCCAAACGCTGTCTATGAGCTTTTTCAAAAGGATGGGGCAACAAGTTCGGAACAAGGAATTGCGCGTCGCTTAAGAGATAGCTTAAAAACAGCGATGTCTGATATCACGACAAAAGCTGGGAAATCGACTAGTGTAAATAATACTTTCACGTTAGGTAAATTATTAAATAATTATGACAGTCAAATTACTCGCTTTGAAGATAAGCTGGAATCCCTTGAAACTCGATATTGGGCTCGTTTTACGGCAATGGAATCAGCAATCAACAAGGCAAACAGTCAGTCTACGTATTTAACTAGTATGTTCAGTTCTTAATAAAAAGGAGATTTAAAAAATGGCTATTTCTAACCCTTATCAATCCTATCAGCAAAATTCAGTAAATACTGCTTCTGCTGGAGATTTGACATTAATGCTTTATAACGGCTGTCTGAAATTTTTACACTTAGCCAAAAAAGCAATAGAAGATAAAGATATTCCAACTCGCAATCTGAATATCCAAAAATCACAAAATATCATTAAGGAATTAATGGTAACCTTAAATATGGATATTGCGATTTCACAAAATTTGATGTCCTTGTATGATTATATGAACCGTCAGCTTATCAAAGCAAATATCGAGAATAATATTGCAATCATTGAAGAAGTGGAATCTCTTGTGATAGAATTCCGTGATACTTGGAAAGAAGCAATTGTTCTAAATCGTCAAAAGCAGCATGGTCAGGGCGGCCAAGCGTAATGGAAGCATTAAAGCAATGCTATGCCATTACTAATGAATTAGTGGAGCTGTTAAAGGGAGAAGCAGAAGTAGATACGGAGAAAGTTAATCAGCTTCTTGATCAGAGGCAGGCTTGCTTGACGCTACTTACGCCACCAACTACAGAAACCGAAAAGAAAATCGGACAGGCTCTCTTACAACAAGACAAAGAATTGGTTGCATTGCTACAAAAAGAAAAGCAATCGATTCAAAAAGAATTAAGAGGCTTAGAATACAAAAAAACATCGAATCAGAAATATGTAAATCCGTATCAATCTTTGCAAACGGATGGCATGTTTTACGATAAACGAAAATAGTGGGTCGAGGGGACAGGTTCCTTGTCCCACTTTTTTCTATTTAGTTAGAGGATTAGCTTTATTTTTGTTGAAATAATTAAGAATAGTTATTTCTCTTTTTTTTCCTTCTTTTTCCACATGTTTAATTCTTCCCAATCTATTTCCTTAAAACGAACAAATTTTCATGAGTAAATTTAGTTATTGCATAGAGGTGGTGCTTATTGGCAAGAAATCCAAGAAAAAAGAGCGTTAATGGTATTTATCACATTATTATAAGAGGCATTAATAGGCAAATTATTTTTGAAGATAACGATGATAAAATCCAATACTTAAAAACATTAAAAAGATATAAGGAGATTTGTAAGTATAAGTTATATGGTTATTGTTTAATGGATAATCATATGCATCTTTTGTGTAAAGAAACAAATGAATCTATTTCAGATGTAGTGAAGAGAATTAGCTCCAGTTATGTCCATTGGTATAATGCAAAATATGAAAGAAGTGGCCATTTATTTGAAGGGAGGTTTAAGAGTGAGACCGTTGAAGATGTGAGATACTTTCTAACGGTGCTTCGCTATATTCATCAAAATCCACTAAAAGCTGGTGTGTCAAAGAGTGTTTTGAATTGCAAATGGACTAGCATAAGGGAGTATCTTGATAATTCTAATTTGGTTGATACCGAACTGGCTCTTCAACTATTTTCGTATGATGAAAAGAAAGCATTAGAATTATTTAAAGCATATACTTGTAATCTTAGTGAAGAAAATTGTTTAGAGGTGAAAAACTCTGTTAAGATTGCTGATCAAGACGTTTTGGAGATAATGAGGAGTTTAGGAATACCAAATAGTTCTAGCCTACAGCAAATGAATAAAAAAGATAGAGATAAATTATTAAAGAAGCTGAAAGAAATAGAAGGGATAACTATTAGGCAAGTTGCAAGGATAACCGGTATATCCAAAAGTGTTGTTCAGCGTGCAAAATAAGATGTAGGTAAAACAGATTAGTTTCACCAACAGTTGGAAACATAGAAAGGGGGCTAATATCCAATTAATGTGGATATTAGCCCCGTTATTAGTTAATGGGACAAGGAACCTGACCCTCACTGTCCCAGTTATCCCACCAGTTAGTTAAATCACCCGAGACAACCCAACACGACTCTGCTTATTCTCCATACTCTCCCCAATCAACACAATCTCCGAATCTGCATCTTCAGGTGCAATGATACTATGATCTTCAACCATCACATTACATGCCGTTACACTCTTTTCAATGACCACATTTTCACCGATAACGGTTCCAGGAAGGAGTACGGAATCTTTTACGATTGCGCCTTTTCCAATAATGACATCATTGAAGATGACGGAGTTTTCTACTGTTCCATAAATTTCGCAGCCTTCACTGATAATGGAGCGTTTTACGGTAGCGGAAGATTCGATATAGGATGGGGCAAAGCACTGTTCGTGGGTAAATACGGTCCAGTCTTTGTCATTTAGAAAGATATTGCTTTCTCTCGATAATAAATCCATGTTTGCTTCCCAGAAGCTGTCAATTGTCCCAACGTCCTTCCAATACCCTTTAAACGTATAGGCATGTAATTTGCGGTTATCTAAAAGCATGGCAGGAATAATGTCTTTCCCAAAATCTTTCGAAGATAGTTCATTTTTTTCTTCTTTTTGTAAATAGTTTTTAAGTGTTTTCCATTTGAAAATATAGACACCCATCGAAGCAAGGTTCGACTGTGGGTTAGCTGGCTTCTCCTCGAAATCAACAATACGATTATTCGTGCTATCTGTATTCATGATGCCGAAGCGGCTAGCTTCTACCCATGGAACTTCTGTCACAGAAATCGTTGCATCTGCACCTGTTTTTATATGCTGTTGTAACATCAGATTATAATCCATTTTATAGATATGGTCACCAGAAATAACAAGAACATTTTCAGGGTTATACTGGTCAATATAGGATATATTTTGATAGATAGCATGAGCTGTACCATCATACCAGCGTTCTTCAGTGCCACATTGGTATGGTGGAAGGATGCTAAGTCCGCCATCTCTGCTGTCTAGATCCCAATCTTTCCCGTCTTTAATGTAATTTTGCAGTACATGTGGCTGGTATTGTGTTAATACACCAACGGTATCTATTCCTGAATTACGGCAATTGCTTAAAGTGAAATCAACGATACGATATTTTCCTCCAAAAGGTACAGCTGGTTTTGCTAATTCTTCTGTCAATTTCTTAAGTCTTGTCCCTCTTCCTCCAGCTAAAAGCATTGCGATACATTTTTTATTCAAAATAGATCCCTCCAGTATGCGTTATCAAATCTTTATTTGTTAGAATTTCAAGATAAAGTAAGATACTCCTTATTTTTCCAGAAAGTTTTCAAATTTTAAGAACATCTCTTAAAAAGCAAATGTTCCTCCTGTTTCTATTAATAAGTAGATCTATTTTGGTTATAAACGGTCGTCTTCCCAAAGCTTATAAAAATACTCTTCCTCTTCCAATTCTTTTAATTCTGCTTCATGCTGATTTTGTAAAATCTTTTCACTCATTCATTTACCTCCAAGTTAATTTCTTTGTTGTGTTCATTGTAGCAAATATAAATCATTGAATTGTAAAAATATTTTGATTAATTTCGATAAATCTCGACACAATAACAGTATGTGATACTCACAATTCCATCTATTGTTAGGAATATAGGCTTCTCCTAATAGATTATGTCGAAATGTTTTTAAATAGAGCAAATAATTGTCTAGATATTTAACAACAATAGGATTAAACTTTATTTAGAAAAATACTATTCATGCCTGTCTTTTGCCTATCTGATTTATTGGAAGAACTAGTTCTTTTAGTAGAAACGGGCATTTTATTTTCAAGGAACGGCATGTATTTAATTATGCTGTATATATATCCTGTACACATTAATTTGAAACATTTTCTGACATAAAAAATTGCTGGAATTATTATACTAGAAATTATTATGAAAAAATTAATTAGGAATGTTCACAACTTTGTCGAAATTTCATATCGTTTTAGCAGGATTTTGATAGGGTATGCTAGAAATATATAGTATAGTCAAAATGATTCCTTATAGGTATATTTCTAATTACCATTAGGAAAAAATAAGACTTGCACTGGAAACTATAAAGGAGGAGTAACTTATGAATTTCAACATTAGAGGAGAAAACATTGAGGTAACTCCAGCAATTAGAGAGTATGTCGAAAAGAAAATATCCAAATTAGAAAGATACTTTTCTGAAACACCAGATGCACAAGTTAACGTTAATCTAAAAACGTATAATGACAAAATGTCTAAGGTAGAAGTTACGATTCCAATGTCCCAATTGCTGTTGCGTGCAGAAGAAAATCATATGGATATGTATGCAGCAATAGATTTAATCTCTGATAAATTAGAAAGACAAATAAGAAAACATAAAACGAAAGTAAATCGTAAGCATAGAGAAAAAGGAAATCTTAATGAATTATTAGGTTCTTACGAAAACGCACCAAATGCGGAGGATGAAGAACAGGATCAAGAGATTGTCCGTCAAAAACGTTTCAATCTAAAACCGATGGACAGCGAGGAAGCAATCCTGCAAATGGACTTATTAGGCCATAATTTCTTCGTCTACACAGATGCTGAAACAAACAATACCAATATCGTCTACAAGCGTAAAGATGGAAAATACGGATTAATAGAAGCACAATAATAAGAAAAACCTGCAGTGATAAGCTGCAGGTTTTTCTTATTAAGTGAGTAAGATATAGTGAAATATAAAAATAACAGTAAATACACACTCCTTCGTATATCTCGTAAATAAGTCAATAGACGAACTCTCTAAATTTTTCCATTACATTTGTAATCCGCATCAGAAAGTTTGAAAATTCTAAAAAATACTTCCTAATTTTTAAAGGAAAGGCTATAATGAGACATAATTTAAAACAGAAGATGCGTGGTGGTTAAATGAAATTAGATGAAACAGATAAAAAGATATTAGAATTGCTTACAGCAAATGGCAGGCTATCTTATGTAGAAATCGGAAAAGAACTGAATTTATCAAGAGTAGCAATCCGAGAAAGAGTCAGCCAACTAATTGAAAATGGAATTATTGAAAAGTTCAGCGCCGTCATCAATTCGGAAAAGGTAGGCAAGACGGTTTCGGCTTTTTTTGAAGTGGATTGTGAGCCAGCTTCCCTTATTCAAGTAGCGCAAACACTTGCAGAAAACCCAGTTGTAGCAAGCTGCTATCAAATGACAGGACCAAGTACATTGCATATGCATGTCCTAGTGGAAGACTTTGAAGCATTAGAAAGCTTCACAAACAACGAACTATATTCCTTAGAAGGCATAACACGAGTAGAAAGCCATATTCTTCTAAGAAGATTTAAAAGTAGAAATGGATTAAAAATTTGATGCATAACAAAGAAAAATCAAATCAGTCGGTTTGATTTTTTGTTTGTGTGCGCCCGGCATGGGCTATAACTTGGTGGTGAAAGTCCACTACAGGCTTGGCAGTAGGAACTGTTAGCTAATGGCAAGGGTGTCCATCGTGAGGTGGAATCTGAAGGAAGCCGGAGGCAAAATCCCGAACTGACGGACAGAAACTATATATAAGGCTGAATTGGGATGGACGAGTTTGCACAACAAAACAAAGTCCAATACTGCACGAGTCCCATACAGTAAATATAGCAGTTACATGGGAGGAAGGTTATAGCTCTTACCCGGGGAGGTCTTACAAGGGTTCCCGACAAGAGAGATGGAATATCTCACAGGAACAAGTTGGTCAGTGATGACAAACTGAATTGTAAGAAGTCAGCAGAAGCCATAGTAGTTCCTTTGGAATGAAGGGCTGAACAATAACAATCTTGAAGAAATGCGGAGGTGAAGACAGTGCAAAGACCACAGAATGCATTGGAAAATGGCTATTTGCAAAGAGATAAGTTGGAAACTGAAGAGTATGCAAAAGTGTGCAGTACTGTCCTTAAAGAAGCAAGACGAAAAGATGGTATCGACTTAATTGACAGAATAATTGATGATAATAATCTACTTAGAGCATGTGAGAAGGTCAAGGCAAATAAAGGTGCACCCGGTATTGATGGGATGACAGTATATGAACTTTTTGGTCATGTAAGTAAATACCACAAACAATTGAAAAGAAAATTGAAGGATGGCACTTATAAACCTTTACCTGTTAAACGTGTTGAAATTCCCAAACCAGATGGGTCTAAACGTAAGTTAGGCATTCCATGTGTAAGGGATCGTATGGTCCAACAAGCAATCTATCAAGTAATCGGTGGGATAATCGACCCTCATTTCTCAGAAATGAGCTATGGATTTAGACCCAACAGAAACCAACATCAAGCCATTGAGCAATCCATCAACTATTACGAACAAGGATATAAAGTGGTTGTAGACTGTGACTTAAAGAGTTACTTCGACACCATAAATCACCAGAAGTTGATGGAATACCTAAAGGTATTTATACAAGACAATATAGTCCTGAAGCTAATTTGGAAATTTCTTAAGAGTGGAATCCTTGAAAATGGACTAACAAAATCAACGGATTCTGGTGCTCCTCAAGGCGGCGTTCTTTCGCCAATATTGAGTAACGTCTACTTAAATCAACTAGATAAGGAATTAGAGAAACGTGGACACAAGTTTGTGCGCTTTGCGGATGACTTCTGCGTTTATGTTAAAAGCAATCGAGCTGGGCAACGGGTACTAGAAAGTATCTCTAACTTTCTAGAGAAAGATTTGAAACTGACGGTTAACAGCACTAAGAGCCAAATTGGAAGTCCAACAAAATTGAAATTTCTAGGTTTTTGCATACACTCTACTTCTAAAGGTGTTAGTTGTAGACCGCACCAGGCAGCCAAAAAGAGATTTAAAGTTAAATTAAAATCCCTAACCAGACGAAATCGCCCAGGTAAGTTTGAGGAAATAGCCAAAGCAATTAACCAAGCGACTGTTGGTTGGATAAATTACTATGGGATTAGCTTGATGAAGAGGTTTATTAAAGATATTGCACAATGGTTGAATCATCGATTAAGACAGATTATATGGAAAAGATGGAAAAAGGTCAAAACACGTTATGCGCAACTAAGGAGATTAGGCATCAAACATGAAGAGGCTTTGAAAGTAGCTAATACCCGAAAGGGTTATTGGAGGATTTCGGGCTGTGAAACGCTTCATACGGCAATTAAAATAAAGACGCTCATTAAATGGGGTCTAAAAGACCTTAACTATTTATATGAACGTCGATACTTAAGTTATTGAACCGCCGTATACGGGACCGTATGTACGGTGGTGTGAGAGGTCGGGAGTTAATCACTCCCTCCTACTCGATTTTCAAATTATGTTTGATATCGTACTTGTTCAAAAGGAAAAAATTGACAGGGGTGTTTACAAATATTATTCAAAAAAAGGAAATGAAATCATCAAACTAGCTATTTCTCTACGAAATTCTACAATTTTTTTCAAAAATCTCCAACTCCAAATTATGGAATAATTTATTTTTCTAAAATAGCATTTCCCTTTCTCCTTCAAATTTTAAAAAAACATCAATTATAAATTAATCCTAAAATTCGGCATTATAATGTATAAAAATAACTAATTGTGTATGAATATTAAGGCGTGAGAGCTTCAATCCTTTTCTATTTCATTCTTTTTTCGATTGTCAGTAGCCATCTATGTGAAAAATATATTATTATTTCGAAAAACAAAATACTAGAGAATCGAAAAGGTTTTCTTAAATTCCATAAATATTGAATATATAAAATAATTAAATTTTTTTGAAAAATCACTAGAATTCTTTTTGTAACTGTCTTATAATCATGAATATTAAATATTTGCTTTCGTTTGTTAATTAAATGAAGAGATTTAGTTAACTTTTGAAAGTGGAAATTGGTTATTTTTACAAAGAGGGGAAGGTGAGACGGTTGATCTCGATGATTATTAGAAGGCTATTTCAGCTTGTATTATTACTTATTGGAATATCTTTCTTAGTTTTTGCTAGTATGCATATGGCACCGGGAGATCCAGCTTCAATCATAGCAGGACCAACCGCAACTGATTCTGATATCGCCGCGATTCAAGAAAGTCTAGGTTTGAATAAGCCTTTTCTTGTTCAGTATTGGGACTATTTAAAAAATGTCTTACAGGGCGATCTTGGTTATTCCTATCAAACGAAACAGTCCGTTTCAGAAGCGATTGCACTAAGATTTCCGAATACACTGAATTTGGCGATTGCAAGTATTATTGTCGCAGTTGTGATCGGATTAGTAGCTGGTATTATCTCAGCACTTAAACAAAATTCATGGCTAGATGTATTCAGTACCGTATTTTCATTAGGTGGTATTTCGATTCCTAACTTTTGGTTAGGTTCCATCTTAATTCTCGTATTCGCTGTAAACCTGCAGATGCTACCGGTTGGAGGGTTGGATGCTCCGTTTTGGTCAATAGAAGGAATGAAGCAATTGATACTTCCTGCTATTACATTAGGCACAGGGTCAGCTGCCATGATTGCACGGATGAGTCGTTCTTCTATGCTAGAAGTGATTCAAGCTGATTATGTACGAACAGCTAGAGCTAAAGGGGTAAAAGAAAGCTCCATTATTGGTGTTCATGCAATGAAAAATGCGATGATTCCAGTCATTACCGTAATTGGCGTTAACTTTGGAGGATTATTAGGGGGAACGATTATTACGGAACAAGTTTTTGCGATAAACGGTGTTGGGAGATTAATGATTAATGCAATTGCATCAAGAGATTTTCCGATGGTGCAAGGCTCCGTATTATTGGTAGCTTCTCTCTTTGTTTTAGTAAACTTAATCGTTGATATTATTTATGTCTTTGTAGATCCAAGAATTAGCTATGACAATTAGGAAAGGAGGAAACCAATGGAAACCGTAACAAATCCGCAACTATCTCCAGCTGTAAAGAAAGCGAAAAAAGATTCCTTTCTATTAGACACTTGGAAAAAATTAATTAGAAATCGTTTAGCAGTCGCTGGGTTGATTATCATTATTTTACAAGTAGTAATAGCGATAGCGGCACCGTTAATCACAAGCTATAATCCTGCCACTCAAAACCTTGAAGCAACTGAATTACCGATGTTCACGGAAGGGCATTGGCTCGGTACCGATAATTATGGACGTGACATGTGGAGCAGAATCGCTTATGGGGCAAGGATTTCTCTTGTAGTTGGTAGTATTGCCGTTGTCCTTGGCTTAGTAGGCGGTATTACATTAGGATTACTTGCAGGCTATTATCGTAAATTAGATGGAATTATTATGAGAATAGTAGATTTATTATTTTCTTTCCCTGGTATTTTACTTGCAATGCTTATCATTGCAGTACTTGGAACTAGTTTAGTAAATGTGGCAATTGCAATAAGTATTTGGTCCATTCCTTCTTGTGCGAGGATTGTCAGAGGTTCCGTTTTATCGGTTAAAAAACAAGAATATGTGATGGCAATGAAATCACTGGGAGCAAGCGATTTACGCATAATGTTTAAGCATATTTTGCCAAACTGTACAGCACCAATCATCGTATTTGCAACCATGCGGATGGCAACAGCCATTTTATCCACTGCTTCTCTAAGTTATTTAGGATTAGGTGCTCAGCCACCAACACCTGAATGGGGAGCGATGATATCTCAAGGCCAGGCATATATGTGGTCATCGCCACATATGACAATTATTCCTGGTATTGCCATTATGCTAACCGTATTTGCTTTTAATGTTGTAGGAGATGGATTAAGAGATGCGCTCGATCCGAATATGAAAGTCAATCATTAATAAATACATAAGATGAAGGGAAGTTACTTTATGAAAAAGATTGTTTTTGCCATGATGGCATTAATGCTGCTTGTTGCGGCAGGATGTTCAAATAGCTCTAGTGGAGGTTCCAGTTCAAATGGAGGAAATGTACCACAGGAATTAACGTATGCGACTACTTCTGATGTTGCAGGACTATCCCCAATTTTAACAAATGATTCCGTTTCTGCCGCTGTAAATGATCAAGTGTATGAAACATTGTTCAAACGAAATTCAGAAACAATGGAAATTGAACCGCTTTTAGCAGAATCCTATGAAAATCCAGATGATTTAACATGGATTATCAAGTTAAAAGAAGGAATTAAGTTCCAAGATGGTACAGACTTTAATGCAGAAGCAGTAAAGTATACATTTGATAAATTCCGTGATCCAGCAACTGCAGCCCCACGTGCTTCACTGCTTGAACCAATTGAATCAATCAATGTACAGGATGAGTATACATTAGAAATTAAAACGAAGTATGCATACGGTGCATTGCTTGCAGCACTTTCTCATTCTAATGCTGCTATTGTTAGTCCAGAGGCAGACAAAAATGGTGATTTAATGAAAAATCCTGTAGGGACTGGTCCATTTAAATTTGTAAGCTGGACACCAGGTGAATCTATTGTATTAGAAAAATATCCTGATTACTGGCAAGGAGAAGCAAAACTAGACAAAGTTACATTTAAAGTAGTTCCTGAAGTAACAACAGCTATTTCGATGTTACAAGCAGGAGATGTTCAGTTTATTGATGCTATTCCAACAGAACAATTGTCTCGTGTTGAAGGGCTTAAAAATGTAGAAATTCAGAAAGAAGAAGGAACACCTGTTTACTGGTTCGGGTTTAATATGCAAAAGGAACCAATGAACAACCTAGAATTTCGTCAAGCAGTAGCATATGCATTAAATCGAGATGCTTATGTTAAACAACTTAACGGTTTAGGCGTTGCTGGCAATAGTGTAATCGGGCCAAAAGTATTTGGTTATGATGAAGCAAGCAATGATGTTGGTTACGAATATAACTTAGAAAAATCAAAAGAATTAGTAGAAAAAAATGGCTTTGGTGACAAAGAGTATACATTACTTGTAGCAAACAGAGCGAATTATATGAAAATGGCAGAAATTAGCCAATCTCAATTACAAGAGGCAGGCTTCAAAATCAAAATTGAATCAATGGAATGGGCAACATATCTAGATACTACACGTACTGGGGATTATGAAATGAGCTTCTTAAGCTGGTCCAATTCAACAGCTGATGGAAGCGAACTATTATATCCAAACTTCCATTCCGATAATGTAGAGTCCTCTAATAAGGTGAAATATAGTAATGAAGAATTTGATAAATTAGTAGAAGAAAGTCGTGAAAATGTAGACCAAGATGTTCGTGCAGCGAAATTAAAAGAAGCGAATGAATTTCTTGTAAAAGATGCTCCTGCGATTGTCATGAACCATGGTGTAGTAACACTTGCTTATGATAAATCTGTTAAAGGCTTAGAGATTGATCCAACAGGATCTTGGTCACTATATAAAGTTTACAGAGAGTAGGGATTGAATATGGAGAAGAAGCTATTATCTGTAAAAGACTTACGGACAAATTTTCGTACAGCTGATGGGGAACTGTCAGCTGTACGAGGAATTTCTTTTGACTTAGATAAGGGAGAAACATTATGCATTGTCGGAGAATCCGGTTGTGGGAAAAGTATTACCTCCCTTTCCCTTATGGGGCTTCTTCCGAGCAATGGTTATATTAGCAAAGAATCATCAATTGATTTTAAAGGAACAGATTTATCAAAGCTCACAAAGGAACAATTACGTTCCATCAGAGGTCGCGATATTTCGATGATTTTCCAGGAACCGATGACTGCGTTAAATCCGGTGTTAACAATAGGGTATCAGCTTCGAGAGCCACTTATGCTTCATCAGCAGCTGTCAAAGCAAAAGGCAAATGCCAAAGGAATTGAATTACTAAAACAGGTAGGAATTCCATATCCTGAAAAAAGAATGAAGCAATACCCACATGAATTAAGTGGGGGAATGAGACAACGTGTCATGATTGCGATTGCGTTATCCTGTCGTCCGCAATTATTAATTGCAGATGAACCAACCACTGCTTTAGATGTAACGATTCAGGCGCAAATATTAGATTTAATGAATGATTTAAAGACGGAGCTAGGCATGGGTGTGATAATGGTTACCCACGATATGGGAGTAGTAGCTGAAATCGCTGATCGCGTCATGGTTATGTATGCTGGAGAAAAAGTGGAAGAAGGCGATGTGGAGAGTATATTTACAAATCCACAGCATCCTTACACAAAAGGCCTTCTAAATTCGGTACCAGATATTGATGACCCAACCTTTGAACTAGAAGCAATTCCAGGTTCATTGCCGAACTTAAATGAAGAAATAAGTGGATGTCGTTTTCATCCGCGTTGTCCATTTGCTACAGATAGATGTAGGGCAACATCACCGAATGAATATGAGCTTCATTCCGCTCATCGTGTAAAATGCTGGTTGCAAGAGGAGGTGGAAATACATGCAGACAATCGAGAAACAATCCCTTCTTAAATTAGAAGGGGTTAAAAAGTACTTTCCGATTAAAGGCGGATTGTTGCAGCGAGTTCAGGGGCATGTAAAAGCCGTTGAAAATGTTAGTTTAGAAGTTTTTGAAGGCGAAAGTGTTGGCGTAGTAGGAGAATCTGGATGTGGAAAATCCACACTCGGCAGAACCGTTCTTGGTTTAGAGGAAATAACCGATGGAAAGGTGTATTTCCAAAGCCAAGATACACAGGCGCTTTCCAATAAAGAAAGAAAAGCAATCAAAAAAGATATGCAGATGATTTTCCAGGATCCATATGCTTCCTTAAATCCTCGTCAAAAAATTGGCAATGCATTAGAGGAAGCATTTGTTATTCATACGAATCTATCAAAAGAAGAAAGAAAACAAAGGGTAGTAGGACTTTTACAAGAAGTTGGTTTAAAGGAAGAACATTATGATCGCTATCCCCATGAATTTAGTGGTGGACAACGTCAGCGTATTGGGATTGCTCGTGCGATTGCCCTTAATCCTTCCCTTATTATTTGTGATGAGGCAGTGTCTGCATTAGACGTATCGGTTCAAGCACAGGTTTTAAAATTAATGAAGGGTTTAAAAGATAAATACCAATTAACGTATCTATTTATCTCTCATGATTTAGGAGTAGTTCGCTATTTCTGCGATCGGGTATTGGTTATGTATTTAGGGAATACAGTGGAACTTGCTTCCTCTGAAAAATTATATGAAAATCCACTTCATCCCTACACAAAAGCGTTGTTGTCCTCGATTCCACGCCCAAAAATGGGAGCGAAGGGTGAACGAATTCGCTTACAGGGAGAGATTCCCAATCCTGCGAACCCGCCATCTGGCTGTCCATTCCATACACGCTGTCCGATTGCAACTGACTTATGTAAACAATCGAAACCGGAGTGGAAAGAAGCAGAGACGAATCATTTTGTAGCCTGTCATTATGTCGGAAAGGAATTGAATTAATATGAAATTAGATTACTTATACCATCCTTATCCATCTCAGCGCAACACTGTTTTTGCCAAAAAAGGAATGGTTGCCACTTCCCAGCCTTTAGCTGCTCAAGCAGGTCTGGAAATTTTGCAAAAGGGTGGCAATGCGATTGATGCAGCGATTGCAACAGCAGCAGCATTAACGGTAGTAGAACCAACCTCTAATGGAATCGGTGGAGATGCATTTGCACTTGTATGGGTGAAAGACAAACTTCATGGACTAAACGCAAGTGGTCCTTCACCAAGTTCTATCTCCATTGATGCGTTAAAAGAGAAAGGCTTAGAGAAGATGCCAACCCATGGTGTTATCCCTGTTACTGTACCAGGAGTTCCATCTGCTTGGGCAGCTCTTTCCGAAAAATTTGGAAAGCTACCATTAAAAGAAACGTTGGCACCTGCTATTCGCCTTGCAGAAGAAGGCTATCCAATTAGTCCGACTTTAGGAAAGTATTGGAACCTTGCATATAATCGTTTTAAAGAAATTTTTCACGGTGATGAATATAAGCCTTGGTTTGATACCTTTGCACCAAATGGAAGAGCACCAAAAATTGGGGAGATGTGGTCTTCTGAAGGCCATGCAGCAACTTTGCGTTCTATTGCTGAAACAAATGCAGAAAGCTTTTACCGTGGAGAGCTAGCAGATAAAATTTCCCGGTTTATGGAAGAACATAATGGCTATCTTCATAAAGAAGATTTAGCTCGTTATTATCCTGAATGGGTAGAACCAATTTCTGTTTCTTACAAAGGCTATGATGTTTGGGAAATTCCGCCAAATGGCCAAGGTTTAGTGGCGTTAATGGCACTTAATATTGCAAAAGGCTTTGATTTAACAGAGAAGGATTCTGTCGATACATACCACAAACATATTGAAGCAATGAAGCTAGCATTTACAGATGGGAAAGCGTTCATTACGGAAGAAAAAGAGATGCCACATACGGTAAGTGAGTTATTAAGTGAAGAATATGCGGCTTTAAGAAGAGAAAAAATCGGTGAACATGCGATTACTCCAGAGCCTTTATCCCCTCCTAAGGGAGGAACGGTTTACTTAGCAGCAGCAGATGAAGAAGGAAATATGATTTCGTATATCCAAAGTAACTATATGGGCTTTGGTTCTGGGATTGTTATTCCAGGAACAGGGATTGGCTTGCAAAATCGTGGCCATGATTTCTCCCTTGACCCTACTCATCCCAATGCGTTAAAACCAGGGAAAAGAACGTATCATACGATTATTCCTGGATTCCTTACAAAGGATAATAAACCAGTCGGACCTTTTGGCGTAATGGGTGGTTATATGCAGCCACAAGGACATTTCCAAGTTGTCACTAATACAATAGACTTCCATTTGAACCCACAAGCAGCTTTAGATGCACCAAGATGGCAGTGGACGGAAGGAAAGAAAATTTTAGTAGAGCCTCATTTTCCAAACTATCTCGCTCAAGCACTTGCTAGACGCGGCCATGAAATTCAAACGGCTACAGAATTTGGTCATTTTGGCAGAGGGCAAATCATCTGGCGAGATGAAGAAACAGGTGCATTAATTGGAGGAACGGAATCAAGAACAGATGGAGCAATTGCATCCTGGTAAGACTTCAGAAAGGTTGTTGATTTTATGACACATTGGCATTTATTCCTTGCTTTTTTCCGAGTGGGGATATTAGGATATGGCGGTGGTCCATCTTCCATCCCTCTCGTAAAAAAAGAAGTAGTGGATAAATATAAATGGATGACAGATGATGAGTTTTCCGATGTTTTAGCATTAGGAAATGCTTTACCTGGTCCGATTGCTACAAAAATGGCAGGATATATTGGCTGGCAAGTAAAGGGAGTCTTCGGAATGATAAACGCCATTATCGCATCAGTTGTTCCTACTATTCTATTAATGGTTGTTCTCCTGACCTTTTTAAATTCCTTTAAAGATAAGCCTTGGGTACTAGGAATGACAAAGGCAGTTGTCCCAGTAGTTGGGGTAATGCTTGGTGTATTGACAGTAGACTTTCTAAAGAAAGTAAATACTAGCTTTGGTGTAAAACTAACGATCGGGTTACTAGTTGTAAGTGTTATCCTTTTAGTTCTTCTGAATATTCATCCTGCGATTGTGATTGGCGTTGTCATTGTCGTTTCCCTTCTTAGCAAGAAGGCGAAGCAGGAAGTTAAAGAGGTGAAGGCTTCGTGATTTATTGGCACATCTTTTGGGCTTTTTTTCTTCCGGGAATTCTTGGCTATGGAGGTGGTCCTGCTTCGATTCCTTTAGTGGAAAAAGAAGTAGTTGATCGATATGGCTGGGTAACGGAAAATGAATTTAGTGAAATGTTAGCAATGGGAAATGCTTTGCCAGGTCCAATTGCTACGAAAATGGCAGGCTATATAGGGTTTCAAGAGGGGGGAGTAATTGGCGCATTCATTGGTGTATTTGCAACAGTTGCCCCGTCCTTAATTCTAATGATTGCCCTATTACGTTTGTTAATGAAATTTAAAGATTCACCTAAAGTGAATCTACTGACAAACTTAGTTAGACCAGTGATTGCGGTTTTACTGGCAATGATGACGATCAGTTTTTTCCAGAATTCTTATAATGGAATCGGAATCTTTCAGACCGTTTTCATTGGTATCATAAGTTTACTTTTATTAGAAAAAGTAAAAGTCCATCCTGCTTATGTGATAGCAGGTTCCCTTGTGTATGGGGCAATTTTCTTAGCATAGAGGAAGAGGGGGTAAACCATGACATTCTCAATTGTTGGTTATGATCCACAGGAAAAAGAATGGGGAATCGCTGTCCAATCGAAATTTCTTGGCGTTGGAGCAGTAGTACCTTGGGCAAAAGCAGGAGTGGGAGCAGTTGCTACTCAATCTTATGCAAATACTTCCTTTGGTCCAGAAGGCTTACGTTTAATGGAAGAGGGAAAATCAGCAGAAGAAGCATTGCATGCATTATTAGATAAGGACCCAGGCAGAGAGCAAAGACAAGTTGGCTTTGTTGATGCAAAGGGGAATGCTGCAACCTATACTGGAAAAGAATGCTATGACTGGGCTGGAGGAGTAACTGGTCCTTATTTTGTAGCACAGGGAAATATTTTAGTTGATGAAAATACAGTAAAGGCAATGGCTGAATCTTTTCAAAAAACAGAAGGAAGCCTGGCTGCACGCTTACTTACAGCATTACAGGCAGGACAGAATGCAGGTGGTGACAGTAGAGGGCAGCAATCAGCAGCTCTGCTTGTTGTTAAGGATAGAGGAGGCTATGGTGGCTTTAATGATCGTTATATTGATTTGCGTGTAGAAGATCACGAGGAACCAATTAAAGAACTAACCCGCATCTATCAATTACAGCAACTATATTTCGCTCCATCAAAGCCAGAGAATGTTATTCCGATTGATGGAGGTACGTTAGAAGAATTAACGACTAACTTACAAAGATTGGGGTATCTAAACGAGAAAATCACAGAAATACCCGAAGCACTCACAACCTATATTCATACCGAGAACTTTGAAGAAAGAGAACAAAAAACAGGCTTTATCGATTTAGAAGTACTCGAGTATATGAAAAAACAAAAATAAGCTAACAAGAAACTTCCTATTATATAGGGAGTTTTTTTTTGATGATGTTGGCTTTCCCCTCCATTCGAAAAAATTAAAATAATCCGAAAATAACCAATTAATCTAACAAAAAGGATTGAAATTCCAGTTAAGAACTTTTATAATGAAAATACGAACTACCATACTAGTGTAATTAGAATACCAAGAAATAGGGTGAGTATAATAGTTTCAATCAGAAAAAGGGAAAACCTTTCCACGCGGGATTTTGTTTATGAAACATTAAAAAATAGAATAACAGAATTAGAGCTAAAACCAGGGCAAAAGATTTCGGAGCAAGAAATAGCAAGTGAGTTAAATGTAAGCCGCACTCCAGTAAGAGAAGCATTTTTAAAACTTTCACAAGAAGATTTGCTCGGTATCTATCCACAAATTGGTACGATTGTTTCTTTAATTGACTTGGATCTTGTGGAAGAAGCTAGATTTATTCGAGAAAATATGGAAAAAGCGGTTGTGAGAGAAGCTTGCCAAATATTTGAACAAGAGCAGTTATTTAAATTAGAATCCAATATTACCATGCAGGAATTATGCTTGAAAAATGAATCCTACCATCAATTATTGGAATTAGATGATCAGTTTCATCGCTTGTTATTTGAGGGTTGTAATAAACTTAGAACTTGGAAGATGATTAGACAAATGAACAGCCACTTTGATCGGTTGCGTGCTCTTCGATTAGAATCAAACCTTGAATGGGATATGCTTGTTTCTCAGCATAAATCTATCTTTCAGTTTATTAAGGAAAAGAAAGAAAAGGATGCCGAACAATTAATAGGAATGCATTTAAACTTAGTTAATTTTGAGAAAAAGGAACTGAAAAAGACGTATCCTGATTATTTTAGTTAAACGTAGTAGGCTCTTATCATAGATTTTTCACAGAATTTTAATCAAGCTTAATAGGTTAATTATAGGAGGATTAAACAAATGGAAAAAATGATGGATAAAGGGAATGAACGATTCGTAACCAATAGTTATCACTGTTGGTTGCAGTATCGTAAAATCGAAAATGCAAATCAATACAGTGACATCACTTCTACTATTGCGGTGGCAACAAATACAGAAATTATTGATTCAGCTGTCAAAGAACTCCAGTATGCACTTAAATCCATGTTAGATGTAGTTTCAGCTGTTCAACCATATACAACAAATGAAAATGCTATTATTTTGGGTACATATGAAAGCGTTAACTTAAACGAATTTGGAATTTCTCCAAGATTATTTGATGATTTAAATGAGGAAGGCTATTTATTAAAAGTTACTGAAGATAATAAACAGGTACTTTTAATTGGAAAAACAGATAGAGGGGCATTATATGCAGCTTTTCACTTTCTAAAAATTTTACAAAAAGAAGAGTCTCTTATTGGCTTAGAAATATTAGAAGCGCCAAAAAATCAGCTGAGAATGATGAATCAATGGGATAACATGAACGGTTCGATTGAAAGGGGTTATTCTGGGAATTCCATCTTTTTTAATGGTAACGATTTCAGTAAAGATTTAACAAGAATAAAAGATTATGCTCGTCTTCTTTCTTCTGTAGGTGTTAATGCTATTTCGATTAATAATGTCAATGTGTGGGATGTAGAAACAAAATTACTTACAGAAGAGTTTTTACCAAAAGTAAAGGAAGTAGCAAATATTTTAAGATCTTATGCAATTACTACTTATCTGAGTATTAATTATGCAAGTCCGATCGTATTGGGGAATCTTCCAACAGCTGATCCTCTTGATAAAGAGGTAGAAAAATGGTGGGCAAACAAAGTGGAAGAAATCTATCGCTATATCCCTGATTTTGGAGGTTTTGTTGTTAAAGCAGATTCCGAGGGAAGACCTGGACCTTTCACATATGGCAGAGGCCATGTAGAAGGTGCAAATGTTTTAGCGCGCGCATTACAGCCTTTTGATGGAAAAGTAGTATGGCGCTGCTTTGTATATAATTGCTTACAGGATTGGCGTGATAGAAAGACTGACAGGGCAAGAGCAGCGTACGATAATTTTAAGCCGCTTGATGGGCAGTTCCTTGATAATGTTATTTTGCAAATTAAAAATGGACCAATGGATTTCCAAGTACGCGAACCAATTTCTCCACTATTAGGTGCAATGAAAGAAACAAATCAAGTAGTGGAATTTCAAATTGCACAGGAATATACCGGTCAACAAAAGGATGTATGTTATTTAGTTCCACAATGGAAAGAAGTACTAGATTTTGATACGTATGCGGATGGAGAAGGATCGACTGTTAAATCCATTGTAAATGGCTCACGCTATAACTATAGCCATAGCGGTATTGCTGCTGTATCCAATATTGGTAATGATAGGAATTGGACTGGAAATACATTAGCTCAGGCAAATCTTTATGGATTTGGTAGATTAACCTGGAACCCTGATTTATCGACAGAATCAATTACGAATGAATGGATTCATTTAACTTTTGGTGATGATTCAACGGTTGCTGAAACAGTTGGATATATTTTGCTCCAATCATGGAGAACATATGAAAATTATACGGCACCACTTGGTGTGGGCTGGATGGTAAACCCTGATCATCATTACGGTCCAAATGTTGATGGATATGAATACTCAAAATGGGGAACGTATCACTTTGCCGATCGTGATGGTATTGGTGTAGATCGTACAATTGAAACAGGAACTGGCTATGCGGGACAATATTTTGGACCAAATGCAGATCAATATAATTCATTAGAAGATTGTCCAGATGAGCTGCTTCTATTTTTCCATCATGTACCATACGTACATAAACTTCATTCTGGAGAAACAGTAATCCAACATATTTACAATACCCATTTTCAAGGTGTTGAAGAAGTGGAGACCTTTATTACTAAATGGAATGAAATGGAGGGGAAAGTAGAGGATTGGGTTTTTGAAAATGTGAAGGACCGTTTGCAGCTACAATTAGAAAATGCGAAGGAATGGCGTGATCGCATTAATACGTATTTCTATAGAAAATCAGGAATCGCTGACGAAAAAAATAGAACGATATATTAATAGTACTTCTTTTCCTCCGAGTTATGGGAGTAAGCCAGAAGATATGAGGAACTGCTGTGTCCCTATATCTTCTGAGTACTAGTACTCTTTTATTCTTTTAACTACCATACTAGTATAATCACTTCCTTATAAAGAAAGGGAAGGAACGTAAATCTGGGAGTGGAGTATTTTTTTCTATTGAGGTGCAACCGTTTACAGAAAAGCGATGTAGTTACTAATTAAAGGAGGTGGTTTTAGAAAGAAGGGAAAAAACCTTTTTTAACATAAAACTTTGTCCAGTAACTATTCTGTATTTTTGTTTGCGAACGTTAACAATACATTAGGATTTAGGGAGGTATTATTTTGAAAAAGCGTAATTGGCTCTTTTTAACAATAATCATGTCAATCAGTTTATTACTTTCGGCATGCGGAGGTTCTCAAAAAAGTTCAGGTGGCAAAGACGGGCAGATAACACTTACCATATATTCTGCAGCTGGTGGAGATGAGTATTATAACGATATCGTAATTCCAATGTTTGAAGAAGCAACCGATGGAAAATACAAAGTGGAATATGGTCGAGGTACACCGCAAGAAGTTATTAACAAAATAAAGTCTCAAGGTAAAAATGGAACGATTGATTTAGTTGTAACAGGTTTAGATGGTCTCCCGCTTGGTATTGAGGAGGGGCTATGGGAACAGTTATTACCTACTTATTCAGAAGAGGTACATTCTGAGGAATGGAATGAAATTGGTCAGGCGTATATTGATAAATTTGAAGGTTATGGTGCACCAGTAACGACTGGTTCAGGTGGTCCTATCTTGATGTATAACACAAAAACAGTGAAAAACCCACCAAAAACATATGAGGAACTAAGAGAATGGATTAAAGAAAATCCAGGGAAATTTACATATCCTGCGGTTCCATCTAGTGGCCCAGCTCGTGGATTCTTCTTTGGTCTTGTTCAAGCCATGGGAGAAGATTTTAATAACCCAAGCTCATTAGATAAAACATGGGATTATTTAACAGAAATTGGTGAAACGATTGAATATTATCCAACGAAAACATCTGATTCCTTTGATCTCCTTTATGAGGGTGCTGTAGATATCGTACCACATACTCCATTCTGGTATGCGGATAATAAAGCGATAAAAACAATCCCACCACATATTGAAGCAGTGAAATTAGAAGATACGAAGCAAGTAATTGATTCACATTTTTATGTAATGGTAAAAGATCTACCAGAAGATCGTAAAAATGCAGCATTAGAGTTTTTAAAATTTGCTACTTCTAAAGAAATCCAGGCACAAGGATATGTTCGTGGATTCCTACCTGCAAATAGTCTAGCAACACCAGATATGTTAGAGCCTGAATACCAAGAATCATACAAAACTCTAGTAGAATCCGTTATGCCAGAGTTTAAAGAAGGCGACACAATGAAGGTACAAGAAGATGATTGGGTGTTATTCCCTGACTTACAACCAACAAATGAACTTTATGGGCTATGGGAAGAAAAAATTCAAGCACTTAAATAGTAATTATTATCCCTGGTCTCTTGTTTAACAGAGACCAGGGAGATAAGGAGGAAATGAGATGGAACAATCTGTATTGGCTAATAACAAATCGGTATCATCAAGTGATAATATGGAAAAGAATACGACAAGTACAAAGGTTGAAATCAAGAACTTAACAAAACAATTTGGTGAATCAACTGCCGTGAATAATGCAAATTTAACAATTGAAAGTGGCGAATTTATGACGTTCCTAGGGCCAAGTGGTTGTGGCAAAACGACAATTTTGTCCATGGTTTTAGGAACCCTCGAGCCAACTTCAGGGGATATTCTATTTAATGGTCATCCGATTAATCATATCGCGATGAATCGACGAGACATTGGAATGGTATTTCAAAACTACGCCTTATTTCCACATATGACGGTTTCTCAAAATATTGCCTTTGGGTTAGATATGCGCAAAGTAGAAAAGAAAGAAAAAAAACGAAGAGTACAGGAAGCAGTTGAAATGGTTCAGCTTAATGGGCTGGAAAATAGATTTATTAAAGAGTTAAGTGGGGGGCAGCAGCAACGTGTTGCACTAGCAAGAGCATTAGTTATTCGTCCAAAGGTTCTATTATTAGATGAACCATTAAGTAATCTAGATGCAAAACTCCGTAAAGATATGAGAATTCAAATTAAAAAAATTCATGATGAACTTGCAATCACCACTATTTATGTCACACATGACCAGGAAGAAGCACTTTCCCTTTCCACAAAAATTGCAGTAATGTCTAAGGGGGAGATTCAGCAGCTTGGTACACCTAAAGAAATTTTTGGTAAGCCAAAAAACCATTTTGTTGCGAATTTCCTAGGCTACGCTAACTTTATCAAAGGGAAGATTGTTAGTGCAAATGCTAATAACCTAATTTTTGAGTCAGATACAAAGCTTCGTTTAGAAATAAAAGCAAATGGCCGTCATCAGGTTGGAGATGATGTACTCCTCACCATCAAACCAGAAATGATTGAAATTGTCCCAAATGATCGAATCGGATCCAATGTGATAGAAGGGGAGATATTGGTTGGGGATTATGTAGGAAGCACTACTGGTTATGAAATTAAAATCAAAGATGGTTCCATTTTAAAGACTAGTGTTTTAGGATTGGATCCTTATACAGCACATCAAAATGTGAAGCTTTATTTGAATCCTGATAACATTATTATTTTGGATGAGGAGTGAGAAAATGAATCATCAAGCTGAACCCAAAAAAAGTGATTATTTAATGCTTCTCCCGAGTTTACTCCCAGTTCTTCTGATATTTGTTTACCCATTAATAAGAGGTGTCATGATGACGTTCCAGGAAAATGGAACATCGAATTTCACACTCGGTAACTATATTGAATTTTTTACAAATCCAGCTTATTATGAAACCATTTTTCGAACACTTGCTTTAGTAATTCCAGCAGCATTCCTAGAGTTGTTTATTGCATTTGCGATTACGTATTATATAAGAGGAAAGATGAAAGGAAAAGGAATTATTGCCGGATTAATTATTTTCCCACTTACATTAGGATCCTTAATTATTGATATGGCGATTATTTCATTTTTTAAGCCAACAGGTTGGTTTAACACGATTCTCATGCAAATTGGTCTTATAGAAGAGCCAATCAGACTTGTCTATAACTATACGGGTGCATTTATTGCCTGTGTTATTCTTGGTGTTGCGTTTCTGGCTACGAACTTCATCGGGATGATGGATTCCATTGATCCTAATTTAGAAAAGGCTTCTAGATCCCTTGGAGCAAGTGAATGGGTGACATTCAGAAGAGTATTTTATCCACTTATTCGCGGTGGAGTACTAAGAGTGTTTGCTTTAAATATTATTATGCAGATTGGCGTATATACTTCTGCAGTTATTGTGGGTAACCCTGCATCAGCAACACGAACATTTGCGGTAGTAGCATTCGAAGAGGCAATGCGAAACTTTAATTATAGTATGGCAAATACCGTTGCAGTAGTAATGGCGCTTACTCAATTAGTAATCCTTGGCATTGTATTTGCCTTACGTAAACGAGGATTTACAGGATCAGCAAGTACATTTAAATAACAAAGAGGTGAGAACTAGTGAGAATTGTGGAAAATACAAATACCATGAAGAGTAGTATAAGTAATCCGGCTGAAGCAAGTGTACCTAAGAATAGTAAAGTGGCTGGATTTCTAAAACTACTTTATAAATTTCTAACCTGGCTTTTAATTATTGTATTTATTATCGCTATTGTTGGCATGACAATTGCTGTGTTACTAAGTGCGTTCGGGACAGAATGGTACGGTACGTTTCTTCCAGCTGGATATACGGTCGATTGGTTTATTCAAGCTTGGCAGGCATATGATATAGGTCATTTTTATAAAATAACATTACAAATTGTGGTGACTGCAACGGTAATATCCTTACTATTAAGTATTCCGACTGCATATGTATTAGGGCGTAAGTCATTTCCTTTTAAAGAGGGCTTGATTAGTTTCTTTCAAATGCCATTTACTTTACCAGAACTTGTTTATGCAATACCAGTAGCTTCCATTTTTTATTCTACTGGATTAGCGGAAACAATCCCTGGGTTAATCTTAGTTAATTTAATTGTAGGTATTCCGTTTTCTGTATTCATTTTACTTCCATTTATGGAATCACTTGATCCGAGATTAGAATGGGCTGCTGAGTCGTTGGGGGCAACTAAATTTAAATTATTTAGTAGAGTTGTCATCCCACAATTAGTACCAGGGTTAACAGCTTCAGCGATTAATATTTTCATTCGAATGTTTAGTACATTTACGATTATCCTATTAATTTCTGGACCGAAGACCCAAACATTAGGTGTTATGGTATTTAGTGTTCTTCAAGGAGCAGGATCACAACCACAGCCAATGCTTAACTCGTTAGCACTAACATTAATGTTCCCATTACTATTATTTGCGTTTGTAAGCTTATGGATTTCTAGTTTCACTCAAAGAAGGCTAGGTAAAAAATAGACTTACCTTCGTTTTATGTACGGACGGAATTTTAGGAAGATTAGTTCGATTGCAGAAAACAGCGTACGAGTACAGGATTTAAAGGATACATTAAGGGCAGAGAAGGTGAATATTCTAATAATATGCAGTTTACTTTATTGGTGAAGGATGATGCGAAGTGAAAATGGTATTTCGATGGTTTGGAGTAGGTAATGATTCTATTTCCTTAGAACATGTTAAACAGATACCAGGAGTCGAAGGAATTGTTTGGGCACTTCACGATATTCCAGCAGGAGAAGTGTGGACAATTGAAAAAATAAACGAAGCGAAGCAACAAGTAGAAAGTCAGGGATTTCATATTGATGTAGTAGAGAGTGTAAATATTCATGAAGATATTAAATTAGGACTTCCATCAAGAGAAAAGTATATCGATAATTACATTAAAACAATTGAAAACTTAGCAACCGTTGGTGTGAAGGTAATCTGTTATAATTTCATGCCAGTATTTGATTGGGTACGAACCAACTTGTCAAAAGAACTCGAGGATGGTTCTACTGCATTATTCTTTGAAAATAGCAAAATAGCAGACATAGATCCAAAGGAACTAGTTCAGACGATTTCCCTTAATAGTGATTTTACGATGCCAGGATGGGAACCAGAAAGACTGGTGTATTTAACAAAACTGTTTGATCAGTATAAGGATGTAACCGAAGAAGACTTATGGGATCATCTACAGTACTTTTTAGAGCGTGTTGTTCCAGTTGCTGAAAAAAATGGGATTAAAATGGCTATACATCCAGATGACCCACCGTTTTCTGTATTTGGATTACCTAGAATTATTACGAATGAAATAAATATAAAAAGGTTGCTAGGTTTAGTTGAGAGTCCTTCCAATGGTTTAACATTATGTAGTGGATCATTAGGAGTAAATCCAGATAATAATATTTCTGAAATCATAAGAAAATTTTCGGATCGAATTCCATTTGCACATATCCGTAATGTAAAACGATATGAAAATGGAGATTTTATTGAAACCTCCCACCGAACGACGGATGGGTCAGTCGATATTCACGGTATTATGGAAGCGCTATATAACGCTCAGTATACAGGCTATTTACGACCAGATCATGGAAGACATATTTGGGATGAAAAATGTAGACCAGGATATGGGCTTTATGATCGGGCTTTAGGAATAATGTATCTCTGGGGAATCTGGGATTCTTTGTGTAGAACGAAAGTGAAAACAGAGAACTATGCTGGGGCTAAATGAAAATGAATAATAAGGTCGTCGTAACATTTATGAATCAATTCCATTTGGGAAAATATTAAGTCCTTTTTAATAAGAGAGGTTACAAACTATCGGTATATGCCGAGAAGTATATATAAAGGAGAGGATTTTGTGTTAAAAGTTGCTATTATCGGTGCAGGAGCAATTTCATCCGCTCATATGGAAGCATATTTACAATTTCCTGATCGCTGTCAGATTGTTGCATTATGTGATATTTATCCGGAGAAGGCAGAAAAGAAGGCGAAAGAATTTAACCTTGATGCTACCATTTATGATGACCATACAAAAATGCTTAATCGTGAGGATATTGATTTAGTATCCGTTTGTACACCGCCTTATACCCATTCAGAAATAACTATTAATTTTCTGGATTCTGGTAAGAATGTGTTGGTTGAAAAACCGATGGCATCTTCACTAGAGGAATGTGATGCAATGAATGCAGCTGCTGAAAGAAATAATAAAATGTTATCTGTCATTTCACAAAATCGTTTTCGCACACCAATGATGAAGCTAAAAAGTGTACTTGATACGAAACTTATGGGGCCAATTGTCCATACACAGGTTGATTCCTTCTGGTGGCGTGGGCATAGCTACTATGATTTATGGTGGCGTGGCACTTGGGAAAAAGAAGGTGGCGGCTGTACGTTAAACCATGCTGTTCATCACATTGATATTTTTAAATGGATGAACGGGATGCCATCCGAAGTAACGGCAGTAATGAGTAATGCTTCTCATGATAATGCAGAGGTAGAAGATATTTCCGTTGCTATTTGCCGTTATGACGATGGTAGTCTTGCCCAAATAACAAGCTCTGTTATTCATCACGGGGAAGAGCAGCAATTAATTTTTCAAGGGAAAAATGCTAGAGTATCCGTGCCATGGAAGGTCAAGGCTTCTAAATCGAAGGGAAATGGATTCCCGGAAGAGGATGGAGAATTGGAAGCGCAAATTCAACAATATTATGATGAACTAGATGAGGTACAGTATGAGGGACATACTGGTCAAATTGATGATGTCCTAACTGCATTGGAAAACGGAACTCCAATTTTAATCGATGGAAAACAAGGAAGACAAACACTAGAATTAATTTCCGCCATCTATGAATCTGCAAGCACAGGTAAAACAATTAAACTTCCATTAACGAAAGATAACTTATTTTATACAAGAGAAGGCACACAAAAGAATGCTATCCATTTTTATGAAAAGAAAACAGTGATTGAAAACTTTGAAGACAATGACATTACGGTAGGTGGAAAATACGAGTAAATTTGTAGGAGGAGAGCAAAATGAATAAAAATGATGGTATGAATTATGCACCAAAAGGGAAAGTAAGCAAAGTAGTTGCAGAAGGGGAATTTCGATTTGCTGCGATTGGGTTGGATCATGGTCATATTTATGGAATGTGTAATGGTTTGGTAGAAGCAGGAGGAAGTTTAGTTGCCGTTTATGACCCAGGTGTGACACGTTTCTAACGGAAAAGGTTAGACTTTAGGGACTTCTTCTTACCCCTAAAAGAACTGATTTCTCGATAGGTGGAATGAGGAGGTAACACTCTGAAACGCCTACTCTGATACTCCGACATGCTGATTCTAGGGTTAAATAGAATGGTATGAAGCTCGGTGAAGTCGGCAGAGAGATACCGTAAGCTGATAAGGGAAGCGTTTACTTCCTTATAATCAACACGAAAGCTGTCTAGCGGTAGATGGTGTATCCTATATGCCGGGAGTCCATAAAGTATCTATGGTTAGAATGTGTAGCAATACACTGACGAATCTCCGAATGTACGGTTCTAGACATAAAGGCTGTAGAAATGCAGTAGATGGCAGGCAAGTCGCCATTCGTATGTGTGGGTAAGTAAAAATCTGGCGTTATGAAAGCCCATAGCTTGTTACAGGCAAGTTCAAGCATACAGGACCATAGGAGAAACCTAAGGATATATGGAAGGATAGAGAAATCGGAACGTGGAAATCGAAGGATGTGGAGGTATTAACCAACCGAAGAAGCAGTTCAGTATATAAAAGATTTACTTTAGTCTATTAAAACTGATTTACCTTTCGAGAGAGTGGAGTCACAGTACCTATGAAACCATGATAATAAATGGTGGAGGGATAGGCTCTAGTCGAAAAATTCAAAAGCTGATTGAATAGACGTTTGAATAGGACTTATATATGCACTATTGAAAAAGCTAATTTCTTATACTGTAGTTCTGAATTCTACCTAATTAACTTAGGGGAATAGACAGAGTTGAAGTTAACGGCTTATACATAAATTTTCATCAGTCTATGATTCATTTTGGAATTTTTCGATGGAACGCCGTGTGAGGTGAAAGTCTCATGCACGGTGTGAAGTGGGGGAAAAGCTAGCGATAAATTCAAAGGCTTACCTATCACTATATCCTGAAAAAGTACAGAAATTTATAGAAGCATATCCAGAAGCAAGTGTAGCAGCATCGGAAGAAGAAATTCTCCAAGATTCAACAATTAATCTTGTGGCAAGTGCCAATATCCCAGTACAGCGTGGACCGTTAGGATTACGTGTATTAGATGCTGGAAAGCACTATTTTGTTGATAAGCCTGCTTTTACAACGCTAGAGCAAATTGAACAAGCAAAACAAAAGGTGGAAGAGACTGGTCTTAAATGGGGCATTTATTACAGTGAAAGATTGCATGTGGAAAGCGCCGTTTTTGCTGGTCAATTAATTGAAGAAGGCGCGATTGGCCGAGTGATTTCCGTGATGGGAACAGGGCCTCATCGTGCCAATGCGGCAAGTAGACCTGACTGGTTTTTTGACCCAGAGCAATATGGCGGGATTCTTACAGATATCGGAAGTCACCAAATTGAGCAATTTTTACATTATGCTAATGCTAAGAGTGCAAAAGTACTTCATAGTAAGGTTGCTAACTATAATTTTAAGCAATACCCAGAATTTCAGGATTATGGAGATGCGACATTGGTTGCTGATAATGGTGCTACCTTCTATTTCCGTGTCGATTGGTTTACGCCAGATGGACTAGGTACTTGGGGAGATGGACGTGTTACGATTCTAGGAACAGAAGGGTATATTGAAGTTCGTAAATACATTGATATTGCTCGTAGCAACGAAGGAAACCATTTGTATTTAGTGAATGGAGAAGGAGAGAAGCATTTTCAATTATCAGGAAAAGTAGGCTACCCGTTCTTCGGAGCATTTATTTTAGATTGCTTGAATGGAACAGAAAATGCGATGACCCAGGAACATGCGTTTACTGCTGCAGCACTTTGTGTAGAAGCACAGGAAAAAGCAATGAAAATTGAATAAACAAAGCTAGTTTCACGAGATTTTTATATGTAGTTAAAGTTATATTACTAAGTAGTTACGACCAAAAAAGCATATTCATCAAATCAGGATAATAAAACGAACGAAACTTCCTATTAAATATAGGGAGTTTTTTTGCGGAATTTGGCAGAATGGCTGGTTCTAACTAGGTATAAGTTGTCACGCTATTATGGAAATGGTAAGATGTATAGATGATACTAGTTTAAATTTAAGGGGAAATGGGTATTTAGCAATCATTTTTCTTCTATAATATAGAGTATACACTTTAGTGTGTGTATACGTTCAAAGATAAACTGGTCTTAAAAATGATTTTGATGGATGGAATCCTGTAAAAGTTAACAAAGAAGACAATTCTTTTTCATCTTTTTTTAATGAAAAAGAGATAGTCTTCCCAGTATCTACTGTGATTTCTCATTATAATAGAAAAAGGAGCGTTTTTTAATGCTTGGAATTTTAAATAAAGTATTTGATCAAAACAAACGCGATATTAAGAAATTAGCTAAAATTGCTGATAAGGTGGAATTGCTTGCAGACGAAACAGCAGCACTGTCAGACGATCAATTAAAAGCAAAAACAGAAGAATTCAAAGCGCGTTTCCAAAAAGGGGAAACATTAGACGACTTATTAGTAGAAGCTTTTGCAGTCGTTCGTGAAGCGGCAAAACGTGTACTTGGACTATATCCATATCCAGTACAGCTAATGGGGGGAGCATCCCTGCATGACGGTAATATTTCCGAGATGAAAACAGGGGAAGGTAAAACGTTAACTGCAACAATGCCTGTGTATCTAAATGCATTATCAGGTAAAGGTGTTCACGTTATTACAGTCAATGAATATCTTGCTACACGTGATGCTGCTGAGATGGGGCAATTATATAATTTCCTAGGACTAACAGTAGGTCTTAATTTAAACGGTCTATCCAGAGAAGACAAGCAAGCTGCCTATAATGCAGATATAACATATGGAACAAATAATGAATTTGGTTTTGATTATTTGCGTGATAACATGGTTCTTTATAACGAGCAAAAGGTACAAAAACCATTGTATTATGCAGTAATCGATGAAGTGGACTCCATTTTAATTGATGAAGCACGTACACCACTTATCATTTCTGGTTCTGCCCAAAAATCAACACAGTTGTATGTTCGTGCTAATATATTTGTAAGCAGCTTAAAACCAGAAAAAGATTACACGTATGATGAAAAAACAAAAGGTGTTCAATTAACAGAAGAAGGAATGTCAAAAGCAGAGCGTGTTTTCCAAATTGAAAACCTATTTGACGTTTCTAATGTTGCAATTAACCATCATATTACCCAGGCATTAAAAGCCCATGCTAGCATGCATAAGGATGTAGATTATGTCGTTCAAGATGGCGAGATTGTCATTGTTGACCAATTTACAGGCCGCCTAATGAAAGGCCGCCGCTATAGCGATGGCTTGCATCAAGCAATTGAAGCAAAAGAAAGCTTAGAAATTCAAAATGAAAGCATGACCCTTGCAACTATCACATTCCAAAACTATTTCCGTATGTATGAAAAACTTGCAGGGATGACTGGTACGGCGAAAACGGAAGAAGAAGAGTTCCGCAACATTTATAATATGAACGTTGTTGTTATTCCGACAAACCGTGATATCGTTCGTGATGACCGCCCTGATTTAATCTATGCTTCTATGGACGGGAAATTCAGAGCAGTAGGAGAAGATATTGCAGAGCGTCATAAAAAGGGACAACCAGTACTTGTTGGGACAGTTGCAATAGAAACATCTGAAATCATTTCGAAGTATTTATCGAAAAAAGGGATTCCCCATAATATCTTGAACGCGAAAAACCATGAAAGAGAAGCAGAAATTATTGCAACGGCCGGTGAAAAAGGCTCCGTTACAATTGCAACTAACATGGCTGGTCGTGGTACAGATATTAAACTTGGCGAAGGTGTAAAAGAATTAGGCGGTTTAGCAGTTATTGGTACAGAACGTCATGAAAGTAGACGTATTGATAATCAGCTTCGTGGACGTTCTGGTCGTCAAGGCGATCCAGGGGTAACACAATTCTATCTATCCATGGAAGATGAATTAATGCGCCGCTTCGGCTCTGATAATATGAAAAATATGATGTCACGACTAGGAATGGATGATTCCCAGCCTATTCAAAGTAAGATGGTATCTCGTGCTGTAGAATCTGCGCAAAAACGTGTAGAAGGAAATAACTTTGATTCACGTAAGCAATTACTACAATATGATGATGTTCTTCGACAGCAACGTGAGATTATTTACTCACAACGTAATGAAGTATTAACTTCTGAAAATCTGCGTTCTATTGTAGAAAAAATGATTAAAGCATCATTAGAGAGAAATGTCCAAGTACATACTCCAGAAAACGGGGATAGAGAGAGCTGGAATCTTCAAGCAATTGTGGATTATGTAAATGGAAATCTTCTTAATGAAGGCGATGTAGAAGCAAGTGAGCTTCGTGGAAAAGAAAGCGATGAAATTATTGAATTCATTTTTGCGAAAGTACTACAAAGCTATGATGAAAAAGAAGAGAAGCTTTCTCCTGAGCAAATGCGCGAATTTGAAAAAGTTATCGTGCTTCGTGCAGTAGACAGCAAGTGGATTGACCATATTGACCAAATGGATCAATTACGCCAAGGGATTCACCTTCGTGCATATGGACAAATCGATCCGCTTCGTGAATATCAATCAGAAGGCTTTGCTATGTTTGAAGCAATGGTTATTGCCATTGAAGAAGATGTCGCAAAATATATCATGAAAGCAGAAATCCGCAACAATCTGGAAAGGGAAGAAGTGGCAAAAGGCCAAGCAGTAAACCCGAAAGAAGAAGGCGGAGATAAGAAACCAAAGAAAAAACCAGCAGTGAAACAACTAGACATCGGTCGTAATGCACCATGCTTCTGTGGAAGCGGAAAGAAATATAAAAATTGCCATGGAGCAAATCTTTAATAAATGATAGTGAGGAGTCTATCTTTTCCTTTTGGGAAGAGGTGGGCTTTTTTTGTTTGGTGTGATTGGGGGTTGGAGGAGGTTGATGGTGGGGAGGGAAGTTGGAGTGTGGGGGGGGCGTGGGGAAGAGTGTGGGGGGTGCAAGTAAAAGAGGAAAAGTCGCAAGTAAGGGTGGAGAAGTAGCAAGTAAGGGTGGAGAAGTCGCAAGTAAGAGCGAGAAAGTTGCAAGTAAGAGAGAGGAAGTTGCAAGTAAGAGAGAGGAAGTTGCAAGTAAGAGAGAGGAAGTTGCAAGCAAAGGAGGGAGTCGCAAGTAAAAGAGGGGAAGTCGCAAGTAAGAGGGAGGAAGTTGCAAGTAAGAGTGAGGAAGTCGCAAGTAAGGGGGAGGAAGTCGCAAGCAAAGGAGGGAGTCGCAAGTAAAAGAGGGGAAGTCGCAAGTAAGAGAGAGGAAGTTGCAAGTAAGAGTGAGGAAGTCGCAAGTAAGCTAATTCTACTCTTCACCATTAAATTAACAGGAAAACATGCATTTTTTTTCAAAAAGCCATATAATACATAAAGGAAGTAGAAAACTACTTAGAACTATAATTTATATAAAGGGTGACATTAATGGAATTAGCAGATATTCGTAATGAGTTAGAGAAGATAAATGTAACACTAGAAAACTTTAGGGGGTCTCTTTGACTTAGAAAATAAAGAGGCACGTATTGCTATGTTAGAAGATGACATGCTTCATCCTGATTTCTGGAATGATCAGCAGGCAGCACAAACAGTCATTTCAGAAAGCAATGCATTAAAGGATCAGGTGCATGAGTTCTATAAATTAGTGGAAACATTTGAAAATCTTGAGTTGACGTATGAACTGGTAAAAGAAGAAGATGATGCGGAGCTTCGCGCAGAGTTGGAAGAAGAGCTTACAGAATTAGTTGGTAGCTTAAGCCAGTTTGAATTAAATTTATTATTAAGTGGACCATATGATAAAAATAATGCTATCTTGGAACTTCATCCAGGTGCAGGTGGGACAGAGTCTCAAGACTGGGGCAGCATGCTTTTGCGTATGTACACTAGATATGCGGAGAAAAAAGGATTTAAAGTGGAGACCTTGGACTATTTACCAGGCGACGAAGCTGGAATTAAGAGTGTAACGTTAGCGATTAAAGGACATAACGCATACGGATACTTAAAAGCAGAAAAAGGGGTTCATCGTTTAGTTCGTATTTCCCCATTTGATTCCTCTGGCCGCAGACATACAAGTTTCGTTTCTTGCGATGTAATGCCTGAGTTTAATGATGAAATTGAAATCGAAGTGCGCACAGAAGACTTGAAAATTGATACGTATCGTGCAAGTGGAGCGGGTGGTCAGCATATTAATACAACCGACTCTGCCGTTCGTATTACACATATACCAACAGGTGTTGTTGTTTCCTGTCAAACAGAGCGCTCTCAAATTAAAAACAGAGAAACAGCAATGAAAATGTTAAAAGCGAAATTATACCAACGTAAAATTGAAGAACAAGAAGAAAAGCTTGCAGAAATCCGTGGTGAGCAAAAGGAAATTGGTTGGGGAAGCCAAATCCGTTCATACGTTTTCCATCCATATTCCATGGTAAAGGATCATCGAACTAATACAGAGGTAGGAAACACACAATCCGTAATGGATGGTGACCTTGATATCTTTGTTAATGCTTATCTTCGTTCCAAGATTAATAATGCTTAATGAATAGATGTAGTCATCACTTAGTGGTGGCTATTTTTTTTGAAAAATGTTCGGTCTATAATCTCTTCTTCATAATATATTTTAAAAGGACAGGCGTTTTGGATGTTGGGGTTAAAGAGTGATTCCCAAAAAGGAAAACGTGGAAAGGGGAAAGGGATAAATTTTCTAACAAGAATCTTTCTAAAAGGAGGTACTTTATGGAGATAATCATTGCAATTATATTAGGAATAGTAGAAGGATTAACGGAGTTTGCTCCAGTTTCCTCAACGGGTCATCTTATTTTAGTAGCGCATTTACTTGAATTTACCGGTGAAAAAGCAAAAACCTTTGAAATTATTATTCAATTAGGCAGTATTCTTGCGGTTGTTTTTGTGTTTTGGAGAAGAATCTTAAGTATTATTGGGATAAAGAAATGGCAAAAGGATGAAGATGTAGGAACATTAAGCATTTTTCATATTGCCATTGGAATTATTCCATTTGGAATAGGTGGCGTTCTATTTTATGATTTTATAAAGGAAGTTCTTTTTCGTTCAGGTACAGTTGTGATTACGCTTATCATTGGTGGACTATTGATGCTTGCGGCCGAGAAATGGAAGCCAAAAAAAACAACAGCAGAAACGTTAGATCAGGTTACTTATAGACAAGCTTTGGCAGTAGGAATGTTTCAATGCTTTGCGTTAGTTCCAGGATTTTCCCGTTCTGGTGCCACTTTATCTGGGGGATTGCTTGCTGGCATGAATCACAAAACAGCATCTGAGTTTACTTTTATTATGGCGATTCCCATTATGGCCGCTGCGACAGGAAAGGACTTATTGGAAAGCTGGAACTATTTATCTCTAGAAGATCTTCCTCTTTTCTTGACTGGCTTTTTCACGGCTTTTATCGTTGCATTAATAGCTATTAGGTTTTTCTTACAGTTAATTAATAAAATTAAGCTAGCTCCCTTTGCCTATTATCGATTCGGACTTGCTATCCTCTTTTGGATTTTCATTTTATAAGCTTAAAAAGACCTCGCAATTTTTGCGAGGTCAAAAATTGCTTTTCATCACTTTACCACGCTAATTTGTCACTATTTACACTTCAAATATTAGGTGATATACTCACTGCTTGAGAAGAATCACTTCATTTTTTTATGGAACGATTATGGAATATTAATAAATAGAGGGAATGAGAAACAATCCCTCTATTTAGACTGTATTTTTTCTATAAAAAAATTGCTGAATATGAAAATGATGTCATTTTTTTGATAATACTCTTTGCGATTTCTATATAATAAAAAAGATTGTCGAATAAAGAACGCCAAAAAAATGTGACAGAAATTGACAAGAAAATAGGGGTGTCGAAGAATGAAAATGCGCGAGTATATATACGTGCTAATAGGGTCGGCAATTGTCGCTTTATCCTTTAATTTGTTTTTATTACCTAATAATATTGCATCTGGCGGAGTTAGTGGAATAAGCACGATTACAAAGGCGATGTTTCAGTGGGAGCCAGCATATGTCCAATGGGCATTTAATATTCCATTATTTATATTAGGAGTCCTATTATTAGGGAAAAACTTTGGAGCAAAAACGCTTGTAGGCACTGTGTTTTTGCCATTTGTTGTTTACCTATCAAGAGGATTGGAGCCATGGACAAATGAACCATTATTAGCCGCTCTTTATGGCGGAATTGGTATTGGTTTAGGAATTGGTATTGTATTTAGAGGGAAAGCATCAACAGGAGGAACGGATTTAGCTGCACAAATCATTAACAAATACACGGGAATTTCGTTAGGGAAATGTGTGGCATTAATTGATGGGGTTATCGTTATTACTGCTTCTATCGTATTTAGTATTGAACAAGGTTTATATGCCTTGATTGCATTATTTGTGACTAGCAAAACCATTGATCTTGTGCAAATAGGATTTGGTAGCTCGAAGATGACTTTAATTATTACAGATAAACAAGATGAAGTACGAGAAGGAATTTTAAATAAAATTGATCGTGGTGTAACGAAGTTAACTGCGCATGGTGGTTATACAGATTCAGAAAGACCGATTCTGATGTGTGTCGTAGATCAATCACAATTTATGAAATTAAAGCAATTAGTAAAGTCTATCGATGAAGCGGCATTTGTTGTGGTAACGGATGCTTCAGAGGTGTTAGGACGAGGTTTTAAATAAACAGGATTTTTTTAGAGAGTATCTTTTTAGTGTTGAGTCATCTATTTTTTAAAATGGATTCATACTAAATGTCGATATTCTCTTTTTTAATATGAAATCTTTTAGAAGGATTTTGTCGAATTTTCTCTATAGAGAAGCTTGTAAATTTGTGAATTTTTTGTGTCAGGCTAAAAACGGTTTGCTTTTATGTAAATAATTCCAATAATATTTTTGTTTTTTAGGCATATAATACTATTTATCGAAAAAAATTACGAAAAATAAGGGGAATTAGGTCGATTTGTAGTACTATAATAATAGGAATTGTTGGCATATGATGAAATCAATAGTACTTTATGTTATGTTTGAAAAGAAAATGTAATAATTTTTTACATTAATTTGCCGTATTATGATGATATAATAGCTTAAGTAAGTAAGGGGACAGCCTGAGAATAGTTCAGATTGTCACTTTTAGTCGGTTGAAAGTTGTCGAATTTTGGTTTTTGAATCATATGGAAAAATAGAAAGAATAGGTTAGGGAAAAATAAACTTATTGCCAGAGGATAAATTCATGAACCAAATCACTTCCATAATACTCTTCTGTGATTCGTTTATGTTTTAAAACTCAAATGTAATTTCTTCGCTTTTCCATAATCCATACAAAAAATAATTCAGGTGTGATAATAGATGATAGAAATGAAGAATGTAATGAAGAAGTACGCTAACGGTGTAATAGCCGCTAATGGGATAAATGTTAGGATTAATCAAGGTGAATTTGTTTATGTGGTAGGACCAAGTGGTGCAGGTAAATCAACATTTATTAAAATGATGTATCGTGAGGAAAAACCTACACAAGGAAGTATTCGAATTAACGGTATTAATTTAGAAAAATTAAAAGATAAAAAGGTTCCATTGTTAAGAAGAAATATGGGAGTTGTCTTTCAGGATTTCAAGCTTCTTCCTACGTTAACTGTATTTGAAAATGTTGCCTTTGCATTAGAGGTTATTGAAGAAAACCCTAAATATATAAAGAAGAAAGTGCTGGAGACATTAGAATTAGTTGGACTAAAGCATAAAGCAAAGATGCTTCCAACCGAATTATCTGGTGGAGAGCAACAGCGTGTTTCGCTTGCACGTTCGATTGTCAATTCCCCTAAACTAGTGATTGCGGATGAACCAACAGGGAATTTAGACCCTGAGACGTCATGGGAAATCATGAATATCTTTGAAACGATTAATAATAGAGGTACTACAATTGTAATGGCAACACATAATCGTGAAATTGTAAATACGATTAAGCATCGTGTTATTGCCATTGAGGGCGGAAGAATTGTGCGTGATGAAACGAGAGGTGAATACGGATATGAAGGCTAGAACAGTAGCTAGACATACAAAAGAAAGTTTTAAAAGCCTTCTTCGTAACGGTTGGATGACATTTGCCTCTGTCAGTGCAGTAACCATCACATTAATCCTTGTTGGTGTATTTTTCGTTATTATGATGAATTTAAATCATGTAGCGACTTCCATTGAAGAAAATGTTGAAATTAGAGTGCATATTGATGTAGCGGCAACTGATGAAGAACAGAAAGCACTAGAAGAAGAGATTAAGGCTTTACCAGAAGTGGGAACTGTGAATTTTTCTCCTAAAGGAGAAGAATTAGATAACCTAATAAGTAGTCTTGGGGAAGATGGAGATGCCTTTAAACTCTTTGAACAGGATAATCCGTTAAATGATGTCTTTGTTGTAAAGACGAAGGATCCACAAGATACACTGGAAGTAGTTAAAAAGATCGAGAAATTTGAACATGCTGCAAAGGTTAGGTATGGACAAGGGACAGTTGAAAAACTGTTTAGTGCAATTGATATGAGTAGAAATGTTGGGATTGTGCTAATTATTGGATTACTATTTACAGCGATGTTCCTTATTTCCAATACCATTAAAATTACAATTGTTGCAAGAAGAAAAGAAATTGAAATCATGCGTTTAGTAGGTGCAACGAATTGGTTTATCCGCTGGCCGTTTTTCTTAGAAGGTATGTGGCTTGGCATAGTTGGATCCATTATACCGATAGCTGCGGTTAGTGCAGTTTATTATTATGCGCATCAATTTTTAGTTGCGAAGCTAGCAGGAAGCTATATTAAAATTTTAGATTTCACTCCATTTGTATACCAAGTTGGTGGATTACTTCTTCTAATGGGAGCAGTAATTGGAATTTGGGGTTCTGTAATGAGTATTCGCAAGTTTTTAAAAGTGTAAGTTAGTCGTCGATAAAAAAATTAGTCTTATGGTCAATAGCTTGGAGAACGGGAACTATAGTGCTTCAAGCTATTCTATTTGAAAAAAACAGAGAGAAAGCAACAAATTTACCAAGTTTGCTTATTGGTATACGGGGAAGGAGCTTCTACTAGATGAAAAAGAAAGTAGCAAAAATAACACTTATATCTGCATTAAGTATAAGCAGTATCGTAGCTTATACAGCCTCTACTACATCAACTGCATATGCCGAAACATCTCTTAGTGAGTTGAATAAGGAAAAAAGTGATATTGAGAATAAACAAAGCGACGTAAAATCAAAACTAAATGATTCTAGTAATAAATTGAGTGATATTCATTCAGAACAAGAATCAGTAGAAACAGAGCTTCAAAGAATAAATACTTCTATTTCTAGTACACAGGTAAAAATTACAGAGAAAAAAGAACAAATTTCCACTACGAAAACAGAAGTAAAAAAATTAGAAAAGCAAATTAAAGAAGTAACTGCAAGAATAGAAAAGCGAAATGAATTATTGAAGGAGAGAGCAAGATCTTATCAGCAAACAGGTGGTATGGTTAATTACCTGGATGTTTTAATGGGGTCACAAAGCTTCAGTGATTTTATTGATAGAGTTGGTGCTGTGGCAACAATCGTCGAAGCGGATCAAACGATAATTAAAGAGCAAGAAGCGGATAAAAAATTATTGGAACAATCTCAAGCAGAGCTAAAGTCAAAATTAAGCTCTCTTGAAACGATGCTTGCTGATTTAGAATCGTTAAATTCTCAGTTGAATTCAGAGAAAAAAGAAAAAGATAAACTAATGGCACAACTGAAGAAAGAAGAAAAAAATGTACATGCAGAAATGCTTTCTTTAGAAGAGGAAGAACAGCTACTTAAGGATCAAAAGGTAGCGATGGAAAAAGCAATACAATTAGAAAATGAAAGACAAGCCGAGTTAGCAAGACAAGCGGCGGAAGCAGAAAAACAACGAAAAGCAGAGGAAGCAAAGGCTGCTGCTGAAAGAGCTGCAGCACAAAAAGCTTCAAGCTCTAAATCATCTAGTTCGAAAACAGCAACTTCAACTAGCTCATCAAGCGGAAATACTTCCCAAAGTGTTTCTAAGCCATCTACTTCTGTATCATCAGGCAATTTCACTCGCCCAGCAGGAGCAGGCTATGTATCTTCAGGTCTTGGACAACGTTGGGGTACTTTCCATGCAGGTGTTGATATTGCAGCAACTGGAGCTGTGCCAATTTATGCCGCTGCAGATGGTGTTGTCATTAGATCTTATCTTTCAAGTAGTTATGGACAAGTTATTTTTATTAGTCATTACATTGACGGACAGCAATATACAACAGTTTATGCTCATATGAGAGATGGTAGCCGTCTTGTAAACGCTGGTGATGTTGTTTCAAAAGGACAGCGTATCGGAACAATGGGTAACACTGGTGATTCTACTGGGCAGCATTTGCATTTCGAATTGCATAAAGGACCTTGGAATCAAGCAAAATCAAATGCTATTAATCCAATTGGTATTGTTCCTTTCTAATAGATTATGATAGTAATAGTTTATCCGAAAAAAGGAGAACTAAACGTGAAATGATATTTAAAATCTTTCATTATCAATTCCCTTTTTCTCCTAAACCCGTGTTGGTGGCGTTCATTTTATGAAAATGGGCGCCATTATTTCTTTAAGTGAGAATAATGGAGATTTTAAGGGGAATCGAGTTGCTACAGAAAGCGATAATTTGTATGCTATAATAGTTGGAAAGGCTTGTAATAATAAAGGGGTAAGAATATAGATGAGCGAATTGAATGATAAAAAGGAATCAATGGATCCACTTGATACAAACAAGCATGAATTGGATGAAGAGACACTATTTATTGTTTCTCAAACGTTTAAAGCACTTTCTGACCCAACAAGGATAAAAATCCTTCATTTATTGTCCAGAAAACAGCATTCCGTGAATGAAATTGCCGAAAGTCTGAACATGCTTCAATCGACTGTTTCTCATCAACTTCGATTTTTAAAAAATTTGCGTTTAGTCAAGTATAAGCGAGAAGGAACAACAATGATTTATTCTTGTGATGACGAACATGTAATGAGCGTATTAAAACAAATGATTGATCATGCAAGACATCATTAAGAGGTAAAAAATAGTATTAACAGCGCATTAAAAAGAAACAGTTATCCTTTGATTAACGGGTTCCGATAAGGGAGAGAAACATTATAGTTAGAGTATCAATTGGCAGACCAATTCGCATAGCGATTAGGTCTGCCTTTTTTATTGTTATATCAACGTTTAGAGCAAATCAATATTGGAAATAACTATACTATTAACACATTAATTTTCAATTGGACAATGGTTGTTGTCCAATTGAAAATTGTTATGCTAAAGTGATTGCTAAATCATATACGAAACTGTTGGATATTTATTTGAAAGGAAATGAGATAATTCAATGCAGAAATTCAATTATATAAAGCCCAAAAACCTTAACTCAGAGAGGGTTAATTGGGTTATTTCAGAACAAACAAGGAGTATTGTTACTGCGTTTACGGAGTATAGCGAATATACCGAAAGCGAGGTTGTGGATGAGTTTTTAAAGAACATTCTCACTGACAAAGACTTTGTTGATTGGGTAATGAAAAAGCGAAATAATAAGCGATTGCTTAAACAACTTGGGTTAGAAGAATTGGAGGTTTAACGGTTGGCTCGACTGAAACGATTAGCTGAAAAGGATGAAGAAATAGTAAAAGTTCAAACACCAGTTACCACCTCAGAAGTGGCTGACCGAGTAAAACAATATGATTTATTAGACCCAAGCAAATTTTCTAAAAGGTACAATGAACTTTTGTATCGTCCAGTATTATTTTTATTGAATGGAACGGAACACAAAATCCAGTATAACTTTTGCGGCAATCCATATTGTAAATGGCACGGTCTTTCTCAAGAGAAATTCACAAGCATAAAGGGAAATCCGAGTCGTTATCGACTTAGCGGAAGAGGTAAAGGTGAAAATCAGGCTATCATTTGTAATGATGACCCAATCGGGACTATTAAGGGGATGACTTGGGGATGTACCACCTCCCCTGTATCTAACTGGTCTGTCGCAGAAGAAATTAAACGCTTAGTACAAGTTGAATCCATCAAGGATGTGGAACCAAATTATCAGTTTCACAAAGAAGGATGTATTCAGGAAGGAACCACGCCATTCGAAGAAAGTCATTTATTCTATAAACAAGGAAAGAGCAAAACAAACGCCCAAGTGTGGCAATGTAAAACCTGTAAAAAGAAAACAAGTCTAATGCCTTCAAGAAAGCAATCAACTACTTATCATCAAAAGCGAAATGACATCCTTCCATCCTTTGTTTTGGATTTATTGAACAAGACACCAGTGACCAGGACCTGCGAAAAGTTGGACATCGGTGTCAGTACCTACTATCACAAATTAGAGTGGGTTTATCGTCGCTGTTTGGAGTTTTTAGAACGACACGAAAAATCAGCATTCGAAAGAATGGAATTCCCTGTGATGTGGCTGAATACGGATAAAATGACTTACAATCTTAATAATGTCCGAAAGAAAGGTCAAGGCGGTAAAGGATTTGATGATGTCGAAGATTCACAATTTCCAACACAAATTGTTGTGACCGCAGATGTTCATTCGAAATATGTATTTCGTTCGGATGTTGCTTATGATTGGAATATTGATATTAATGACATCAAACTTGACACTGTTTTATTAAAAGAAGACCACTTAAATGAGTTTAGCCGAAAACACGGAAGATTTAGGAAACAATCCTTTTATCCACAGCCACCATCAAATAATGATACACAAACAGAATGGGAGTATAAACAAGCGTTGCAAGAGTTTGAACGAAGGGAAAATTATATTGATGGGTTGCACGTCAATTCCACCTATACAACTTTTGCCCACCTATGGTTAATTAAACAAATGATAAGGGCTTCAGAATGGCGTTTTGTTACCGATAAAGATAATTCGTTGATGACCGCTTTTTCTCGTGTGTTTACAAAAGAAATACGCTTGACTGAAGCACATCACTTTATTTGTATGGTTGATAGAGAAAAATCATTGAAACAATGTAATCAAGAGTTTAAAGAAGGAAGAGCGGACTTGTTGCAGTGGGGCAATGCAATGATGCACGATACACGTTCTATTTGGCAACTGGCGTATTTGTATCTAATTGATGAGTTTAACCATAAACAGTTCCACGAAGAAGTGATGATTGGTTCTCAAGTCTATCACAAGTGGGCAGAGACCCCTATCGAACATCCGATACCGACAAGAGATAAAGGGTTCTTTTATGTTGATTGTAAAACGGATTTATCTTCTTTGGAACCAGAGGAAATCGCAAACATCGTTTTAAATGTTAGTGACTATGCGACTAATAATTTTATGCAACAAATTCGCAGAAGATTGTCCATTTTAGAAAGACCGCTTGTGACGGCAAGAGGTGATGGAAAAAGCTATATCTACGCAAATTTCAATCCAAAGTATGCACAGTATGCTTTGACCATACTGCGTACCTTTTTTAACTTTTGTGAAGCTACTAAAGACCTTGATGGCGAAAAGCGGACCCCTGCACAAAGATTAGGCATTACTGATAAAAAATTTGATTTAAAAGATATAATTTATTTGAGATAGTTCGCTATAAATTAGCGAACCTATTTTTTTGAAGGTAAATGGAAAATTTATGTTAAAATTATTATAGTGTTTGTGAAGGATAGTTCTTTAACTTAAGAAGCATTTAGTGCAAAAAACTTAATTGTGTTTAAGTATCAAAAATTAAGGAGAATAAGAAAATGAACATTGAACAAAAACTTTATCAAGTAGCAATAGATTTGATAAAAAAAAGATACCCTTCTGGTTGGGGTGGTGCCGCAGCGATGTGTACAGAGGATGGTCAAATCTTAACGAGCGTATCGCCAGACGTTATCAATGCTTCAACTGAATTATGTATTGAAACAGGTGCAATTCTTGAAGCACATAAACTTAATTCAAAGGTCACACATACTATTTGTGTTGTAAGAGAAGATGAAAACGCTGAATTTACAGTTTTAACTCCTTGTGGCGTATGTCAAGAAAGACTTTTTTACTGGGGAGAAAATGTAAAAGCGGCTATTACTAACCCAGATGGTAAACTGGATTATAAAACATTAAAGGAAATACAACCATATCATTGGTATAAAGCCTATGACAAGTAATCTTTAATATTAAAGTAACGGGTAACATTAATTGAATAAAGATAGTAAATTACACGTCAAAAAACGCTCAGAATAGAATTCTGAGCGTTTTTGCTTGCCATTTATATTGATAATTAGTTGTTAAATCCAATACTAATAAGTATGTTATTTACATTGTTATTAGCATTTTTCTCTCCCAAAACGGAACCCGTTATCCTTTGATAACTGTTTTTTTTAGTGAAAAAACAGATTATGGATTGACACTTTTATCATCCTGTTCATATAATATGTATATATGAGTATTTGTTCATATATTGAATATGAGAGTGTAAACCCATTGATTAATAGATGAATAATAAGAAAGTAGGGATTAGATGGAGGAAGAGAAAAAGTTACTTAAAAAAGAATTTACATTAGAAGGCTTGGATTGTGCTAATTGCGCAATGAAAATTGAAAATGGAATTGCCTCCATTAGTGGCGTTCGTGAATGTAATGTTAATTTTGCAACACAAACGTTAAGTCTACAGTTAAATGAAAACGAACGAGATAATATTTTAGCAAAAGCAGAAAAAACCATAACAAGACTGGAACCACATGTGAAAATGGTGGAAAAGGGGAAAAGAATGAAAAACTCCACTCCCCATCATCATGCACATGGACATCACCACGAACACGATGATGAAACACATAGTCATACTCATGACCATGGAGCGGAAAATACAAAGAAACTAATTGGTAGATTAGCAGTTGGAACGATTGTAGCAGCTGTTGGACTTATAGCTCCTTTGACTGGGATTATGGAATTTGTTCTTTTCTTTTTGGCTTATTTAATTGTAGGGGGAGATATTCTATATAGAGCCATAAAAAATATTTTACGCGGGCAAGTATTTGATGAGCATTTTCTTATGGCAATCGCTACACTGGGAGCATTTGCGATTCAAGAATATCCTGAAGGAGTAGCGGTTATGCTCTTCTATCAAATCGGGGAGCTGTTTCAAGGAATAGCAGTGAATCGTTCGAGAAAGTCGATCACAAGTTTAATGGATATTCGCCCTGACTATGCAAATGTAAAGGATGGAGGCCAATATAAAAAAATAAGTCCTGAGCAAGTGGAAATAGGGGATATTATTTTTGTCAAACCTGGAGAAAAAATCCCTCTGGATGGGCGGGTAATAGAAGGAAGCTCCTCTGTTGATACATCCGCATTAACAGGAGAATCCATTCCTCGTGACATCGAAATTGGCAATGAAGTACTCAGTGGATTTATTAATAATCATGGTGTATTAACGATAGAAGTAACAAAGGATTTTGGAGATTCAACGGTAACAAAGATATTAGAGCTTGTCCAAAATGCAAGTAGCAAAAAAGCTCCTACTGAAAATTTTATTACTAAATTTGCAAGATACTATACACCAGTAGTAGTAATTACAGCTGCTTTATTAGCTATCTTGCCACCATTAATAATTAGTGGTGCAACATTCTCCGATTGGCTATATCGTGCCCTTGTATTCCTTGTTATTTCTTGTCCATGTGCCCTTGTTGTTTCCATTCCTTTAGGCTTCTTTGGTGGGATAGGAGCAGCCTCAAAAAAAGGGATATTAGTAAAAGGAAGCAATTATTTAGAAGCCTTAAATGCTGTTAAATATGTTGTTTTTGATAAAACAGGCACGTTGACAAAAGGAGTATTTGAAGTGGATTCTATCCATGCTGTTCCTGGATTTTCAGAAGAGGAAGTTCTTGGATATGCTGCTTATGCAGAAGCACATTCTAATCATCCTATTGCGGACTCCATTAGAAAGGCATTTCCTGGGAAAATAGTAGAAGAACGTATTATGGAGTATCAGGAAATAACTGGTCATGGAATTCGTGTAAAGCTTGATGGTAGAAATGTGTTGGCAGGGAATCAAAAACTGATGGTAAAAGAACAGATAGAATACGTACAAAACGAAGAGAATGGCACCGTTATTTATGTAGCGGTTAATCAAGAGTTTATCGGTTCTATCGTTATTTCTGATCAAATAAAAGAGGATGCACAGAAAGCGATTCAGCTTTTAAAAGAACAAGGTATTAAGAAAACAGTAATGTTAACAGGTGATGCTAAAAAGGTTGGCGATAAGATTGGTTCTCTCCTGCAAATAGATGAAGTGCATGCAGAACTATTGCCCCAGCATAAAGTAGAGGAAATCGAGAAGCTTGATGAACAAAAACAGGCAAAAGAAAAAATTCTCTTTGTTGGAGATGGGATTAATGATACGCCTGTTTTAGCAAGAGCGGATGTTGGAATGGCCATGGGCGGATTAGGTGCAGATGCAGCAATTGAGGCAGCTGATATTGTAATTATGACAGATGAACCTTCTAAGATAGCAACGGCTCTATCTATTGCAAAGCGCACAAGACGAATTGTGTGGCAGAATATTATTTTCGCCTTAGGCATAAAAGTACTCTTTTTACTGCTAGGAGCCTTTGGGATTGCGACTATGTGGGAAGCTGTTTTCTCCGATGTTGGTGTTACTCTACTTGCTGTTTTAAATGCAATGCGAGTATTGCAGGTAAGAGGGGTAGAATGAAAAAAAACGGTGCGAAAGCATCGTTTTTTTTCATAAGCACTTATTGAACATTAGGGGGGGTAGCATGCACGGCAGGAGGAGCTGGTTTCAATCTTGGAGCTGGACCAAATGGTGGAACATCTTTTACATATTGGAAAGTTCCCATGCCGTCCATGCTCGGCCCAGATGCCCATCTTCCTTTGCTGCTTTCATCTCCCATCGAATGATTAAGGAATAGATAGGATACATCTGTTTTTTCTAAATGCTTAGGGAACGTACTTGGTACAACTACACCTTCTTGTTGTTCCAGTTCATAAATAGCAGCAAGCCATTGGTTTTGATGCATCGTGTCACGGGCAATTAAAAATGACAGCATATCCTTAATTCCTCTATCATCCGTTTGTTCATATAAGCGAACTGCTTGAAGTCGCCCTTGTGATTCTGCATTTAAATTTGCACGCATATCAGCTAGTAAATTGCCGCTTGCAGCAACATATCCTGCATTCCAAGGAACTCCCATACTATCTTTTGGCATTGCGCCAAGTCCTGAGACAATGGCATGCTGTGGGTTCATTCCACCAATAATGGCAGCCATTGCAGGATTGCTAGCTGCTGCTGTTTCAAGTTCTGTAACTGGTGCGTCATCTAGTAATCTTGCAACCATTGTTGCCAATAATTCAATATGCCCAATTTCCTCTGTTCCAGTATCTAATAATAAATCACGATATTTATCATGTTTTCTAGTACCCCAAGCTTGGAATAAGTATTGATTCATTACGGACATTTCCCCGAATTGGCCACCGATTAATTCCTGTATTTTTTTAGCAAATACTGGATCTGGTCTTTCGGGTTTTGCTTGGTAAGCTAATTCTTTAATATGATAAAACATTCTTTCCCCTCCCCATAAAATACTTTATATTCTATGTAGTTACCTGTATTAGGTTCGTGTCCAATAGATAAAAGGTGGATTCATTCAATCATAAGTTGTCCCTATTCCTCATATACATGGAAAAAGTACCTATTAATACAATCGCATGTGGAAGAAGGGACGGTTGAAATGAATCGAAAATGGCTGGCTGTTTATATGGCAGGCTCCTTACTAGCGGGGTCAGGAATGACATATATGGGAATAACCGTTTTAGAAAAAAGACAGGAGGAGCAATCAACTGATCATACAATGGAGACGAATTCTCTTTATAAACTAGATAAAGCTTACCAGTTAATTCTTCAAAACTATGTGGAAAATGTAGACAAGCAGAAATTAGAAGATGGAGCAATTAGAGGGATGCTGGCTACATTGGAGGACCCATATTCTGTCTATATGGATCAAGAGGCGGCAAAGCAATTTGAACAGGCATTGGATTCTTCGTTTGAAGGAATCGGAGCGGAAATAAGTATAGAAGAAGATAAAATGATCATTGTTTCGCCGATTAAAGGTTCTCCAGCAGAGAAAGCAGGCATCAAACCACAAGATCAAATTATTTCCGTGGATGGGGAAAGCGTTGAAGGAAAGGATTTAAATGATGTCATTGGTAAGATTAGAGGGGAAAAGGGAACAAAGGTGGAACTAGAGATTAAACGAAAAACGGTGGATAAACCGTTAAAAGTGACGATTGTTCGAGACGAAGTTCCTCAAATTACTGTCTATTCGGATATCAAAAAAGATGGTGGAGAAAAGATAGGTTATATAGAAATTACGTCTTTTTCTAAAGATACAGCAAGTGAGTTTGATAAAGCGTTGAGTAGTTTAGAGAAAAATGGAATCTCGGGCCTCATCTTAGATGTACGTGGTAATCCAGGAGGGTTACTTACTAGCGTTAACGCGATAGTAGAGCAATTTTTACCAGACAATAAGCCCTATGTTCAAATAGAGAATCGAAATGGTGATCGTGAACAGTTTTATTCCGATTTATCGAAGAAAAAAGAATATCCAGTAGTTGTGTTAATTGATAATGGAAGTGCCTCTGCATCAGAAATTTTAGCTGCTGCATTAAAAGAAGGAGCAGAATATCCACTAATTGGCGAGAATTCATTCGGGAAAGGAACAGTCCAACAGCCAATCATGATGGATGATGGAAGTGAAATTAAATTAACTGTTTCCAAATGGTTGACACCTGATGGAAATTGGATTCATAAACAAGGAATAAAGCCTACTATTGAAGTAAAGCAAACCAATTTGTATCATACTCATCCGTTACAAATTGCAGATTCATTAAAGCAAGAGGATAACGATGATCAAGTCCAATATGCACAAGAAATTCTGACAAGTTTAGGGTTTACAACTGATAGACAGGATGGCTATTATAGTCCGCAAACAGAAGTAGCCGTTCGGGCATTTCAAGAAAAAAATGCATTAGAGGTTACAGGTATTATTGATCAAAAAACTGCAGCCAAGATGGAGGAATCAGTAAGGCAAGAAAAACTGAAAGATGAAAATGATATCCAGCTGCAAACAGCAATACGATATTTAGTTCATTAAAAAGGTGGAAAAATCTCCTGCACATTTATGGAGCAGGAGATTTTTTTAAAAGGTTTATTGATTTAACACACTATCTTCTAACACTAAGCTTTTATCCCCATAAATTTTGGTTATATGTGTGTCTCCCCAAGCGCAAAGAGCATTTAATATAGGCTCAAGACTTCTCCCGTAATCACTTAATTCATATTCTACCTTTGGGGGAATTTGTTGATAGATAATACGGTTAATTACGCCGTCTTCTTCTAATTCTCTTAATTGTTGTGTTAGCATTTTTTGCGTAATATTCGGCATTAATCGTTTTAGTTCACTCGTTCTTTTTTTGCCATGTGTTAAGTGACATAATATTACACATTTCCATTTGCCCCCGATTACTTCTAAAGTTGCTTCAACAGATATATTGTATTTTTTATTTTCCATCCTCAATCCTCCAGCTGTTTTATAGGCACTTTTTAGTACCTATAACACTTTTTGGTTCCTACATTACAAAAAAGTACGTACTTTTCTATTTGTCTTATATGATTCATAATAACACTTGCCGGTTAAAATGCAAGACTAGAAAAATGAACACCACTAGTGGTTATCGATATATTTTATAGGAGGAAAAGGAAAGTGAAGTCAAAAAAGAATACTCTCGCTTTAATAGCATTGGCTATTAGTGCTTTTGCAATCGGGACAACGGAATTCATAAGTGTCGGTTTACTCCCCTTAATTGCAGAAGATTTTCACGTAGGTATTACAACAGCAGGATTAACTGTTTCTATTTATGCATTAGGTGTCACAATAGGAGCACCAGTCTTAACAGCTATTACATCAAATATTTCGCGGAAATCACTATTATTGTGGATTATGTTTGTGTTTATTGTAGGAAATAGTATTGCTGCAATCGCACCAAATATAACGATTTTACTTATTGCACGAATCATATCTGCTTTTGCACACGGAATATTTATGTCTATTGGTTCAACAATCGCAGCAGATTTAGTAGCAAAAGAAAAAAGAGCAAGTGCTATCTCTATTATGTTCTCCGGATTAACTGTTGCAACCGTTACAGGAGTTCCCTTTGGAACCTTTATCGGACAACACTTTGGATGGAGATTAGCATTTATTACAATAGTTATTATTGGTATTATCGCATTTATCGCAAATAGTGTGCTTGTCCCAAGTAATTTATCTAAGGGTGGACGAGTGACATTAAAGGATCAATTGCGTTTAGTCACAAATGGACGTCTTTTAATGCTATTTTTAATTACTGCTTTAGGATATGGAGGTACCTTTGTAGTATTCACTTATCTTTCGCCACTATTGCATGAAGTGACTGGTTTTAATCAAAATACAGTCGCAGGAATTTTATTATTATATGGTGTTGCCATTGCTATTGGTAACATGGTCGGCGGTAGGCTATCCAATAAAAATCCGCTTCAAGCTTTATTTTATATGTTTATTATTCAAGCAATTATTCTGTTCGTACTATCCTTTACACTTCCATTTAAGGTCATTGGCTTAATAAGCATTTTATTTATGGGATTATTGGCATTTATGAATGTACCGGGATTACAGGTATATGTCGTTATACTAGCAGAACGATATGTCCCAAGTGCAGTAGATGTTGCATCTGCGGTTAATATTGCAGCATTTAATGCTGGAATAGCAATTGGTTCCTATTTAGGAGGAGTCGTAACTAATACGCTTGGATTAATTCATACTCCTTGGGTTGGGGGAGTAATGGTTATGGCTGCTATCTTCCTTACAGGTTTTAGTTTAATTTTAGAAAAAAATACATTCGAAAAAGGAGTTTTATCACGATGAAAAACTTACAAGATACTGTTAACTTATCAAATGGAGTAAAAATGCCTTGGTTAGGACTAGGTGTATTTAAGGTCGAAGAAGGTCAAGTGTTGATAGACGCTGTAAGCTCTGCAATTAAAAATGGTTATCGTAGCATTGACACAGCTACTATTTATGGGAATGAAGCTGGTGTTGGTGAGGGTTTAAAAAAAGGAATGAAAGAAACAAGAATTGCTAGAGAAGATTTATTTATTACTTCAAAAGTATGGACAGAAGATTTAGGCTATGAAGAAACAATAAAGGCATATGAGATAAGTCTAGAAAAATTAGGACTAGAGTATTTAGATTTATATCTTATTCATTGGCCAAAAGAAGGAAAGTATAAAGAGGCATGGAAAGCTTTAGAAACATTGTATAAAGAAGGAAAAGTAAAAACAATTGGTGTGAGTAATTTTCAAATTCATCATTTAGAGGAATTAATGAAAGAGGCTGAAATACAGCCAATGATAAATCAAATTGAATTACATCCAAGACTTACACAAAAAGAATTAATAGCGTATTGCCAGGAGAAAGGCATTCAAGTGGAGGCATGGTCTCCATTAATGCAAGGTCAATTATTAGATCAAGCTGAGTTAGTGGAGATTGCATCGAAATATCAAAAATCAGTTGCCCAAGTCATCATTCGCTGGGATCTTCAAAATGGAATTGTTACTATTCCAAAATCTGTAAAGGGACATCGCATTATGGAAAACGGAAATGTTTTTGATTTTGAACTAACAAAAGAAGAAATGGATAAAATCAATGCTTTAAACTTGGATCAACGTGTTGGGCCAGATCCTGATAATTTTGATTTTTAATCGAGGGTTTATCATTTGGAAAAGGAAAGAGGAATGGAGAAGGAGCTCTGTTCCTCTTTCCTTTTTCCAGAATTAATGAATGAACTAGTAATTAGAAATGTGAAAAAATTATAAAATTTAACTGAAACCGAATACAAATACTAGCTTTTATGTTAGAATACATCTGATAAACAAGCATCTTAACTAGGAAGGATGAGCATAAGTTTATGAAAATAGCAATAGCTAGTGATCATGGCGGTTATCAACTAAAAGAAGCAGTAAAAGCACATCTACTAAACTCTAATATAGAAGTAGTAGATTTTGGTTGTCATAGTAGGGAAAGTGTTGATTTTCCAGATTACGCAAAAAATGTTGGTCAATCTATTATTAATGGAGAGAACCAATTAGGTATTTTGTGTTGTGGAACAGGAATTGGCATGAGTATTGCGGCCAATAAAATTACTGGAATACGTGCAGCGGTAGTCGGTGATGTGTTCTCTGCGAAGGCAACAAGGGAACATAATAATAGTAATATCCTTTGTTTAGGAGAAAGAGTTACTGGTGAAGGATTAGCATGCTTAATTGTTGATACGTGGTTAAGTGCAGAATTTCTAGGTGGAAGACATGCAAATAGAATCAATGGAATCAAAGAATTAGAATCATATTATTGTTAATAGTAGGACCCATTAACATCAAAATTATTAAATGAAACATATTATAACTTGTACGTACGATTAATAGGTTATACTAAATAGGTATGGTTTATTCTTGAGAAGTTGTATGGTATAATGGTTTTGGAAAAATATATCATAGAGAAGAAAAGATGAAAAAATACTTTTTCTTCCAATAGCATGTGCGTTTTTCTGTATATTTTTATTGCTATTAGTTACTTACAGCTCAAAAATAGTAAGGGGGTAAGGTGTTGAAGGTTGGAGTGATTGTCTTAGGTTATTTGCCTTCGGGAGTAAAACAAATTCTTCATCGTTTATATGAGAATGTATCTCCTTCGCATCAATTATTTGGACTCGAAATAGACAGAGAGACCAGTGAAATCACTTATACAGAATTAAAAGAGGTTAGTGATGCACCATATTTAAGCCATTCTATCTTAAAGGTAAGCGCTGCATCGTCAAATTATCAGTGGGATCAAGCATTTGCTCCAATGGATATGACCGTAGTAATTGGTGATGCGGAGGCAAAAGAATTATGGCAAACTTCTATTGCCACAAAAGAAGCCATTCGTACACTATTTGTTCCAGTTTCTATTTACAATAATGTTCGAGGAAATGATTGGACTTTGGGGTATGATTCAGCCCTTAATAGTATTACGCAGAATGTGTTAAAGGTTCAAGATACCATTCAATCTCTAAAATATGACAAACCGAGATTATTTGGCTTTTCCATAGAAGGGAACCCGTCGACCAATATGCTGCAGGATATTTCTCTTGCTGTGGATGGAAACTATTTAGCAGTTGATTATGAGGAAGAAGAAATTACCGCATTATGTGAGACAATAACGAAGAGCTATACATATACAAAAACATCTAGTGTCTTAATATACAGCGATGCTTTAAAAGCAGTAATTCAAGATTCAGTCATCAGCAAGCTTGATGTAGATTGGAAATATACAGAAATTAATGAAGCACTTTGTATGGGAACAAATCCGACAGCTATTGATCGAATCCTTGCAAATGAACTGGCGGATGAAGTATTGCGATGGATAAAAAGTAATTGTTTGACAGGTGAGCTTGTCGTTCAAAAAGACGGAATTCAATTTAAATAAAGCTAAACCAAATAAGGATATTGCTATCTAAATGAGTTAGCATAGAATTCTGCTTGTGTTTAGCATTAAAATATACAAAAAAGGATGAGGAAAATGAGTAATCAAGTAAAAACAAATATTGAACAATTAGCAGTAAATACGATTCGTACTTTATCAATTGATGCAATCGAAAAATCAAATTCTGGTCATCCAGGAATGCCGATGGGCGCAGCTCCTATGGCATATACACTATGGGCAAAAGAAATGAATCATAATCCAGCTAACCCAAATTGGTTCAACCGTGACCGCTTTGTTTTATCAGCAGGACATGGTTCTATGCTTCTTTATAGCTTATTACACTTATTCAATTATGGCGTAACAATCGATGACTTAAAGAACTTCCGTCAATGGGGAAGCAAAACTCCAGGACATCCAGAGTTCGGTCATACACCAGGTGTTGAAGCTACTACTGGTCCACTAGGACAAGGAATTGCAATGGCAGTTGGGATGGCAATGGCAGAAAGACATTTGGCAGACACATACAACAAAGATAATTATCCAGTGGTTGACCATTATACGTATAGCATTTGTGGCGATGGCGATTTAATGGAAGGTGTATCGGCAGAAGCAGCATCACTTGCAGGTCACTTAAAATTAAACAGATTAGTAGTATTATATGATTCTAATGATATTTCTCTAGATGGAGACTTACATCTATCTTTCTCTGAAAGTGTTCAAAAACGTTTTGAAGCATACGGTTGGGAAGTAATTCGCGTAGAGGATGGCAATGACTTGTCAGAAATTCAAGCAGCTATTGCACAAGCGAAAAAATCAGATGCACCGACATTAATCGAAGTGAAAACAGTTATTGGATATGGTTCACCAAATAAAGGCGGAAAATCAGCATCACATGGTGCACCACTAGGAGCATCAGAAACACAATTAGCGAAACAAACGTATGGTTGGTCTTACGAAGAAGCATTCCATGTTCCAACAGAGGTTTCCGAGCATTATGCAGCATTAGCGCAAGAGGGTGCAGACAAAGAACAAGCTTGGAATGAACTATATGAAAGCTATAAAGCAGCTCATCCAGAATTAGCAACTCAACTAGAGACAGCGATCAAAGGAGAGCTACCAGCTGATTTACAAGAAAGACTACCTGAATTCAATGCTGGGGATGCAATGGCAACAAGAGATTCTTCTGGTAAAACCATTCAAGCAATTGCTAGTGCTGTACCTGCATTCTTTGGTGGTTCAGCAGACCTTGCAGGTTCAAATAAAACATTAATGACTACTGAGAAAAACTTTGCAATCGACGGTTATGCAGGCAGAAATATTTGGTTTGGTGTACGTGAATTCGCAATGGGTGCAGCGTTAAACGGCTTAGCACTGCATGGTGGAGTGAAAGTATTCGGAGCAACATTCTTCGTATTCTCTGATTATTTACGTCCAGCAATCCGCTTAGCAGCATTAATGAAATTACCTGTGACTTATGTATTCACACATGACAGTATCGCAGTTGGAGAAGATGGTCCAACACATGAGCCAGTTGAACAACTTGCTTCCTTACGTGCAATGCCAGGTCTATCCATTATTCGTCCAGCAGATGCAAAAGAAACAGCTGCTGCATGGCAACTTGCTGTAGAAAGCACAGATACACCAACAGCGCTAGTATTGACACGTCAAAACTTGCCAACATTAGATTTAACAAAAACAGAAGCGTATGAAGGCGTGAAAAAAGGTGCTTATACAGTTTCAACTGGTAAAGAAGCAGCTCAAGCGTTAATCTTAGCATCTGGTTCAGAAGTATCTCTTGCAATGAAAGCTCAAGTAGCATTAGCAGAAGAAGGAATTTCTGTGAATGTTGTAAGTATGCCAAGCTGGGATCGTTTTGAAAAACAATCACCTGAGTATAAAGAGAGCGTATTACCAGAAAGTGTTCAAGCACGCGTTGGTATTGAAGCAGGTTCTTCTCTTGGGTGGAGAGAATATATTGGACCTAAAGGCGAACATATCACTATTGATCATTTTGGAGCATCTGCACCTGCGGATAAACTATTCCAAGAGTATGGATTTACAGTAGAAAATGTAGTGGCTAAAGTTAAATCTTCTCTTGCAAAAACAAAATAAGGAAATAAATACGAAATAGCAAAAAAAGAAGCTAATGACCATGCAATATGGTTTTTAGCTTCTTTTTTGTATAAGTGAAATTTTAGAAATTGTTGTGAAATAATAATTAAATAAAAAAATGTCATAGAAGTAGCTGTCAATTTTATCGATAGTTTTTGTGGTAAAAGTATGTAAACACAGTCAAAATAAGGAATATGCTTAGTTGTTGAATAAATGAGAATTATTCAACATTGACAACTATTTCTCCACTTTACAATAAGAATATTAGCAATAATTTTGTGCAGATAAATTGCTTGTGACACAATTCACAAACTAGTTATGGAAATGAAAGCGAATACAATTATACTTTCATTCATGCTACAATAAAATCAAGTTAAGAGGTGATAGATAATGTACCTTGATGAAAGAAGTAATATTTTGTTGAAGGAAGTATTAAGTAATCCTGATACCTCTAACATTAAGCTAGAGAAAAAATTTCAGCTATCCCGAAGGCAAGTCAGTTATAGTTTTCAGAAAATTAATGACTGGCTAGAATCAAATAATTATCCAGCTATTAAAAGAACCAATGGTGGAAAGTTCATCATTAGTCCTGTCATTATGGAATTATTCGCTGAAAAGACAGATGAACAAGCAGATAAGCATTATATTCCATCTGAAACAGAAAGAGCTCAATTTATTCTATTGTATATTATTAGTAGCGAAGAAGAACTTTCCTTGCTTCATTTTACTAGTGCATTAGGGGTTAGTAAAAATACAATCCTCCGGGATATGAAGAATGTACAGCAAATGATAGAACCTTATGAACTAGAGATTAATTATTCAAGAATGAAAGGATATGAATTAAACGGGAAAGAATGGAATGTTCGAAAATTATTAGTGGAAGTATTGGAAAATATCTTATCTATTTATAATGGCGAAGTATATATTCAAAAGTTTATTAATGTATCTAAAGATAATCTAGCAACTATCAAAAAACGGCTAGAAGAAGTTGAAAGTAGTCTACATCTTCAGTTCATTGATGAACGGATAAATCTTTTGCCATATATTTTAGCGGTAATTTTAAAGCGGATACAAAAAGGGAGAGTCATTCAAGATTTTTACCATATTGATTCTCGTTCCTTGTCCGATACGAAAGAGTATATTGCCGCAGAGATATTAATTAAAGATATTGAGAGAATTCCGAAAGAAGAACATCTGTTTATGACCTTACAGTTGCTGACATCGAAAATACTATCAGCACAGTTTTTATCCGATCATCAAATCCCAGAGTTGACGAAAGCGTTAGAACTATTTCTTCATACTTTTGAATATAAGGCGTGTATTTCATTTAAGGAAAAAGCAGTATTGCTGGAAAGACTAGTACTTCATATGAAGCCTGCATATTACAGAATGAAGTATAATCTAACGACGAATTACACGATGATGGAAAAGGTAAGTGCGGAATTCGAAACGATACATTTTATTGTAAAGGATTCCATCACGCCAGTAGAAGAATATATAGGATGTTCTATACCTGAAAATGAATTAATGTTCATTACTATCTTCATTGGAGGACATTTAATTAGCTCAGGGGAAACCATTCAGAAGAAGAAGAAAGCAGTAGTTGTTTGTCCTAATGGTGTATCAATCTCACGTCTAATGGAAAGTACGTTACGTGAATTATTTCCTGAATTTTATTTTCATCAAGCTTTATCAATTCGGGAATTTCAACAATTAAATTATCCAGTTGATATTATTTTTTCACCCGTACCATTGCAAACGAATACAAAACAATTTGTCATAAATCGTATATTAACAGATTTTGAAAAAGTTCAGCTTCGACAAAGGGTATTAAGAGAAATTTTTGATTTAAATTCAAATGTCATAAACATTGAGCAAATAATGGGGAAAATTGAGAAATATGCTTCTATAAAGGATAAAGAATCCTTGCGAAATGCATTACAAGAACATTTTTCCATTGTTACGACAGATGAGTCTCAGGAGCCTATGACAAAAACGGATTTATCGCTAGCGTCCCTTTTGACACCAGAAATGATTACAGTAGTAAAAAGTGTAGCAGATTGGCAGCAAGGAATACAAATAGCAGCGAATCAGCTATTGAAAAGTGGAAGTATAACAGAACAGTATGTAGAAGAAATGATGAAACAGTATCCAGCGATGGTACAGCATATTGTTCTAAGAAATGTAATTGCAATTCCTCATGCTGGACCGGAAGCTGGCGTAAATAAAGTAGGCATGAGCTTATTAAAAATAGAAGATGGTATCCCATTTAAAGATGACTTAAAAGTACATTTTATTGTAGTGCTAGCATCTACAGATAAGCATAAACATCTTTACGCATTAAGACAGCTTATGAGTTTATCAAAAAATGGAGAAGATATCAGCAATCTAAATGATAGCAATGATGCAAATCAATTATATGAAATCATCAAAAAATATTCTTAAAGTTAAGTGAAAGTGGAGGAATTTAAAATGGCAGTTGCTTCGTTTATTAAAGAAAGCCTAGTTAACGTCGGATTAAAGGTAGAAAATCAAGATCAGCTTTTTAATGAAATGTATGAAAAGGCATTCGAGCAAGGTTTTGTCAAAGAAACCTTCCTACCGAAAATTAAGGAGAGGGAATCGATATTTCCAACAGGACTTAATGTCAATAATTATAGTATCGCAATTCCTCATACAGATCCGGAGCATGTAGTGGAGCAATTTATCGCCGTTTCTGTTTTAGAAAAACCAGTATCCTTTCATTTAATGGAAGATAATACAAAAACAACTGAGGTGCAAGCTGTGTTGATGCTTGGATTGAATCAGCCTCATAGTCAGATTGAGGTTCTACAAGAATTAATGCAAGTTATTCAAGTAGAGGACCATTTAGAAAAGCTTATCCATGCGAAAGATAAATCAGATATAACAGCATTATTTCAAAGCATTAACATTTCATGAAAGGTGGTGAGGTGATTGAACAGGCAAACGGTCTTAGTTGCATGTGGTGCAGGAATTGCAACATCAACTGTGGTTCTTGATCATTTAGAAGAATTGATTGAAAGAGAGAATTTACAGGTTGAGCTTGTTCAATGCAAAATAGCAGAAGTTGCAGGTTTACAGTCTAATGCAGATTTAATCGTCGCAAGTACCATATTGCCAACAAAATACTCCATTCCAGCACTTAGTGCAACTGCTTATATTAGTGGAATAGGGATTGAGGAATTAGACAAGGAAATATTAAGTTATTTAAAAAAATAATTAAATGGTTAGACAGCAAAAAATGAATTGCTTCTATATAGATAATACACAAATTGAAGGGAGATTATTAAAATGAAAAAAGGTAAAATTCTTGTAGCTTGTGGAGCAGGTATTGCAACATCAACAGTAGTATGTAACCGTGTAGAAAATTTGGTGAAGGATAACGAGCTTAATGCGGAAGTGGTTCAATGTAAAATTGCAGAGGTTTCTTCTCTACAAGGGGATGCTGATTTAATCGTATCAACGACTATCCTTCCAAAACAATATGATATTCCTGCTATTGTAGCAACTGGATATATTAGTGGAATCGGCATGGAGCAAATTGATCAGCAAATTATTAATCATTTCAAGAAGTAATTTTAAATCATCCAAGAATAAAATCACAGTCAGACAATAGAGGCGGGGGAACCTGCCTACTATCCTACCCTGGTGTATAGGATACACAAATATAAAAAATATGTAATGAGAGGAGATTCAAAATGAGTCAACTTTTAGATGGAGTACAATATGTCCTTAGTTTAGGACCAACCGTTATCTTACCTATTGCCATACTTATTATTGGACTTATTTTCCGAACAGGCTTTAAAAAGGCATTTCGTTCTGGTTTAACAATTGGAATTGGATTTGTCGGTATTAACTTAGTTATTGGCGTACTTACAGGCAGCTTAGGGCCAGCTGCACAAGCAATGGTTGAAAGATTTGGTTTAAATTTACATGTAATTGATGCTGGTTGGCCAGCGGCAGCAGCAGGTGCTTGGGCATCACCAGTTGCAGCAATCCTTTTACCGATTTGTTTGGGCGTAAACTTATTAATGATTTTCTTAAAATTAACAAAAACATTAAATGTAGACATTTGGAATTACTGGCATTTTATTGCCGCTGGTGCAACTGGTTATATTTTAACAAATAGCTGGATTTTTGCAATCCTTTGTGCGGTTGTTTATGAAGTAATTGTATTAATTATTGCAGATAAGACACAGCCAATGGTTGAAAAGTTTTATGGATTACCAGGTATTACATTCCCAACTGCTTCAACAGCTGCATTCGCACCGCTTGGTATTTTAATTGGTTTATTAATTGAAAAAATTCCTGGCTTACAAAAGATTAAAGCAGATCCAGACGTTATTCAAAAGAGAATGGGGATTTTTGGAGAGCCTATGATGATGGGCTTTATCCTAGGGATTGTCATCGGAATTCTAGCTGGATACAACGTAGGAGATGTATTCCAAGTCGGTATTTCAATGGGAGCAGTTATGCTTTTATTACCACGTATGGTTAAGATTTTAATGGAAGGTTTACTACCAATTTCTGAAGCTGCACGTGATTTCTTGAGAAAACGTTATGCTGGTAGAGAATTATATATTGGTTTAGATGCAGCATTAGCTGTTGGGCATCCAGCTGTTATGTCAACTGCACTTATCTTAGTTCCTATTACATTGTTCCTAGCAGTTATTCTTCCAGGAAACCAAGTACTTCCTTTTGGTGACCTTGCAACAATTCCGTTTTTAGTAGCATTTATTGTTGGTTCTAGAAAAGGAAATATCATCCATTCTGTTATTGTGGGTACAATTATGATAGCGCTTTCTCTATATATGGCAACAGATTTTGCACCAGTATTTACTCAAATGCTTGAAGGTGGATCATTTGAAATGCCAGGTGGAGCTACTCAAGTATCCAATTTAGACACTGGAGGAAACTTGTTGAACTGGCTAGTATTAAAGGTTTCTCAGCTTTTCCAAGGAGTATTTTAATCCATATTAATTGATTAAAAAAACTTAGGAGGATGTAATCAATGAAAGCTATAACAAAATTAAAATCTGGCTATGATGAAATGGAGCTAATCGAAATCGATGAGCCTTCTGCATATAATGATAAAGTAAAAATAAAGGTTGCCTTTACAGGTATTTGTGGATCAGATATCCATACCTTTAAAGGGCAGTATAATAGCAAAAATACACCTGTTGTATTAGGGCATGAATTTTCTGGTGTAGTGGTAGAGGTAGGCAAAGACGTATCCAATATAAAAGTTGGAGACAGAGTAACAAGTGAAACAACCTTTACAACTTGTGGAGAATGTATCTATTGCCAAGAAAAAGACTATAACCTTTGTCCAAATCGAACAGGACTAGGCACACAAGTAAATGGTAGTATGGCAGAGTATGTGATTGCTAGGGAAGAAAGCGTGCATGTATTAAATGAGAATGTTAGTTTAGAAGCAGCAGCCTTAACAGAGCCATTAGCTTGTTGTGTTCATGCTGCACTAGAAAAAACGACCATTGATGAAAAGGATGTAGTATTAGTATTTGGTCCTGGTCCAATTGGATTGTTACTAAGTCAAGTAGTAAAATCTCAAGGTGCATTCGTCATTTTAGCTGGAATTACAAAAGATAGAAAGAGATTAGATCTAGCGAAAGACATAGGCATTGATGTAGTTGTTGACCTATTACAAGAAGATTTAAGTGAAGTAGTAAATAAGTATACTGATGGTTATGGTGCGAATAAAGTATTTGATTGCTCTGGTGCTGTTCCTGCTGTAAACCAGGGTCTTGCACTTACAAAGAAAAAAGGAACATTCGTACAAGTAGGACTATTTGCGAAGAAAATGAATGAAATTGACCAAGAATCTATTATTCAAAGAGAAATTAATTATATTGGCTGTCGCTCTCAAAAACCAAGTTCTTGGGATATTGCATTGCAATTACTTGAGGATGGAAAAATTGATACTGATAAAATGATTACAAAAATAGTATCTCTTGACGAATGGCGTAATGGTTTTGAAAAAGTAATGGCTGGTGACGAGATTAAAGTATTAATTGAATCATAAACATTGCTAGAAGATAAAAATACTCCTCTTTTATAGTTAAAGTGGAGTATTTTTATTTGTTTACTCTGTATTTTTCAATCACAACATTATACAAAAGACTAAACAATATTGAAGATGAAAACGTATACAGTTAATTGTGGGTATTGTGATAAAATGAACATGTTGAAAAGAAAAAATGGAATGATAACAAAAATGGAAGTATCTTTCAGATTTTATTTATAGAAAGGATGAGGAACATGAAATTAGCCATTGCCTGTGATCATGGTGGATTTTCCTTAAAAGAAGGAGTGAAAAAATATTTATTGGAACAAGGAATAGAGGTGGAGGATTTCGGTTGTTACAGTCGAGAAAGTGTTGATTTTCCAGACTATGCCAAAAAAGTAGGAGAGTCCATTATAGCAGGTCAAAGTGAATTAGGCATTCTTTGTTGTGGAACTGGTATCGGTATGAGCATAGCAGCGAATAAAATAAATGGCATACGTGCGGCCGTAGTTGGAGATGTTTTTTCCGCAAAGGCTACTAGAGAACATAATAATAGCAATATCCTTTGTTTAGGTGAAAGAGTTACAGGGGAAGGGTTGGCATTATTAATAGTAGAAGCATGGCTTCAAGCAGAATTTTTAGGCGGTAGACATGAAAGAAGAGTAGAAGCTATTGGGGAATTAGAAAAATATCTTTGTTGAAAAGTTGGAATGATAAAAGCAATCCGTGTAATGTACAATGACAACGGATAATAGAAGGTTTGTTATCTCTAAAGCCTATAAAATAAGGAGAAACAGGGGGCATCTTTTTGAAGGTAGGCATCGTGATTGCAGGGATACTACCTGCAGGAGTAAAACAAATTATCTATAAATTATGTAATGAATTGGTGCCAAGTCATCAATTATTTGGGATTGAAGTGAATAAAGAAACGGAAACAGCGGATTATCTTGAGATTATTGTGAATAATGATTCTCCCTACTTAAGTGATTCTGTACTAAGACCATCTTTTTTATCAGACAATGTAAAGTGGGAAGAAATTTGTTCTTCAATGGATAGAATTATTTTTATTGGAGATGCCGAGGCAAAAGAGCAGTGGGAGAAATCATTTGTAAAAAGCGAAACGATGCATTCCTTATATGTACCAGTTTCTATTTATAATAATATAGATGGATCAGATTGGTCTTTAGGCTATGATACTGCCATTAATAGTATGACGCAAATGATATTAAAAGTAAAAGATACCATTCATTCATTGAAATACGAGAAACCAAGATTATTTGGTTTTTCTATTAAAGGAACACCATCTATAAATATGCTGCAAGATATCTCAGTGGCAGTGGATGGCCATTACTTATCAGACTTTAACGAGGTAGAAGAAGTACAGCATTTAAGCGGTAAAATCGCGAGTAGCTTTACCAATTTACATACTTCTTCCATATTAGTATACAGTCATGCAAACAGAGTAAGTATGCAAGAGAAGCTAATCGATCATTTACATGTAGATTGGAAATATACAGAAATTGATGAGGCGCTTTGTATGGGAACAAATCCAACAACAATTGACCGTATATTAGCGAACGAAATA